>CALQCM020000091.1 GCA_943329075.2 Chitinophaga pinensis | reverse complement strand
CCCGCCCTTGCCCGAAGCGACCGCGATGATGTTCTTCACGCCCGGCACCAGTTTCACGCCTCGCTGCACCGCATGCGAAACGATCTTCATGGTGACGTTGGCGGTAACCTGGCCGACGCCCGGCAGCGCCTTGAGTTGGGCCTCGACCGCGGCGCGGATCGGCTCGATCTGCGTTTTCGCCGGATAGCCAAGCAGAATGTCGAGCGCAACGTTGTCGCCGTCGACTTTGATATTGCGCGCTTCCTTGCCGCTGACGTAGTCCTTGCCGGTGTTCGGATCAAGCAAACTGCTCAGTGCGTCTTTGACCTGCTGTTCGGTAATTGCCATGGGGTGTCCTGGTTCGCTGCGGTGAGGGCGGAATTCTAAACAATTACCACGGCAAAGCCCATAGTAAAGACTTAATTTCGCTAGGGGTTTGTTACAATCCACTGCTTAATCCGCAAGCAGAAGCCATGACCCGCAAAATCTTCGCCACTACGGCGCTGCAGAATACTCGAACGGCAGACCCTGTCACCTCGCCTCGACGCGCGACGGGGGGCCAGGCATGAGCAAGCGCCGGATTTTCGCGACCACGGCGTTGCCGTATGCCAACGGCTCGTTCCATATCGGCCACATCATGGAGTACATCCAGGCCGATATCTGGGTGCGTTTCCAGCGTATGCAAGGCCACGAGGTGCATTTCGTCTGCGCCGACGACGCCCACGGCGCGCCCATCATGCTCAAGGCCGAGTCCGAGGGCATTACCCCCGAGCAATTGGTCGGTCGCATCGCCGCCGAGCGCAAAAAATACCTCGATGGCTTCCACATTGAGTTCGACAACTGGCATTCGACCCATTCGCCCGAGAACACCGAACTCTCGCAGGACATTTACAGCAAACTCAAGGCCGCCGGGCTGATTTACACCAAGTCGATCGAGCAGTTCTACGACCCGGTGAAGCAGATGTTCCTCGCCGACCGCTATATCAAGGGCGAGTGTCCGAAATGCTCTGCCCGCGACCAGTACGGCGACGCCTGCGAAGTCTGCGGCGCCGTCTATGCGCCGACTGACCTGAAGAACCCCTACTCGACGCTGTCCGGCGCCCAGCCGGTGATGAAGTCGTCGGAGCACTATTTCTTCAAGCTGTCCGATGCGCGCTGCGTCGAGTTTCTCAAAACATGGCTCGACGAAGCTGGACACCTGCAACCGCAAGTCGCCAACAAGGCACGCGAATGGCTGACCGGCGAAGGTGACAAAGCGCTCGGCGACTGGGACATTTCACGCGACGCGCCCTACTTCGGCATTCCGATCCCGGACGCGCCGGGCAAGTACTTCTACGTCTGGCTGGATGCACCGGTCGGCTACCTTGCCAGCCTGAAAAATTATTTCGACAGCGGCAAGGCTAAAGCCAGGGGCGAAACACGTTCTTTTAAAGAATTTTTGTCGGCCGATGACACCGAACAGATTCATTTCATCGGCAAGGATATTATCTACTTCCACACGCTGTTCTGGCCCGCCATGCTCAAGTTCGCAGGCTACAAAGTGCCCGATAGCGTCAACGTGCACGGCTTCATCAATACCGCCTCCGGTGAAAAGATGTCGAAATCGCGCGGCACCGGCTTAAGCCCGCTGCGCTACCTCGACGTCGGCATGAATCCGGAGTGGCTGCGTTACTACATCGCCGCCAAGCTCAACGCGAGCGTCGAGGATATTGATTTCAATCCTGATGATTTCATGGCGCGGGTTAACAGTGATTTGATCGGGAAGTACGTCAATATTGCGAGCCGCATCGCCCCATTTCTTGCAAAATATTTTGACAATCGGATGCCCGGCATTCGAATGGGAACTCTCAGCGGAATCCCACTACCGGCAGATACTGGTGGCATTGCAGTTGCCGTCGCCTCAGCAAAAACCATTCGTGGCCATTTCGACGAACGCGAATTTGGCAAAGCTTCCCGTGCCATCATGGAGGCCGCAGACGCCATCAACAAGGAAATTGATGGCTTTAAACCGTGGGCGTTAGCGAAAGAAATTGGTAGCAATCCCGCAGCCAAAGAGCAGCTCGGTCAAATTTGCGCGTCATCGATTGCGGGTTTCAAGTTTCTTACAATTTTCCTCAAACCAATCCTGCCCGAGCTTGCTGAAGCGGCTGAGCGCTATCTGAATTCCGGCACGTTGACCTGGAACGATGCCGATTTGCCCCTGGACGTCGAAAAATTCTTACCTTCCGGACATCAGTTCGGAACATTTAGCCCATTAATGTCCCGCGTCGAAGAAAAACAACTCGACGCCCTGCTCGAAATCGAAAAGGAACCCGCCAAAGTGACCACTTCTACGCCGCATCCGGCGACACCGGCCAAATCGGGTGTGACACCCCCATCCCTATCTTCCCCCATCAAGGGAGAAGGGGTTTCGAGCGGCGCTGATGCGCCGACGATATCGATCGACGATTTCAACAAGATTGATTTGCGGGTCGCCAAAATAACGATGGCGGAACAGGTTGAAGGTGCTGACAAGCTGTTAAAACTCACACTCGACGTCGGCGCACTCGGCACCAAGCAGGTCTTCGCCGGCATCAAGTCGGCCTACGATCCGGCCACACTCGTCGGCCGCATGACCGTGATGGTTGCCAACCTCGCGCCGCGCAAAATGAAGTTCGGCATGTCCGAAGGTATGGTGCTTGCCGCCTCAGGTGATACGCCGGGCCTCTTCATCCTCTCGCCGGATTCGGGTGCGCAGCCCGGCATGAAGGTGAAATAGCGCAGGACTTGCGCTCGCGCAACAATGCCAGCGGCAAACCGCAGTATTGATTGCAGTTGCGCGTGACGCGCCCCCAGCCTCAGTCATCCAGGCCACCCATGATCCGCTTCTCGCAGCATTTCGCCTTCCACCCCAAGCTCATTGACAGCCTCAAGGGCTACAAGCGCGAGACGCTGATCGCCGACGTGCTGGCCGGCATTACCGTCGGCATTGTCGCGCTGCCGCTGGCGATGGCCTTTGCAATTGCCTCCGGCTGCAAACCCGAGGCCGGCATTTTCACCGCCATCATCGCCGGTTTCATCATCTCCGCGCTCGGCGGCTCGCGCGTGCAGATCGGCGGCCCGACCGGCGCCTTCATCGTCATCGTCTATGGCATCGTCGCCAACTATGGCCTTGCCAATCTGCTGATCTGCACCTTCATGGCCGGTTGCATGCTGCTGGCGATGGGCATGCTGCGTCTGGGCGTGCTGATCAAGTTCATCCCGGTGCCGGTGATCATCGGCTTTACCAACGGCATTGCCGTGCTGATCTTCCTCTCGCAGATCAAGGATTTTCTCGGCCTGCAGACCGGCCCGCTGCCGGCGGAATTTTTTGCGCAAATCAAGGCGCTCGGCGGAGCACTGTATACGACCGACCTGCCGACGCTGGCAACCGCCACCGCTTCGTTGTTCCTGCTGATGGTCTGGCCCGCTGCGTTGAACAAGAAGATCCCCGCGCCGGTCGCTGTTCTTATTCTCGGCGGACTTGCCGCCGCGTTTCTGAACCTGCCGGTCGAAACCATCGGCAGCCGCTTCGGCGGCATTCCACAGACGCTGCCGCAATTTTCCGCGCCCGATCTCAGCCTCGAACATCTGCGCCACCTGATCGTACCCGCCGTCACCATCGCGCTGCTCGGCGCCATTGAGTCACTGCTTTGTGCCGTTGTCGCCGATGGCATGATCAAGGACAAACACGATGCCAACCAGGAGTTGATCGCGCAGGGCATCGCCAATATCGTGGTGCCGTTTTTCGGCGGCATACCGGCCACCGGCGCCATCGCGCGCACCAGCACCAACATCCGCAACGGCGGACGCACGCCCGTTGCCGGCATGGTGCACGCGGTCACCCTGCTCATCGTGATACTGGTCGCCGCGCCGCTGGCGAAACATATTCCGCTCGCCTGCCTGTCGGCCATCCTCATGGTTGTCGCGCTGCACATGGGCGACTGGAGCCAGTTCAAGACGATGACGCGTTTTTCCAAGGGCCGCATGGGCACGCTGCTCTCGACCTTCATCCTGACGGTCGTCTTCGATCTGACCATCGCCGTCGAAGTCGGCATTCTGTCAGCCGCGCTGGTGCTGGTCCGCCGGCTTGCCCAGGTCACGCTGGTGACGCGGGTGCGGCATGAAGAGGCCGGCGATTTGCCCGATGGCGTATCGCTCTACGAATCGCGCGGCGCGCTGTTTTTCGGTGCCGCCGACACACTGGAGATCCTGTCACGCGCGCAGATCGAGGCGCAACGCGTGGTCATTCTCGATCTCGAACACGTGATTTACATGGATTCGACCGCCGCCAGCACGCTGGAAACCGTGCTCTTTGACCTCTACGCCAGAGGCACCACGCTGCTGGCCTGCAACGCCCACCAGCAGCCGGCATCGTTGATGCGGCGCTCCGGATTGCTCGATGCCATGGGGCCGCACAGCCTGCATTCCAGCCTGGCTGCGGCACTGGCGCGCGCGCAGGAAATCATTGCCGCGAAATGATGCGCAGCAGCCGTGCCGTCTACGGACGGATATAGGCCCAGCCTTCGCGCTGGCGCATCATCAGCGCCGTGACACCGGCTTTGACAAAACTGATGTTCGGCAACAGTTCAGCCTTGCCGAGCTTCTGGCTGCGCATGGTGTTCTCGCAGGCAAACACGTCCGCACCATTGCCCAGCGTTTCGGCCACGCGTGCCGCCACCGCTGAATCAAGCTTCAGCATGTTGAGGCCCGGACCGTAGGCGATCAGTTCGATATCGACGTTTTCGCGGCCGAGATCCTGCTGAATGTTGCGGATGTTATTGAGCGCCAGGTTCCATTTGGCCGCATCGTTGTCGCTGACCTGGAACACCACGCGATGCCGTCCGGCGGCGGATTCAGCGGCGCCGGCCAGGGGCACGGCGGCCGTCACGAGCAAGGCAAACGCAGCAACAACCTGTATCCAATTCTTCATGTGATCCCCCGTCGAACGCGCGCCGCACGGTGCGGGCGCAGTGTGCGGATTGTAGCAGCGCAGCATCCCTGCCCGCAGCAGGGACAAACGCCGCCGGCGCGCCGTATGATACGGCCATGAGTATCGTCAAACATCTGCACATCAGCGGCCGCGTGCAGGGCGTCGGCTACCGTCACTTTCTCAGCCGCGCGGCATTTGAACTGCAGGTCACCGGCTGGGTGCGCAACCGTCACGACGGCAGCGTCGAGGCGGTGGTCTGCGGCAGCATGGAGGCCGTGCATGCGCTGATCGAACGCGCGCGCCGCGGGCCCCTGCACGCCACGGTCGACGCCTGCCGCGTCACCGACACGCACGGCACGTTCACGCGCTTTGAAACACTGCCGGATGGATGACGGCGCTAGCCGTAGAGGACCTTGACGTTGTCCTCGGAGAGCCAGGCGCCGAGCGACTGCATCAGATTATCGTTGAGATTGACGCGCCAGCCCTCGCCGAGCTGGATTTCGCAGCACGCCGCCTGATTGTGATAGACCAGCGTGACCGGGCAACTGCCGTTGCGATACGGCGACAGCAGTTCCTTTAACTTCGAAGCCGACGACTGTCCGTTGCAGGTCAGGCGCACGCCGCGTGCGAACTTGTTGCGCGCCGCCTCCAGATCGTAGATTTTTTCAGCGTTGATGCGCACGAAGGTCTCGCCGCCCTCGCCGCCCTGGCCACCCTGGCCGCCGCGCGTGATGTTGCGCACTTTCACTTCCATCACCAGCACCGCATCGTCGACCACGATCTTGCGGTACTGGTCGAAATTTTCGCCATAGACGACGATCTCCTGCGTCGCGTTGCCGTCGCTGAGCGCAATGATCACCATGCGCGAGGTCGCCGTTTTCATGAAGCGCACCGACTCGACCACACCGGCGATCAACTGCACCGGCGCACTGTTGCCGTAGCCCTGCGAGGCCTGCAGGCGATCGAGCGTGCTGCGCACGAACTGGCCGATTTCTTCCTTGTAGGCGCTGTAGGGATGGCCCGAGAGGTAAAAACCCAACGCGGTTTTTTCCTCGCGCAGAAACACCCGCCGGTCCCACGGCGCCGCTTCGATCAGCGCCGGCCGCGCCTGCGCCGATTCACCGGCGCCACCGAACAGGCTGACCTGCTGCGCATTGCGTTCGTTCTGCTCCGCCGCGCCGAGCGCAATGCCGACCGAGGCCAGCAGGCGCGCGCGGTTATCATCGATCGCATCGAAGGCGCCGGCGCGGATCAGCGCTTCAACGACACGCCGGTTGACCAACCGCTTGTCGACGCGCTCGCAGAAATCGAACAAATCGCGGAACGGGCCGGCCGTTTTTCCGTCCGTGCCATTGCGCGCGGCGACAATCGAATTGATCGCCGATTCGCCACCGCCCTTGACCGCGCCGAGGCCGTAACGAATGGTCTCGACGTCAATCGGCACGAAGCGGTATTCGCCGCTGTTGATATCCGGCGACAACACTTTGAGTTTATTGGCCAGCGCATCTTCGTAGAGCATCTTGACCTTGTCGGTGTCATCCATGGTGGCCGACAAGTTGGCGGCCATGAAAGCGGCCGGATGGTGCGCCTTGAAATAAGCCGTCTGGTAGGCCACCAGCGCATAGGCGGCGGCGTGCGATTTATTGAAGCCGTAACCGGCGAACTTTTCCATCAGGTCGAACAGTTCGTCGGCCTTTGCCTCCTTGAGGCCGTTCTTGCCCGCCCCCTCCTGGAAGATGGCGCGCTGCTCGGCCATTTCCTCGGCTTTTTTCTTGCCCATCGCGCGGCGCAGCAGATCCGCGCCACCGAGCGAATAACCGCCGATGATCTGCGCCATCTGCATGACCTGCTCCTGATAGACCATGATGCCGTAGGTCTCGGAGAGGATCGACTCAACGCGCGGCTCCGGATAATTGAAGCTCTTGCCGTGTTTGCGCGCGATGAAATCCGGAATCAGGTCCATCGGGCCCGGCCGGTAGAGTGCGACCAGCGCGATGATGTCCTCGAAGCGGTCGGGCCGCGCCTGCTTCAGCATGTCGCGCATGCCGCGCGATTCAAACTGGAACACCGCCGTGGTGTTCGCACTCGCGAACATCTTGTAGGCGTCGGCATCGTCGAGCGGCAGCGTTTCGAGCGGTGTGTTGAAGGCGGGGTCGAGGCGCTTGATGTAACGCAGCGTCCAGTCGAGGATGGTCAGCGTGGTCAACCCGAGGAAGTCGAACTTGACGAGGCCGGCGGCCTCGACGTCGTCCTTATCGAACTGACTGACCGCGCTGGTCGAACCCTCGGCCATGTAGAGCGGGCAGAATTCGGTAAGCTTGCCCGGCGCGATCAACACGCCACCGGCATGCATGCCGACGTTGCGCGTCATGCCTTCGAGCTGACCGCCGAGCTCCAGGAGGCGTGCCACCTCCTCCTCGTTTTTCTCGCGCTCACGCAGTATCGGCTCCGCCTCGCGCGCCATTTCGAGCGTGATCAGCTTGCCCGGCTGGAACGGAATCAGTTTGGCGATCTGGTCGCAAAAATTATAACCAAGATCGAGCACGCGGCCGACGTCGCGCACCACCGCCTTCGCCGCCATCGTGCCGAAGGTCGCAATCTGCGACACGCTGTCGGCGCCGTATTTCTGCCGCACGTAATCGATCACGCGGTCGCGGCCGTCCTGGCAGAAGTCGATATCGAAGTCGGGCATCGATACCCGTTCCGGAGTCAGAAAGCGCTCGAACAGCAGTTTGTAGCGCAGCGGATCGAGATCGGTGATGCCCAGCGAATACGCCACCAGCGATCCGGCGCCCGAGCCGCGGCCCGGCCCCACCGGCACGCCGTTGTTCTTCGCCCAGTTGATGAAATCGGCGACGATCAAAAAGTAACCCGGGAAGCCCATCTGGATAATGGTCTTGATTTCGAACTCGAGCCGTGCCTCGTATTCGGCGATGTGCGTTGCCCGCTCGGTCGCGTCCGGAAAAAGCTGGAGGAGCCGTGTTTGCAACCCCTCGTTGGCGCGTTCACGCAGGAAATCGTCGAGCGTTTTGCCCTCGGGCACCGGAAACAACGGCAGCCGGCTCTTGCCGAGTTCGATCGACAGATTGCAGCGCAGCGCGATCTCATAGGTGTTCGCCAGCGCCTGCGGAATGTCGGCGAACAGCTCGACCATCTCGGCCTGCGTCTTGAAATACTGATCCGGACTGAAGGTGCGCGGCCGCCGCTGGTCGGCGAGCATCTGTCCCTCGGCGATGCAGACGCGCGCCTCGTGCGCGGTGAATTCATCAGTCTTGAGGAACTGCACCGGATGGGTGGCCGCCACCGGCAGTTTGAGATCAGAAGCCAGTTGCAGCGTCTGCTGCACGCAGTCCTCAATCGCCGCCGCGGTCGCAAACTGCGGCAGGCGCTGCACTTCGAGGTAATAACGCTGCGGCAGCAGTTTCGCCCATTCGCGCGCGTATTTCTGCGCCTGCTTCGGATTTCCGGCAACGAGCGCCATACCGACGTCGCCATGATGCGCGCCGGACAATGCGATCAATCCTTCGCCGGCCGGCGCAGCAAACCATTCGCGTTTAATTTCGGGGCGCCCGCGGTACTGGTTGACGCGATAGGCCTGCGTCACCAGTTCGCACAGATTGCGGTAGCCGGCGCGCGACTGGCACAGCAATAAGAGACGGTGCGGCTTGTCGCGGTCGGTTTCGTTTTCAATCCAGACGTCGCAACCGATAATCGGCTTGATGCCCTTGCTGCGCGCGGCGCGGTAAAACTTGACCATGCCGAAGACGTTGGCCAGATCGGTCAGCGCCAGCGCCGGCATGCCGTCGGCCTTGGCCGCCGCGACGGCGTCATCGATCCGCGCGATCCCGTCGGTGATCGAGTATTCGCTGTGTAACCGGAGGTGAACGAACGGCGGCGTAGACATCTCAACATTTTAGCCTTTCTGGCGAGCGGTACAAGGTCTCTTGCGCACAGTCGTTTCGCAATGCACAAGTATTTGATTGGTCAACGACAGTTGCGACGGCGCGTTGTTCTGCAAGAGAGCCGCACGCACCACAGGCAATGCAGGTAAAAGTTGGCTTGACACGCCCTGCGTTCGCGGTCAGATTCCGGCATAAGCCTGCGCGCAGAAACTCTCAGACAGACACGGATGAACGGAGTCACCATGATGCGGCTTATACTCATAATGCTGGCCTGTGCGATTTGCGCCGGCGCCTTGGCGCAGTCCGGCGCCCCGATTTATCGCTCGGTCATGCCCGACGGCAAAATCGTGTTTGGCGACAAGCCGGCACCGGGCGCCAAGGAATCGAAACCCGTCGTGTTGCGCCCGTCGAATACCGCATTACCCGGGCCGACTTCCAGCGGCGACGCGGCCTCGCGCCAACAGGCGCTCGAAAACGCCACAAACGATGTCCAGACTGCCCAGCAGAATCTCGATCGTGCGCGCGCCGCACTCGAAGCCGCCCGCCCGCCCGGTCCTGACGAACAAATCGGCAGCGTAAAATCAGGCAAGGGTGGAAGCGGTGGCATGCGCACAACCGAAGCCTACGATAAGCGGATCAAGGCACTCGAACTAGATGTCATAACAGCGCAAAAGCAACTCGACGAAGCACAGGCGCGGCGCAACGACGCACGCTAGGCAGGTTCGCCTGCCGCCAAACCGCGCGCCGCTTTCCCGGCGTGCAGCGCGACCCGCAATTTTCTTGATCTGAGTCGTAATTCGGGCCGGGAGGAAACCGCACAATGGCGGCCTTCTCTCACTTCCCTCATCGCCTGCATGCCAAAGACCCCCGTACCGCGGAGCATCTTGTTCACGATGTGCGTGCTCTCCCTGATCTGGTCGTACAACTGGGTCGTCGTCAAGGAAGCGCTGCAATTCTCCGGGCCCTTCGACTACTCGGCGCTGCGCTGCATCTTCGGCTCGCTGGTCATGTTCGGCGTCTTGAAGTTCATGAAGAAGCCGCTGACGCCGCCCTCACTCGGCCGCGCCTTTTTTTTGGGCCTGTTTCAGACTGCGGGATTTCTCTGCTTTTCGAGCTGGGCGCTGGTGGAAGGCGCGGTCGGAAAATCGGCCGTGCTGATCTACACCTTTCCGTTCTGGACACTGCTGTTCGCGCGCATCGCGCTGGGCGAACGCATCCGCGGCGCGCAATGGCTGGGCGTCGTGCTGGCCGGGTGCGGACTGATACTCGTACTGGAACCCTGGCAACCCGGCGGCAGCCTGTTTAGCCGCCTGCTCGCGGTGATGTCGGGCGTCAGCTGGGCAATCAGCACCGTGATTGCGAAAAACTGGCGGCAACGCGGCGATTTCGATCTGCTCACGGTCACCGCCTGGCAACTGCTGCTGGGCGGCATCGTCTGCAGCGTCATTGCAGTCGCGGTCCCCGCAAAACCCATCATCTGGAACGCCTACTTCGTGCTGCTGATCGCCGCCAGCGGCATCGTTGCCACTGCCTTCGGCTGGCTGCTCTGGCTGATGATCCTCAAACATCTCTCCGCCGGCGTTGCCGGTCTGGGCATGATGGCAGTGCCGGCACTGGGCGTGCTGTTTTCGCGGCTGCAATATGGCGAAACCTTTGACCCGGTCGAAATTACCGGCATGCTGCTGCTGGCGGCGAGTCTGGTGCTGCTGTCGTGGCTGAACCTGCGCACCCCCGCGGCGCCACCGGCGCAGTAATATCGGACGCCAACCTGGCGCGAAAGGCGGGTCCAATGAAAATCAGCACTTGCCGATGAAGCCGAGCACCTCGCAGTTCCATCCGATCCGCGATCTGCGCTACCACGTGCGTTGCTGGGGTGACGCCGATGCGCCCAAGCTTTTTTTACTGCACGGCTGGATGGACGTATCGGCATCGTTCCAGTTTCTCGTCGATTGTTTTGCGCGCAACTGGCACGTCATCGCACCGGACTGGCGCGGTTTCGGCCTGACCGAATGGGCGCGGAACGGTTACTGGTTCCCGGACTACTACGCCGACCTCGATGCACTGCTGAATATCTATCAGCCCGATTCACCCGTGAATCTCATCGGCCACAGCATGGGTGGCAACGTCGCCTGCACCTACGCCGGCATCCGGCCGCAGCGCGTGGCACAACTGATTTCGCTCGAAGGCTTCGGCGCTGCGCGCACGGCGGCAACAGACGCGCCCAAACGCTACGCGCGCTGGCTCGACCAGCTTGCCGCGCCACCTGCCTTCAAACCCTATCCGTCGTTCGAAGCGGTCGCCGCGCGCATGCAGAAAAACAATCCGCGCCTGCCAGCCGAATGTGCGCAGTTTCTGGCGCAACACTGGGCGCGCAAAACAGAAATCGGCACGGTCGAGTTACGCAGCGACCCAAGACACAAAATCATCAATCCGGTGTTAAGTCGCATGGAAGAACTGCTGGCCTGCTGGCGCCACATAACTGCCCCTGTATTGTGGGTCCGCGGCGACGCCTCGAGCGCCCCCGGATGGCGCAACGACGACGAATCGCAGTTTTCCGCGAGAAAATCGGCATTTTCCGACCTGCGTGAAGTGACCATCCCTGGTTGCGGACACATGCTGCACCACGATCAGCCGCGCCCGCTAGCGTCGTGCATTGAAGCTTTTTTGCGATAGATCAAACTTTTCAGTGCCTAACCGCTGACGACCGGCAGATTTGAAGGTAGGATGGCTCCCGGCTGCGGATTCGCACCGGCATTCGTTCTTACAAACCGGCATTCGTTCTTACAAATCGACCGGGAAATTTCACGCTTACTACAAGAGGAGCTTGTCATGCGGTCATTGCTATCGCGCACCCTGTTCTCCCTGTTGTTCGCCGCGGCATTCGGCGCCGGCGCACAGGACTATCCCAACAAATCGATCACCGTCATCGTGCCTTTTGCGGCAGGCGGCCCGACCGACACGCTGGCGCGCAACCTCGGCGTCACGCTCACCGGCTCGCTCAAGCAACAGATTGTGGTCGACAATTCGGGCGGTGCCGGCGGCACCATCGGTATCAACAAGGTCGCCAAGGCCAAGCCGGACGGCTACACGCTCCTGCTCATGCACATCGGCATGGCCACCGCACCGGCGCTCTATCGCAAGCTGCCCTATGAAACGCTCGACGACTTCGAATATATCGGCCAGGTTGCCGATGTGCCGATGACCATGCTCGGCAAAAAAACGCTGCCGCCGAACAACCTGAAAGAACTTCTGCCCTATCTCAAGGCCAACAAGGGCACGCTCAACTATGCGAACGCGGGGCTGGGCGCCGCCTCGCATCTGTGCGGGCTGCTGTTCCTGAGCCAGGCTGAGGCCGACCTGACAACGGTGTCGTACAAGGGCACCGCACCCGCAATGGTTGATCTGATCGGCGGCCAGGTCGACCTGATGTGCGACCAGACCACCAACACCACGCAGCAGATCAAGGCCGGCACCGTCAAGGTTTATGGCGTGACGTCTGCGCAACGCATCGCGTCCCTCAAAGACGTCCCGACCATCGCCGAGCAGGGCATGAAGAATTTTGAAGTCGTGGTATGGCACGGCCTCTACGCGCCCAAGGGCACGCCGAAGCCGATACTCGACAAACTGGTCGCCGCATTGCAGGCGGCGGTACAGGACGCAGGCTTCAAGGCACGCCTCGCCGAACTCGGCGCCGAACCCGTGCCGCTCGCGAAAGCCAATCCGGAGTCGCTGCGCATCCAACTGCAATCGGAAGTCGCCAAATGGGCGCCGGTGATCAAGAAGGCCGGCATCTACGCCGACTGACGCCAGAAATCGTTTCTTCGCTGTAAAGAAACGGGCCCGTGCATGGCTGCACGGGCCCGTTTCTCTTGCGGTCGCAAATTTTTACGGCGCGTGCGCCGGCCTCACAGCAGTTCGGTGTCCTCATGGGCGTAAGCCGGCGCGCAGGCACAGAGAATTTTCAGGGACGTAGCGCCGGTGTTGGCAATGCAATGCGGCAGGCCCGGCGCAATACAGACGGTGTCACCGGTACGAACCGCAAAGCGCGCCTCGCCCAGCGTCATCATGCCCTCGCCCGCAGTGATGTGATAAATCTCCTCGGTCACGCGGTGGCGGTGCAGCGCCGTACACGCTCCGGGCAAAACCACCGCCTCGGCGAAACTTTGATTTCGATTGCCGTGCACCGACGGATGCATCAACTCACGGATAGTGGAACCGTCTTTTGTCACGTAGGCGGCGACGTCGCCATAACTGGTTTTCATCGCAACGCGCGCGTCATCCGTCATGACAGGCCCGCGCGTGCGGCGATGTAATCAGCCATCGACGCCCAGTCCTTGTCGCCGAAGCCGGCATTCAGCGCGCCGAGATGCTGCTCGCGGATCACGCCCGCGAGCGGCAGCGGCACCTGCGTGTCGCCGCCAGCCGCCAGCGCCAGCTCGACGTCTTTCAACCCGAGCTTGAGCGTGAACGAGGCATTGTCGAAATTGCGCTCCACCATCAGCTTGCCGTAATTGCGGTACGAGGAGCCGGTGAACGAGGTGCTGGTGACCAATTCGTAAAACGCCTTCGCATCGACGCCCGATTTGCGCACCAGCGCGAAGGCCTCGCCCATGCTCTCCACCGCCGCTGCCAGCATGTAATTGCGTGCAATTTTGACGATGTTGGCGGTAGCCGGCTCCTCACCGGCGATGAATACGCTTTTGCCCATCGCCGCAAACAGCGGCTCGCAACGCTTGAGCGCCGCCGCCGCGCCGCCGGCGACGATGTCGAGTTGCCCCTTTTCCGCCGCCGCCGGGCGCCCGAACACCGGCGCCGCCGCATAGTCGCTGCCGCCCTCTCGGTGCAACTGCGTCAGGCGCTTGGCCATGCGCAGGCTCACCGTCGCCATGTTCAGATGCAGGCGGCCCGCCGGCAGGCGCGCGGCAAAACCCGACGTGATGCACATGGCCTCGACTGCGGCATCGTCGGCCAGCATCGAAACGACGACCTCGGCATCGAGCAAATCCAGCGGTGTCGCAGCGACCCGCGCGCCGCGCGCACGTAATGCGTCGGTGCCGGATGCAGTGCGGTTGCAGACAATCAACTCGTTACCGGCGTCAAGCAGGCGCCCCGCCATACCGCGCCCCATCAGCCCCAGTCCCATAAACCCGATCTTCATTCCCAGACTCCCCGCGTAGCCGCATTGAATGGCCGAAATGTTAGCATCCCCTGTCCCATCCGCAGCGGCGGACTGGACAAGCCAAAATACCCGCGCTAGATTGGCGCGGCTGCACCAGTCACCGGCCAACCACCATCAGGAGATTTCAATGCGCAGACTCACCAGCATCGTGCTTGCTGCCACCATCGCGCTGGGCACCGGTTATGCGGTTGCACAGGACCTCGGCGGCACGCTGAAAAAAATAAAGGACACCGGCACCATTACCATCGGCCACCGCGAATCATCGATACCGTTCTCCTATCTTGATGACCAGCAGAAGCCAATCGGCTACGCGCTCGACCTCTGCATGAAAATCGTCGATGCGGTGAAAGCCGAACTCAAAATGCCGAACCTGAAGGTCGATCTGCAACCGGTGACTTCCTCCAACCGCATTCCGTTGCTGCAAAACGGCACCATCGATCTCGAATGCGGCTCCACCACCAATTCGGTGCAACGCCAGGAACAGGTGGCGTTTGGCCCGACCTACTTTGTCATCAACGTCACGGCGGCGGTGAAAAAATCGTCCAGCGTCAACACGATCGCCGACCTGAACGGCAAAACCGTCTCGACCACATCCGGCACGACCTCGGTGCCGCTGATCAAATCGTACGAAAAAGCCAAAGGGGTGGACGTCAAGGAAATTTACGGCAAGGACCACGCCGAATCCTTCCTGCTGCTCGCCGACGATCGCGCTGCCGCTTTCATCATGGACGACATCCTGCTCGCCGGCCAGATCGCCAACGCGCGCAATCCGGCCGATTACCGCATCCTGCCAGAATCGTTGCGCCAGGAACCCTACAGCATGATGCTGCGCCGTGGCGACGCGCCGTTCAAGGCGCTGGTTGACCGCGCCGTTGGCGCCGTCATGAAATCGGGAGAAATCGACAAGATTTTCGCGAAGTGGTTTACCAGCCCGATCGCGCCCAAAGGCATCAATCTCAACTTCCCGATGACGCCGGTGATCCGCGACGCGTTCAAGAATCCGAACGATAAGGGCGTGTAGCAAACTGTTGTAATACGCGCCAAGCCATTCAGAACCGTCATTCCCGCGAAAGCGGGTATCCCCTTCCCCCGCTTTCGCGGGAGTGACGGTAGCCTTACGAGACGCGATGAAACTCGACATCTTCCTGCAACAGGTCCCCGACGGCGACGGCGCGTGGTGGCAGATGCTCGCCTCCGGTCTGCAATGGACGCTATTGGTGGCCTTGTTCGCGTGGATCATGGCCTTTGTGCTGGGCTCGCTGATCGGCGTTGCGCGCACCACTGACAAACCGTGGCTGACACGCTGCGGCAACGCCTACGTCGAATTGTTTCGCAATATTCCGCTGATCGTGCAGTTCTTCCTCTGGTATTTCGTCGTGCCCGGTCTCGTTCCGGCGGTCAAAGCCTGGGTCATCACGCTCGATCCGACGCAGCACCAGTTTGTCACCGCCATCGTCTGTCTCGGCTTTTTCACCTCGGCGCGCATCGCCGAACAGGTGCGCTCGGGTATCCAGTCGCTGGCGGGCGGCCAGCGCAATGCCGGCTATGCCGTCGGCCTCACCCAGGCACAGACCTACCGCTACGTGTTGCTGCCGATGGCCTACCGCATCATCATCCCGCCGCTGACCTCGGAGCTGATGAACCTGATCAAGAACACCGCGGTGGCCTATTCGATCGGCCTCACCGAACTCTTTTTCCGCACGCGCGAGATGGGCGAGATGACCTTTCGTTATTTCGAGGCCTTCGCCGCCGCCACGCTGGTCTACATTGTGATCTCGATGGCGGCGAACCGCGTCATGGCGTGGATCGAGCGCCGTGTCGCTGTGCCCGGCTTTATTGCTGGGAGTCATTGATTGGACAGCCTGTATGACTAGACGTCATCTCGCACTGCATAGCCCGCAGACCCTCACCCCTGCCCCTGATGTTTCCCCGGCTTTTAGAACTAAAGATCTGTACAAATCAATAGGTTGAATGTAAGGTGATGAGAAACGGCGTGTGCATGAACGGTTTTTTCTCTGTGTTGGGACCAACCAACACGGAGATCGATCATG
>CALQCM020000090.1 GCA_943329075.2 Chitinophaga pinensis | reverse complement strand
CAACGAACCAGCAGGCGAGTCGCCTGCGCTACTGTAATTCGAGCGATGCTTAAGTATCTGCGCAGAATGCGGCGGCAGTCAATCGTACTTTTACATACCGGTATTGCCGGTTGAACCGCTGCAAGCATCTCTTTTAGAATGCACAGACATCGAATTCCAGCCGGAAAGCCACAACGACCATGAATAAATTTCTCCCGCCATTGCTTGCTGCCATCGCCTCGTTCGCCGCGGCGGCGTCGGCACAGCAATATCCCGCCAAGCCGATTCGCGTGATCCTGCCGTTTGCACCGGGCGGCCCCACTGATCTGCTCGGCCGCGTGGTCGGGCAGAAGATGACCGAGTCGTGGGGGCAATCAGTGGTAGTGGAAAGCCGCACCGGCGCCAATGGCGTGGTCGCGTCGGAATTCGTCGCGCGCAGCGCACCCGATGGCTATACGCTGTTGATCGGCACCAACGGCACACATGGCATCAATGCCAGCCTGTTTCCGAAACTGCCGTATGACAGTGTCAACGATTTTGCGCCGATTGGCCGCATTGGATTTGCGCCTTATGTGCTGGTCGCACATCCGTCGTTGCCGGTACGCACGGCGAAAGACCTCATCCAGCTCGCCAAAGGTGCGCCGGGGCAGATCGCCTGCGCTGCCGGTGGTAGTCCGTCGCAACTGTCGGGTGCCTTGTTCAAGAGTATGGCGAAAATTGATTTGCTGCTGATCCCTTACAAAGGCAATGCGCTGGCGGTGTCATCGGTGATGGGCGGTGAAACCTCGCTCGTCTTCGGTGGCGTGGCGCAATCGGCGCCACAGATCAAAGCCGGACGGCTGCGCGCCATCGGTGTCACCAGTCTCAAGCGTTCGCCGGTAATGAAGGAGGTGCCGGCGATTGCCGAATCCGGTTTGCCGGGTTACGAAGTCTCCACCTGGTACGGCCTGTTCGCGCCGGCGGCGACGCCGCGCGCGGTGGTGGAAAAACTCAATGCCGAGCTTGTGCGTATTCTCGCGCTGCCCGATGTGAAGGAACGGCTCGGCGCCGAGGCCTACGAATTGCCGGCAGACACACCGGATCAATTCGCCATGTTGATCAAGGCCGAGCTCGGCAAATGGGCGAAGGTGGTCCGGGAAACCGGCGTCAAGCCGGAATAGCGCTGCGCAATCAGTCGCTCTTGATCGCCGATTCGCGGATGACGCGGCCCCAGCGTTCGTATTCATCCTTGATGTGTGCGGCGAATTCCACCGGTGAATTGCCGCCGGGTTCCGCGCCCGATTCGCGCATGCCAGCACGAACGTCTGGCGCGCGCAGGATCGCCGCGATTTCGCGATTCAATCGGCCGATGATGTCGGCCGGCGTTTTTGATGGTGTGAGCGCGCCGTACCAAGGGCCAGCCGTGTAACCGGGAAGTGTTTCAGCGACTGTGGGCAACTGCGGAAACAACGGCGAGCGTTTGAGCGATGTCATCGCAATCGCGCGCAGGCGGCCGGCTTTGATATGGGTGGTCAGCGAAATGGATTCGGCAAAACCGATGCTGACTTCGCCGGCGATCAAGGCAATGGTGGCCGGGCCCGTGCCTTTATAGGGCACGTGTATCATTTTCGTTCCGGCGCGCAGATCGAACAGCGCGCCGGCCAGATGCCCGGTGCCGCCATTGCCGGAAGATGAATACGTCAGTTCGCCGGCACGCGCCTTGGCAAATTGAATGAATTCCTTCACGGTCTTCACCGGTATCGACGGATGCACGACGAAGATCGCGGGCACGCTGGCAACCAGCGTAATGGGGGCCAGGTCTTTTAACGGATCGTAGGGCATGTTTTTGTTCAGATGCGGTGAGACCACGATTGGCGATGGAGAGGCGAGCAACAGTGTGTAACCGTCCGGCGCGGCTTTGGCGACTGCATCGGAGCCGATGACGCCGCCGGCTCCGGGACGATTCTCAACGACGACGCTGACGCCGAGGCGTTCGGTCAGTTTCTGCCCGATCAGGCGCGAAAAATAATCGGTGCCGCCGCCCGGCGCGTAGGGCGATATGAGCCGGATCGAACGATTGGGATAATCCTGTGCGCAAGCGACGTGCAGGGTGCAGGCCGCGCAGACGAGCGCAGCGATGGACGACAATTTCATGCGTGTTCCCCCAAGGATTGCAGCAACGTCAATCGACGCGCGCGCCCGAGTTTTTCACAACCCTTGTCCATTTTGCAACCTCGGCTTTTAGGAAGGCGCCGAACTTCGCGGCGTTTTCGCCGCGGATGTCGAAGCCCTGGGCTTCGAGCGTTTGCCGCAGGTCCGCTTCGCGCAGCGTTTTTAACGCCGCGTCGTGCACGGCGTTGATGACTGTTGCCGGTGTTCCGGCCGGCGCCAGCAGGCCGTGCCACGACACGGCGTCGTAACCGGCAACACCCGCCTCGGCGATCGTCGGCACGTTCGGCAACGCCGCCGAGCGCGTGGCGCCGCTGACCGCGAGGGCACGCAGTTTGCCGGAGGCAATATAGGGTGTGGAGGACGAAATGATATTGAACATCACCGGCACGCGGCCCGATAACACATCGAGCAGCGCGGCGGGACTGCCTTTGTAGGGAATATGGTTCATGCGCACGTCGGCCATCGATTTCAGCAGTTCCATCGCCAGATGGATCGCGCCGCCGTTGCCAGACGACGCATAGTTCAATTCGCCCGGTTTTGCTTTCGCCAGCGCGAGCAGGTCTTTCACGCTGCTGATGTTGAGATTTGGATTCGCAACGAGTAGCAGCGGCGCGGAATCGAGCAGGATGATGGGCGCGAAACTTTTTATCGGATCGAAGGGCAGGTTTTCAGTGAGGCCGGGCGTGATCGCCAGCGAGGTCGTTGCCATTAATAGTGTGTAACCGTCAGGGTTCGCCTTCGACACGATGTCCATGCCGATGATAGTGCCCGCCCCCGGCCGGTTATCGACAACAACCGAATAGCCGGGGCGCATCGAGAGTTTTTGCGCGATGGCGCGCGCGACGATGTCGGTGCCGGTGCCGGCCGGGTAGGGCACCACCATGCGAATGGGTTTCGCGGGAAACGATTGCGCCGGCGACGCGGTGCTTAAAACGATATTCATAACGCCACTGCAAACGACGGTCATCGCAATTCGCACCGTCCCTTGCCAGGCGGCGGTCGAATCTTCATTACGGGCAGACCTTGGACAAAACATGTGCGTAGGCATACGGCAATTCAATCGAATGTGGCGGCGGCAAATTGTAATCGATCACGATCACCTTGCTTGTCGGCTGAATTCTTGTGATTGCGCAGGTGCGCAACTTGAATCCGCGACGCGTTCGGTTAACATAGTGTTCAATTGGATTATTAAGGGATGATAATGAGTGTAAAGACTGAAATTGCCGCTGCAATTGCGCTCGCGTTATATGGTGCGGCAGCATGTGCGCAGGGGCAGAAGCCGGCGACCCACTATTGGATGAGCGTCGAGACGCGCAACATGACGATCCCCGGAATGTCGGCGGAGGACAGCGCGATGATGGCGGCCATGGGGCGCGACATGCCGGGTGCCGGACCGCAACGCTCGATCATGCTCGATCTGTCGGTGCCGGGCCAGCAGCCGAATCCGGATGCGACGCATGATATTCCGCCCGGGCAGAACATGGGCAAGACCTTGCCGCTGAAGACGCCGGTCAGTGCGCCGACGCGATCGACCGAGACAGAGCCCTATGAAAAGCCGCGCGGCCGCATGCTGATCTATTGGGGCTGCGGCGATACAGTGGGCCAGGGACAACCCATCGTGATCGATTTCGCCAATATGGACCCGGCGAAGATCAATATGCCGGCGGGGCATGTCGGTACTGTGCCGCGGCCACCGGCACCGGCACGCGACCGCGTCTACGCGACCTGGCCTTATGAACGCAACACGATCGCGGTGCCGCGCGACAGTTCCCTTGTGGGTGACCATTTCGTGCATGGCAATTATCCGCCGGACATCCGCTTCGCGGTCGGCGCGAACCACGATTTCATGCCGCCGGTGATGTTTTCGAATGTCGCGGGCGGGCTTGCCGACGCCATCAATTTTCAATGGGATAGCGTAGCGCCGGCGACCGGTTATTTTGCGATGGCAATGGGTGGCACGGACAAGGGCTCGGAAATGATTTTGTGGACGTCGAGCGAAGTTGCCGAAATGGGCGGCGGGCTCACCAGTTATCTGCCGCCGGCGCAGGTGCAGCGCCTGATCCAGGAGCGCGTCGTGCTGTCGCCGCAGACGACACGCTGCACGGTGCCGCATGGCATCTTCAAGAGCGCGCAGGGCGCGATGCTGACCGTGCATGCCTACGGCGGTGAACTCAATCACGTGTATCCGCCGAAGCCGGCTGATCCGAAGGCGCGTTGGGACCCCGAGTGGTACGTCAAAGTGCGGCTCAAATCGACCGGCATGACGCCGCTGGGCGCGGAGGACGGCGCGGGCCGCGGCCGCGGTTCGTCGCGTTCATCCACGCCACAATCGGCACCCGCGCAAAAAACGCCTGAACCGGCGCGGCAGGATGCTTCGCCGAATCCGCTGGATGCGGTCAAGTCGTTAAAGGGCTTGTTCGGATTGTAAAAAAACACCGGCCGCTTGCATCGATTGCAAGCGGCCGGTGTTGGACAGGCGGGCCTTGCCGGGCGGAACGCATTGCGCGTTCCGCCTTTTTTTTAGATCGGCCGGATCTGTACCTTGCGGAATTTCACCACGCCGCCGCCGTATTGCAGGGCGAAGGGGCCCTTGGCGAATTTGGTGTCGCGCACGTCAACGGTCTTCACGCCGTTCAGCACGATCGTCAGTTGCGAGCCTTTGGCGGTGATGTCGTAGGTGCTCCACTGGCCACCGACTTTCAGCGGGACCATGGTTGGCGCGATGTTCGGAATGCCACCGGTGCCGTACGACGGATCGGGACGCTTGTCGAAAATATTTACTTCGTACGATGTGTCGGCGCCGATCTTGGCCGGATTCTGCGCGCGGATGAAGATGCCGCTGTTAGCGTCGGAGTCGACCCAGAACTCGGCACGGATCTGGAAGTCGCCGTAGGATTCTTTGGTCACCAGATAGCTGGCGTCCTTGCCGCCGAGGTCGGCGACGACGATGCCGTTGTCGATGCGCCAGTTGGCGTCACCGACGCGATTGAAGTTGTTCAGGTTGCTGCCGTCAAACACCGTGATCCAGCCGACTTCCGCGGCGGGTGGCGTAATCATGCAACCCGTCAGTGTCATGGCTAGCGTCAGTAAACCCAGTGCAATTTTCGTGATGCGCTTCATCGTGATCTCCTCCCGGCGTGGTCGCCAGTTGTATAGACAACATTGTTTTGAATCGGATACTGCGCTTGAATCATGAGTTCGCCGTCGGGTGCTGTCAAGACAGGCGCGCCGGCGCGGTGGCGACGCGCGTATTGGCCTGGCCCGGCGGGGCTATTTTTGCGTCAGGATCCAGCCAACCAGTTGCGCAAGTTCAGCATCCGACAGCGAGGCGTGGGCCGGCATCGGTATGGTTCCCCAGTTGCCGGCGCCACCGCTTTTGATCTTGGCGCCGAGTTTCGTGGATGCGGTTTTGTCGCCGGCGTAGCGTGCCGCGATCTCGCGGAACGACGGGCCGACAATTTTCTGCGCTACACCGTGACAGCCCGTGCAGGCATTGGCGGCGAGCAGGCGCTGCACCGGATCACCGCCCGCCGGGGCGGCCTCCGGCGGGGGCGCTTCCGCATCGCGGTTGTAGTAGGTCGCCAGATAATCGATGATCACCGGCACTTCAGCCGGATCGATCGGTGCGCCGCGTTCGAGCATGTTGCGCACGTTGTCCTGCCATTCGCCGCGCGACAACTTGCCGCGCGTGATGTGAGTGACGTCGTGGCAGATGCCGCAGCGCGCGCTGGTGAGGTCCGCGCCTTTGCCCGGCGTGAGTGTGCGCGAGGGCTCATTTTCCTGCGCCGCCAGCGGCGCAAGCGCCAACCCGGCGGCGGTCAGGCACAGCAATGCAGCGCCAATGACGCCATTTTTGCCGCTGCGTTTCAAGCTCAGGCCTCGACCATGAAGCCGATGCGATGAATGCCGTTCCAGAAGTAACCGAGCGGATTCCACGCCGGAATGATCGGCTGCACGTTGCCGCGGCTGTCGGTGGCGCGTGCCAGCACCGTCGTGTAACCCGGCGTTTTCGGCCAGAATTCGGCGCTGAAAATGCGCCACGCGTATTTATCGCCGCCGCTGTTGATGTGGGCGCGTTGCCAGCTGCCGCCTTCGTTGAAGGAAACCTCCACTTTATCGATGTCGCCTTCACCGACCCAGGCGCGGCCTTCGACCAAGAGCGCACCGCCGACCTTGACTGTGGCATTCGGCGCCGGCGAAGTAATCATTGATTTCACCGGCCATGCTTCGGTCACCACCGCATCGGCCGGCATTTTTTCGCCGGGTTTCACCGGCGTGCGCGGAATGCGGTAGCTGCTGTCCATATAAGTGCCCTTGAACGGCGCATCGAGCACCGTGATGGTGTGCACCCATTTGGTCGAGGCCGAACCGACCCAGCCGGGCACGACCAAGCGCAGCGGGAAGCCGTGGATTTTTGGCAGCGGTGCATCGTTCATGCCAAAGGCAATCAGCGTATTGTCGTCCATGGCTTTGGCCAGCGGCACCGAACGGATCACCGGCGTCGCACTGGCGATCACGCCGAAGTCCCCGCCTTGTCCGGCAACGTACGCCGCGCCGGCTTTGATGCCGGCGGCTTGCAGCACATCGCGCAGACGTACGCCGGTCCATTTCGGGCAGCCCATGCCGCCGGTCGGCAGCCACGGCGTGCCGCTGGGTGTCGGAGAAAAGGCAGAACGCCCTGAACCCGCGCATTCGAGCATGCCTTGCAGGCTGACCACCGGAAACTGCTGGCGCAGTTCGCCGACGGAGAAGCGCAGTTCCTTATCGACGAGGCCTTTGATCGTCAGCCGGTGTTCGGTGACCAGCAGGTCCGGCGTCAACAGGTTGTTGCGCACGAACATGCGGTCGCTCGGCGTCACGGCAAAATTGTGCTGGTCTGCCGGCACGCTGCCGGTGAGCGGGCGTTCAGAATGCGTTTTCATCGCGGGATTTTTTTCCGCCAGCACCGCGGCGTTGGCGACGGTGCCGGCCGGCTCGGCCGGCGGTTTGGGCGCTTCCGTCTGTGCCAGCAGTGGGCCCGGCAGTGCTGCCAGCGCGCCGGCGCCGACAAACCGGCCGACAAATTCGCGGCGGGAAATCTCATTGCCGCCGTTCGCAACCGCATGTTCTGATTTCGCCGTCATGAGGGTTTTCTCCAATGGTGATGTGTCAGATTGTTTTTGCTGAGGCATTATAGGCCGGCACTGGTGGTGCCGGCCTATCGAGTGGGATATTTCATGTGGCTGTTACTCCGGCTTCAAACCGGTGGCCCTGACCACCTTCGCCCATTTGCCGATTTCGCTTTTGAGGAATTCGGCGAAGCGGGCGCTTGAACCGCTTTCCGGCTCCATGCCGATGTCGAAGAGACGCTCGCGCGTGGCGGCCGCACTGGTGGCGCGGTTTAACTCTTCGTTCAAACGCGCGATGATGGTCGCAGGCGTGCGCGCCGGCACTGCGATGCCGTACCAGTTGCTCGCCGAGTAACCGGGTAGGCCGGATTCAGCGACGGTCGGAATTTCCGGCACCGACGGCGAACGTTTTTCACCGGTCACGGCGAGCGCGCGCAATTTGCCGGCGCGCACCAGCGGCAAGCCGCCGGGGATCGTCGGAATGCTCATGGGCACGCGGCCGGCAACTACGTCGGTGATGCCTGCGGCCATGCCCTTGTAGGGCACATGCGTCATCTCGACGCGCGTCATCAGCCTGAACAATTCACCCGCCAGATGGCTCGGCGAGCCGGTGCCGGCCGAGGCGAAAAACAATTCAAGGCGGTGCGCGCGCGCCGACTCGATCAGTTCAGCGATCGATTTGACCGGCAATGAGGGTGTGACCACCACCAGGCCCGGCCCGCTGCTCAACGGCGCGACCGGCACAAAATCGCGCAGGCTGTCGTAGGGCAACTTCGGGTAAAGCGTTGCGTTGACCGCAAAGCCCGCAGAAATCATCAGCAGCGTGTAGCCATCGGCATCGGCGTGCGCGGCAAGTTCGCTGCCGATGATGCCGTTGGCGCCGCCGCGGTTGTCGATGATCAGGGTTTGTCCCCACGCCTTGTTCAGATGCGCGCCGATCAGTCGTGCCTGCACGTCGCGCGGGCCACCGGCGCCGAAGGGCACGATCAGGCGGATCGGTTTTGAGGGGTAATGTTGAGCAAGAGCGCCAGTCGGAATTGCGGAAACGATTACGCCGACCAGTAACGTCATACCCGCGAAAGCGGGAAACCAGTGTTTTTCGATTTTCCCCCTGGACTCCCGCTTTCGCGGGAGTGACGGAGAGGTTCTGAATATGCGTCGTGCAACGCCAACTATAGTTCGTGGCACGCGACACCGTCATGCTGTGCAATGAAATGCAACACCTGTGTTGCGCACGACGCGGCGAAGACGAGTTGGACCTTGTGGAATGCGCAGGGCAGATGTACCAGCCGCAGATTGCGGATGCTGGTGGTCAGCATGCGCTCCTGCTCGGCGTCCGTGATCGGACCGCCGGTCGGATACAGGCCGAGCACCGGCGCTTCGATGCGCGGCAGGTAGTCGGCGGCGTTGGCCGTGTTCACCAGCGTGGCCATGGCACTCTGCGCCGCCGGATTGTTGTTCAGGAATGCGTCGTTATACCAATCGAGCAGGCCGGGGTCGGTGCCCGGCGGAAAACGCGTGCTCGCGTTGGTGGCTTCCAGCCAGGCCTTGCGGCCTATCGCATCGACGGCGTCATGGCGCGATTCGTGGCCCATCGCATAGGTGACTTTGCCGGCTTTGTTGATAAAGGCGGGCGTCGACACCAGCGACAAGGTGCGCACCATTCGGGGATGCGTCGCCGCCAGCGCGATGCACAGCACGCCGCCGATCGATTCGCCGCACAGATGCACCGACTCGGCACCGAGGTCGTTGATGATGTCGACGAGATCGCCGACACAATGTTCGAGGGTGAATTCGCGCTCAAGATCAAATTCCGCGGAGGACTTGCCGAGCCCGCGCACATCGGGTCGCACCACCTTGTAGAAACGCGCCAGGTACGGCACCCAGCGGTACCAGAACTGCGACGAGCGGCCGTTGCCGTGCTGCAGGATGAGATAGGGCGCATTGCGCCACGGGTCGGTGAAATCGTCGACGACGTAGTGCAGGGCTGGTTTGTTGTTGCGTTCGAGGATCGGCATGCACGCGATTATGCCCCAAGCCGTTGCGGAATTGGATCGATGCGGCATTGGCAGGTGCGGCTTGCGGATAGAATGGCCGCGTATCGCGTTGTCGTTGAATGATTTTGAATTGGAATCGGGGAACCATGCAGAACCTGACCGAACTGACGGGATTCGTCGCCGCCATATTGACCACCTTTTCGTTTGTGCCGCAGGTCCTGCATGTGTGGCGCACGCGCTCGGTCGCCGACATTTCCCTGGGCATGTATTCGACGTATACCTTCGGCATTGCCGTCTGGCTGATCTACGGAATTTTGATCATGTCCTGGCCGATTGTTCTGGCGAATCTGGTGACGCTGGTCCTGGCGAGCAGCGTTCTGGTGATGAAAATCCGCTTCCGGCGCTAACTTCTGTTTTTTCTGCCGTATCGTGCAAAACGGGTAGACTTGCCAAAAAAAGCGGTCACCAAACCGCAACCACTGAAGGGGGAGTCATGAATCGCACAGTCGCAGCACTGATGCTGGGGTTTGTCATCGCAGCGCCGTACGCCAGCGCGCAGCAGGCCACCGGTGAACTGAATGCCAAACAATTGCAGGGTCGGCAGGTTTTTGCGCAGTCCTGCGGCGTCTGCCACCTGCAGCCGTCACTCGGCGTCAAAACCTACGGGCCGCCGCTGAACAAGACGTCGGCGGCCGGCAACGATGCCGTCATGCGCGTGATCATTGCCAACGGCAGCGACCGCATGCCCGGCTTCAAACATTACCTCAAGCCCGCGGAGATCGATGCGATCGTCGCATATCTGCGGACCGTGCCGGCGCCGGTCGTGCGCGCCGCCAACGAAGCGCAGAAATAGGAGAACATCATGCACAATTTGAAAACGGGTTTGCTGATCTGCGTTGCTGCCCTGCTGTCGGTGGCCGAAGTCTATGCCGCCGATTTCATGTTGAGCGGCGTGATCACCGCGCGCAACGGCCAGAAGCTCGAGGGCGTTACCGTCTCCGCCAAACTCGAAGGCGCGACGATTACGACCAGCGTGTATACGGATAGCGGCGGCAGCTATGTTTTTCCGCCGCTGGCAGCCGGCCGCTATCGCGTCTGGGCGCAGGCGCTCGGTTTTGAAACGGCGAAGAGTCCGGTGGTGCTGGCGTCAGCTCAGCGCAGCAACTTCACGCTGGATGAAATCAGGAATGCCGAGCGGCGCTTCCGCCAGCTGCCGGGCGAAATGATGGTGGCTGCATTGCCGGAGGCAACACCCGAAGACGCGCACATGAAGAAGATTTTCATGAACAACTGCACCGGTTGCCACGCCACGAGTTATGCGCTGCAGTTCCGCTTCGACGAAGCCGGCTGGAGCAAGATCATCGATCTGATGAAGGTGGTGCCGGTCAATGGCGTCTATCCGGGGCCGAACGCAAAGCCGAGCCAGATTCTTGAGCGCAACCAGAAGCCGCTGGCGGCCTACCTCGCGCGCGCACGCGGGCCGGGTGCCTCGTCGATGAAAGTGGTGTCGCGGCCGCGTCCCGCCGGCGAAGCGGCGCGCGCCGTGTGGACGCTCTACGACCTGCAGCTCAATCCAGACGCCGGCATCGGCACGCAGTACGTGGCGAACGACGGCACCGACTGGACGATGGGCACGACCTCCAAGCTCGGTCAGTTGCCGCATGACGGCGGCCTCGGACTCGACGGCACGATCTACTTCACGGTGAACAATCCGAACCGCATGGTCACCATCGGCAAGCTCGATCCGAAAACGGGGGCGGTGAAATTCATCAAGGCCGATGCGGCCAATGGCCAGGCCGCCAATGCGCACGGCCTGGTGCGCGACAACGACGGCAATTTCTGGTTTGACGTCAATCCGGGGCGCCGCGCGTTGGGCAAGCTCGATGTGAAGACCGATGTCATTTCGATTTACCAGACACCGGCTAGCATGGCGCCGCTCGGGGGTGCTGTGACGATGGACGTCGACGGCAAGGGCAAAATCTGGGCGTCGACGCCGGTCGGCGCGGTGCGCTTCGATCCGCTGACCGAGAAATTCACCGAATTCAAATCGCTGATCCCGACCAAGAACGACAAAGGCTCGGCGCAAACCTACGGTGCCGCCGGCGACAGCGACGGCAACGGCTGGTGGGCGCAGATGGCGCAGGACGCCATCGTCAAAGGCGACGTCGAAACCGGCAAGTCGATCCAGATTAATCTGCCCGCGGTGATGGTGGGCGGCATCTCGCCGGAAGACCGCGCGTTTTACGACAGTGTCAGCGACCTCGGTTTCAACAATCCGACGCTGACCTCGCAGGGGCCGCGCCGCATGGGCACCGACAAGACGGCCAATGTGCTGTGGGTCGGTAATTCATTCGGCGCGAGTCTTGCGCGCATCGACACACGGACCATGGAAACGCGCATCGTGCCGTTCCCCGATCCGACCATGCAGCCGTATCACATTGCGGTCGACAGCAAACACAACGTGTGGGGCAATCTGTGGACCTCGGACCGCATCGCCAAGCTGAACCCTGCGACCAATGCGTGGACGATCTTCGATCTGCCGGTGCGCGGCACCGAAATCCGCCATATCTCGCTCTTGGAGCAGGGCGACAAACTGTCGGTGGTGATGCCCGTCTATCGCACCAGCCAGATGGGTGTGATGACGGTACGCAGCGAAGCGGAACTCGCGGCGTTGAAGGCGAAGGCGCGTTAAAAGGGCTTTGGATTTCCCCTCCGTTCGTGGTGAGTCCTTCGACCTTGCTCAGGAGAGCCTTGTCGAACCATGAACGGAGAGTCACGTAGTGATGAATCACGTAGGGTGGGCAACTTGTTGCCCACGCGTTCAACACACGCCGCCATGCCAACCGACGCACAGATCGCTACAATTCTCACATGTCCCGCTACCGCCGCGCGAATACATCCGGCGCCACTTGGTTCTTCACCGTCGTAACCTATCGACGACGACGCTTCTTGTGCGACGAGGATGTTCGCGTAGTCGCGTAGGGTGGGCAACTTGTTGCCCACGCGTTCGACACACGCCGCCATGCCAACCGACGCACAGATCGCTACAATTCTCACATGTCCCGCTACCGCCGCGCGAATACATCCGGCGCCACCTGGTTCTTCACCGTCGTAACCTATCGACGACGACGCTTCTTGTGCGATGAGGACGTTCGCGTAGCCCTGCGCGAGGCGATCACCAAAGTCCGCGAACAATATCCGTTCAACATCGACGCATGGGTATTGCTGCCGGATCATTTGCATGCCATCTGGACATTACCACCCGGCGACGCGGGTTTCTCGATGCGTTGGCAACAAATCAAACGCATCGTGACACGGCGCTGCGCTGCACGCTTGCATCGGGATTCATGGATGACCCCATCAAAGACAAAGCACCGCGAATCCACTCTGTGGCAACGCCGTTATTGGGAACACCAGATCCGCGACGATGCAGATTTCGAGCGCCACATGGATTATCTGCATTACAACCCGGCCAAACATAGGTTGGTCACGCAGGTTGCCGATTGGCCTTATTCATCATTTCACCGCCATGTCGCCGCCGGCATATACGGGGCTAATTGGGCAATGACGTCAAACCCCGATTCGATTGAATTTGGCGATTCGATTTGAATAATCGCTCGGACGCGTGGGCAGCAAAGCTGCCCACCCTACCGGGTTGAGCGAAATCCGCTTTTCAAAAACGCGAATCGGCACTCACGACCCGAAGCGGTCAACCAGTAGCGTAGGGTGGGCAACTTGTTGCCCACGCGTTCAACACACGCCGCCATGCCAACCGACGCACACCTCGCTACAATTCTCACATGTCCCGCTACCGCCGCGCGAATACATCCGGCGCCACCGGGTTCCTCACCGTCGTAACCCATCGACGGCGCTTCTTGTGCGACGAGGATGTTCGCGTAGTCGCGTAGGGTGGGCAACTTGTTGCCCACGCGTTGTTGGTCACGCAGGTTGCGGATTGGCCTTATTCATCATTGCGCCGCCATGTTGCCGCCGGCATATACGGGGCCAATTGGGCAATGACGTCAAACCCCGCTTCGAATGAATTGGGCGATTTAATTTGAATAATCGCTCGGACGCGTGGGCAGCAAAGCTGCCCACCCTACCGGGCTTGGGTGCGGATTATATGATTTGTTAGATAGGGGGATTTGTTGCGCACTCATCCACGGGTCTCGGTCTTACCAACACAAATGCCATGATCTGAGGCGGGGCCAGTGTCGCAACATGATTATTTCGGCAGCTCGGCGGCACGTATTTCCATTGTGTCGTGTCGCCGTTCGTTGAGCACTGCCATGCAATTCTCCCCCCCGGCCCCAGCGACGGCGTCAGAACGATGGAAACCGCAGTGCCGATTGTGGAGGCGTTGCCGGCTATCGTAATCGTGCCGCCGTCCGTTACCGTTCCACCCGACACACGTCCGCCGACGCTCACCGTCAAACCCCTGCCGGCGCAAGCCAGCGTGCCGTCAGCTGTCGCCTTCTCCACTACCGAAGTCTTGTATCCGCTCGCTGCCAGCACCAGTTCCGAAACCCGGGCGCGAATGGTGTAGTCCTGGTATGCCGGCAACGCTACTGCTGCCAGAATGCCGACGATCGCCACCACGATCATCAATTCAATCAGGGTAAAACCCCGTTGGATACTTTGCATAATAATACCAGTTTTCGTAGATTCAGCAAATCTAACATAAAAGGGCGACGCTCTGAGCAAAGCATTTCAATGAGGTGTGGTGTAGCTTTCTCGCTTTTCGGATCAGCCATGTAGGGTGGGCAGCTTTGCTGCCCACGCGTTGTTGGTCACGCAGGTTGCGGATTGGCCTTATTCATCATTGCGCCGCCATGTTGCCGCCAGCAGATACGGGGCCAATTGGGCAATGACGTCAATCCCCGCTTCGAATGAATTGGGCGATTCGATTTGAATAATCGCTCTGACGCGTGGGCAGCAAAGCTGCCCACCCTACCGGGCTCAACACCTTCTGTCCGGCGTGCGGCCCGGGGGCTATTGCGTGCGCGGGAAAGCCGTAGGCCGCTTGCGGTCTTTCTTTTTGCCGGCCTCAGGTTTTCTCTAAAGCTGCCGTTTACCTTCACTGTAGCGCAAACCCAGCTTGCTCTCGCCCTGTGATCCGCCCCTCGGCGGGCGCATAGCAGATCCTGCCGCTGCGGCGAACGGAGCTCGTGCATTCGGTGGCGGGCCGTAGCCAACCGGTTACGGCGATTGAAGGAGTTTAGCGCTTGGCTTGCATTGTTCAGACGGAAAGGGAGTCGTTTTTCGAATCCATCCTGGATTCCCTCGATCATCAGGTCGCCGTGATCGACTCGGCGGGTGAGATCATTCACGTCAACGCGGCCTGGATCACTTTTGGTGTCAGCAACGGCATGCCGAGCAGCTTTGATTGGCGGGGAACAAATTACCTGCATGTGTGCAATGTCGGGGGCACCTAAAGGGATGAGAAAGTAATTGAGGTTGCCGGGGGCCTCAGGCGGGTCATGTCAGGCGGCAGCGCCGAATTCCTGGCGGAATACCCCTGTCACAGCCCGCGGATACGGCGCTGGTTCATGATGCGCATCGCGACCGTGAAATGCGGGGGGGCACGACGTTACCTCATCTCGCACACCGACATCACCGCCCGCAAAGTCGCCGAAGAGGCGCTTGAGGCGATGAGCGTGACCGATCCCCTGACCGGCTTGGCCAATCGTCGCCGCCTTGACACGTTCTTGAGCAATGAGTGGCGCCGGGCGTTGCGCCAGCACCTGCCGATGAGCGTCATCATGCTGGACGTGGATCATTTCAAGATGCTCAATGACACGCTCGGACATGCCGCAGGAGATGCATGCCTTCGCCAGATCGCGAGCGTTCTATGCCGGTTCTCCAAGCGCCCAACAGACCTCGCGGCGCGCTACGGCGGAGAGGAGTTCGTGGTTGTGCTCGCCAACACGCCATTCAAGCAGGCCGTAGTCATCGCCAACAGCATTCGCGAGGCGGTTATGCAGCTCGCGTTCAGGTTTGGCGACAATCGGCAGTTAAGCATCAGCGCCGGGGTCAGCTTCGCCTATCCGGTCAATGATGGTGGTGGCGGTGAACTGATAGAGCAGGCCGACAAGAGTCTTTATTGCGCAAAACGAAAAGGTCGGAATCGGGTGGAAGCCTTCGGCGAGCTATGTGATAGCGGTTTTGTTGGTTCGGAATAGCGAAAAGGTGGCTCGACCGCGCGCTGCCCGACGCCGGTCATGCTTTTAGATTTAAAAGTCTGAGTGCATTGTCAAAATAACTCTTGCATTTGCCATCTTCCGAGAAATAAAAGCCAGGAACTCGAGCACGATCTGCAGACCGATGCGGCGTTTATTCATTTGCCTCTCCCCTGCCGACTATTATGCCCAAACATTCCAGGCACCACAGGTCGGGGAATTTTGGCCAGCAGCCGGATGCAGAGTGACTATTAATCGGCTAAACGAAACGTAACAGCGGGCGTCAGGATTTTCCCGCTGGCAGTCGTTCATGACTAAAGCAGCATCAAGTGTGCGCTCAGAATGAAACACGCCACCCGTCGCCGCTGCAATGCGGGCGCGACCTGCAATTACGGCGCGAGCGGCGGCACTATCGGGTCGGGCCGCGCGCCGGGTTTCACCATCAGCATCTGCACATCGCCGATGACGCGCTCGTCGAAGCCGCCTTCGCAATAGCAGAGATAGAACTCCCACATGCGGATGAACTCATCGCTGTAGCCCAGGCCACGTACGCCATCGATGTTCGCGAACAGGTTTTCGCGCCAGCGCTTCAATGTAGTCGCGTAATGCGGCCCGATGTCTTCGAGATGAAAAACCCGCATGTCGGTGACGCGCGCAATCGACTCGCTCATTACCGTCACCGATGGAATGCAGCTGCCGGGAAAAATATAACGCT
>CALQCM020000089.1 GCA_943329075.2 Chitinophaga pinensis | reverse complement strand
GGCCGAGTTGTCGCGGTTATCGGAAGGCAACCAGGCCACGCTCGGCGCCTACAACCGGCCGTGGCGCTGAAAGCACCAATGAAAATCTCGCTGGGACCGCTGCAATTTTTCTGGCCGAAAGAAACGGTGGCGGCGTTCTATGCCGGCATCGCAAAAAATCCGGCGATCGACATCGTGTATCTCGGCGAGGTGGTGTGCGAACGGCGCAAGCAACTACGCGTCGCCGACTGGATCGCGCTGGCGCGCGAACTCGCCGCTGCCGGCAAAGCGGTGGTGCTCTCGACACGCGTGCTGCTCGAGTCGCCAAGCGATATCCGTGAAACCCACCGCTTGCTGAATGAATCGGCCGACATCCCCGGCTGCCTGATCGAAGCCAACGATCTGGGCGCGGTCAATCTGGTCAAGCGCGCGCGGCCCTTCGTCGCCGGCGCGCATTTGAACATCTATAACGAAGACACCCTTTCCATATTTCACGGTCTTGGCGCGGTGCGTTGGGTGCCGCCGTATGAAAGCTCGCGCGACGCCGTGCAGACGCTGCATGCAGCGCGGCCAACCGGTATGCAAACCGAGGTGTTCGCCTTCGGCAAACTGCCGCTGGCGTTTTCAGCGCGCTGCTTCACCGCGCGGCACTACGATCTGAACAAGGACAACTGCCAATTCAAATGTCTCGAACACAGCGAGGGCATGACGCTGAAAACGCGCGAACACCGGCCCTTCCTCACCATCAACGGCATCCAGACGATGTCGGCGCAAAGCCATAACCTGCTCGAACACGTCGTGGCAATGCGTGCGGCCGGCATCGACGTCCTCCGCCTGAGCCCGCAGGCGCACCACATGGATGACATCATCGCCGCCTTCGACGCCGCGCGCAGCGGCCGCCCGCATTGCGGCGCGCAAAGCGCATGGAACGACATGGGGCTCGTTGACGGTTACTGGGTGGGCAAACCCGGCATTGCACAATCGCCCGCCGCTGCCCCTGAGCACAGCGGTCTGGCGGCGGCATGAGGCAGGCGCGCAGCGTGCCGCGCTTCAAATTGCCCGCCCTGCTCGCACGTGTCGGCAGGCATCTGCCGCAATGGCCGCACGCCGCCGCGCTGTCGCTGGCCTTGAACGCTGCAGCTGCCACACGCCTGTTGCCGCGCGACAGTCTCGATCAACTCGAAGGCCGCACTTTCCTGATCGTGGTCACCGACGCCGGCAGCCGTGCGGCGTTCACCTGTGCCCATGGCCGCTTCAAGCCGCTGTTCAACTTCCGCGGCGCGCCGGACCTTACCTGCACCGCCACGCTGTCGGTGTTTTTGCGCCTGCTCGCGCGCGAGGAAGACCCTGACACGCTGTTCTTCAACCGCGAGCTCTCAATCGAAGGCGACACCGAGCTGGGCCTCATCGTCAAGAACATGCTCGACGCGGTCGAGCTGCCGAAGCTCGCCTAGCGCGCAACCCGGCGACGGGCTTATTTCCGGTTCGGGTCGGCGCGGCGTTTCTTTTCCTCGTCGGCGATCGCCGCCAGCATTTTCGCATCCGGGTCCTTCCAGGTGCCGCCGGCAGCACGCGCCATGTGCGCGGCAGCGCGCGCGAATTCCTCAAGCTTGAGGTCATCGCGCCCGCCCTTGGGTGGCATCGCGCGCACGCCAACCCAGGCATGCGCGGTCAGCACGGGTTGGCCTTCCGCGATCAGCGGTGTCCACGCCGCCTTGTCGCCAAATTTCGGCGCGCCGGCAACACCGGCCGCGTGGCAGGTCGAACAGACCTCGCGATACACCGTTTCGCCGGTTTTCAAATTCTGCGCCAATGCCGGCGGCGCGACAGCGGCCGACAAAAGTGCGGCAACCGCCAGGGTAATCCATCCACGTTTTTGAACCGGCATGCTATTCCTCTCGTAAATTAGCGGCCGGCGTCACCGCGCCAGCCTGCATTGCAGACCCCATTAAAGCAGAAATCCCGCGCGCTGCCGCGGATTTGCGCATACGGCCTTGATACGTCGCGTGGCGGCCCCATATTAGCGGGGGCGGGATTGCGTCGGCACAGCCGTGTGCAGCGGAAAGGCGGACAAGGATGAAATACAAGGACTACTACAAGGTTCTCGGGGTCGAGAGAACGGCCAGCGCCGACGACATCAAGAAGGCGTACCGCAAACTCGCGCATAAATTTCACCCTGACGTGTCGAAGGAAAAAAACGCCAAGGAGAAATTCCAGGAAATCGGCGAGGCCTACGAAACACTGAAGAACGCGGAGAAACGCAGCGCTTACGATCAGCTCGGCAGCGGCTTCACGCCGGGGCAGGATTTCCGTCCGCCCCCCGACTGGGAACGCCAGTTCGGCGAGGGTTTTGCGCGTGGCGGCCGTGCGGACAATCCGCACACATCCTTCGACGAAGCTGACCTCGCCGATCTCTTCGCCGGCTTGTCGGGGCGCCGCTCCGGCGGCCGCTTTCCGATGCCGGGGCAGGATTTCGAAGTCGAGGCGCGCATCACGCTCGAACAGGCCGCCCACGGCACGGAGGTGGAACTCAATCTTGAAGCCGTCGAGCACGACGACCAGGGCGTGCCGCGCCGTGTACCGCGCACCCTGCGCGTGCGCGTGCCGAAAGGCGCAACCGAAGGCCAGCGCCTGCGCATCCCGGGCAAGGGCGGCAAGGGTTTCGACGGCGGCCGCGACGGCGATCTTTATCTGCATATTTCGCTGCTGCCGCACCGCCTGTTTCGCGCCAGCGGCCACGATCTGTATGTCGATCTGCCGCTGGCACCGTGGGAAGCGGTGCTCGGTGCCAGCGTCGAAGTGCCCACACTCGATGGCGCGGTGCGCCTCAAAGTGCCGGCCGGCACCAAGGCCGGCCAGCATCTGCGGCTGTCGAAGCGCGGCCTGCCGAAGCGCGAAGGCGAAGGCGACCTCTATGCCGTCGTGCAGATCGCGGTGCCGGCGGCGCCAAGCGCGCGCGAACGCGAGTTGTTCGGGCAGCTTGCCAAAGAATCGCATTTCGATCCACGCAGCCATTTCGGCAGCACGAAGGAGACGGCGTGATGAGAATCGAAATCAGCGAAGCGCTGTGGCTGGACGCCGGCCATGAATTAACGCTGGCCGAAGTCGCCGAGCTGTCAGGTTTGTCGCAGGACCTGCTGCGCCAGCTCGTCGAACTCGATGCACTGTCGGCGCATAACGACGCCGGCACGACCTTCGGCGCCGACTGCCTCGACATTGCGCGCACCGCCTGCCGCCTGCACCATGACTTCGAGCTCGACGCCGGCGCGCTGGCGGTGGTCCTGCGCCTGCTCGAACGCGTGCGCGACCTCGAGGCGGAAATGCGTGCCTTGCAGGCGCGCCTGCCGCAGCCTCTGCTCTAAGCGCGGCCATGAGCGCTTCTTTGCACGTCGTCTGCCCGCATTGTCACGCCACCAACCGCGTGCTGCGCGAACGGCTGGCGGCATCACCGCGCTGCGGTGGCTGCAAGGAAGCACTGCTGCCGACCTACCCGCTCGAACTCAACACCGCGGGCTTCGAGCGTCACCTTGCTGCCGACGATCTGCCGCTGGTCGTCGATTTCTGGGCGCAGTGGTGCGCGCCCTGCCGCATGATGGCACCGGCCTACACGCAGGCCGCCGCGCAACTCAAACTTAAGGCGCGGCTGGCGAAACTCGACACCGAGGCCGAACCCGACATTGCCGCGCGCTACGGCATCCGCAGCATTCCAACGCTGATTGCATTCAGCCGGGGCCGCGAGATTGCGCGCCAGGCCGGCGCGATGGATCTGCAAAATCTGCTGGGCTGGATCAAAACGCACTGCCGCGAGCTCTGATTCGCGCTGCAGTGCGGCGAGGTTTACGCCGCCGTCATTGGACAGCAGCCTCCCGCTCAAGCAAACTCGGGGCATGACAGCCTCTGCCCCCCTCGCAACATCCGCGCGTGAATTTCCGCCGATCGTCAGTCTGATGCTCAACATCGGCCACGGCGTTGATCACATGTTCCTGCTGATCTTCGCCACCGCAGTGGCCTCGATCGCCACCGAATTCAATTCGAACTGGGCCGACCTCATGCCCTACAGCGCCGGTGCATTCCTGCTGTTCGGCATCGGTGCGCTGCCGGCCGGCCGCCTCGGCGACTTGTGGGGCCGCCGCAACATGATGGTCATCTTTTTCTTCGGCATGGGCGTCTCGGCCCTGCTCGTCGCACTGACGCAGAATTCCTGGCAGCTCGCGGCCGCACTCATGCTGATGGGCACGTTCGCCTCGATCTATCACCCGGTCGGCATCCCGATGCTGGTGCAGAACGTGCACAATCCGGGCGAAGTCATCGGCATCAACGGGCTCGCCGGCAACCTCGGCATCGCAGTCGCCGCGGTGCTGACCGGTTTGCTGATCAAGTGGGCGGGCTGGCGCGCGGCATTTGCAGTGCCGGCGCTGATCGCTTTCGCCTGCGGCATCGTCTTTGCACTGAACTGTCCGCGCGAAACGGTCGCCCCGGCCAAGCGCGGCGGCAAAGCCAAGGTCGAGTTATCAAGCGCCACGCTGGCGCGCGTGTTCTTCGTCATGACCGCCACCGCGGTGACCAGCAGCATCCTCTTCAACTTCACCACCAACGGCAATTCGCAGCTGCTGTCGGAATCCTTCCGCGGCGTGATCGAAGACCCGGCGTTGCTCGGCGCCCTGCTGGCGCTGATTTACACCATCGCCTCGTTCGCGCAAATTGTGGTTGGCAAATTGATCGACCGCATGGCTTTCAAGCCGCTGCAATTGTGGCTGTCGGTGGCGCAAATCCCGTTTCTGATCGTCGCCGCTTACGCCGAGGCCTGGGGCATGTTCGCCGCACTCCTCGGCGTAATGATCCTCGTCTTCGGCTCGATCCCGTTCACCGACGCGATGATCGTGCGTTACGTTGACGACCGCCTGCGCTCACGCGTGGCCGGCATGCGCCTCACGGTGGCTTTCGGCATCAGTTCGCTGGCGGTATGGATGCTGGGGCCACTGGTCAAAGGCATCGGCTTCTCGGCGCTGCTGTGGACCATGGCCGGTATCGCCGCACTCAAAGCGGCCATCGTTCTGTTGCTGCCCGACGAATCTTCGCCGGCCCGTTCCGACTAAGGCAGGCAGGCCTTGTCGGGTGCCGCCTCGACAAACGGCACGCAGGGCGCGGTGACCTCCGTAACCGCATTGACCGGCCGCACCGCCCGTCTTGCCGCTCGCTGTGCCAACACGCGGCGGCGCCAGATGCCTTGCGTGGCGAAATAGCCGACCGCGCCCGCCACCGCCGCCAGCAACCAGACGCCGAGCAACAGCGGCGCGCCGTGCGTAACGAACATGCTCCAGCCGGTGCCCAGCCATTCGCCGGACGATTCAACCGGCAACACCGGTGCAACGGCGCGCAGGCCGACCGCCTGCAACAGCACGCTGCCCAGCTGGTAGGCGGCGTAGTAAATCGGCCCGAAGGTCAGCGGATTACTGATAAACGTGGTGCTGGCCGCAGCCAGCGGACTGGCCCGCAGCAGCAATGCCGCGATCATCGCCAGCGGAATCTGGCCCAGCGGCACCAACACGGCAGTGAACGCACCGATCGCCACCCCGCGCGAGACGCGACGGCGGTCGATGCGCCAGGCCTGCGCATCGCGCGCACGCGGGCCGAGCCAGCGCAGCCAGCGGCTGTCGCGGAGACTTTCGGCACTCGGTGCGTAGCGGCGCAACACCATCAACCCTTTCCAAAGAAACCGGCGGCCGCGAAACAGTCGGGGCCGCCCCCGGGGGCCGCATGCAGGCGGATTCCCGGACACCTGAATTTATAACGGAGGAATGTGACAAAACTTCAAGCGCCAGCGACCACCACACGCACAAAATCTGCCCCTCTTCAGGCTTGACTGCAGGAACGTGTGGAAGTTCCTGCGTGCACCCCGGCAGACATAAAAAAGCCGGCATCGCTGCCGGCCTTTGAGTTACGGCATCGATCAGTGTGAGCTCAACCCGCCGCAAAGTCATCGAACATGTAACTGACCCACTTGAGGTCCGACTCCCACAACTCGGGACGCCGGTCGTTGTCGTCGATCTGCGTCTGGCGCAATACACCGGCTTCGTCGAGCTTGTAGTCGAACTGCACGGCAATCGCCTCGCGCGGACTATTGTTGACCAGCATGTAGCAGAGGTTATCGATCATGACGTGTTTGGGCACCTCGCCGCGCGCCTGCGCCGCAATGTAGGCGGCCACCGCACGCGCCTGCCGGTTGGCGACATGGCCGCTCTTCGGGTAATGACCGAAGTGCGGCGACACCGCACCGACCGAATCGCCGATCACAAACACCTGCGGATCGTCAGCCACGTTGTAGAGGAGAGGATTGACGGCAGCCCAGCCGGTCGGTTTGCCTTCCGGCGTCTTGCCGATCAGCCCCGCTTTCCAGACGAGATCGGCGGCCTGGTGCGGTGCCATCAACAGCGCATCGTCGAACTTGAAGTCGCCGGCGGCGGTCTTCACCACTTTGTTAAACGGATCGACTTCCTTGATGGTGGCGTTCGGCACATGGGTAATGATGTCCGGATACAGTTCGCTGAACGCCAGCTTGTAACCGCCGGTAATCGGCGCGACGTTCGGCTTCGGGTCGAGAATGACGATCTTCGCGTTGAGCTTCTTCTGCTTGAACAACCACGCCATCAGGCAGGCGCGCTCGTAAGGTGACGGCGGGCAACGGTGCGGCGGTGGCGGCAGCGTCAGCACAAAGGTGCCGCCCTTGAAGTTGTGGATCTTCTGTTTGACCAGCGCGTGTTCGACACTCGGAATATAGGCGGTCGGATAATTGATGCGCGTGTAATCGATCGCCTTTTTGTCGTTGCCGAACCAGGCTTCGAAACCGTAGCGAATGCCGGCGGAGATGATCAGCCAGTCGTAATCGAGGTAACCCTGCGCGGTGTGCACGCGTTTTTTCGTGCGGTCGATTTCGCTGATCTCGGTCTGCACAAAGGTGTAGCCGTGGCGCTTGGCCGGCGCCATATACGACTTGATCAGAAAGTTGGTGTCGACGACGTCGATCAGCCATTTGTTGCTGAGCGGGCACGACCAGAACACCGGATTGCGCTCGAGCAGTATCACCTCAAGGTCGGGCGACTGCTCGCGGATATGGCGCGCCGCCGTCATGCCGCCCCAGCCACCGCCGGCAATGACGACACGGCGCCTGCCCGAACGCGGAATGAGTTCAGACGCCGGCGTCATGATCAGCGGTTGGGCGGATAGGCGGGATGCGGCGCCGAGTGCTGCAGTGGCGGCACCGGCCTTGAGAATTTCGCGGCGGGTCAGTTTCATGGGATCTCCGTTACGTAGGATGTGGCGTCACGGCGGCGCGAGGCGCGCGGTGACATGCTGTTTTCAAATCAATGTGGATCGCCGGCGCGATGCAACCGGCTTCTGATCCGCGCGGCACGCGCGCGGCGTCGGCTTACAACGACGGAGGACGGCGCCGCGGGCGCAAAGAGGCGCCGTCGTTCGTCGCGCGGGCACGCAACGCCAAATATGAATTCAATGAAGGTGTGTGTTTCAAGATCGCGTTATTATAACAACATCAATTACAAGCATACGTCAGCGCCGTGCCATTCAACGTGTGCCGGCGTTGCCATCGAATTCCCGGAGGAACAATGAAGCAGCAGTATCACGCGCCACGCGCGCTTGCCGGCATCGCCTTGACACTGGCCGGCGTTGCCTTTGCGCAAAATTATCCGAACCAGCCGGTGCGCATGCTGGTTGGCTACGCCGCCGGCGGCGGCGCCGACGGCATCATCCGCGCGATTGCGCCGGAACTCTCCGAAGCGTTGGGGCAGCCGATCGTCATCGACAACCGCGCGGGTGGCGGCACGGTGATCGCGACACAGGTGGTGGCCGCGAGCAAGCCCGACGGTTACACGATGTACGTGATGGACCACGCCTTCATCGTCAATCCGGTGCTGGTCGGCAAGCTGCCCTACGACAGCCTGCGCGATTTCGTGCCGGTCAGCGGCATCTCGTCGTCGAGCACGACGCTGATGGTGGTGCACCCGTCGCTGCCGGTGAAATCGGTGAAGGAACTGGTCGCACTCGCGCGCGCGCATCCGGGCCAGCTCAACTATTCATCGGGTGGCAACGGCACGGTGCCGCATGTGATGGGCGAACTCTTCAACGCGGTGGCGAAAATCAAAATCACGCATATCCCCTACAAAAGCACGGGGCTCGCCATTTACGCCACCACCAGTGGCGAGGTGATGGTCGGCTTCGGCGGCATCTTCGCCGCCAAGGGGTTGGCCGACACCGGCAAGCTGCGCCCGCTGGCGATTGCCAGCGCGACGCGCAGCAACGTCATGCCCAAGGTGCCGACCTTCGCCGAATCGGGCTGGCCGCAGATCGACGGCACCAGCCACCGCGGCATCATCACGCCGGCGGCGACGCCGCGCGACGTGATCACGCGCATGAATGCAGCGATCAACAAGGTGCTGCTGATGCCGGCGGTGCGCGCGCGCATGACCGAGGTGGGTTACGTCGTCACCGGCGGCTCGCCGGAAGATTTCGGCCGCACCATCCGCAGCGAAATGGACAAGTGGGCGAAGATCCTGCGCGACGCCAACATCAAAGTCGAATAATTATTCAAACCAACACGACGCAATGTCGTGCAATCAAAGGGGGGTGACATGGCCAAACGTTCACTTATTTCGGCCATTCTGTTTGGATGGATCGCCTGTACGGGCGCGCAGGCGCAGACGGCCGCGCACAATCCGTTGGTCGGCGTCTGGCGCATCAGCGAAATTGCCGAAACCGGCAAGGCGCCGGTGACCACGCCGCAGCCGGGCCTGTATATCTTTACACCCAAACACTATAGCTTCGTGCGCATCAACGGCACCAAGCCGCTGCCCGACTATCCGTCCAACGACAAGGCCAGCGACGCCGACAAGGTCGCGGTGTTCAACGCACTGTACCTGCAGTCGGGCAGCTACACGGTCAAGGACAATGTGCTGGCGGTGAAAGTGCTCGTCGCCAAAAGCGCCTTCGCCATGGCAGCAGCCGGCAATCAATTCGATATCGCCGTCAATGGCGAAACGCTGACCCTGACGCAAAAGCCGAACGGGCCGGCGCTGAAAATGGTCCGCGTCGAATAATCACAACATCACATGGAACCGTTCATGAAAAACATCTTCAAAAACGCCTTGCTGGCGGCATCTTCGTTGTGGATGGCCCTGCCGCAGGTTTCCGCCGCGCAAAGTCCGCAACGCTTTCCCGAGATACCGCTGGAAAAACTGACCCCCGAACAGAAACAGTGGGCCGACAGCGTCTCGGCGCCGCCGCGCGGCGCCAATTTCAGGCAACCGCCCTATCGCATCTATTTGCGCAGCCCGGCGCTGGCCGAACGCATCACCGGGGTGTCCGACTATCTGCGCTGGAACACGCAGTTCCCCGCGCGGCTCACCGAGTTCGCAATCCTGCTCGCGGCGCGCAACCAGAATGTGCGCTGGGCCTGGCGCAGCCATTACAAGGCGGCCATCAAAGGCGGGCTGGATCCGAAAGTCGGTGTTGAACTTGCCGCCGGAAAAAGACCCGCCGGCATGCAGGAAGACGAAGCCGCCTTATACGATCTGGCCACCGAAATTTTCCGCGACAAAAAAGTCGCGGATGCGACCTATGCCACGGCGCTCGAAAAATTCGGTGAGAAAGGCATCGTCGAACTGATCAGCCTGATGGGATATTACGATCTGGTCGGCATGCTGCTGATCGCCGGCAACGCGCAACCGCCGGACGATCCGGAAGTGCCGGCATTGCAGCCAATGCCGCGCTAAAGACCTGTTCCTTCCCCCGCGCTTCGCGCGCGGGAGGGCGATAAATTCAGAGGCGGTGCTCGTTAAACGTCTGCGCGACTATTCGATCTTGATACCGGCGCTCTTCACCACGCGCGTCCACTGATCGCGCTCGGCGCGCAGGAAGGCGGCGAATTCCTGCGGCGAACTGCCAACGCCGTCGGTGCCGTCCTGTTCCAGACGTGCCATGACATCGGCACGCTGCACACCCTTGGCGATCTCTTTGTAGAGACGATCTATGATGGGTTTCGGCGTGCCGCGCGGCGCCACCATGCCATGCCATTGCGTCACGGTGTAACCCGGCACGCCGGCCTCGATCATGGTCGGGATTTCCGGCGCGACTTTGGCGCGCTTGTTGCTCGCAATCGCCAGCGCGCGCAGTTTGCCCGAGCGCACCTGGCTGTAGATCGAACCACCACTCAAAAAACTGAACTGCACCTGCCCCGAGAGCATGTCGGTCATCGCAGCCCCCACACCCTTGTAGGGAATATGCATTACTTTCGTGCCCGTCGACTGGCCGAAGAGTTCGCCCGCCAGATGCGCGAGCGAAGCATTGCCGGTCGAAGCGAAATTCAGTTTCGACGGATTGGCTTTGGCATAAGCCACCAGTTCCGCCACCGACTTCACCGGCAGCGACGGATGCACGGTCAGTATGTAAGGGCCGCCGGCGACCTGCGACACCGCGTCGAAGTCCTTGTAGAGATCGTAAGGCGTCTTCGCCACGACGCCATAGACCACGAGGCTCGCCGACAACATCATCACGGTATAACCATCGGGTGCCGAATGCGCGGTGACGTCGGCAGCGATGCTGCCGCTCGCACCGGCGCGGTTATCCACCACCACACTCTGCCCCAGCGCCTCTGTCAGCGGCGTGGCAATCAGACGCGAGACAAAATCAAGCCCGCCGCCCGCGCCCGACGACACGGTCATGCGGATCGGTTTGTTCGGCCACTGGTTTTGCGCCGCGGCGTGCGGCGCCGTCATCGCGACTGCGAGTGCCGTTAGGATAAAAATGGGGTGTGCGTTTTTCATATGGGTTCCGGGATACTACGAGGGGCAATTATACATTTGCGTGGAATACGCACGACACTTGGGAGCGCATTGCAGAAAAGCGTCGCCCACGCGTGAATGCCGATGTAGTTCTAATACGTACGGTGCTTCAACTTCGCCGGGGGTAGCCCGGCAGCTACTTCCTTTTCTTGCTTCGCCAAGAAAAGGAAGCAAAAGAAGGCGACCCCTAGCGAGCCGGCCCTTCGGGCTTCCCTGCGTTACTCAACGAGCCGGGCGGCTGCGGAACTCGCCCTTGCCGCTGCGCGGCAAGGACTCAAACAGTCCTCGCCGAAATCTCCCGGCTCGTTTGCGTTACTCGGCGGCTCACAAGGGGAGAAAAGCGAAAACCGTTGGCAATAGACTACCCGCAGGCTTGATTGCGAGATCCCCTGAGAGCCGCCGAGCAGCACAGACCCATCGGGGGCAGTCGGCGAGCACTGTCTGAGCCCTCGCGGTTTCACCGCGAGGGCGAGTTGCGCAGCCGCCCGATGGGTCGAGCAGCGCAGGGAAGTCCGAAGGACCGGCGAACCGGGGCGGCCTTCTCTTTGCTTCCTTTCTCTTGGCCGCTCAAGAGAAAGGAAGTAGCTGCCGGGCTACCCCCGGCGAAGTTGATCTTGAAGCACCGCGATAATTTAAAGCAACATCCATCCGGCGGAATGCGCTGCGCTTTTCCGCCCTACAACGTGGGCAAATAAAATGGCGCGGGCAACAATCGCCCGCGCCACAAATTACTTACGAACTACGTAAATCCGCTCAATACTTCCCGTCATGCGTCGCCAGCGCAATCGTCGCCGGTTTGCCGGTGCGGTTGCTCCACGCATGGTTGCTACCGCGGATGATAGCGAACTCGCCTTTTTTCAGCGTCACCTCCTGCGTGTCGAGTACCAGCACCAATTCGCCTTCGGTGACGACCGCGAATTCCAGCGTTTCCGTTTTCTGCATATACGGATGCTTCGCGTTTGCCGACCAGGTGGATGCCTTGGGTGAACCCATCGATTGGAAAAACGCGGCAACTTCCTTCTGCCCGACCTTGCCCTGCCATGACGCATCCGGCGGGAACGTGACCGTGCGCATCACCGAACCGTTCTTCGGCGGCTCGATGGTGTGCGGGAACTGCAACGTTTCAAGCACGATCTTCGCCGGCGTGGCATCGGTGACCCACAGGCGCTGCGAAGCGTAACCCGGGCGCGCCGGATCAGTGCGCACATCGGGCGTGGCGGCGTCACTCGCCAGTGTCGATTTGTTCGGCTCCTTGTCAAGACAGACGATGCGGCGCGTCGGCTTCACACCGTTGGGCACCGTATGACTGGCGGCAGCGGTCATCACACGATCGCTGCCCTGCGCAAGGCCGACCGGGCCATCGACGAAGGTTGCCGAAATCATGTCGAACATGACGAGCGAACCGCCGGTGACACGGCTCGCCCATTGGTGCCAGGCACCGACATCGATGACGACGTCCCCCTCTGCCCATTCCACGTCCTGGTCGTCGAGCACCAGGCTACGATTGCCCTCGAGTATCAGTGCGTAATCGACGGTTTCCGTCTTGTGCATGCCACCCGAATAGAAATTGTGGCCACCGCGGTCCCAGGTGCGGCCGGGCGGGCGGATTTTCGGCGCGTGCGGCGCGACGATATTGGTGTCGGTCGCCGCATCGTAATCATCCGGCTTGCCCACCCCCTGAATCACGCGCAACTGGCCGCCGTTGGGCGGGCCCGGAAAATCGTACGGTATGCCGCCGTCGTCGGTTTTGCCGGACAACGGTGCCGGGCTCTCGGTCCACACCCACAGATCGGTGTGGCCGCGACCGTGCCCCATCGAAGCCGCATGCGAATACGGCGAGGGGCCGTCCCAGGTGACGGTGGAATTGCCGTTGGCGTCGTTTCCGGTGACGACACGGCGGATGGGTTTCATACCACTGGCTTGCGACATTTCATTTCCTTTTCAGTTGATCGATACAAAATTCGCAGCAGCGAATTTTGCCTGTTCTCACACTCTCCCCCTTGGCAGGGCGAGGGAGCATTTTTGCGATTTTATCTAGTAATGCGATTTGTAGCTGATGCCGTCCATCACGGCGAGTTCAGCGAGCTCGATCTACGAACGTTTCGTTTCGCGGTCGGCCGCGTACTGCATGCGGCGGTAAACGTCGTGGTGGCGCGGATCGAATACCTGCAGCGTCGACGCGAACTCCACGATGTTGCCTCCCCTTCCTGAATATCTGAATAACTGCGATTGAAAATTACTGCACCTTGATGCTGCCTTCCTGCACGACCTTTTTCCACTTCGTGATGTCGCGCGCGATGATGCGCGCGAATTCCTCCGGCGACGAGTGGGTTGCTTCGCGGCCCTCGCTGCGCAGGCGTTCCTGCACCTCGGACATGCCAAGTATTTTCGCCAGTGCCTGGTTCATGCGGATGACGACGTCTTTCGGCATACCGGGCGGGCCCCACATGCCGTTCCACGGATTGGTTTCATAACCCGGCACGATTTCGCCGATCGCCGGCACGTCGGGCAATTCAGCCGAGCGCTTCTCGGTGGTCACGCCGAAGGCACGCAGCTTGCCGGCCTTCAGATGCGGCAGCAAGGCCGGCGCCGACGATATGATGAACTGGATCTGCCCGCCGAGCAGATCGGTCACCGCGGGTGCATCGCCTTTGTATGGCACGTGCACCATTTTTGTTTTGGTCAGTTGCATGAGCAGTTCGGTCGCCAGATGCGTGCCGCCGCCGATGCCTGAAGAACCGAAGTTGAGCGTGCCCGGCTGCGCGCGCGCCAGCTCGATGAGCTCTTTCAGATTGTTGGCCTTGACCATCATATTCACCGCCAGCACCCACGGCCCGCTGTGTAGCAAGGCGATCGGCGTGATGCCCTTGACCGGATCAAAGGGCATCGAATAGAGCGCGGCGTTGGTGGCGTAACTGGTTGCCACGATGGTCACCGTGTAGCCGTCGGGGTTGGCGCGTTGCGTGATGTCCGACCCCACCGACCCGCCGGCGCCGGCGCGATTGTCCACGATGAACTGCTGGCCGAGGGCCTCGGTCAGACGCGCGCACAGGATGCGCGCAACGATATCGGTGCTGCCGCCCGCGGCAAACGGCACCACCACCCGCACCGGCTTGTTCGGCCACGCCGGACCCTGCGCCAACGCAAGAGCACTCGTGCACAACGCCGACACGGCAAGCACGCAAAATAACAGAAAGCGGATCGTTTTCATCGCTGCAACCTCCTCCGGATTGAACTGCGCGGACAGCAGCCGGTCTGCCGACTTTTTTCTGATCGTCGGGTATTTGTACGCAGCCGTCAAGCGCGGCGCCTGCCGCAGGCGAGTCGCCTGCGCCACGACAACATCGGGATTTTGTGGTGCAGGCGACTCGCCTGCAGGAGGCACCGGGAAACCCGTCTACTCCGGCGGCGACAAACCACACTATTCGTAAAACGAGCCCTTCATGTCGGCGATGCCGCGATCCACCAGATACTGCATGTCGGCCGAGGATTCCATGGTCTTGCGGTCGATGTTGAACTGGATCGCGCGCTCCGCCGAAGTCGTACCCTTGATGGTCAGCAACGACAACGATTCCTTGATCTCCCACTCATGCGCGCCGCGCAGGCCGGCCGGGCCGAAGACGACGTCACCGGGGCCGACTTCCCATGAATTGCCCTCGATATCGCGCACGATGCCGGCGCCGGCAACGATGTAGTGGAATGTCTCGATCATGTGCCAGTGCAGGTGCTCATGTGTGCCGGGGCCGAAGGTGGCAAGACCCACGCTGATGCGCTCGGCCGGATGGTCCGTGCAGCCGGCGAGTTTCTTGATGGTGAGGCCGGGGATGACGCCGGGATGGTCGGGCTCTTTGGCCTGGTTGAACACCTTCAATTCGGATTTTATTTTCTTCATACTGTCCTCTGCGGTGCGCTGATGGGATAAACGGGTAGGGCCGGTGCGATTCGGACGAAACGCGCCGTTATAATAGCGCGAGCCGCCCGGATGCACTTTCGCGCACCGCAGCGCGGCAATTCAGAAACAAAGCCTAAAAGGAAATCATGGTCATCGTCGACACCCACGTCCACGTATTCACGGACGACCGCAAGAAATATCCGCAGATCAGCGACACGCCGCGTGCCGGCACCATCCCCAGCATCAAGGAAATCGGCCAGACCGAATGGCCGGTCACCACCGTCGAAACGCTGGCCAAACTGATGGACGAGGCGGGTGTCCACAAAGCCACGCTGGTGCAGGCCTATTTCGTCTATGAATACGACAATCGCTACACCTGCGACGCCGCGCGCGTTGACCCGAAGCGTTTCGCCAGCGTGGTCGTGCTCGACCCGCTGGATCCGAAATCACCGGACGAACTCTCGCGCCTGGTTGAACAGGAAGGTGTGACCGGCATGCGCTTCATGCGCGGCCGCCTGCCGGCCACCTCACTCGGCGAACCGGCGACCTTCCCGCTGTGGGAACGCATGCAGAAGCTCAATATCCCGCTTGCCGTCAACGACCGCATTATCGAACTGCCGAAAATCCGCACAGCGATGGAACGTTACCCTGATGTGAAAGTCTGCTTTGAACACGCCTGGGGCCACAAGGTCGGCACCCCGCCCTACCCCGATCTCGCGCCGCTGTTCTCGTTTGCCGACAACCCGAATGTTTACGTCAAAACCGCCATCAACAACATCGCCGCCGCGCGCGACGCCGGCGGCATCGCCGAAGAGCTCTACGAAAAACTCATGCAGACCTTCGGCGCCAAACGCATCATGTGGAGCTCCAACTATCCGGCGCACCCGAAATTCAACGGCGTCAAAAGCCGTCTCGACGAAGCGAAAAAAGTGCTGGCCTTTCTCTCCGAGGAAGACCGCCGCTGGATCTTCGGCGAGACTGCGCTGTCAGTGTTTCCGGGTTTGCGCTAAGAAAAAACGACGATGGCAGAAAACCGCCATTTCCCCCTGAGAACCGCCGAGCAGCACAGCCGCGCGGGGAGGTTTCGGCGAGGACTGTCTGAGTCCTTGTCACATCGTGACAAGGACGAGTTCCGCAGCCGCCCCGCGTGGCGAGCAGCGCAGGGGAGTCCGCAGGACCGGTGAACCGGAGGTCGCCTTCTTTTGGTTACTTTTCTTGGCGAAGCAAGAAAAGTAACTGGCCGCCGGGCCACACCCGGCCAACACGAAGCGCAATCAGAAAACAACGCGAAGAACAAGACAAAATCACCCCTCACCCTGCCCCCTGATGTTTCCCCGGCTTTTCATGCTCGTAATCCGAGTCGTTTCTTGAGCACCTGCATGGCGAAGTCGGTCAATATAAGGGAATGCTGGGTACACAATAGTTTAGCCAAAGTGATGATCGATAGT
>CALQCM020000088.1 GCA_943329075.2 Chitinophaga pinensis | reverse complement strand
TTGACCGACTTCGCCATGCAGGTGCTCAAGAAACGACTCGGATTACGAGCATGAAAAGCCGGGGAAACATCAGCCCCTGCCCTCTCCCACAAGGGGAGAGGGGGCCTTCTGCCATGCGCAAGAGAAATGAAAACGCATGACGTGACTTAGAAAGTTCCTTCCCCCCTTGTGGGGGAAGGGCAGGATGGGGGGAAGAAGCCGTAACCCTCACTCCCAAACGCCCCCTTTTGGCGGAGGGGGGTGAGATCGCTTCTAGTAACTTTTCGGATTGTGGTTTTCGCCGTGGCAGACCAGATAACACTGCCCGTGGTTGGTGCCTGTCGAGATGAACTGCAGCCTGCCGCCCGAGGGCGTCACCACCGACGTGTCGAAATTGATCAGCTTGCTGTTGTTGACCGGATTGCCCTGCGTCGAACTGACGCCGTGCGGATCGTGGCAGACATTACACGGCGTGCGCTGCTCGAGCACATGTTTGCGGTGCCCGCTGTCGGTGCCAAAGGGTGAGGCGCCGTTGGTGGCGGTGATGAAGTTGCTGCGGTTGTGACATTTGTAGCACAGCGCATAAGCGGCGGCGCTTTCCGTGGTGCGGTCGGTCTTAACATACTGGCGTTCAAGCAAAGTCGGATAGATCGAGCCGTGCGGACCGTTCGGCCCGGTGCCGCCGGCGCCCGGCCCGCTGTTGTTGTTGTGGCAGTCTTCGCATTTAACCGTGCTGGCGGTGTTCCACGGCGGCAACAGGCTCGGCACATTTGAATTGCGGCCTGGTCCGGCGACCGGGTGATACGACGGATTGAGCGTATCGAACTGGAGCCGCGTGTTGGTCTGCGCCAGCTGCCGCGAGGTGCGCGGCGCCGGCTTGTTGCTGCTGTCGGCATGGCAGCGGAAGCAGATCTGGTACTCGTTGGTAGCCGGATTGGTTTCGGTGCCGCCGATGGAAAGCCCGCGCGTGCCGGCCAGTGCGCCGGGCATGATGCCGTTGGTCGCATTGCTGGCATGCGGGTTGTGGCAGTCCACGCATTCCACATGGCGCGACTGCACCACCGCCGGCTCGACGGGGTCATGCACACCGGTGGTTGACGCCACCGGATGGATCGACGGTTTGCCGGTGAATTCGGTTTGGATGTTTTTGGCCGCCACGTTGGCGTTGTGGCAGGAGTAACAGTTGTTCTCCTCCGCCGCCGCGTTGAGTATCCATTTGCGGCCGCCGGCCGCATGCGGACGATGGCAGCTTTCGCAGGCGTTGGCCGCCACCGTGGTACCGCTGGTGTGCGGCCACGGATTGGGGCCGCTGCCGTTCCACGTTTTGTTCGACAGCCGATGGTTGCTGCTGCCCCAGTAATTCTTGACGTGACAGGTCTGGCACAACGCCGATGCCTGGTTCGACATCACCAGAAATTTGCCGTTGCTGTCGTCGTGCGGATCGTGACAGGACGTGCATTGCAAACGGCCGCCGGCATCGAGCCGCACGCGCCCCGTCAAGGTGGACGGCGCAACCAGTTCGCCGAGCGTCGCCGCCAACGACGCTGTATAGGCAATCGATACCGGATGATCGCCCGACAGATCGGTGCCGAGGCGGCTGGCCGAGCCCGCCGGCATGGTGGTGACGCCGCCGGCCATCGTGATCGCCGTGGTGCGATTGAGCACATCGCCCAGCGCGATGGTGCCGTCGTGGCAGCTCAGGCACAGCAATGAAGCGCCGGTGGGTTGGCCCGCGCCCGCTTTAGCCGTCGAACTGGTATACGGAATATAGGTAGCGCCCGGCGTGCGCCGGTTCCACAGCGGAGCGCTCGGTGCGCTGTTGTGCGGCGCGTGGCAGAAGATACAGAACCGATCTTCGGCCGCGGCCTTCACCGTACCCGGCCCGCTGACGGAAAGATTGTGTTTGCCGGTCGCCATCGCCGCCTGCGCGCGCGGCGCGAATATCAGCAAGTACGCCAGCATGATCAACGCCAGCACGCGCGCCAGATAAATCATGCCGGACCGCCGATATAACGAAACACCTGGACGCGCTGGTTGTACGAATCAGCGACATAGATGCTGTCATCCTCACCGACAAAGATGCCCGTCGGCAGCCAGAATTCGCCGCGCTCGCGCCCCAGCGTGCCGAGCGACAGCAAGAGCCGGCCGCCCTCGTCGAAAATCTGCAGTGCGTTAAACAGCGCGTCGACGACGTAAACGTGCCCCTGACGGTCGGTGGCCACGCCCTTCTGTCGCATCTGGTCGCCGGCGCCGTCGCCGTGCCGCCCGAACTTCGAAATGAAGGCGCCGCGTTCGTCGAACATCTGCACGCGGAAATTCAGCGTGTCCGTGACATACAAACGGCCCTGCGGCGAACGCCAGAGCAGCGTCGGATAGTTGAACTCGCCATCGCCATCGCCGCGCCGGCCGAAACCAGCGGCACTGGAACCGTCCTTGTTGAACACGGCCACCCGGTGTGCAGCGGTATCAACGACAAACAGACGCCCGCTTGCCGGCTCGACGGCGATGCCGGTCGGCTGCAGCAGTTTGGCATCGAGCTTCAAACGCACTGCCGCGCGCGCGCCGCGCCGGATGACGAAAACGGCGGCGAGCACCGAGTCAGTCACGTAAACGTCGCCATCGGCGCCGCGCGCGAGTCCCACCGGTGACGGCAGCGCACCGCCATCGGCCGCGTGCAGTAAATCGTATTCGCCCTTCGGCTGATCGAAGCGGTGCACGCCTTTCGCGCCGGGGTCGGCCACGTAGAGGACGCCATCAACGGCCACCACCGCCATCGGCCGCACCAGATGCGCTTCGCTGCCGCCGAACAGGGTGTCGGCGATGCGTTGGAAAAATCCACGCGTGATGCCAAGATCGTCAGGACGCGAAAACGTCTTCACGAAAGCAATGCGCGGTGGATCGGGCGACTGCGGCCAAACCAGCGACACCTGCTCTTCGACCGGGCGCACCGCCGGCGCGCAGCCGCCCAGGGCGATCAACAGACAGAACAATGCAATCGCGTAACACTGCCGGATCATCTTCAAAAATCCCTTCGCAAAAGGACCTGCATAAGCGTGCGCGAACGGTCGAGCTCGCCCTGGGTCTCGCGCGTGCGCCCGAGGTCGAAAGTGACGCTCGCCTTGCGGTAACGCCATTGCGCCTTCAGCGAGCCGATGGTACGGCTGCGCGCGACCGGCGCGCCGACGTCACGCTCGTAACTGGCGTCTGCAGAAACGTCGAGGCCGAACCAGTGCCGCGACCAATAACGAAAATCGTAACCGGTGAGATCAACGTTCTGCACCGAATTGGCGTAGGCCAGATGGGTGCGGCGCACCGAGAAGCGGAATTTGCCGCTGGCAAACAGCGGATCCTCGGTCTGCACGTAAACGTCTTCCGACTGGCGGCGGTACGGTGAAATGGTTTCGCGCCGGTCCTCGCCCTCGAAACTGCCGCCGACGATGACTTCGAATGGCAGTCTGAGCGGCATGTCGGCGCGCGCGCCGTACAAACCACTGCGTACTTCGTTGAGCTGGAAAGTCGGCGTGCCGGAGGTCAGCCGCGGCATCGAATCGAGATAGCGGAAGTAGAGGTTTAGATAGCTGCCGATCCCCCAGCTCAGATTCAGCGTCTGGTCGGTTTGCGTATAGGCATAAGTGCCGCCGACGTCGTAGTTGTAATCGACGAGCACATCCTGGCCGTCGAGTATGTTGCCGCCGAGCAGGCGCTGCACGCGTGTTTCGAGGCCGACCACCGACAGCAGGTAATCCTGCCCGGCCACAAACGTCTGCGTGCGCGTAATATTGCTGACGATCACGCTGCCGCCATTGACGCGTTGCCGCGCCAGCGCACTGAAGATAGTGCCGGTCAATGTCAGGCGCTCGCCAAGCACGCTGGTCTGGCTGGCGAGCGCCTGCTGATCGCGCTGGTCGTAACGCAGGCCGTAGCTGGCCTGCGCCAGACCCAGCGGCAGGTTGCGCTGATAACGGCCAGTGCCGTCGAGTCCGTAGGTATGCGCCAAAAACTGGTTGGTTTCGTTGTTATCGCCGTGCACGCCAAACGTCGCAGTCAAATCCTTGGTCGGCCAGTAACTGACGCCGCCCGCCGCCGAATTGAGTGTCGAGACGAGATCGCCCTGGTTGCTTGAACTGTAGTTGTAACTGCCGAAAGTCTGCAGCCGGTCGGTGTGCCGGCCGCGCATATCGAGAAAAAAACGCGCGTCCTTGCGGTCGGGAAACGGCCCCAGGCCCAGCGCGTAACTCTGGGTATTGAAGGTCATCAGATTGACCACGTCATACTGCCGGTTGGCACCGAACTGGAAACGCGAATCCAGCGTATAGGCATTGGTGTCGGCCGTGCTCGACTGGATCGGCAGGCCCGGGCTGCCGCTGAGCGACTGCTGGTGCGTACTTTGATACTGGAATTGCGTCGAACCGTAAGCACCGAACGCGCGGTTGGCACGAAAGTTCATGCGGTCAACCTGGTCGTCGATAATGCGGTCGGCGCCGCGCCCCTGAAAATGCGCGCGCGAAGCGTCCACATGCATCGGCACCGGGGTGACCGGCGCGAGCAGCGAAAAATCGAATCCGTAGCGCGTGTTCTCCTGTGTGAGCACCTGCCCCGGCGCCACGCTCACGGTCGGATTCAGATGATCCAGAAACACCGAACCGCGATAGGGCTTGTCGCGCAGAAAGTTCGCGCGGCCGGTGAAGTTGTAGAGCGCGCCCTGCGACTGCGAATCGCCGGCGTCGTTGGCAAACGTCTGGCGCTGCAGGATCGGCCCGCCGCCGATATCGAGGCTCACAAAGTTCGGATGGTAAGCGTAGCTGTGCGTCATGAAAAACAGTTCCTGCCGCAGATCAGATTGCGACTGGCGCGATTGAGCACCCGCGCCCGGCTGCCCGCTGACGATTTCATCGCGCAGAAAACGCGTCGTGGCACTGCCCTCGACGCCGGTGACGCGGAACGGCACGATATCCTCGGCACAGGCCGGCCCTGCGACGGACAATATCGCGATGAATACCGCCAGGAAACAGGCGCCGCGGTACATCGACCACGCCGCGCAGTCGTGCCACTCCCGCATTTCCGTTCCACGCTGCTTTCGCTGCGATACCTGTTCAAAATGCTTGCCGTTCAAAATGTGTCACTGCGCCGGTTGTACGGATTGCGCGGCATTGACTTTGGCATCGGGCGGATACTGCATGCCCTGCATGCGGCCGAATCCGAAGACATCGACCTTGTTCGGGCCGAACTGGCTCGCCACCAGGATCAGATACTCAATCGTAAAACGCGGATCGGCATATCGTTTGAACAAAGCGACGTTGTCGTAGTCGATGCTGACGCCGGCCGGCAGGTTAAGCCCTTCAGCTTTGTCGCCGGGCTGACCGAAATACAGCAGCAGCTTGCCGCTGACATCGAAGATCTGCACGTTCTCAAAGGCGGCGTCGCCGACGTAAAGACGCCCGGCGCGATCGATCGCGATGCCCTTGGGGCGGCTGAAGGTGCCGAATTCGGATCCGGATTCGCCATAAATGCGCACCGGCTTGCCCTCCGCGCTGAAACGCTGCACGCGAAAATTGCTGGTTTCGACGATATAGACATCGCCGTCGGGCCCGATCGAGATATTGGTCGGATGAAAAAGCTCTCCCGGCGCTGAACCGGCCGAACCGAACTTGAAGAGAAATTTTCCCGAGCGTTTGTCGAGCACCTGCACCTGGTGGTTGCGGATATCGACGACGTAGAGGCGCTCGCCGGCGATCGCCGTGTCGACCGGGCGGAACTGGCCAGCCGTGCCATAGGCCGTGACGAAGCGGTCGTTGCGGTCGAACACCAGCACCTGGTCGCGCCCGGTGTCGGTGACGTATTTGCTGCCGTCGGCATCAATCGTCACGTTGATCGGCCGCTTCATCCGCCCGTTGCCTGACCCGGTGACTAGGGAGAACTTGCGCTGCACCAGATCGAACACGGCGAGCCCCGGCGCCTTGCTGTCGGCGACATAGAGCTTGCCTTCGAACATGGCGACGCCGTAGGGCTGGCGCAGCCGCTGCTCGCGCTGATCGTCACCGGCAATGAATTTTGCAAAACCACCGGCCGGCGCGCTGATGTCCAGGTCACTTGCGATCGTCGTCAGATGCTGCACGCGCGGCGGGTTCGGCAGCGGCGGGTAAAACACCGCGGCGGGCTGTGCTGGCGCCTTTGAAACATTGGTCGAAGGGGCCGCGCAGGCCGTCAGCAACAACACGGCGAACCACGTCGTCAGCCTGTGCAGGCGGTTAGCCGGCGATCTCACAGCGCGCCCCGCAACGCCGTCTTCTGCGGCGCCTCGGCGAGCTCACCCAGATCGCACCCGACCACCGCTTTGCGGCCGGTGATTTCATCGACCGCATGCAGGCGCGAGCGCGCCTTCCAGAAACCGATCTTGACCTCCTGCCAGACGTAATACGATTTCCCTGGTTCCGTTTGCAGCGTCAGCGTCGCGGTGTCTTCGGCGTACGAGGCAATCGCGTGCGCACCCGGCTCGACATCCCACATCAGATAAGTCTGGCCGGCGGTGCGCCCCGCTGCGCGCCCGTCCAGCGCCAGCGTCATCGGCACCGCGAAACCGATGGTTTCGTCGCGGTAAACATAGATGCGTGCCTTGTCCGGCCTTGCGGTGGAACTCTTGGCCTGCAGATCGGCCTGCCGTGACGCCAGCGGTATCGATCCGCAGCCGGCCAGCAAACTGACGGCGAGCAGCATCGTCATGGTCAAAGCAGAGGTGATTTTTCTCATCGGATATTCCTTTATGTGCATGGCAGGCCGCGGCCGCTGGCGTTCGGGAAATAACAGGCCCGCTCCAGCCCGTCGCGGAACTGGGGCCGCACCGTCTCTTTGGTAATTTTCACGGCGGGCAACGGCGGTTTGGTTTCTTCAAGCGCCGCAACCGCGGGTTCGTTGTCGAAGGCGTTGTGCAGCGCGCCCAGCGTGCTGCCACCCATGATCGACCCGTGTGAAACGCCGCCTGCCACCGTTGCCGCCATCGAAATTTTCGCCAGCGGCGACAAGGCAACGCCGCCGCATCCCTGCAGGGCGACCAGCATGGCGACAACCGGCACGCTACGGAGAAGGGGCTGGATTCTCAGCACGCGCAAACGCGCCTCGTCCCGCTGCTGACCGGCAGCGCCGTATGCAATAGGGTCTGGTTTCATATTTTTCGGAGCATTCGGGAATGCGGATGACACAGTCCACACTGCAGCCGCAGGCCGGGTTCAGATGTGATGAACACACCGCCCCGTTCCGCGCCACCCGCAAACAAACTTGCCGAGACCATCCGGCCGTATCAACGCCGTGCCGGTCTCTAAAAAGTCCGCTTGCAGAAGCAGTGCTGCGTCCGCCACCGGCACGGGCGCCACGCCCGTGCCGGTGTGCTTCCCGGTTATGCCCTACTTGTTATGGCAGGCCAGACAGATCTGGCTGCCGGCTTCCGGCAGTTTGACCAGATGGCTCGTTCCCACCGTAAACGTGTTGTGCACGTCATGACAGGAGGAACATTCCATTTTGCCGTTGTAGAGCAACAGCGAGGCGATCGTCCCCGTCTTGGTCTGACTGCCCGAACCGATGGTCACGTTCTTAGTACTGGGGTCAAACAGCGCCCCGTCGGCCGTCGCCAGCGCCGAGTTGTAGATAAACCCGATCGGATGATCGTCCGCCAGCGATGTGCCGAGGTTGTTCACGGCGGAGATCGGCGTGGTGCCGGTAACACCGCCGAAACTGTCGACCGCGACGGTGCCGTCATGGCAGGACATGCACAGCTTCGACAGGCCGCTCGGTTGCGCCATCGGCCCGGCATTCAGGGTCGGACTGCTGTAGAGCGTATAGGTCTGCGTCGAATTGGCATGCCCCCACAGCGGCGCGTCGGTCACCGAGGTGTCCGATTTGTGCGCAACGTGGCAGGCAATGCAGATGCGCCCGCCGGACCAGTTCTTCGATGTGAAGTCATGCTGCGATCCGGTGATCGTCGCCGCCGAACAGCATTGCGCAGCCAGCCACAACAAAGCACCCGCCCACGATACAAGAACAGTACGTGTCATTTTCATAAATCCCTCCGCTACATTGATATGCGAACAATGCCCCTCTCTCCAAGGACACTTGCGTGCAGGGCATAACACCTGCACGAAGCGAGCGCAGTATTGTTTGCGATTGCAAATGACGTCACGTGCAAAAGTCACGTTCAAAAACTTATTTTGATTCGAATGTGTGATTGATCACGAAAGAATGTTTGTTATTCATCGAAAGAAAAATTTTCATCGCGCTCGCAGCGTCGATCCATTTATTGATCAAAACAATATTATTTTGATATCGGTCAATTTGATGAGGCAGCACTTCAGCGGGCAAACCCCCGTGCAATTGCCGCCGATTGAATGCAAACAGGCGTTGCATAGACACAACAACGCAATACTCACAAATGCCAAACGTGCGAAATGTCATAACAACATCGCGGCCGGCACATTATTCTTGTTCGCGCATTGCATAATGCATGCGGAAATTTTTGGCGATGCAACTATTGCGCACATCTTGCTTACCGCAACGGACATTGAATACGGTTCGCAACGACCGTACACGTTGCAACCGCCGCCCCGACCGTCACGCGCGATCAGCGCTAAACACCGGTAACTGCGCGCAGTGCCGCAACCATTGACCCTCCCAACCGTACCTCGGAATAGTTAACGTCATGAGTCTTCAGGCCACCATCAAAGCCAGCGCCCCCGTCACGGTTGAGCCGTCGCTCGCGGCGCGCCTCTCCGCGTTCATGCGTTTCGCCATGTGGACCGCGGCGGCGGTCTGCCTGTTTGCCGCGATCTGGTATGTGATCCGGTTTCGTCCCTACGACTCCGGCCGGGACATCGGCTACGCGCTGGGTCTGACCGGCGGCACCATGACGCTCGGTCTGCTGCTGTATCCGATGCGCAAACGTCTGCGCATCATGCAGGATTGGGGGGCGCTGAAATACTGGTTCCGCTTTCACATGATCGGCGGCATCGCCGGGCCGCTGCTGGTGATGTTCCATTCAACGTTCCAGATCGGCTCGCCAAACGCAGCGGTGGCATTGGTCTGTATGCTGCTGGTGGTCGGCAGCGGCCTGGTCGGACGCTTTCTCTACCGGCAGATCCACCGCGGCCTTTATGGCAGCCAATTAACACTGAAGGAACTGCAGCAGGACCTTGAGAAAAATCTCGACGCACTCGAGCCGCAGTTGCAATGGTCGCCGGAAATACGGGCGGGTCTGCGCGGATTCATGGCCTACGCCGCCGCCCCGGCATCCGGCTGGAGCACCAGCGCAAAGCGGTTTTGCCTGATCGGCGGGAAACGCCGGGCGACGCTGCGTTGCATCGCCGCCGCCTTCGATGCCGCTGGCGCAAACAGCCCCCGCGTCCTCTCCGGGGTTGACAGCACGCTGCGCGCCGCACAGCAGGCCGCCCAATTGTCGGCTTACGAACGTTTGTTCTCACTCTGGCATATCGTGCACATCCCGTTCCTTTGTATGCTGGCGATCACGGCCGTCATCCATGTCGTGGCCGTCCACGTTTATTAGAACCTTCGCTAGCGTCGTAGCGGCATTCGTCGCCCTCGTGGTTGCAGCAGGCAGCGCCGGCGCGCAAAACATCGAATCGGCGATCATGCCGGGGCGCGTTATTCAGGGCCACGCGAAACTCGAAACCCAGTGCAGCAACTGCCATGTGCGCCTGGACCGGCAGGCGCAGCCGCGCTTGTGCCTGGACTGTCACAAGGATGTCGCGGCGGATGTGCGCGACGGCAGCGGTCATCACGGCCGTCTCAAGGACCGCGAATGCAGGCGTTGCCATACCGAACATAAGGGGCGCGAGGCGCGCACGGTGATTTTGAACGAACGCAGCTTCGACCACACGCAGACTGACTTCGCCCTGCACGGCAAACACGGCGCGGTGGTCTGCGCGAGTTGTCACCGCGCCGGCAGCAAACACCGCGCCGCGCCATCGCAGTGCATCGACTGTCACCGCAAGGACGACAAACACAATGGCGGACTGGGCGCCAAATGCGCCGGCTGCCACAATGCGACCGGCTGGAAGGACACGCGATTCGACCACGCCGGCACGCGTTTTCCGCTGCTGCTGCGTCACGCGCCGGTGAAGTGCGCCGACTGCCACGTCAATCAGAAATACGTGAACACGCCGAAAGACTGCCTGTCCTGCCACCGCAAGGACGACGCGCACAAAAGCCACTTCGGCGCGCGCTGCGAATCCTGCCACGAGCCGGACAAATGGAAAGCGCCCTCGTTCAGACACGACACGGACACGCGGTTTTTGCTGCGCGACAAGCACCGCACGGTGAAATGCGACAGCTGTCACCGCAAACCCCTCTATCAGGCAAAGCTGGCGGTCAACTGCCTGTCCTGCCACCGCAAGGACGATCCTCACAAGGGCTCACTGGGCGAAAAATGCGAAAGCTGCCATCACGAGCGCGGCTGGAAGACGTCCAATTTTGATCACGACCGTGATTCGCATTTTGCCCTGCGCGGCAAACACCGGACGGCGAAATGCGACAGTTGCCACAAGGACAGCGGCTTTCGCGAAAAGCCGCCGGCACTCTGCAACGGCTGCCACGAACGCGACGATCGCGAGAAGGGGCACCGCGGGCAACTGGGCATTCAATGTAGCGACTGCCATAACGAACGCGGCTGGCGCGAAACGGGTTTTGATCACGCCCGCTCGCGCTTTCCATTGCGCGGCCGTCACGCCGATGCCAAATGCAAACAATGCCACCAGACACTGGCATTCAAGGATGCAAAAAGCGACTGTCTGTCCTGCCATGCCGCCGACGACCGCCACAAACAGGGGCTCGGTCCGCGCTGTGACAACTGCCATGAGGCAAGCGCATGGAAGAAGACCGGTTTCGATCACAATCAGCGCAGCCATTTCAAATTGAACGACGCCCACGCGCGTGCCGCCTGCCAGGCCTGCCACAACGCGCCGGTTACGGAAAAAATCGTGCTCGCAGCGGAATGCGCAAGCTGCCACGCCAGGGACGATTATCACAAGCAGCGTCTGGGCCCGCGCTGCGCGGACTGCCACGACGCGCGCGGCTGGAAAGGCGCAAAGTTCGACCATAATCAAAAAAGCCGCTTCAAACTCGACGGCGCGCACATGAAGATCGGCTGTCAGTCCTGCCATACCGCACCGGTGACAGACCGCTTTACTCTGGGCACCGATTGCGTAACCTGCCACGGCAAAAAAGACGACGTGCATTTCGGCAGCTACGGCGCGCAGTGCGAGCGCTGCCACGTGCCGGACAACTGGCGCAAGATCCTCAAGCGGGATCCGCCGCAAAGTCAGGCGCCAACCTCCAATTCCAGCGGACGCAGGCCATGATCGATATTCCGTTATGGTCGGCCTACGGGCTGCCGCTGCTGCTCATACTGCTCTACTACCTGCGCCATCTGCGGCAGCGCGAGGCACGCTCGCTCGCCACGCTGCAGCGCTCGGCCGAAACCGGATTGACCGATCCGCCCAGTCTGCATCCGGTCGTCGATCACAACATCTGCATGGGTTCGGGTGCCTGCGTCAGGGCCTGCCCGGAGGGAACGCTGGGCATCGTCAACGGCAAGGCGCATCTGATCAATCCGACGGTGTGTATCGGCCACGGTGCCTGCGCCGCAGCCTGCCCGGTCGAAGCAATCAAGCTGGTGTTCGGCAGCGAGCGCCGCGGCGTCGATATTCCCTACGTCAAGCCGGATTTTGAAACCAATGTGCCGGGCATTTATATCGCCGGCGAACTGGGCGGTATGGGCCTCATCCGCAAAGCCGCCGAACAGGGGCGGCAGGCGATTGCCTCCATCGCGAAGAAGCGCGCACAGGGCGATCAACTCGACGTGCTGATCGTCGGCGCGGGCCCTGCAGGCCTCTCGGCAACGCTTGCCGCGATGGAGCAAAAGCTCAAATTCGTCACCATCGAACAGGAAGACAGCCTCGGCGGCACCGTCTACCACTATCCGCGCAACAAAATCGTGCTGACCCAGCCGATCACGCTGCCGATCATCGGCAAGGCCAAACTCGGTGAAATATCGAAGGAATCCCTGCTGCAGTTCTGGCAGGGCATCGTCGAACGCGTGCGCGTTCCCATCAGCTATGGCGAACGCGTCGAAAAAATCATGGCCGCCGAACACGGCATCCGGGTAAATACCGGCCGCCGCGAGTATTACGCGCGTTCGGTGCTGCTGGCGATCGGGCGCCGCGGCACGCCACGCAAACTCGGCGTGGCGGGCGAGGATCTGCCGAAGGTGGTCTATCGACTGGTCGATTCCGAACAGTACCGCGGCAAACACGTGCTGGTGGTTGGCGGCGGCGACAGCGCAATCGAAGCGGCCATGGCAATTGCCGGTGAAGACGGCACCACGGTTGCCCTGTCCTACCGTGGCGTTGCTTTCGGCCGCATCAAGACGAAAAACCGCGAACGCCTCGAGGAAACCCTGCTGCACAGGAAACTGCAGGTCCTCCTCGACTCGAACGTCATCAGTATCACCGGCGAGGCGGTTGAACTCGAGCAGAAAGGCCGGCAGTTTTCTCTTGAGAACGATGCCGTGATCGTCTGCGCCGGCGGCATCCTGCCGACCCCCATGCTGAAGGAAGTCGGGATCATAGTCGAAACAAAATTCGGCACCGCGTGAAACACGCCGTGCCGGCGGCCTAGGCGACGCGCAGCTTCGCAATCAACGCCGGATCGGGATCAAGGCCAAGACCCGGCCCTTGCGGCACATTGATGCGACCGTTGCTGCCCGGGTTGATTGCCTCATGCAGCGGGTTCTCCGCAAAGTCGGCGTCGTAGCGTTCGACCAGTGTTTCATTCGGCATTGCCGCAATACAATGAATTGACGCCAGCAAGCCGGGACCGAAGTAGGCGGAATGCGGCACCACATTGACGCCGAATGCCTCCGCCAGCGCCATGACCTTGCGCATCTGTGTCACACCGCCGACTTTGGTGACACTGGGCTGCGCATAGGTGATCGCAGCGTGCTCGAACATGCTCTTGAATTCCGGCAACATCGCATTCTCACCCGCCGCCGTCGGAATGCCGCCGGCGCTTTGCACGCGCGCCAAGCCGCGATGGTCCTCCGGCGGCCACACCGGCTCTTCCAGCCATTTCAGATTCAGCGGCTGCAGCTTGCGCGCCATGGCAATCGCTTCGTCGATCGTCCACGGGCAATTGCAATCGACCATGATCGGCAGATCGGCGCCGCCGACCTCGCGCGCCGCCTTGATCGGCGCCTCGGTGATTTCATGTAACTTGATATGACGGTAGCCACGCTTGAGCGCGCGTTCGGTGTAATGCGTCACTGCACGCGGTTCGCCGTAACGCAGCAGGCTCGCATAGGCCGGCAGATCTTGACGCGGCGAACCGCCGAGCAGGCGGTAGAGCGGCAGCCCGGCGAGCTTGCCGGCGATATCCCACAGCGCGATATCGATCGCCGACAGCGCATACATAGCCGGACCGTTGCGGCCGACGCCGCCGAGATTGCGCTGCAACTGATCGACCAACACGCTGATTTCGGTCGGATCGCGACCGATGCACAGCGGGCCGATAAAGGAATCGATGGCGGCCTTCGTCGCGGTGTAAATCCGGTGTCCGAAACCTTCGCCCCAGCCGGTTACACCGCCGTCGGTATCGATGCGCACCAGCAGGGTGTCCATGGCCGTGCGCGCAACCCCGCTGGCTTTCGGCAGCACGTCGCCTTCAATCAGCATCGGCATGCTGATCACGATGGTTTCGATTTTCGTGATTTTCATGTATCCCCCTTGTATTTCCTGTTTTTTCCGACAACCGCAGCGTATCACGCAGTGCGCCGGCACAGCCCTCCCATAACAGCTTGCGCCGGCGCCGAATTTGTTGACGTGGATCATAGCCGCACGAATGCCACGCCTCAGGCGATTGCCGCCGCTGTAGACTGTGAATATGGACAAGTCGGACTCAGCAGCGCCGGCCGGGACTGCACAATGGGCTGATCAGCTCACCGCCGTCAATCAGGCGGTCGATCCGTTTGGCATTGGCGCGTCGTTCGCTGATGTCACGCAGGCTTGGCTCGCGCATCCAATTCAGCTGGCCTCCTCGCTCGCGGATCTCGGGCGCAATGTTCAATCCATGCAACTCAGTGCGTGGCAGGCGGCCGCCGGACTGACGCCGACGCCGGTGGTCAAGACCGCGCCGGACGACGTGCGCTTTGCCGATGCGGCATGGACCGAACTGCCGGCGTTTGCGCTATTGAAAAACTACTACCTGCTCTACACCCACTGGCTGCAGGATGCACTCTTCGAATCCCCCGGGGTGCCGGCCAAAGAGCGCCGCCAAACGACGTTCTGGGCGCGGCAATGGCTGAACGCGATCGCACCGAGCAATTTCCTGTTTACCAATCCGGTCGCCCTGCGCAAGGCCTGGGAATCCGGCGGGCAAAGCGTCGGTGCCGGTTTGAAGTTGTGGCTCGACGACCTGCGCGTGGGCGATGTGCAGATGGTCGAGCGCGGCACGTTCAAGGTCGGCCAGAACCTGGCGACGACGTCCGGCGCGGTGGTTTACCGCAATGAACTGATGGAACTGATCCAGTACACGCCGACGACACCGGAAGTGCGGACGGTGCCCCTTGTCATCATTCCACCCTGGATCAACAAGTACTACATACTCGATCTCAACGACAAAAAAAGCCTGCTGCGCTATCTGGTCAACCAGGGCTATACGGTATTTGTCGTTAGCTGGAAGAACCCGGCCTCGGCGCAGGCCGACACAAGCTTCGACGACTATCTGACGAAAGGCATGAAGCGGGCGATTGATGTCGCGCGCGCAATCTGCCAGGTCCCGCAGGTCCATGCCATCGGCTATTGCATCGGCGGCAGCGGACTGACGGCGCTGATGGCGTGGCTGAACCGCGAACACGCCGAGGCATCCACCGTTCCGGTCGCGCACTGGACGCTGCTGGCAACCCTGGTCGACTTCTCACGGCCGGGCGCGATCGAAGTCTTCATCGACGAACGCACGATCGAGGCGCTCGAAAAAATGATGGCCCAGCACGGTTTTCTCGACGGCCGCGAAATGTCGCGGGCCTTTCGCCTGTTGCGTTCGAACAGCCTGATCTGGCAATACTTCGTGCACAGCTACCTCTTTGGCGAGGCCCCACCGGCATTCGATGTGCTGTACTGGAATACCGATGTCACGCGTATGCCGCGGGCGATGCACAGTTACTACCTGCGCCGCTTTTATCTCGATAACGCGCTGATCAAAAAAGATGCGCTAACGATGGCGGGACATCCGATCGACCTCGGGCGGATCTGCCAGCCGCTGTATGCGGTCGGCTGCGAAGAGGACCACATCGCGCCATGGAAAGCGACGTTCCAGATTGCGAAGCATATCGCCGCCCCCGTGCACTACACGCTGTCGTCGTCGGGCCACATCCTCGGCATCATCAATCCACCGGTTAAACCGGCGAAACGCAGTTATTGGAGCGGCGAGTCAGGCGACGGGTCAGCCGACGAATGGCTCAAACACCAGCGAAAAATAGAAGGCACGTGGTGGGAGGACTGGACGGCGTGGCTGGCGCGGCGCTGCGGGCCCGAGGTCGCGGCACGCCCGCCTGGCAGCGCCGAATACCCGGTGATCAGCACGGCGCCGGGCAGCTACGTTCACGAAATCTGAACCGCCTCCTCTCAATCCGGCGCATCCAGCGCCAACCCCATTTGCACGCAGCTGTCGTAGACGACGCCACCGTCGGTGGTCAAACGTGCGCCCGCGCTCAGAACATGACGGCGCACATCGTTCAACTCGAGCAGGTGCCTGACCTCCACCCCGGCCAGCAGCAAGGCATCGGCGATGAATACACGGTGGCAGTGACGCGGATCTTTTTCCGCGCACATAAGAACAGTCGGCGTCGTCGCTGCGAGTCCAAGCAGGCGTGCGATCGCCCCACTGAAAAGCGGGCTTGCGGTGTGGTCGGCGAAGCCGCGCATGGCGGGATCTGAGAGCGCAACGTGCCGTGACCGCGGCTGCGGACTGCGCATACCGCCCAGTGCGGTGCCCTCCCACAGATAACGGATACCGACCGCGCGCAATGCCGGCTCCAGCGCCATCCGCGCGAACTGCGGATGCCGTTTCGACGCGGGATACGCGCGCACATCTACGAGACAGTCCACGCCCGCAGCGCGCAATTGCGCGACAAAGTCGCTAGCACTGCGGTTGCCGTGGCCGATTGAAAAAATCGTGGTGGATGCAGCGGTGGCGTCAGTCATATTGAATCGACAAAAAAGCCGGCACGAGGCCGGCTTTTTAATACATCACTGTTGTTATCACGCAGCCTTAGCAGGCGCTTCCTTTTTGTTGTCCTCTGCCTGCTCCGGACGGTCAAGCAGCTCGACATACGCCATAGGAGCATTGTCGCCTTTGCGGAAACCGAATTTCAGAATACGCAGGTAGCCGCCGTTGCGCTTGGAATAACGCGGACCGAGTTCGCCGAACAGCTTGACGACGATATCGCGGTCGCGCAGACGATTGAAGGCGATGCGGCGGTTGGCCAGCGACGGTTTCTTGCCGAGCGTAATGATCGGTTCAACAACCCGGCGCAGTTCCTTGGCTTTCGGCAGTGTAGTTTTGATGACTTCGTGCCGCAGCAGCGATACGGTCATATTGCGCAGCATCGCGAGGCGATGGCTGCTGGTACGGTTAAGTTTCCGTAATCCGAGACGATGACGCATGATGTCCTCTTAGGCTTTCTCGAGACCGGCGGGCGGCCAGTTCTCAAGGCGCATACCGAGCGTCAAACCGCGTGACGCCAGCACCTCCTTGATTTCGTTAAGCGACTTGCGGCCGAGGTTCGGCGTCTTCAGCAATTCGTTTTCGGAGCGCTGAATCAGGTCGCCGATGTAATAGATGTTTTCCGCCTTGAGGCA
>CALQCM020000087.1 GCA_943329075.2 Chitinophaga pinensis | reverse complement strand
TCACTGCGCGCCGGTTCATCAAGCGCCGCGACGTCATCCAGTTGCATGGTGTAGACACCGCTGTGGGTCTGATGGTGAGTGCCGGACGGCAGTTTGTCGCCGCCCAGCGCGACCCCTTCGCAGGTCGGTTCGCAAACCATGGTATCTCCGATGGAGCCGCGAATACCGATCGTCGCGGTGGCCGTGCCGATGCGGTAGGCGTTCTGGTTACCGCGTTTTCCAACCAGCCCGGTCACCGGACCGTCCTGCAGCGGCTTTGTCGTGGTCGCACGTGCGATCTCGACCTTTTGTTCCGGCGGCGCAGCGTCAGTCAAAGCCCCGCTCAGGTCCGCCAGCGGTCGCGTTGCAACTTCACCAGGCGAAACCGGCACCGGCGGCGCGGCACGTTTTTGGTCGAGCACGATGGTGGGGGCGCAGTCCCTGTTAAGCGGCGTCGCCGATTGAACGAGGCGAAAGGTGACGACCCCGAACTCGGGTTCCGCCACGGGAACGGTCACCTGAGTCGAACAATGCCCCAGATCGAAATATGCCTGTTGCACGGCCTGTTGGGCTCGTTGCACATCTGCAGCGGTCTTTTGTCGTCCGATAAAGGGCGCAACAATTTTTGAAAATTCTTCGGCCGCAATCTGCGGCGCGCCCAAAACAGAAAATCCGCTGACATCAAAGCGAGCGGCCACGGGCTGCGTTTGTCCGCACACCGGTGCTAAAAGCATCAGCCACGCCACCGTAGCGCACGCGAATTTTCTAAAAGCAAAAACCATCAGTTTCCCGATATTTTTTATTTGCGCTCGGATGCGCTCGTGCAAAAGTCACAGATTCCCTATTTTTTTATTATATACCAATGGATTAATTGTGATTATTAATGCTGATTTAAGGCTCGACATTGGGCCGCCTTGACTGCGAAAATGTTGTTTTCCTGCAAATCGATCGCAAACTGGGTAAATCCATGACAAAAACCACTAAAAACTGCCGCCTTTTGATCCTGGGATCGGGGCCGGCAGGCTATACCGCTGCCGTTTACGCCGCCCGCGCCAACCTGAACCCGGTTTTAATCACCGGCATGGCTCAAGGCGGACAGCTCACGACCACGACCGAAGTCGATAACTGGCCCGCCGATGCAATGGGCGTGCAAGGCCCTGAATTAATGGAGCGTTTTCTTAAACACGCGGAACGCTTCAAGACTGAAATCATCTTCGACCAGATCCATACGGTGAAACTGAAAGAAAAACCGTTGACGCTGATCGGTGACAACGGCACCTACACCTGCGACGCCCTCATCATCGCCACGGGCGCCTCGGCCATGTATCTCGGTCTGCCCTCTGAAGAGGCCTTCATGGGGCGCGGCGTATCCGGTTGCGCAACGTGCGACGGCTTTTTTTATAAGGGCCAGGATGTTGCAGTCATCGGCGGCGGCAATACGGCGGTCGAGGAAGCGCTGTATCTGACGAACATCGCGCGCCATGTGACGGTCGTTCACCGCCGCGACAAGTTTCGCGCCGAACCCATCATGGTTGACAAACTCAACGAAAAAGTGGCCGCCGGGTCCGCGACCATATTATGGGATCACGTCCTGGACGAAGTGCTTGGCGACAAAACCGGCGTCACCGGCATGCGCATCAAAAACGTGAAGACCAATGCAACGACCGACAAGGCGCTGCAGGGCGTGTTCATTGCGATCGGGCACCGGCCGAACACCGAAATTTTCGCCGGCCAGGTCGAAATGAAAAACGGTTACATCACAACCCAAAGCGGCCTCGCCGGCAATGCCACGGCAACCAACATACCGGGCGTGTTCGCCGCGGGCGACGTTCAGGACCACGTCTACCGGCAGGCGGTGACCAGCGCGGGAACCGGCTGCATGGCCGCACTGGACGCGCAGCGCTACCTCGAATCGCTGGCGGACTGAGCACAACTGCCCGTATTTTCGTGACGACGGCGCCATGAAAAAGCGCCCACCCGCAATCGTTGCCGGCGATACCGAACGTCTGGAAGCACTGCTGCCGGACGTTACGCGCATTCCCGACCACGGACGCGTGCTGCATCCGCGAAAAAAAATCGCCCCGGTCGCCCGCCAGCGCATACGCGACGAACCAGCAACACTCGCGGAAAGTCTCAGCGACCATATCAGCGGAGATATCGGCAACGAACCCGGCGATGAACTGGTTTACCTGCGCGACGGCATGCAGACACAAACGCTGCGCAAACTGCGGCGCGGGCACTGGATCATGCGGGGCGAACTGGATTTACACGGGCACACCACCGCAGAAGCGCGGGTTGCGTTGGTGGCATTTCTGCGCGAGTGCCTGATTGAGGGCGTGCGCTGCGTGCGCATCGTGCACGGCAAGGGGCTCGGCTCGAAAAACAGCGAACCCGTGCTCAAAACCAAAGTCGGAAACTGGTTGAGGCAGTGCGAAGAAGTGCTTGCCTACTGTCAGGCCAGACAGATCGACGGCGGCAGTGGCGCCGTCGTCGTGCTGCTCAAAACGCAGCGCTAGCGCCGCGCCTGCGAAATCAAATCGCCGCTTCGTTCGTTTCGCCGGTGCGGATGCGAATGACCTGGTCCACGTTCGAGATGAAAATCTTGCCGTCGCCGATCTTGCCGGTGCGCGCAGCTTTGATGATCGCATCGACAGCGCCTTCGGCGAGGCTCTCCGGGACCACCACCTCGATTTTCACCTTGGGCAGAAAGTCCACCACATACTCGGCACCACGATACAGTTCGGTATGCCCTTTTTGACGACCGAAGCCCTTGACCTCGGTTACCGTCAGGCCGCTGACGCCGATCTCAGACAGTGCTTCACGCACCTCATCCAGTTTGAACGGCTTGAAGATCGCTTCAATTTTTTTCATCGTAATCCCCTGCGGCAGGTTCTGATCCGGTCGCGCGCCGCGACCGGGGAAAGCGCATAGTATAGCTCAGCGGCGCCCACAATTTGCGAATGGTTAATCGAAGCGGTGCCGGTATTTGTTCGTGATCGGATAGCGCCAGTCCTTGCCAAAGCCGCGGGGCGTGATGCGGATACCGACCGGCGATTGCCGGCGCTTGTATTCACTGATGCGCAGCAACTGCACCACGCGGTCGACATCCTTGCGCACATACCCCGCCGCCTCGATTTCCTCGGGGCCGCGGTTGTGCTCGACATAGGCCTCCATGATGGCGTCGAGCACATCGTAGGGCGGCAGGTTGTCCTGGTCGGTCTGGTTCGGACGCAACTCGGCCGACGGCGCGCGGGTAATCACGCGCTGCGGGATCACCGGTGAAATCGTATTGCGGTAATTGGCCAGCCGGTAAACCAGCATCTTGCTGATGTCTTTGAGCACCGCGAATCCACCGGCCATGTCGCCGTAGAGCGTGGCGTAACCGGTACCCATTTCGCTCTTGTTGCCGGTGGTCACCACAATTGAACCGGACTTGTTCGACAAGGCCATCAGCAGTGTGCCACGCACACGCGCCTGGATATTCTCTTCCGTGGTGTCCGCGGCCAGCCCCTCGAATTCGCCGGCGAGCGCAGCCATGAACACATCAAACACCGGGCGGATCGCGATTTCCGAATAATGCACGCCAAGTTTTTCCGCTTCTTCGCGCGCATCGATCTGGCTGATGTCCGCCGTATACTGCGAAGGCATCATCACCGCATGCACCTTCGACGCTCCGATCGCATCAGCGGCAATCGCCAGCGTCACCGCTGAATCAATGCCGCCGGAAAGTCCGAGCAGCACGCCGGGAAAACCGTTTTTGCCAACGTAATCCCGCACGCCAAGGCACAACGCTGAATACACCTCGGCCTCCGGCGATAGCGGTGGCGTAATCTCGCCCGGCAACGCATTCGCACCGTCCAGCGTGACGAATCCCAGTGCCTCCTCGAACATCGGCATCTGGTGGGTCAGCGCCCCCTTGTTGTCCAGCGCAAACGACGCGCCATCGAACACCAGTTCGTCCTGTCCGCCGACCATGTTGGCATAGACGACCGGCATGCCGGTTTCTGCCACGCGCCGGCGCATCACGTCGTAGCGGGTCTGCTGCTTGCGCACATGGTAGGGTGACGCGTTCAACACCAGCAACACCTGCGCCCCGGCATCGCGTGCCGCCAAGGGCGCCTGCGCGCCGGAAGCACCCTCTTCTCCCGCATCGCACGTTCGCCCTGCGGCGCCGGTGTTGGCAAGCGCAGGGCCCTGCCGCCCCCAGGTATCTTCGCAAATGTTGACGCCAAAACGCACGCCCTTGACGTCGAATACGCAGGCCTCGCAACCCGGCTCGAAGTAGCGCTGTTCGTCGAACACGGTGTAATTGGGCAGCGCATGCTTGTGGTAGGTCGCCACAATGCGTCCATCGCGGATCACCGAGGCGGCGTTGTAGCGTTTGCGGCCGACCTGTCGCGGATGCCCGACGACAACGGCAATGCCGCTGACCCCGGCGGCAAGGCGCGCCAGCGCCGCGTCGCAGTCGCGGTAAAAATCGTCGCGCAGCAGCAGGTCTTCCGGCGGATAGCCGCAAAGCGCAAGCTCCGGCGTGAGCAGAATATCCGCCGACTCGCCGCGCGCGCGCGCAACGAAGTCGAGGATGCGTGAAACATTGCCGGCGAGGTCGCCGACCGTGCAGTTTATCTGTGCAATCGCGATTTTCATGCCGCTAATATATCATTTGCCGGCGTGCAGTTGCCGTATGCTGTCGCCGGATTGCCGTATCACCACCCTCCTTCAAATCCACTTCGCAAAACATGGCCGCAGCGGTAACGATAGAAGTCTGCACATCGATCGGCGGCATTTCTCCGCCGGAATGGAACACCCTCGCCGACGGCGACCCGTTTCTGCGTCACGAGTTTCTGCACACCCTGCATGCCAGCGGCTGCGCCAGCACGGAAACCGGCTGGACACCGCAATATCTCATCCTGCGCGAAGACGGCGCGCTGCGCGCTGCAATGCCGCTGTATCTGAAAAGCCATTCGTACGGCGAATACGTGTTCGACTGGGCGTGGGCCGACGCCTATCAACGCCACGGCCTGGACTATTACCCGAAATTGCTGGATGCCATCCCGTTCACACCGGTCGGTGGACGCCGTCTGCTGACCGCGGATGACGGGCAGCGCGACCTTTTGCTGAAGGCGGCGCTGCAACTGGCGCGCGACACCGGGGTGTCGTCGCTGCACGTCCTGTTTCCACCCGCGGAGGAAGCGGCGGCCATGCAGGGGGCCGGAATGATGCTGCGCCAGGGCGTGCAATTTCACTGGACCAATGCGGGCCATGCCGATTTCGAATCGTTCCTTGCCAGCCTCAACCAGGTCAAACGTAAAAAAATCCGTCAGGAACGGCGGCGTGTTCGCGACGCCGGCATTTCTTTCGAATGGGTGGATGGTGTGGCCATCACCGATGCGCAGTGGGTCTTCTTCAATCGTTGCTATCGCGAGACCTACCGCTTGCATCACTCGACGCCGTACCTGAGCCTGGATTTTTTCCGCGAGATCGGCCGCCGCATGCCGGAAAATATCGTTCTGATGCTGGCCCGGCGTGAAGGCAAACCCATCGCCGCGTCAATGAACCTGCACAATGGCCGCACGCTGTTCGGCCGCTACTGGGGCAGCCTTGAATACCACCCGGCTCTGCATTTTGAAACCTGCTACTACCAGGTCATCGAATATTGCATCGCGCGTGGCATCACCACCTTCGAAGGCGGCGCCCAGGGTGAGCACAAGATGGCACGCGGCCTGCTGCCGGTGGCAACCCGCTCGGCACACTGGCTGGCGCACCCGCAGTTTGCCGCGGCGGTCGAAGATTTTCTCGCGCGTGAAAAACAGAACGTCGCCATGCACATGGACGAACTCGCCGAGCGCAATCCCTACCTCTCGAGCGGCACGCCGGAAAGCGACATCGATCCCGCTTAATTCCGCTTGCATAACAGTGGCGACTCAATAAACTGTCGCATTGTCTAATCGGGCGCAATTCAGGGCTTCCAACCGACCATGTCTACTGCACCGCGCAAAGGGGGCTACGGCCTGCCCGACCAGGCCGAACCGCAGACGATACCGGTGCAGACCGCGGCCACGGAGACGAAACCGTGGATGCGACACCTGAAGGGCGACATGGTCGGCGGCATCGCCGCAGCAGTCATGACCATACCCGTCAGCATGGGTTACGGACTGCTTGCGCTGTCCCCACTCGGCGATTCGATGGTGCCCATGGCAATACTGGCCGGACTCTACGCACCGATTTTCGGCTGCCTGGTCGCTGTATTGCTCGGCGCCAACACAACGATGATTTACTCGCCGCGCAGCATCGTCACCTTCCTGATCGGCTCACTGGTACTCGACAGCATCGCGCATTCGAATCTGGCCTTTCTACAGTCAGCAACTCCGGCCGCACTGCTCAGCGTCGCCCTCATGCTGATCTGCATGGCCGGATTTTTTCAGGCCCTGTTTGGCGTGTTCCGCTTCGGCGGTCTGGTTCGCTACATCCCCGCACCTGTGATCGCCGGATTCCAAAATGCGGCTGCAATTCTGATTTTCTTTTCGCAACTCAACAGCATGCTGGGACTGCGACCGAGCCTGGCGCTGGCTGACCTGCCAGCCAACCTGGCCGACGTGCAATTGCCGACATTGCTGGTCGGCATCGTGACCTGCGCCGTCATACTCAAAGGGGCACACATCACGCGCCGTATTCCGCCGACGATACTGGGTCTGTTCAGCGGCATCGCACTTTATTATCTTTTAATTGCGGCCGGCCTGGGTTCCAGCTTGTCGCAACCGGTCGGCGCGATTCCATTCGCTCTGCCAAGCCCGCACTACTTCCTGGAATTCGCAGGCCTCGTCTCGTCCCCCGGGTTTGCCGAGGTCATGCCCATGCTGATCGGCGGCGCCCTCAGCCTTGCCATCGTTGCGTCGCTCGACGGCATGTTATGCGCACGCCTGATCGAGAGCGATTCCGGCAACCGCATTCATGTCAACCAGGAACTCACGCGACTCGGCGTCGGCAACATGGTGGCGGCCGGTTTTGGCGGCATCGCCAACGGCATCAATCTCGCCTCCAGTTTCGCCAACCACCGCAGCGGTGCGCGCACACCGCTTTCGCTGGTCATTCATGCGGGTTTTTTGCTGCTCGCGGTGCTGGCACTATCGCCAATGATTGCCTATATTCCGCGCGTTGTCATTGCCGCGATGCTGGTAGTTGTCGCCATCCAGCTGCTGGACCGCTGGACGATACAAATCGGCGTGAAGCTGCTCAAGCGCGAATTCGCCAGCGCGCAGAGCATGTTGCTCGACCTCACGATCATTCTCTTCGTGACAGTGGCTGCGGTGGCGATCAATATCGTATTTGCCGTCCTCATCGGCGTTACCGTCACCATCGTGTTTTTCCTGCTGCGCATGAGCAAATCGGTGGTTCGCCGCGCCTACCGTTGCGACTGTGTGCACTCCCGCAAGTTGCGTGATGAAAAGTTGATGGAACTGCTCGGCCGCCACGGTGCGGAAATTCTTGTCTACGAGCTTGAAGGGTCGCTTTTCTTCGGCACTGCGGAAAACCTCGCCAACGAAATCGAAGCAGCGGTCAAAGGCGAGACTCGTTATGTCATCTTTGATCTCAAACGCCTCAATGACGTCGACAGCACCGGGGCGAAAATCCTGCTGCAGACACACGACCGCCTCGCCAAGGACGGCAAATATCTGCTGCTGAGTTCCATCGAAGAGCGCCCCCATGTCGCCGACATCCTCAAGGACATGGGCGTCACTGCGGCACTTACACGCGACCGCCTCTTCCACGACACCGATCTGGCCATCGAATGGGCGGAGGATCGCCTGATCTTCAGTCGTATCGGTGAAATTGAAACGGGCGTCGAGTTTCCGTTCCACCAGCTCGACGTGCTTGCCGGCATGACCGAACAGAAAATCAGCGTGCTCAAGGCGAGCCTGTCCAGACGCATCTATCAGCAGGGTGAAGTTGTGCTCGAAGAGGGCGATGAAAGCAACGATATGTATATCGTCGCCATGGGCAGTGCCAGCGCACGTTTGCGGCTGCCCGGCACCGACCGGCAAACACGCCTGGTCACGTTTTCACCCGGCACGGTGTTCGGCGAACTCGCCCTGCTCGACCAGAAAGCGCGCTCGGCGACCGTCGCAGCCGATGAAGAACTCGTCTGCTACGTGCTCGACCGCGGTAGCTTCGACCAGTTGACCAGGCACAATCCCGTCATTGCCATCAAGCTGCTGGCCAACCTCGGACGTGAACTGGCAAGCCATCTGCGCCGCGCCACTCGCACCATCTATCAATTTGCCAGTTAGGCCACACGCCCGCGCCAGACCTCTGAACAACGAAAAAATGCCGCCGCCGGATCGCCCGGCGGCGGCATTTTCTTGTCAAAAAACAAATTACTTTTTGGCGGCAGGCGCAGCAGCAGGAGCCGCTGTAGCTGCAGGAACTGCAGGAGCGGCAGCAGCCGGCGCAGCCTCGGCTTTCGGTGCCGGCGGCGCCTGCAGCAGGCCCAGGTCAACCAGCAGCTTGCGCGATGCGGCTTCAATCGCCTGCTCCTTGGCGGGCCAGTTCTGCTTGAGCGACTCCAGCGCGACCTTGATCTTGTCGGCATTCGGGTTCGCCGCACCAAGCTCGGCAGCCAGCGCATCCATGTCGCCATCCATCGAAGCGCGCACGCCGTCGAGCGACGCGCGGATCTGGTCGCGCGCGGTCAGCAGTGCGCGGGTAGCGTCAATCGTCTTGGCTGGTTCGTCGGTCGCGTTACTGGCGGCAGTCGCCAGCGCGGCGAGTTCCTTGCCAAATTTCTTCGCCGACTCATCGGGCATTTTTTTCGCGAGGTCGAGACCCTTGAGCGCCTCGTCTTTCTGCTGGTTCGCCGCATTCAACTGCTGGGTTACTTCGTCAACCTGCATCATGCCGAATCCACCGCCAGCGGCCGCACCGACGAGCAGCGAAACGACACCTGCGAGAATCATCTTTACTTTGTCGCTCATTTTTGCTTCCCCCATGAATGTCAAGTATTGCCGTTTGTAATCATATCATGCGACGCGGACGTTACCTGTGACGGAAGCCGCGCCCGCCGCTGCGGCAGCGCCATCAATGCGCAATCTGCGTGTGGTAGCATTCTGCATTGCCTCGGACACCGAAATGAAATTCTGCAGCCACTGCAGCGCCCCCGTCGCGCTGCGCATCCCTGAAGGCGACGCACTGCCGCGCCACGTCTGCACGGCCTGCGGCATGATCCACTACCAGAACCCGAAGATGGTAGTCGGCTGCATCCCCGAGTGGGAGGGCAAAATCCTGCTCTGCCGCCGCGCCATTGAACCGCGACGCGGCCTCTGGACGCTGCCCGCCGGCTTCATGGAAAACGGCGAAACCACTTTTCAGGGCGCAATGCGCGAAACCCTCGAAGAAGCCAACGCCCGCGTCGAGATCGATTCGCTCTACGCGCTCTACAACATTCCGCACATCAGCCAGGTGTATTTGCTGTTCCGCGCGCGCCTGCTCGATCTCGATTTCAGCGCCGGCGAAGAAACGCTCGAACTCAAACTGTTCGACGAAGCCGAAATTCCCTGGAACGAAATCGCCTTTGCCACGGTGCGCAACACGCTGACGCACTATTTCGACGACCGGCGCAAAGGGGCCTTCCCCTTCCACATGGGCACGATCGAAGCGGTCAAACCCTGACCGCCGCCCGCGCGTTGCTTACACGGCGCGCAGGGCGTCGACGATTTTCAGATTGGCGGCGCGGATCGCCGGCAGAAAACCGCCGACCACGCCCATGAACAGGGCAAACGCCACCGTCTTCAGCGCGATCGCCGGCGTCAGCGTGAAGCTGAATGCAAGCTCTGAAAACGACTGCCAGTTCATTGTTGAAATGGTGAACAACTGCATGAACGAGGCAAAGAACAGCCCGATCACACCGCCCGTCATGCCAAGCAGCGCCGCTTCCAGCAAAAACGCGGCGAGCACGCTGCGCCGCCGGAAACCGAGCGCGCGCAAAGTGCCAATTTCCGCGGTGCGGCTCGCCACCGAGGCATACATGGTGATCATCGCGCCGATTACCGCACCAATCGAAAAGATGATCGACAGTGTCAAGCCCAGATACTTGATGAAGTTGGCCAGCACCTCGGACTGGTCGGCGTAGAACACCGTCTCGCGCTTGGCCTCGACGGTAAGGCGTGGATCGCTTTCGACATCTTTCTTGAATTCATCGAAACGCGCCGTGTCGCTGAGCTTGGCCACCACCGCCGAATAGACCGGACGACGGAACGCCTGCATCAACTGCTCGGCGTCACCCCAGATCTCAGAATCGAAACCGCTCTTGCCCGCATCGAATACGCCAACGACGCGCCACTCGCGCTGGCCGAACCGCAACATCTCGCCGATGCCCGCACCGGTGAAGCGGTCAGCCGCACTGCGGCCGGCGACGATTTCTGAAACGCCCGGCCGAAACATGCGGCCTTCGATGATTTTCACCTGCGGCCGCAACGCGACAGCCCCCGCCCCGACGCCACGCACCATGACATTGGTCGGCCGGCCGCTTTCGCGCTTGTTCAGATTGACCAACACCACGGTTTCTTTCGAAATCATCCGCGCACCGTCACCGCCCAGCGCAATGGCCGGCTGGCTCTCGAGCAGCGCCGCCTGCGTGCGGTCGACGATGCTCTGCACCTCGGTCTGCGCGGAACGGCGGATGACCACGACATTGTCGTAGGAGCCGGTGTCGACCATGGTCTTGCGCAGCCCCTCTTCCAGCATCAACACGGTCGAAAACACGAACACCACCAGCGCCATGCCGCCCACCGTCAACAGCGTGGTCCATTTACGCGCCCACAAATTGCGGAATGTGTATGAGTACGGAATCTTCATATTCAACCGATATTGCGCAACCCGTCGACAATGCGCACGCGCGCCGCCCGCCAGCAAGGCACTAACGCGGCAATCACGGCGATCAATGCCGCGCAGGCCAGTTGCAAATAGACTGTTTCGTCATGCACGCGAAACGCCGGGAACAGCGTGCCGGTGGCCTTGCCGAATTTCTCGGCAAGCGGATAAGTCAGAAAAATGCCGAGCATCGCGCCCAGTCCGGATATGACCGCAGCCTCGCCGAAAATCAGCGCCGCGAGATGGCCGCCGCCGAAACCCAGCGCCTTCAAGGTGGCGTACTCGGTCATGCGTTCGCGCACCGTCATCGCCATGGTGTTTGCCATCACTGCCATGATGATGAAAATGACCAGATAGGAAACGATGCGGATCGCCACCACGATCGCCTCGGTCATCGAGACGAAACCCAACTGGAAGGCCTGCTCCGTTTCGGTGAGCGTTTCCGCCAGTGAGTTCTTGAAGGTGGCATCCACGGTGGCCGCCACTTCGGCGGCGCGGTCGGCCCCGCTCAGGCCGATCACATAAACGCCGACTGAATTGACGCGCCGCGGCGCGACCTTGCGCATGGTTTCGTTCAGATAGTCCCACTGAAAGAAAAACTGTGAGACGTCGGTCTTTTTCTCCGCCCCGTCGTAGATGCCGCGGATGACGAACTCCCAGTTGCCCGGAAAAATCGTGCCGCGCAGACTGACACTGTCGCCGATCTTGAAACCATAGGTATTGGCGAGGCGCCGTCCGACAATGGCGCCTTTGCGATCGCGCTGAAAATCGCGCAATTGCGCCGGCGGCACGACAAACTCCGGATAGAGGTCGAAATACGTCGGCGCATGCACGGCGAACTGCGGAAAAAAGTTTTTCTCGGTGACGTAAACACCGCCGAACCAGTTGGCGTACGACACCGCCTTCACGCCGTCGATCTGGCGGATCTTGTTGGAATACGCCAGCGGCAGTGAAAAGACGAGGGAAATCGAATTGCGCGAAACAAGGCGCGACTTGGAGGCCGCTTCGGCGCCGGCATACCAGGCATCGACGACGGTGCGCAGCAGTCCGAACGCCACGATCGCAACGACAATCCCGAGCACCGTCAGGCCGCTGCGCAGACGATGGCGCAGCGCATTGCGGAATATCATTTTGAGGTAATACATGCGCGCCGCCCCGGCTACTTCGCCAACTCGCCCTTGTCGAGCTGGCGGATGCTGCGCGCCTTGGCCGCCGCGTGCGGATCGTGGGTGACCATGATGATCGTTTTGCCGAGCTCGCGGTTCAGCCGGTCAATCAGGTTCAGCACGTCTTCGGCGGAGGCGCGATCCAGATCACCGGTCGGCTCGTCGGCCACCAGTATCGTCGGATCGGTAATGATGGCGCGCGCAATCGCCACCCGCTGCTGCTGCCCGCCCGACAACTCGGAGGGATAGTGTTCGATGCGGTCCGACAAACCCACCATCGCCAGCGCCGCCGTGACGTGTTCCTCGCGCTCGCGCGCACTGAGGTCCGTCAACAACAACGGCAGTTCGACGTTTTCAAATGCCGTCAGTACCGGCATCAGGTTGTAAAACTGGAATATAAAACCGACGTTGCGCGCGCGCCAGGCGGCGAGGTCTGCCTCGTCAAGCGTGACGATGTCGACGCCGCCGACGCGCAGGCTGCCGGCATCCGGTTTATCGATGCCGGCGATCAGATTGAGCAGCGTGCTTTTGCCGGAACCCGAGGGCCCCATCAGCGCCACGTAATCGCCGGCGGCAATATCGAGCGTGATATCGGTAAGCACCGGCACCACCTGACCACCGCGGTGATAGGCCTTGGCGAGATTGCGGATCTCGACGACCGCTTGGGTATTCTGCTTCATGCCGGGTGTGCCGCTGGTCCGCAGCGGCGATCAGCGCGCGCCCTGCACGACGCGCGTACCGTCACGCAGTTTCTCGGCGGGACGCAGCACCAGCTTGTCGCCGGCGGCAACGCCCGCTTTGATCTCGAGAAGTTCGCCGACCTTGTCGCCGGCTTCCACCGCCAGTTGCACGGCACGCCCGTCGCGGACTGCGAAGACCACGCTCTTGCCGTCCCGTGTCACGACCGCCGCCGGGTGAACCGCAACGCGGGCGCCGCGCTCGGCCGCGGGAACTTCCTGCGACAGAAAAGAAACCTTGGCACTCATTTCCGGCAGGATGCGCGGATCGAGTTCGGCAAAGCGCACCTTCGCCAGCACCGTTGCCTTCGAACGATCGACCGTCGGCACCAGCCGCAGCAGCCTGCCGCGAAAACGCATGTCAGGCAGTGCATCAAGTTGTATCTCGCAGGGCTGATCGATTTTGACCTTGGCGAGATTCGACTCCGAAATATCGGCTTCGACTTCCAGCGTCGTCATATCGGCCATCGTCACCACCGCCGCCTGCGAACCGAGCGCCGATGAAAACGGCGTGATCACATCGCCGACGTTGGCGTTCTTCGTCAGCACCACACCGTCGAACGGCGCGCGGATCAGCGTCTGCTCGACGGCAACCTGCGATGCACGGTGGTTGGCCTGCGCCACCGCGATGGCCGCGCGATAACCGCTCACTGCGGCCTTGGCCTTCTCCAGCCGTCCGACCGCGATATCGTGCGCCGCTGGTGAGACAAAATTTTTCGCCAGCAGGTCGCTTGAACGGTTGAAGTTGCGCTGCGCCTCGTTCAGTTCGGCCTCGCCCTGCTCGAGATTCGCCTGCGTCACCTTGATGTTCGCCGCCGCCTGCTCCATCGATGCCGTGACATCGCGGTTTTCCAGCCGCGCCAGCACTTCATTCTGGCGCACCACCGAGCCTTCGCGCACGCCCAGCCACTCCAGCCGTCCGGTCGCCTTCGATGCCACCGCGGCTTTGCGCTGCGCCACCACGTAACCGGTCGCATTCAATTGGGTATAAGACTGCGACCGGTAGGCCACGGATACGGTCGCCGTCTCCACCTCGACCGGCGCCATCATGCTGCGCGCCACCAGCAGTGCCGCCACCGCAAGAACCAGCACAATTAATACGACGCGCTTCAGACCGCGTCGCCGCGACTTAACCGGCGCGGCCGCGTGGTCGCGGGAGATTTTCAGTTTGGAAAGATCGGATTCGGACATTTGGCATCGGCGCGCAGACACGCGCGGGATTCGCAGTACAATAACGTGTAATCTTATCAGGAGACCGTCGTGAACGCCCCCACATCTTCCGCCAAACCGACCTTCAAGTGGGACGACGCACTGCTGTTTGATGACCAGCTGAGCGAAGACGAGCGCATGGTGCGCGATTCGGCGCGCGCGTATTGCCAGGACAAACTGATGTCGCGCGTGCTCATGGCACACCGCCATGAAAAGTTCGACCGCAGCGTCTTCAACGAAATGGGCGAAATGGGCTTCCTCGGCGCCACTATCGAGGGGTATGGCTGCGCCGGCGTCAGCTACGTTTGTTACGGCCTGATTGCGCGTGAACTCGAACGCGTCGATTCGGGCTACCGTTCCACCGCAGGCGTGCAATCCAGCCTCGTCATGTACCCGATACACGCCTTCGGCAGCGAGGCGCAGCGGCAAAAATATCTGCCCAAACTCGCCACCGGCGAATGGGTCGGCTGCTTCGGCCTGACCGAACCCGATCACGGCTCCGACCCCATGGGTATGATCACACGCGCGAAAAAAACCGATGGCGGCTATCTGCTCAACGGCGCCAAGATGTGGATCTCCAATTCGCCGGTCGCCGACGTGTTTCTGGTCTGGGCAAAAACAGACGATGGCGTTATCCGCGGCTTTCTGCTGGAAAAAGGCGCCAAGGGCCTTTCGTCACCGAAAATCGAGGGCAAATTCAGCCTGCGCGTTTCGATCACCGGCGAAGTGGTGATGGACAACGTGTTCGTAGCGGAAGAAGACATGCTGCCCGGCGTCAGCGGCATCAAAGGTCCGATGAGTTGCCTGAACAAGGCGCGCTACGGCATTGCGTGGGGTGCCATGGGGGCCGCTGAATTCTGCTGGCACGCCGCGCGCGATTACACCATGGCGCGCAAACAGTTCGGACGTCCGCTCGCCGCCAATCAACTGATTCAGTTGAAACTCGCCAATATGCAGACCGAAATCACACTGGGCCTGCAAAGCGTGCTGCGCCTCGGCCGTTTGATGGACGAAGGCCGCGCTGCACCGGAAATGGTTTCATTGCTCAAACGCAACAACGCCGGCAAGGCACTTGATATCTCACGCCTTGCGCGCGACATGCACGGCGGCAACGGTATTTCCGACGAATTCCACGTTATCCGTCACTTGATGAACCTTGAGGTCGTCAACACCTACGAAGGCACTTCTGACATCCACGCGCTGATCCTCGGTCGCGCCCAGACCGGCATTTCCGCCTTCTAGATATTTAAGCGCTGCGCCGGCTGCGGATGCCCGGCGCCCATCACGGTCGCCCTACCCCACGACCACGGTCCGGCGCACGCCTGCACCAACCACTCGAAATACCAATGCTAAGTCCCTGTAGTGCAACGAATTGGTGCGCCGCAGCAGAATAGGTGCTATAATTGTGCACAGATTCGCCGTTATTACAACATAACACATTGATTATTTGCAATTATTGTTTGGCACGGTTGTTGCTGATCGTATTGCAGCAACAAACTGAATGAAGGACTCAAAATGCCCATCGATACGCTGCACGAAGGAATTTCGGTCGATTTTGCCGATGTGCTGTTAATCATCAACGTGTTTGCCATCGCCATGCTGCTGGGCGTGCTCTACGTCGATGAAATCGTCGCCACTTCGAAACGCCTGCTGCACGCGATGAATCCCCACCGATTGTATCAGCGCCTGCGTTTCTGGCGCGCCGCGGCGCGCACGCCGGACTGATACGGACGGTGCCTGACCGTCAGACGCTTTAATCGCGCGCGGCCCAGTCCGCCGCGCGGGTAAGAGCGCGACGCCACTGCGCACACAAGGCGTCCGCCGCCGACCGCGGCATCACCGGCTCAAATACTCGCTCCGCCTGCCACTGTGCATCGATTTCCGCGGCATTGCTCCAATACCCCACCCCCAGCCCTGCCAGATAGGCCGCGCCCAGCGCCGTCGTTTCAATGATTTTCGGCCGCACCACGCGGACGCCGAGAATATCCGCCTGGAACTGCATCAATAAATCATTTTGCGTGGCGCCACCGTCCACGCGCAATTCGGCCAAGCGGATCCCCGCGTCGGCCTGCATGGCCTCAAGCACGTCGGCGACCTGATAGGCAATGCCCTCCAGCGCGGCACGCGCGATATGGCCGGCATTGCTGCCGCGCGTCAGGCCGACGATGGTACCGCGCGCGTACGGATCCCAATGCGGAGCGCCCAACCCGGCAAACGCCGGCACCAGATAAACCCCGCCGTTGTCCGGCACGCTGGCGGCAAGCGCACCGACGTCCGACGATGTCTTGATGATACCCAGGCCGTCGCGCAGCCACTGCACGACGGCACCGGCCATGAACACGCTGCCCTCCAGCGCGAAATCGTCGCGTCCCTTGATGCGCCACGCCGTTGTCGTCAGCAATTTACTGCCGGACGCGACCGCATCGGCACCGGTTTGCATCAACATGAAACAACCGGTGCCATAGGTGTTCTTGACCATCCCCGGCGCGGTGCAGCGCTGGCCAAACAAGGCGGCCTGCTGGTCGCCGGCGATGCCGGCGACAGGGATCGTCGCGTTAAAAATTCTGCGCGAGGTTTCCGCAACGACACCACTCGATGCAACAACGCGCGGCAATAGCGCCCGCGGAATCTTCAGCAGGGCCAGCAATTCATCATCCCAGTCGCCGTCATGTATGTTGTAGAGCAGGGTCCGCGACGCATTGCTGGCATCGGTCACATGCGCGGCGCCCCCCGATAATTTCCAGACCAGCCAGGTATCGATGGTGCCGAATGCGAGTCGCCCCGCCTCGGCCGCCGCACGCGCGCCTTTGATGTTATCCAGCATCCATGCCAGCTTGGTGCCGGAAAAATAAGCATCGAGCACCAGGCCCGTACGCGCTGCAAACAGCGGCGCATGACCGGCGGCTTTGAGCGCGTCGCAGGCCGCCGCGGTGCGCCGGTCCTGCCAGACGATGGCGTTACATAGCGGTTCGCCGCTGGCGCGGTCCCACAACACCGTGGTTTCGCGCTGGTTCGTGATGCCGATCGCGGCGATATCGCCGGCGGCAATGCCGGCGCGCGCAATGGCTTCAGCGGCCACCCCCGATTGCGTTGCCCAGATTTCGTTCGCATCGTGCTCGACCCAGCCCGGCTGCGGAAAAATCTGCGTGAATTCCTTTTGCGCCATGGCGCGCACGGCGCCGCTGCGCCCGAACACGATGGCGCGCGAACTCGTCGTACCCTGATCGAGCGCCAGTATATAACTCACCGGCCGCCCGCTGCCCGCTGCGGATGATCGGTGA
>CALQCM020000086.1 GCA_943329075.2 Chitinophaga pinensis | reverse complement strand
TCGCGCTCGGCGCAACGGTTGCATGCACTGCTCTTGATCGGCACCTTGGCGGCGTTTCTGCTCTGGCATATCGGTCAGTTGGCCGAAGCCGAAGGACTGCACCTGCGATTCAAAGCCACCACCCGCGTTGCGCGCGAACTATCGATCAACACTTTGGCTAAACTATTGTGTACCCAGCATTCCCTTATATTGACCGACTTCGCCATGCAGGTGCTCAAGAAACGACTCGGATTACGAGCATGAAAAGCCGGGGAAACATCAGGGGCTAGGGTGGGGGTGACATTCGTCATGACACGCAATGGCTCCACCCCCATCCCCGCCTTCCCCCATCAAGGGGGAAGGTGTTCATTTGAAATTGATGTGCCGCAGGATCAGGCGCTCACCGCCATTCAGCGTTTGTCGTAGTTCGTCGCCAGCCAGTGGCGGTATTCGCCGCTGACGACGCTTGCCACCCATTGCGGATTGTCGAGATACCAGGCGACGGTCTTGCGCATGCCGCTTGCAAATTTTTCCTGTGGTTGCCAGCCGAGTTCGCGCGCGAGTTTGCCGGCGTCGAGGGCATAACGGCGGTCGTGTCCGGGGCGGTCTTTGACGAAAGTCAGCAGCGCTGCGCGCGGGGCGGCCGCCGGGCGCAGTTCGTCGATGATGTTGCACAATGTTTTGACGACCTCGAGATTGGTCTTTTCGCTGTTGCCGCCGACGTTGTAGGTCTCGCCGATGCGCCCGCGCGCGAGCACGGCGCGTAGCGCCGCACAATGATCGCCGACATACAACCAGTCGCGGATGTTCAGGCCGTCGCCGTAGACCGGCAGCGGTTTGCCATTCAGGGCGTTGAGCATGATCAGCGGAATCAGTTTTTCCGGGAACTGGCGCGGCCCGTAATTGTTCGAGCAGTTCGTGATGAGCGCAGGGAACTGATAGGTGCAGCAATAGGCGCGCACCAGATGGTCGGAGGCCGCCTTCGAGGCGGAATAGGGGCTGCTCGGCGCGTAAGCGAATGTTTCGGTGGCGGGCGGGCTCTCCGTCGACAGCGAACCGTAGACCTCGTCGGTCGAGACGTGCAGAAAGCGGAAACGCGCTTTATCTTCGGCGGTTGCCTCGCTGAGCCAGGCGCGCACGGCTTCGAGCAGATTAAAAGTGCCGACGATGTTGGTCTGCACGAATTCGCCGGGGCCCTGGATCGAGCGGTCGACGTGGCTTTCGGCGGCAAAATGCGCGATCGCGCGCGGGCGGTGTTCGCGCAGCAGTCGTTCGACCAGCGCGCGGTCGTTGATGTCGCCGTGCACGAAGCGGTAACGCGCATCGCCTTCGAGCGCGGCAAGATTGCCCGGATTGCCGGCGTAGGTCAGCTTGTCGAGATTGACGACAGGCGACGCCTCGCTGGCGATCCAGTCGAGTATGAAATTGGCACCGATGAAGCCGGCGCCGCCGGTAACGAGAATCAAAGGGCTACCTCAATGGAAAAAAGAAAAAACAACTTAGGCGAGGTCGCGCACGCGCGCAACGACCGATATTCTATGCGGACAGGGCAATGTCGTGTAGGCTACGCGCGATAACAAACTGCCCCCGCGGCAATAGTGATGGCCAAAAGCATTCTGCTCGTGAAGACCTCGTCGCTTGGCGACGTCATCCATGCTTTGCCCGCCGTCAGCGACATGCGGGCCGCCGTGCCCGGTTTGCAGGTCGACTGGCTGGTTGAGGAATCGCTGGTCGCCATTCCGCGCCTGCACGCCGGTGTTGCATCGATTATTCCGGTGGCGTTGCGGCGCTGGCGGCGCAGTTTCTGGCAGGCAGCAACCCGGCGGGAAATGTCGGCGTTTGCCGCGCGCCTGCGCACGCATTCCTACGACGCCGTGATCGATGCACAGGGCCTCTTCAAAAGCGCGGTCATCGCACTGTTCGCGCGCGGCCCGCGCTACGGTCTTGATTTTCACAGCGCGCGCGAACCGCTCGCCTTGTTTTACCAGCAGACGTTTCGCGTCGGCTGGGACATCCATGCCGTCGAACGTAACCGTCTGCTTGCCGCCCGTGTGCTTGGATACGCCAACGCGCGGCCGTGCAACTACGGCATCAGCGCCGCTGCGCGCGCGTTTGCATGGCTGCCGCACAGCAAATACGCGGTGCTGCTGCACGCCACCAGCGGCGACTACAAACTGTGGCCCGAATCGAACTGGGTCGCGCTGGCCGATACGTTCAACGCCAGCGACACGGCCTGCGTCTTGACCTGGGGCAGCACGCGCGAACATGAGCGCTGCGTGCGGCTGGCGGCGCGCATGCGCAATGCAATTATTGCGCCGGCGCTGGATTTCGGCGCGCTGGCCGGTTTGTTTGCCGGCGCTCGCGCCGTGGTCGGTGTCGACACCGGGTTGACGCATCTGGCGGCGGCGCTGGGGGTGCCCACGGTGGGCATATACCTCGGCACCGACCCGGCCGCCACCGGACTCTACGGTTGCGCGCGCGCCTGCAACGTCGGTGGCATCGGCCTCACGCCATCGGTGCAGGACATCCTGCACGCGCTTGAAACGGTTTCGCCATGATGGGGCGCCTCGCTTATAACCTGTTGCTGTGCCTGTTGTTGCCGCAGGCGCTGTTGCACCTGCTGTGGCGCTCGCGCCGGCAACCCGCCTATCTCGAACATATCGCGGAGCGCTTCGGGCGTTACCGGTTCGCCGTGGAGCCGCCGCTGATCTGGGTGCACGCCGTGTCGGTCGGTGAAACGCGCGCGGCCGAGCCGCTGATCGCGGCGCTGAAACGACAATATCCGGCGCACCGGATCCTGCTGACGCATATGACACCGACCGGACGCGAAACGGGTGTGGCCCTGTTCGGCGACGGTGTTGCGCGCTGCTACCTGCCGTATGATTTTCCGTTGGGTGTTGCCGCATTTCTCGAACATTTCAAACCGGTGTGCGGCATTCTGCTGGAAACCGAAATCTGGCCGAACCTGATCCGCGCCTGTAACCAGCGATCCATCCCGGTTTATCTGGTCAACGCGCGCCTGTCCGCAAAGTCGCTGCGGCGCTACCGTCGCTTTCCCACGCTTGCAGCGACGGCATTGCGCGGTTTGACGGCGATTGCCGCGCAGGGCGCTGACGATGCCGCGCGCTTTCATGCGCTCGGCGCGCTGGCGGTCGGCACGGTCGGCAATCTGAAATTTGATATCGCGCCGGAGCCGGCATTGATCGCGCAGGGTGTGGCATGGCGCGCGCAGTACGGCGCGCGACCGGTGTTGTTGCTGGCCAGCACGCGCGAGGGCGAAGAAGAATTATTTTTGCAGGCGCTGCACGCTGCTCCGGCGGAATGGCTCGTCGTCATGGTGCCGCGGCACCCGCAGCGTTTCGACGAGGTGGCGGAATTGCTGGCACGCCGCGCAGTTCCGTTTCAGCGGCGCAGCAGCGGCGAGGTGGTCGGCGCGGCAACGCAGGTGTTGCTCGGCGACAGCATGGGCGAGATGACGGCCTACTACGCCGCCTGCGATGTCGCGATTATTGGCGGCAGTTTTTTGCCCTTCGGCGCGCACAATCTGATCGAGGCCTGCGCGCTCGGCAAACCGGTGGTGGTCGGCCCGCACGATTATAATTTTGTCGACGCGGTGCGTCTGGCCGTCGAGGCGGGCGCGGCCATGCAGGTCGACAGTGCGGAGGCGGCGCTGGCGGCGGCGCGTGAACTGCTGGCCGATCAATCGCGGCTGCAGCGGATGTCAGACAACGGGCGCGCATTTGTGCACCGGCATGTCGGCTCCACCCGGCGCATACTCGAAATGGTCAAATTTGCCGGTTGACCGCGCGCGTTGTCAGCCTGATCAGACGGCGCGTTTCATCATCATGGCGGCGAGTTCCTCGAAGCCGACACGCGGAGCCCAGCCCAGACTTTGCATGGTCGACGGGTCCGAAACCAGGCGCGAATACTCCGGCACGTAGTCGTCGCGCAAGCGAACGCATTCGCGCCAGTCGCGGCCGACGAGACCGAAACAGGCGTCCAGCCACTGGCGGATCGAGTAGGCGCGGCCCGAACCGATCACCGCTTCAAAGACCTTGTCCTGTTCGATCAGCGTGAACATGCCGGCGGCGACATCGCCGGCGAAGGTCCATTCTTTTTCAACGCTGATGTCGCCGATCTCGATGGGCGCCGTATCGCCCGCCGCCGCGTTGCGCGCCGCATCGGCGATCATGCGGCTGACATGAGCGGGCTGGCGCAGCGGGCTTTCATGGTGAAACAGGTGGCCGACAAAAACGCGTAGGCCGAGCCTGCGGTAGTAACGCGCGGCATGTACGGCATGAATGCGTGCCAGCGCATAAGGGCTCGATGCTTCGAATACATCGCGTTCTGAAATCGGCCGGCCTTCATTTCTGAACATGACGCCGCTGCCGGGCAGAAAAATGCGCGCTTCCGGCGCGTGCAGCCTGGCCGCTTCGAGCACGTTGACGGTGCCGGTGGCGATGGCGGCATGATTGTCGAACAAGGCCTCGTGACGGGTTGTCGAATGCGCGGCCAATTGAAAAATAGTGGCGGGACGATGTTTGCGCACGAGGCTTTCAACGACGCCGTAATCGGCGACATTGCCCTGTAACCAGTCGCCCGGCGAGCGCGAGACGCCGACCGCGGTGATGCCGCGCGCGCGGCAGAGTTCCGCGAGGTAAAAACCGTCCTGTCCGCCGGCGCCGAAGATCAGTGCGCTTGCCATCAGCGCTGCGCCCGCTCGGCAGGTGCCGCAAGCTTCCGGAAGCCGTTGAATAACATCGTCGCGCTAGACGATCTGGATGGTGGGCAGCGGGAAAATGAATTTGATGCCGAGGCGCAGCATTTCCGCTTCGCGCTGCAGAAACTCCTCCTTGAAATGCCACGGCAGTACCAGATAAAAGTCGGGCCGCATGGCGCGCGACTCGGCTTCGCTGACGATCGGAATATCGGTGCCCAGCGTGCGCGCGCCGTATTTGTCCGCATTGCGTTCGGCGGCGACCGTGATGATCGATTTGTCGATGCCGCACCACTGCAGGATGGTGTTGCCCTTGGTTGACGCGCCGTAGACATGGATTTGTTTGCCCTCGGCTTTGAGTTTTCTGAGCAGGGCGGAGAGTTCGTCGCGGTGGGCGTCGATGCGGCTCTGAAAATTGCGGTACGGCTTGTCGGTGTCGAGTTCGAGGTCGAATTCCTGCTGCCGTAGCGCGCGCAGGCCCAGCGCGTGATCCGGCTCGCGGTGGCGGTAGTTGTTCTCGTGGGTGGCGAAGCAGCGGATGCTGCCGCCGTTGATGCTGTTGAGCGACACGTTGAAGACCTTGAGCCCGGCCGTGTGCAGAATGCGCTCGAGCACGGCGAGGCTGTAATACTCGAGATGCTCGTGGCAGATCGTGTCGTAGGAATTCATCGCCAGCATCGTCGGCATGTAGGACATCTCGAGCACCCACACGCCGTCGGGCGCCAGCACGCGCTTGACCGCGCGCGCGAAGGCGATCGGGTCTTCGAGATCGTAGTACATGGCGATCGAGGTGACGATGTCGCATGGGCGTCCGGCCAGTACCGCATCGAGTTCGCTCGACGGAAAAATATCGCGGATAAGGTGGATATCTTGACTCACGCTGTGCGCTACGTCGGACGGATCAACGCCGAATTTGGCGCAGCTCGCCGGATAGCAGTCGAGCAGCGTGCCGTCGTTGCAACCGATGTCGAGCACCGTGCGTGCGCCGTCGCCGACGATCTCCAACGCTTCTTCGGCGATGCCGCGCAGGTGGTTGCGCATGGTGTCGTTGGTGCCGGAGCGGTACCAATACGACGAATACAACACCGCCGGCGGCACGCTGTGTTCCATTTGCAAAAGCCCGCATGCCGCTTCGTCGCGTGTCGGGTCGCAGCGCACCAGCGTGAGCGGGATGCGCCGTTGCGGCGGCGGCGGCAGGCCGTCCTTGACGAAGGCGCCCTGCAGGTGCTGGTCGCCCAGCGCGATCACCGGGGTCAGCGCAGCGGAGCCGCAGACGCGGCAGGTTTTGCGATGTTTTAAATGCATGGTGGCTTGCCTTTATTGGGCGCGTCAGTCGCGGTCTGTGTTTGAACTACCGGCATGTCAACCGTGTCCGGCCCCGTTCGCAGCGGGGATGTTCTGTGTCAAAAAATCCGCATAGGTCAGGCGGATGCCGTCGTCGAGCGACGTGGCCGGCTGCCAGCCCAGCGCGCGCATGCGCGACGAATCGAGCAGCTTCTGCGGTGTGCCGTCGGGGCGGCTCGCATCAAACACGAGTTCACCGGTGAAGCCCAGCAGTCCTGCAACTTTTTCGGCCAGTTCGCGGATACTCAGGTCAGAGCCGTAGCCGATGTTGATCAGTGGCGCCAGCGCGTTGCTCTCGAACAGCTTGTCGAAGGTGCTCTCCGGCAGCCCGGCGAGAAACACGCAGGCATCGGCCATGTCGTCGCTCAACAGGAATTCGCGGCGCGGCGTGCCGCTGCCCCACACCGTGACCGTGCGCTCGCCGCGCATTTTGGCTTCGTGTGTTTTGCGGATCAGGGCCGGCAGCACGTGCGAATTTTGCAGATCGTAATGGTCGCCGCGGCCGTACAGATTGGTCGGCATGGCGGCGATGAAGCGCGTCTGATACTGGCGGTTGTAGGCCCAGCAGGCCTCGACACCGGCGATCTTGGCAATCGCGTAGGCGCGGTTGGTGTGTTCGAGCGGCCCGGTCAGCAGGTAGGATTCGCGGATCGGTTGCGCGCAGTCGCGCGGATAAATGCACGACGAACCGAGAAAAATCAGGCGCTGCACGCCGTGGCGCCAGGCCCCGGTCATGACGTTGTTCTGGATCGCCAGATTCTGTGAAATGAAATCGGCGGGGTAGCTGTTGTTGGCGACGATGCCGCCGACGCGCGCCGCGGCGAGGAACACATGCGCGGGGCGTTCGTCTGCAAAAAAACCGTGCACCGCGGTGCTGTCGGTCAGATCGAGTTCGGCATGCGTGCGCGTAACAAGATTGTTGAAGCCGCCCGCCTGCAGGCGCCGCATCAGGGCCCCGCCGGCGAGACCGCGATGCCCGGCCACGTAAATTTTGTCACTGCGGTTCATGCGTGATTACCGACTTGTCTGAAGACGCAACGCAGGGATTATAGTCGCCGCCGCGGCGCTTACGCTCAACAGCCGCAATAGGCGGCGTCTTCGGTGATGACCAGATCAACCGCGCGGTCGTTTTCGCTCAACGGCAATTGTTCGCGTATCTGCAGCGCGTAGGCGGCGGCAACCAGCGGCGGGCGTTGCGCAAAGCGGCTGAGCAGGCGGTCGTAATAGCCGCCGCCATAACCCATTCGTTCGCCGCGCGGCGTAAAGGCCACGCCAGGCACCAGCACGAAATCGACGTGGTCGAGTGCAATGGTCGGGCGGTCAGGGCGCGGCTCGCGGATGCCCCAGACGCCGGCCTGCACGTCGTTCAGCGTGTCCGCAACCGCATGCACGACCAGCGCGCGCGTGGCGCGGTCGACGCGCGGCAGCGCAAGCTGCTTGCCGCTGGCCGCGGCGTTTTCGATCAGTTCGTCGGTGATGAATTCGCTGCCGAAGGTCAGATAGGCCATGACGACGCGCGCGTTTTTCCAGGCGTCGAGGGCGAGTATCTGTTGCGTGATTTTGCGGCTGGCGGCGGCGCGTGTTGCCGCGGGCAAGGCGTCGCGCGCCGAAAGTATTTCGCAGCGCAGACCGGCCTTCGCGCTGGCGACAGTGCCTAGTTGCCCAGCCACTGGTTGACGTAGGCGAGGTCGGCCTCGGCGAGCGTGCCGGCGGCGGCTTTGAGTTTTAGCACATTGACGGCATAACCATAGATGGCCTGCGCGTAATCGCGCCGCGTGGTAATCAGCTGTTGCTGCGCGTTGAGGACGTCGACCTGCGTTCTGACGCCGACTTCCTGACCGAGCTTGGTTGAATCGAGCGAACTTTGCGACGACACCAGCGCGGCCTCCAGCGCCTTGATTTGCGCCACACCGCTGGTCACGCCGAGGAAGGCGGCGCGGGTGTTTTGCGCCACCGTGCGACGCGCGTTTTCCAAATCCTGACGCGCTTTTTCCTGATTGGCGAGCGCCTCGCGCACCTTGGAGTTGACCAGCCCGCCCTGATAAATCGGCACGGCGAGTTGCAGACCGATGTAACGCGTCGTGCTGTCGAAGCCGGTGCCGCCCTGGATGCCCGCCCCCTGGGCGCTGTCGGCATAACTGGCCACGGCGTCGAGTGTCGGCAGGTGAGCGCCGCGGTTTTTCGTCACTTCCTGCGTGGCCACTGCAAAGGCCATCTGTGCCGATTTGATTTGCGGGCTTGCGGTGGCGGATTGCTCGACCCAGGCTTCCATCGCATTGGGGGCCGGCAGCGGCGGCGTGAAGCCGCCGCTGATTCTGGACAGCGACGGCGGCACGTTGCCAATGATCTGGCGCAACGCCTGTTTTTTGACTTCGAGATCGTTCTGCGCGCCGATTTCCTGCGAGAACGCCAGATCGTGGCGCGCCTGCGCATCGTTGGAGTCGGTAATCGTGGCGGTGCCGACTTCGAAATTGCGTTTGGCCTGCGCGAGTTGCTCGGCATAGGCGGTTTTTTGCGCGGTCGCCAGCGACACATTGTTTTCAGCGAGCAGGACGTCGAAGTAGGTCTGCGCGACGCGGATCATCAGATCGTGGTTGGCCTGCAGAAATGCGGCCTCGGCCAGCGTCACCTGGTTTTTTGCCTGCTCGTAGGTGATCCAGCTTTGCGCGCGGAACAGCGGTTGCGTCGCTGTCACGTTCAAGGCGTTGGAGTTGAAGCGTGCATTGGCGCCGGGGGAGCCGTTGCGAAACTGCAGGTCGCGATCGTTGTAGAGCGTGTTGCCGGACAGCGTCACCGCCGGCAATAAACCCGACAGCCCCTGCGGCAGTTTTTCCTGCCCGGCTGCAAGATTGGCACGTGCCGCGGCAAACACCGCGTCTTCTTTCTGTGCCTCGCGATAGATCGACAGCAGATCGGCGGCAAACACCGGCGTCGTCGCGATGCCGACGGCAATACCGGTCAGGATCCGCAAGAACGGCAGCGCGCGCATGTTTAGTACTGCGACATGTCCGGGTCAACCTGCGCGGCCCAGGCGGCAATGCCGCCGCTCAGATTGAATACGCGCGCAAGGCCGGATTGTTGGAGGAACTGCGCAACCTGCAGGCTGCGCATGCCGTGATGGCAGACCACCACGATGTCGGTATCGGCCGGCAGTTCCTGCAGGCGTGCCGGAATTTCCTGCATCGGCAGCAGTTTCGAATCGGGGATGCTGCAGATTTCGTGTTCCCACGGTTCGCGCACGTCGAGCACCAGCGGTTTGGCGCGGCTCGCGTCGGCCAGCCAGGAATGCAATTCTTCGGCCTGCAACTGCTCGATCAAAACACAAACCGCTTTGGTTGCGGCGCGTTGCGCAATGCGGGCACGCAGGTTTCGAACAGGCCGGTCGCACGGCAGATGCCCGGCGTTTCGCAGACGATCAATTGCGCCGTCATCGCCGGCGCTTCGCCGACGATGGCCAGCAGGCGTCCGCCGGCGGTCAGGCCGGCCTGAAAGGCTTCATCCAGCAGCGGTGTCGAGCCGGTGAGCACGATCACGTCATACGGGGCGTTGCGGCTCCAGCCGCGCGCGCCGTCGCCTACTTCAAGAGTGACGTTGCGGATGTCATGCGCGGCCAGGCGTTCGGCGGCCAGTTTGCTGAAGGCGGGGTTGATCTCCACGCTGGTGACGTGGGCCGACCGGCGCGCCAGCAAGGCCGTCAGGTAGCCGCTGCCGGTGCCGATTTCAAGCACGCGATCGGTCGGTTTGACCGTCAGCTCCTGCAGCATGCGCGCCTCGAGTTTGGGCGACAGCATGCATTCGTCGGGGCCGGCGCCGGCCGCGAGCGGAATTTCCATGTCGAAAAACGCAAGACTGCGGTGCTGCGGCAGCACGAAATCTTCGCGGTGCACTTCGAACAACAGGTCGAGCACCTGCGTATCCAGCACATCCCACGGCCGGATCTGCTGCTCGACCATGTTGAAACGGGCGCGTTCAATATCGGTTTGTGTATTCATGATGGCGGGCCAGAATGAGCAATAAGTGGGCGATAAAATGGGAAGCCGACAGCTTGCAATTATCCCATAATTCCAGTAGCTTGACGGCAATACGTTGGGGGTCCTGGCAGGCGCGCGCAGGTTGTTGCGCGGCGGTGTGCCGGGTGAGAGAGTCCCTTCGAACCTGATGCGGATAATGCCGCCGCAGGGAAGCGTAGGCACTGATCCAGATCAAACCGTGCCGCCGCTCTCCTGCGCACCACAAGGAGCACGCGATGAATGCCAATCCGAAGTTTTTAAGCGCGACCGCGCACGTTGACGAAGCCGCGGTCAAGTCACTGCCGAATTCGCGCAAAGTCTACGTCGAGGGCTCGCGCCCCGACATTCAGGTGCCGATGCGCGAAATCAGCCAGTCGGACACGCCGGCCGGCATGGGCGCGGAAAAAAATCCGCCGATATACGTCTACGATACTTCGGGGCCCTACACCGATCCCGGAGCGAAGATCGACATTCGCTCCGGCCTGGCGCCGATGCGCGAAAAATGGATCGTCGAGCGCAACGACACCGAACTGCTGCCCGATCTGACCTCGGCCTACGGCCGTACGCGTGCCGCCGATCCGAAACTCGCCGAGCTGCGCTTCAATTTGCAGCGTCATCCGCGCCGCGCCAAAGCGGGCATGAACGTGTCGCAGATGCACTATGCGCGCCGCGGCATCATCACGCCGGAAATGGAATACATCGCGATCCGCGAAACGCAGCGCCGAGATGGTTTGTCTGAACTCGTCACGCGCCAGCATCCGGGCCAGAGTTTTGGCGCCGCGATTCCCGCGGTGATCACGCCGGAATTCGTGCGCGACGAAATCGCGCGCGGCCGCGCCATCATCCCGGCCAACATCAACCACCCGGAAATCGAGCCGATGATCATCGGCCGCAATTTCCTCGTCAAGATCAACGCCAACATCGGTAATTCGGCGCTGTCGAGTTCGATCGCCGAGGAAGTCGAAAAAATGACGTGGTCGACGCGCTGGGGCGGCGACACCGTGATGGACCTCTCCACCGGCAAGAACATTCACGAAACGCGCGAGTGGATCGTGCGCAACTCGCCGGTGCCGATCGGCACGGTGCCGATTTACCAGGCACTGGAAAAAGTCGATGGCAAGGCCGAGGAACTGACGTGGGAAATGTTCCGCGACACGTTGATCGAGCAGGCCGAGCAGGGTGTTGATTACTTCACGATCCACGCCGGCATCCGGCTCGCCTACGTCCCGATGACGGCCAAGCGCATGACCGGCATCGTGTCGCGCGGCGGTTCGATTATGGCCAAGTGGTGTCTCGCGCATCACAAGGAATCCTTCCTCTACACGCATTTCGAAGACATCTGCGAAATCATGAAGCAGTACGACGTCTCGTTCTCGCTCGGCGACGGACTGCGTCCCGGCTCGGGCTATGACGCCAACGACGAAGCACAGTTTGCCGAACTCGAAACGCTGGGCGAACTGACCGACGTCGCCTGGAAGCACGATGTGCAGGTGATGATCGAGGGTCCCGGTCACGTGCCGATGCACCTGATCAAGGAGAACATGGAGCGCCAGTTGAAGGTGTGCAAGGAGGCGCCCTTCTACACCTTGGGACCGCTGACCACCGACATCGCGCCGGGCTACGACCACATCACCAGTGCCATCGGCGCGGCGATGATCGGCTGGTACGGCACCGCGATGCTGTGCTACGTCACGCCGAAAGAACACCTTGGCCTGCCCGACAAGAACGACGTCAAGGACGGCATCATGGCTTACAAGATCGCCGCCCATGCGGCCGATCTCGCCAAGGGCCATCCAGGCGCGCAGATCCGCGACAACGCGCTGTCGAAAGCGCGCTTCGAATTCCGCTGGGACGACCAGTTCAATCTTGGTCTCGATCCGGACAAGGCGAAGGAATTTCACGACGAGACACTGCCGCAGGAGGGCGCCAAGCTCGCGCATTTCTGCTCGATGTGCGGGCCGCATTTCTGCTCGATGAAAATCAGCCAGGATGTGCGCGATTACGCTGCGGCGAAAGGCGTCGACGAAAAAGATGCGCTGAAGACGGGCATGGAAGAAAAATCGATCGAGTTCAAAAAGAAGGGCGCCGAGATTTATCACAAGGCGTAAACGCACCGCGCCGAACGAAACGGCGGCCCTGTGGCCGCCGTTTTTGTTGCCGAGGTTGCGAGGAATGAACTGCATAAGGGGCTTGCGTCCGAATGGCACTTGCTTAAACGAGCAGGCGCGACCGCACAAAATAACTGTTCCTTCCCCGGCTTGCGGGGGAAGGTTAGGATGGGGGCAATGGAGGCACCGTCGCCTCCACCCCAACCCTCCCCCGCGCGAAAAACCGCGCAAGGGAGGGGGTAAATGCTTATGTGCCATTCGGGCGACGCGCCCTCGTATTCCCCACTTCAGAGGAAACGCCGATTAACGGAACCGCTTAATCAGCCTTTCCCAAGGGTACTAAATGGAACCAACTCTGCTCCTCAAAGCGCTGATACTCGGCATCGTTGAAGGCCTGACGGAATTTCTGCCGATCTCCAGCACCGGCCATCTCATCATCGTCGGCCAGCTGCTCGACTTCAACGACGACAAGGGCAAGATTTTCGAAATCGTCATCCAGACCGGCGCCATGCTCGCCATCGTCTGGGAATATCGCCGCAAGTTCGCCGGCATACTCATGGGCCTGCCGCGTGACGCGCGTGCGCGCCAGTTCGTCTTCAACCTCGTGATCGCATTCATGCCCGCGGCCATACTCGGCCTCGCCTTCGGCAAATATATCAAGGCGGCACTGTTCAAACCGGTGCCCGTGGCGATTGCCTTCATCGTCGGCGGTTTCATCATTCTGTGGGCGGAAAAGCGCGCGCATAAAATCGCCGTCGAGTCGGTGGATGACATGAGCTGGAAAGATGCACTCAAGGTCGGTTGTGCGCAGGCCTTTGCCCTGATCCCCGGCACCTCGCGTTCGGGCGCGACCATCATCGGCGGCCTGTTTTTCGGTTTGTCGCGCCGCGCCGCCACCGAGTTCTCGTTTTTTCTCGCCGTGCCGACGCTGATCGCAGCCGGCGCCTACGACCTCTACAAAAACCGCGCGCTGCTCGACGCCGGCGATATCGGTTTGTTTTCCGTCGGCACCATCGCCTCGTTTATCTCGGCGTTTTTCTGCGTGCGCTGGTTGCTGCGTTACATCACGACGCACGATTTCACGCTGTTCGCGTGGTATCGCATCGTCTTTGGCGCGGGTGTGCTGGCGGTCGCATTTTCGGGCGGTTTGAATTGGGGCTGACCGCAATGTGGCGCATACGGACACCAGTGGCCGGTCGCGCAGAAACAAATTCCAGTCCGTGATTTCATTCGAGCGCTACACGCGCCTGTTCATTACACCCGGACTGCGCGCAGTATTGCTGGCATCGATTGTCGGGCGTTTGCCGATGGGTCTCGCCGGTCTGGCGATATTGCTCTATGTGCAGAGCGTTACCGCATCGTTTGCCGTCGCCGGCATGATCAGTGCGTTTTATGTGCTGGGTGTCGCCGCAATCGCGCCGCTGATCGGGCGCATGATCGACCGTCTGGGTCCGCGGCCCCTGTTGTTGGCGAGCGCGTTGATCTATCCCTCTGCCATGGTGTCCCTGGTGTTGCTGGTCGAGCGCGGCATACCCGTCGGCTGGCTGGCGGTTGCGGCGCTGGTTGCGGGGGCCATGCTGCCGCCGATCACCGTCTGCATGCGGACCTTGTTTCCGCGCCTCCTGAGCGATGGCGATATGTTGCAGACGGCGTATTCGGTCGATTCAATTCTGGTGGAATCGATATTCGCTGCAGGCCCTGCCCTGATTGCATTGTTTGTCGCCATTGAATTTCGCAGCGGTGCGGTTTTGTTTGCGGCATTTTGCGCAGTCGCCGGTAGCGTGCTTTTCATGCGCACGCCGGTCATTCGCCTGTGGCCGCGCCCGTCCGCGCCCGTGCGGACCAGTTTGCTTGGCCCTTTGCGTAATCGCAGATTGTTGGTGCTCTACGCCGCGACGACGCTGTATTCGATCGCCTTTGGATTGCTGGAAGTGGCCATCACCGCGCTGGCCACTGCGCAGGGCCGGCCGGCGGCCGCCGGTGTCATTCTGGCGCTGGCGAGTGTCGGTAGCGGATTGGGAGCACTCGTTTATGGCAGCCGCGGTTGGGCGATGGCGCCGCAGCGGCAGTATGTCGTCGCCCAGTTTGCGATGGCGATCGGGTTGTTCGCGCTGGCGCCGGTGACGAATCTCTACTGGCTGGCAGCGCTGTGCGTAGTGGCCTGTTCACCGATAGCGCCAGTGATTGCCCTGCAATCAGTCCTGGTGGCGCGATTTACGCCGCGCGCAATGCTGGCGGAGAGTTTTACCTGGGCGGCAACGGCATTATTGGGCGGGGTCAGTGCCGGCATTGCCGCCGGCGGTGCACTGGTCGATGGTCATGCACCGGTTTTCACGATGGTCGCCGCAGGCGTTTCAACGCTGGCGGCAGCGCTGCTGTCGGCATTGGCTATTTTCCGCGCCGACGATAGGGTCACTGAAAAATAATCAGCTCTGCATCCACGGCAGGCCCGCCGCGCGCCAGCCGCCGACGGTGTTGCGATGTCCCGCCGGATCGCGGTCGCCTTCAAAGCCCTCGAGTACGTTGAAGGCGGCGGCGTAACCTGCAGTAGCCGCAGCGCTCGCCGCGTCGTGAGAGCGCGCGCCGCTGCGGCAGATGAACATGACTTTTGAGGCCAGCGGGACGGCTGCCTTGAGTTGCGGCAAAAAATCCGGGTTCGGTTTCATGCCGGGATAGGATTTGAGTTCGATTTCCACGCTGCCCGGGATGCGGCCAACGAAATCGAGTTCGGCTTTGCTGCGTACGTCGACGATGACGGCGTCAGCTGATTCGCGCATTTCCTGCGCTTCGACCGGCAGCAACGCACCGGCGTAGGGAAGTTTCGATTGCTGCGCACGCTGCGCGGCTTTTGCAAGAATTTCGCTGGTTTTGGGCACGGCGGTTCCCCTGATTGCGGATTGCAAAGAGCGAGTTTAACGGATTAGATATCCGCAAAGACGCGCCAAATTGGTGCGTTAAATTGCGAAAAAGCACCAATACAGGGCAAAATGGCGCGCATCCATCAATAATTCACTTGTGGCACAATGGCTTTCCCGATTTTCGGGTTGGCATATTTCGTGCTGATCCAAGCATTCCAAGCCACTCAGTCATTTCAATACAACACCTCGTTAGGAGATACACATGGTGGTAGCCGATGTACTAAAGTTGGTCAAAGAAAACGAAGTCAAATTCGTCGACTTTCGTTTCACCGATACGCGTGGCAAGGAGCAACACGTCTCGGTTCCCGCCCACGCGTTCAACGAAGAGAAGTTCACCGAGGGCCACGCTTTTGACGGTTCCTCGATCGCCGGCTGGAAGGGCATCGAGGCCTCCGACATGCTGCTGATGCCGGACCCGGATTCGGCGCGCCTGGACCCGTTTACCGACGAGCCGGTGCTGAACATCAGCTGCGACGTGGTCGAACCGTCGGACGGCAAGGGCTATGACCGCGATCCGCGCTCGATCGCCAAGCGCGGCGAAGCCTATTTGAAATCGACCGGCCTCGGCGACACTGCCTATTTCGGCCCGGAACCCGAGTTCTTCATATTCGATTCCGTGACCTGGAACGTTGACATGTCGGGTTCGTCGGTTAAGATCAAATCGGAAGAAGCGCCGTGGTCGACGAATGAAGAGTTCGAAGGCGGCAACATGGGCCATCGCGCGCCGGTCAAAGGCGGCTATTTCCCGGTCGCACCGATGGATTCGCTGCAGGACATCCGCAATGCCATGTGCATCGCGCTCGAACAGCAGGGCGTCGAAGTCGAAGTGCACCACCACGAAGTGGCGGCGCCGGGCCAATGCGAAATCGGCACGAAATTCGAAAAACTGGTGAAACGCGCTGACTGGAACCAGATCCTGAAATACACCGTGCAAATGGTCGCCCATTCGTATGGTAAAACCGCGACCTTCATGCCGAAGCCGGTGGTTGGCGACAACGGCTCGGGCATGCACGTGCACCAGTCGATCTGGAAGGGCGGTCAGAACTTGTTCGCCGGCAATGGTTACGCCGGTCTGTCGGAATTCGCGCTGTTCTACATCGGCGGCATCATCAAACACGCCAAGGCCCTGAACGCGATCACCAACCCGGGTACGAACTCCTACAAACGTCTGGTGCCGGGTTTCGAGGCGCCGATCAATCTGGCGTATTCGGCGCGCAACCGTTCGGCGGCCTGCCGCATTCCGTATGTGACGAACCCGAAAGCGCGTCGCGTCGAAATCCGCTTCCCGGATCCGACGGCGAATCCGTATCTCGCCTTTACCGCGATGATGATGGCCGGTCTCGATGGCGTGCAGAACAAGATTCACCCCGGCGATCCGATCGACAAGAACCTCTACGATCTGCCGCCGTCGCAGGCGAAAAAGGTGCCGAACGTCTGTTCGTCGCTCGATATGGCGCTTGAGCACCTCGACAAGGACCGCGGCTTCCTGACGGCCGGCGGCGTGTTCTCCGACGACATGCTTGATGCCTACATCACGCTGAAGATGGAGGAAGTCACGCGCTTCCGCATGACGACCCACCCGGTCGAATTCGACATGTATTACAGCCTGTAAGCACCGGCTGACAGCAACGGCAGACAGGGCGGGTATTCCCCGCCCTGTTTTTTTTCTGGCTTGTTCCGGTGCTTTGGCGCATGTTATTTTGGCCCGTCCAAACCGATATCCATGCGGCAACAGGTCAACGGATGCACAATGCACCCGTTGAACGCAGGGCGTGTTCAAACACAGGGAATGCAATGAGAGTCTGGCTGACGTTTGTTCTGGCATCTGCGGTGACTGCGGCACATGCCGAAATGTGGAAATGCATCGATGCCGACGGCAATACGCGCTATACGAATGTGCGCGCCGACGTCAAAGGCTGCAAGCCGCTGAATCTGGATCCGGTCAACACGGCACCGGCACCCGCGGCGGCGTCGCGCGCCCAGCAGCCGCAACAAAAGCCGGCGAATTTTCCCAGTGTCGACAGCGAAACGCAGAAGCAGCGCGACGCGGGCAGGCGCAAGATACTCGAGCAGGAGCTGGCGCAGGAACAACAGCAACTCGATGGCGCAAAAAAGCAGCTCGCCGAACAGCAGGAATTACGCCTCGGCACGGAAAAAAACTTTGCGCGCGTCGAGGAGCGCCTCAAACCGTTCGAGGGTCGCGTCAAACTGCACGAGAGCAATATCGAAAGCCTCAAGCGGGAATTGGCCAATATCAAATAATCGGGACGCGCTCAGCGTTCTCTTTCCAGGGGGGCGCAGGTGGCTCGCTTCTTGCTCAACCAGGTACATTATTAATTTAGGCTCTTCAGGAAATCGAGTGGGTAAAAAGAGCGATAAAAATTCCTGAAAGCCGCATGAATACTGGCTTGCAGGGGTTTCGTAAGGGCTTTGAATTGGGCATCATGTTTGGATGGCCAATTCAACGAAGCGAAAGCGGCGGCTGTGGGA
>CALQCM020000085.1 GCA_943329075.2 Chitinophaga pinensis | reverse complement strand
CTCCGCCGCGCAGATTCGTCAGCTTGCCGGCATGCGCGGACTGATGGCGAAACCGGACGGTTCGATCATCGAGACGCCGATTACCGCCAACTTCCGCGAAGGTCTGAACGTGTTGCAGTACTTCATTTCAACGCACGGCGCCCGCAAGGGCCTGGCCGATACCGCGTTGAAGACTGCGAACTCGGGCTACCTGACGCGCCGCCTCGTCGACGTGACGCAGGATCTGGTTGTGATCGAAGATGATTGCGGTACAACCAACGGTGCGGCGATGAAGGCGCTGATCGAAGGCGGCGAAGTTGTCGAGTCGCTGCGCGAGCGCATACTTGGCCGCGTGGCGACGACGGAAATCGTCAATCCGGAAAACGGCCAGGTCATGTATCCGGTCAGCACGCTGCTTGATGAAGATGCGGTGGACGCGATTGAAGCGGTCGGCATTGATGAGGTCAAGGTGCGGACGCCGCTGACTTGCGACACCCGTTATGGCCTGTGCGCCAATTGCTACGGCCGTGATCTGGGCCGCGGCTCGATCGTCAACGTTGGCGAGGCAGTCGGCGTCATAGCGGCACAGTCGATCGGCGAACCCGGCACGCAGTTGACGATGCGTACCTTCCACATTGGCGGCGCAGCATCGCGCACTGCCGTGGTCAGCCAGATCGAAAGCAAATCGGCCGGCGTGATTCGTTATTCTGCAGGCATGCGTTACGTGACCAATGCGCGCAAGGAACTCATTGCAATTTCGCGCAGTGGCGAAGTGCTGATTCACGATGAGCATGGTCGCGAACGCGAGCGCCACAAGGTGGTTTACGGCGCGACGCTGTTGTCACGCGACGGTGAGATGGCCAAGGCGGGGCAGGTTCTGGCGACATGGGATCCGCATACCCGACCGATCATTACCGAGTATGCAGGCAAGGTCCGCTTCGAAAACGTCGAGGAGGGTGTCACCGTCGCCAAACAGACCGACGAAGTAACGGGTCTTTCGACTCTTGTGGTGGTTGATCCCAAGCGCCGCGGCACTGCCCAGGCCAAGGGGTTGCGTCCGCAGGTCAAATTGCTCGATGCATCGGGAACCGAGGTCAAGATATCGGGTACCGAATTGCCCGTGAATATCACCTTCCAGATCGGTTGCATTATTACCGTCAAGGATGGCCAGGAAGTTTCGGTCGGCGAGGTGCTGGCACGGATTCCGCAGGAAACCTCTAAAACACGCGACATTACCGGTGGTTTGCCGCGCGTGGCCGAATTGTTCGAGGCGCGTTCACCGAAGGATGCCGGCCTGTTGGCGGAAATCACGGGCACGGTTTCGTTCGGCAAAGATACCAAGGGCAAGCAGCGCCTGGTCATCACAGACCTCGACGGTGTTGCTCATGAGTATCTGATTCCTAAGGAAAAGCATGTTATGGCGCACGACGGCCAGGTCGTCAACAAGGGCGAGGTCATTGTCGACGGCCCGGCCGATCCGCATGACATCCTGCGTCTGAAAGGGGTCGAGGAACTGGCGCGCTATATCTCGAACGAGGTGCAGGACGTCTACCGCCTGCAAGGCGTCAAGATCAATGACAAGCATATCGAGGTTATCGTGCGTCAAATGTTGCGGCGCGTCACCATCGTCGATCCGGGCGAAACACGCTTCATCGTCGGCGAGCAGCTAGAAAAAGCTCAAATTCTCGACGAAAACGATAAGGTCGCTGCGGAAGGCAAGCAACCCGCGACATTTGATTTCATGCTGCTGGGGATTACCAAGGCCTCGCTCTCGACAGACTCGTTCATTTCGGCAGCTTCCTTCCAGGAAACAACGCGTGTTTTGACCGAAGCGGCAATCATGGGCAAGCGCGACGAACTGCGCGGGCTGAAGGAGAATGTAATCGTCGGTCGCCTGATTCCGGCCGGAACCGGTATGGCCTACCACAACTCCCGGAAACGCCAGACCGCCGCCGCCGAACAGTTGGTGGCCGTGGAGCCGGCAGCCGAAGAGGGGGCGGGAGTCGAATCGAGTGAGCACGTTGCTTGACAGGGGTGACGTAACCCCATAAAATTTACAGTCTTTTTTAGCATGAATTTCCAGCCGAATGAGGCTGGGGACGCGGAATCAAACAGGCACGGGACGGCTTTTACGCCGTCCCGCGTTTTTCGAGATCGGAAAATCGTTCAATCGCTGCATAATTGGCGATTTTATTTAGTAAAAGAGGATGTTCGCTCAGTATGCCGACGATTAATCAACTGGTTCGCAAGCCGCGGGTGCTGCGGCGGGTAAAAAGTAAAGTCCCCGCGCTGAAAAATTCACCGCAGAAGCGCGGTGTTTGCACGCGTGTATACACCACGACGCCAAAGAAGCCGAATTCAGCGCTGCGTAAAGTTGCGCGCGTGCGTTTGACCAATGGTTTCGAAGTCACCAGTTACATCGGTGGCGAGGGCCACAACCTGCAGGAGCACTCGGTTGTGCTGATCCGCGGCGGTCGTGTCAAAGACTTGCCGGGCGTGCGTTATCACATAGTGCGCGGCAGCCTTGATACCGCAGGCGTCAAGGATCGAAAACAAAGTCGCTCGAAATACGGCGCCAAGCGGCCCAAGGCTGCGTAGTCCACCGAGCCACCCCAGTTAGCAAGGATAGAGACCGAACATGCCACGTCGTAGAGAAGTTCCCAAGCGCGAAGTATTGCCCGACCCAAAATTTTTGAGCGTCGATGTTGCCAAATTCGTCAATGTGCTGATGAAGGCCGGTAAAAAATCGGTTGCCGAACGGATTATTTACGGCGCGCTTGAGCAGATCAAAAAGAAGACCAACAAGGACCCGCTTGAGGTTTTTAACCTTGCGGTAACCAACGTCAAGCCGGTTGTCGAGGTCAAGAGCCGCCGTGTCGGCGGCGCCAACTACCAGGTTCCGGTCGAGGTCCGTCCGATCCGTCGCGTCGCGCTGGCCATGCGCTGGATTCGCGATGCGGCGCGCGGCCGTGGAGAGAAATCCATGGGCGCACGCCTTGCCGGCGAACTCGCCGAAGCTGCAGAGGGTCGCGGCGGCGCCATGAAAAAACGCGAAGAAGTGCACCGTATGGCCGAGGCCAACAAAGCCTTCTCGCACTATCGTTTCTAAGAGAAGTCAGAGTCCCCGAGAGCTTGATAAGTGCCCCGTAAAACCCCGATCGAACGGTATCGTAATATCGGCATCAGTGCTCACATTGATGCCGGTAAAACCACGACTACCGAACGCGTGCTGTTTTACACCGGCGTATCGCACAAACTCGGCGAAGTACATGACGGCACTGCGGTAATGGACTGGATGGAGCAGGAGCAGGAGCGCGGAATCACGATCACCTCCGCGGCCACGACCTGTTTCTGGGCGGGTATGGACGGCAACTACCCCGAACACCGCATCAATATTATCGATACTCCGGGGCACGTTGATTTCACGATCGAGGTTGAGCGCAGCCTGCGCGTGCTCGATGGCGCCTGCATGGTGTATTGCGCAGTCGGTGGCGTGCAGCCCCAGTCCGAGACAGTGTGGCGCCAGGCAACGAAGTACAAAGTGCCGCGTCTCGCATTCGTCAACAAGATGGATCGCCAGGGTGCGGACTTTTTCAAAGTCTACGAGCAGATGCGCGCTCGCCTTAAGGCGAATCCGGTGCCGGTTCAGATTCCGATCGGTGCTGAAGAGCAGTTTGAAGGCATTGTCGATCTCGTTCGCATGAAGGCGATTTACTGGGACGATGCGACGCAGGGCATGAAATTCGAATTGCGCGACATTCCCGCTGTGCTGAAAGAAAAAGCGCAGGAATGGCGCGAAAAGATGATCGAAAGCGCCGCCGAGGCGAGCGACGTTCTGATGAGCAAGTATCTTGACGGCGGCGAATTGTCCATCGAGGAAATCAAGCGGGGCTTGCGCGTGCGCGCAATCAAAAACGAGATCGTGCCCATGCTGTGCGGATCCGCGTTCAAGAACAAGGGCGTGCAGGCGATGCTGGACGGCGTCATCGATTATCTGCCGGCGCCGATTGATATTCCGCCGGTCACCGGCACCGATGATTTCGACAGGCCGACGTCGCGCAAGGCCGATGACAGCGAGCCGTTTTCGGGTCTTGTATTCAAGATTGCGACCGACCCTTATATCGGTCAGCTGATTTTCTTCCGTGTGTATTCCGGCGTGGTGAAGTCCGGCGACACCATCTACAACCCGGGCAAGGGCCGCGAGGAACGTATCGGCCGTCTGTTGCAGATGCACGCAAATACGCGTGAAGACATCAAGGAAGTGCGCGCCGGCGATATCGCGGCGGCCGTCGGCCTCAAAGAGGCGACGACCGGCGAAACGCTGTGTGACCCGCACAAGATCATCGTGCTTGAGAGAATGGTGTTTCCGGAACCGGTGATTTCGCAGGCGGTCGAACCGAAAACCAAGGCAGACCAGGAAAAAATGGGCATTGCGCTGAGCCGTCTCGCGCAAGAAGACCCGTCGTTTCGCGTGCGTTCGGACGAAGAGTCCGGCCAGACCATCATTGCCGGCATGGGCGAGTTGCATCTGGAAATCATTGTCGAGCGCATGAAACGCGAATTCGGCGTTGACGCCTCGGTTGGCAAGCCGCAGGTCGCTTATCGCGAAACGATCAAGAAGGTCGCCGACAAGATCGAAGGCAGGTTCATCAAGCAATCGGGCGGACGCGGACAGTACGGTCACGTTGTGCTGAAAATCGAGCCGCAGGAAGCCGGCAAGGGCTTCGAGTTTGTCGATGCGATCAAGGGTGGCGCGGTTCCGCGTGAATATATTCCCGCGGTCGAAAAGGCGCTGGAAGAAACGCTGCCTTCGGGCGTGCTGGCGGGTTTCCAGGTTGTCGATGTCAAGGTGACATTGTTCGACGGTTCGTTTCACGAGGTTGATTCGAGCGAGAACGCCTTCAAAATGGCCGCTTCGATGGCATTCAAGGAAGGCATGCGCGGCGCAAGTCCGACGCTGCTGGAACCGATGATGGCGGTGGAAGTCGAGACGCCGGAAGATTTCATGGGCAATGTCATGGGCGATCTTTCATCGCGCCGCGGCATGGTGCAGGGCATGGACGATGTCGGCGGCACCAAGGTCATCAAGGCCGAGGTTCCGCTGGCTGAGATGTTTGGTTATTCGACGACGCTGCGTTCGCTGTCGCAGGGGCGCGCAACCTACACGATGGAATTCAAGCATTACGCGGAAGCGCCGAAGAACGTCGCCGAAGCAATCATTAATAGGAAAGACTGAAGGAACGATTATGGCCAAGGGCAAATTTGAGCGTACGAAGCCACACGTAAACGTTGGCACGATTGGGCACGTAGACCACGGCAAGACGACGCTGACGGCGGCGATCACGACTGTGCTGTCGGCGAAGTACGGCGGCGAGGCGAAAGCCTATGACCAGATCGACGCGGCGCCGGAAGAGAAGGCGCGCGGGATCACGATCAACACCGCGCACGTGGAGTATGAGACGGCCAACCGGCACTACGCGCACGTTGACTGCCCGGGCCATGCTGACTACGTGAAGAACATGATCACGGGTGCGGCGCAGATGGACGGTGCGATTCTGGTGGTGTCGGCCGCTGACGGCCCGATGCCGCAGACGCGCGAGCACATTCTGCTGGCGCGCCAGGTGGGTGTTCCGTACATGGTTGTGTTCATGAACAAAGCGGACATGGTTGACGACAAGGAGCTTTTGGAACTGGTCGAGATGGAGGTTCGCGAACTGCTCTCGAAGTATGAGTTTCCGGGGGACGACACGCCGATCGTGATCGGTTCGGCGTTAAAAGCGCTCGAAGGCGACAAGGGCGAGATGGGCGAGGGCGCGATTCTGAAACTGGCCGAAGCGCTCGACACCTACATTCCGTTGCCGAAGCGTGCGCTGGACGGACCGTTCCTGATGCCGGTGGAAGACGTGTTCTCGATCTCGGGCCGCGGCACGGTGGTGACCGGTCGTGTGGAGCGCGGGATCGTCAAGGTTGGCGAAGAAATTGAGATCGTTGGTTTGAAGCCGACGCAGAAGACGGTGTGCACGGGCGTTGAGATGTTCAGGAAGCTCCTGGATCAGGGTCAGGCCGGTGACAACGTTGGCGTGTTGCTGCGCGGCACGAAGCGCGAGGAAGTGGAGCGCGGTCAGGTGCTGGCGAAGCCGGGTTCGATCATGCCGCACACGAAGTTCACGGCGGAGATATACGTGTTGAGCAAGGACGAGGGCGGTCGTCATACGCCGTTTTTCCAGGGCTACCGTCCGCAGTTCTACTTCCGCACGACGGACGTGACGGGGACGATCGAGTTGCCGGCGGGGACCGAGATGGTGATGCCTGGTGACAACATTTCGATCACGGTGAACTTGATTCAGCCGATCGCGATGGAAGAGGGTCTGCGGTTTGCGATTCGCGAAGGTGGCCGCACCGTCGGCGCCGGCGTCGTCGCCAAAGTGATCGAATAATCATGGCCGCCCTCAAAAGCCAGAAAATCCGCATCCGCCTGAAGGCGTTCGACTATCGTTTGATCGATCAGTCAGCGCTGGAAATCGTCGAAACTGCGAAGCGTACCGGTGCCGTCGTCAAAGGCCCGGTTCCATTGCCGACGCGCAAGGAACGTTTCGACGTTCTGCGTTCGCCGCATGTAAACAAAACCTCGCGGGACCAGTTTGAAATCCGCACCCACTTGCGTTTGATGGACATCATCGACCCGACCGACAAAACGGTTGATGCGCTGATGAAGCTCGATCTGCCGGCTGGTGTGGACGTAGAAATCAAGTTGTAGTGTCAGGGGTCGGGTTTTAGTTAACCCGGTCTTAAAGTGAATTGCCGGCCAATTGCAGTCGGCACCCGTTCCCGGCCTTGCTGCCGGGCGCAGGTTAAAGAAAGGTGAACAATATGAGTCTAGGACTAGTCGGTCGCAAGATCGGCATGACACGCGTGTTTACTGACGATGGTGATTCCATCCCGGTGACCGTGCTGGACGTGTCGAACAACCGCGTCACGCAGATCAAGACAGCCGAAACCGACGGCTATTGCGCAGTACAGGTAGCCTACGGCACGCGCCGCGCCAAACGCGTCACCAAGGCGGCCGCCGGGCATTATGCCAAGGCTGCTGTCGAAGCCGGTTCCGTGTTGAAAGAATTCCGCGTGACCGCCGAACAAATCGCCAGCCTGAAGGTCGGCGCGGTGATCGGTGTTGACGTGTTTCAGGTCGGGCAGAAGGTGGACGTTGCCGGCACCACGATCGGCAAGGGCTACGCCGGCGTTATCAAGCGCCATCACTTCAAGTCGAACCGCGCAACCCACGGTAACTCGCGCTCGCACAATACGCCGGGTTCAATCGGTATGGCGCAGGATCCGGGTCGCGTGTTTCCGGGCAAAAAAATGACCGGTCATCTGGGTGACGTCAAACGCACGACGCAGAACCTCGTAATCGTGCGCATCGATGCCGAGCGCCAGTTGCTGCTCGTGCGCGGTGCGATTCCCGGTGCGAAGAATGGCGACGTGACCGTTTATCCGGCTGTGAAGGCGACCAGGGTGGGCAAGCCCGCCGCCAAAGCGGCCCCGGCCAAGGCAGGTAAATGATGGAACTCAAACTGATTGATCAGGCCGGCAAGTCGAGCGCCAATGTATCGGCGACCGACGAGGTGTTCGGCCGCGAATACAACGAATCGCTGATTCACCAGGTCGTGACCGCCTATATGGCGAATGGCCGGCGCGGCACGCGTGCACAGAAAGACCGCGGCGAAGTTAAGCATTCGACCAAGAAACCGTTCAAGCAAAAGGGCACCGGTCGTGCCCGCGCGGGTATGACCTCAAGCCCGTTGTGGCGCGGCGGCGGTAAGATATTTCCGAACCGTCCGGACGAAAATTTTTCGCACAAGCTGAACAAGAAAATGTATCGGGCCGGTGTCTGCTCGATCCTTTCGCAGCTGGCGCGCGAAGGCCGCCTTTCGGTGGTGGATCAGTTCACGCTCGATGCGCCGAAAACCAAGCTGTTGGCACAGAAGATCAAGAGCATGGGGTTCGAAAACGTGCTGATCGTGACCGATACCGTTGACGAAAACCTTGAGTTGTCGTCGCGTAATTTGCCCAACGTCAATGTCATGACCGCTTCGCATGCCGATCCGATCAGTCTGATCCGCCATGCAAACATCCTCCTGACCAAGAATGCCGTGGCGAAATTCGAGGAGCTCCTGAAATGACCGCCGCTACCGTTATCCGCAATACCGAGCGGCTGATGAAGGTGCTGCTCGCGCCGGTGGTGTCCGAAAAAGGCACTTTTGTCGGCGAGAAAAACAACCAGTATCTTTTTCGTGTCGTTACCGACGCAACCAAGCCGGAAATCAAGGCCGCGGTCGAACTCATGTTCAGCACCAAGGACAAAAAGATCGAGGTGGTGTCCGTGCAGGTCTCAAACGTGCTGGGCAAGGAAAAGCGCTTCGGCCGTTTCATGGGGCGCCGCAAGGACTGGAAAAAGGCCTATGTGCGTCTCAAGGAAGGCCAGGAAATCAACTTTGTGGCAGGGGAGGCTAAATAATGGCACTGATTAAAGTCAAACCGACTTCCCCCGGCCGCCGTGCAGTGGTCAAGGTGGTCAATCCGGACCTCTACAAGGGACGTCCGCACGCTCCGCTGGTTGAAAGCAAGAACCGCAAGGCCGGCCGTAACAATCTGGGACGGATTACTACCCGTCACCAGGGCGGGGGCCACAAGAAAAGCTATCGCGTAATCGATTTTCGTCGCAACAAGGACGGACTGGTCGCGAAGGTCGAGCGTATCGAGCATGATCCGAACCGCAGCGCCAACATCGCATTGTTGTGCTATGCCGACGGTGAGCGCCGCTACATCATTTCGCCGAAAGGCCTGGTAGTCGGGATGCAGTTGCAGAACGGTGCGGAAGCGCCGATCAAGTCGGGTAACGCGCTGCCGCTGCGCAACATTCCGGTCGGCACCACCATTCATTGCATCGAAATGATGCCGGGCAAAGGTGCACAACTGGCGCGGGCGGCGGGGTCTTCGGCGCAGCTGCTGGCGCGCGAAGGCGATTACGCCCAGCTGCGGTTGCGTTCCGGCGAGATCCGCAAAGTTCACGTCAATTGCCGCGCGACCATCGGCGAAGTTGGCAATGAAGAAAACAGCCTGCGCTCGATCGGCAAGGCCGGCGCGCAACGCTGGCGCGGCATCCGTCCGACGGTGCGTGGTGTTGCAATGAACCCGATCGACCATCCGCATGGCGGCGGTGAAGGCAAGACCGCCGCGGGTCGTCATCCGGTGAGCCCGTGGGGCACACTGACCAAGGGTTACCGCACGCGCAATAACAAGCGCACCAATGGCATGATCGTGCGCCGCCGTCACGCCAAGACCAGCGCATAGCGAGGTATATAAATATGGCACGTTCAGTTAAAAAAGGCCCGTTCGTCGACTATCACCTGATTGCCAAGGTGGAGGCGGCACGCGCGTCCAACGACAAGCGCCCGATCAAGACCTGGTCGCGCCGTTCCACCGTCCTGCCGGATTTCGTCGGCTTGACCATCGCGGTGCACAACGGAAAGCAGCATATCCCGGTCTATGTTTCGGAAAATATGGTCGGACACAAGCTCGGCGAGTTTTCGCATACCCGCACCTTCAAGGGCCACTCGAAGGCAGGGGGCGGGACCGCAGACAAGAAGTCCTCTGCTGCACCGGCTGCTGCCGGTCCCAAGAAATAACGGAAGCCAAACATGGAAACTTCTGCAAAATTAAGCGGCGTGCGACTGTCGTCGCAAAAAGGCCGCCTTGTGGCCGATCAGATCCGCGGCTTGCGCGTCGATCAGGCTTTGAACCTGCTCGCGTTCAGCCCGAAAAAGGGCGCGGCAATCATCCGCAAGGTTCTTGAGTCGGCGATAGCAAATGCCGAGCACAACGACGGCGCGGATATCGACGAGCTTAAAGTCACCAGGATCTACGTGGAAAAGGGCCCAGTGCTGAAACGCTTTCACGCCCGTGCCAAAGGGCGTGGTGTTCGCGTGCTCAAACACAGCTGCCACATCCACCTCACCGTCGGCGACGGAAGGAAATAAATATGGGTCAGAAAATACATCCGATTGGATTTCGTCTCTCGGTGCTGCGCAACTGGACGTCCAAATGGTATGCCAACAGCAAGGCGTTCCCCGGCATGCTGCAGGAAGACATCAAGGTTCGCGAGTTCCTGAAGCAGAAGCTTGCGCACGCCGCGGTCAGCAAGATCATTATCGAGCGTCCGGCCAAGAACGCCAAGATCACGATCTTCAGCGCGCGCCCTGGCGTCGTCATCGGCAAAAAAGGCGAGGACATTGAGTCGCTGAAAGCGCAGTTGCAGAAGCTTCTGCATGTGCCCGTGCATATCAATATCGAGGAAGTCCGCAAGCCCGAGCTCGATGCACAGCTGATCGCCGATTCGATCACCCAACAGCTGCAGAAGCGCATCATGTTCCGTCGCGCGATGAAACGCGCGATCACGAACGCGATGCGCTTGGGCGCGCAGGGCATCAAGATCATGAGTGCCGGCCGCCTGAATGGTATCGAAATCGCGCGCACCGAATGGTATCGCGAAGGCCGCGTGCCGTTGCACACGCTGCGCGCAGACATCGATTACGGGACGTCGGAAGCCAAGACCACCTATGGCATCATCGGTGTCAAGGTGTGGGTGTTCAAGGGCGAAATCATGACCAAACACGAGCAAATGGTGGCAGCGCCTGCGGCAACAGCCGATGCGGCTCTGGCACCGGATGCGCCGAAAGCGCCGCCTAAGTCGGCGCCGCGCAAGAGAAGGACGTCAGGAGCGAAAAATGCTGCAGCCAGCTAGAAGGAAATACCGCAAGGAACAAAAGGGCCGCAACAAAGGAGTTGCGACACGCGGAAACAAAGTGAGCTTCGGCGAATTCGGCCTGAAGGCAATCACCCGCGGCCGTTTGACCGCGCGCCAAATCGAAGCGGCGCGCCGCGCGATGACGCGTCATATCAAACGCGGCGGCCGCATCTGGATCCGGATTTTCCCGGACAAGCCGATTTCACAAAAACCGGCCGAGGTGCGTATGGGTAACGGCAAGGGCAATCCCGAATACTGGGTTGCTGAAATTGTGCCGGGCAAGGTGTTGTACGAAATGGACGGCGTTGCCGAGGCGGATGCGCGCGAGGCGTTTCGCCTGGCGTCGGCAAAACTGCCGCTGCGTACGACGTTTGTTCATCGCATGGTGGGAGGCTAAACCGTGAAAGCGAGCGAACTGAGAGAAAAGAATCCGGCTGAACTGCAGCTGGAATTGAATGAATTGCTGAAGGCACAGTTCAGCCTGCGCATGCAGGTTGCAACCCAACAGCTGACCAATACCAGCCAGATCAAGAAGGTGCGCCGGGACATCGCGCGTGTGCGCACACTGCTCAACGAAAAGGTGCGCCAGTCATGACTGAAACCACTGCGAACAAGCGTACGCTGACGGGTCGCGTTGTCAGCGATAAGATGAACAAGACAGTGACCGTGCTGGTCGAGCGCCGCGTCAAGCATCCGCTCTATGGCAAGATCATGACGCGTTCCCAGAAATACCACGCCCATGACGAAAAAGGTGAATTCAAGATGGGGGACCTCGTCACCATCGAGGAATGCCGTCCGATTTCGAAGACCAAGGCATGGCGGGTGTCCCTGTTGGTTGAAAAAGCACGCGTCATCTAGTCCGTCCGTGAATGATTTGCCGCGACGGAAGTCGGGGTGATTGAAATAAGTTGCAATAAGTATTGAACCGGCCGGCGATTTAATGTATAATCGCCGGCTTTTCCGGTAGTCATATCTCCGGGAAACGCCAATCAAACCCGAACGGGTTCCAAGACTGACCGCCAGGCGAAGTAGCTGGCGGTTCAAGTTGGAAGCAGTGCAGCTTTAAAGCGAGAGCAAAATGATACAGATGCAATCCATTCTGGATGTTGCTGACAACACCGGCGCGCGCGCCGTGATGTGCATCAAGGTCCTCGGCGGTTCCAAGCGTCGTTATGCTGGCATCGGCGACGTCATCAAGGTCAGCATCAAGGATGCGGCGCCGCGTGGCCGTGTCAAAAAGGGCGAGGTTTACAACGCTGTCGTCGTCCGCACGGCAAAAGGCATTCGCCGCGCCGACGGCTCTGTCATCAAGTTCGACGGAAATGCGGCTGTACTTCTCACGGCAAAGCTCGAGCCGATCGGCACCCGGATTTTCGGGCCGGTCACGCGGGAACTGAGGAACGAGCGTTTCATGAAGATTGTGTCGCTCGCGCCAGAAGTGCTGTAAGCGCGAAGAACAAACGGGATTATTCGTATGCGCAAGATCAAAAAAGGTGACGACGTCATCGTCATCACCGGCAGGGACAAGGGCAAACGCGGCGCGGTGTCACGTGTCGTCGATGCGGAACATGTGCTGGTTGACGGAATCAACCGCGTCAAGAAACATCAGCGCCCGAATCCGCAGAAAAACCTTCAGGGTGGCATCGTCGAAAAAGACATGCCCCTGCACGTGTCGAACATTGCCATTTTTAACCCGGCCACCAAGAAGGCCGACCGGGTCGGCATCAAGGTGCTGGAAGACGGCCGCCGCGTGCGTTTTTTTAAATCCAACGGCGAAGTGATTGACGCATGACTACCACGGCAAAAGCAGCAAAGCCGGCTGGCAGCGCCCGGCTCCACACCCATTACCTCGATAACGTGGTTGCGCAACTGACGAAACAGTTCGGTTACAAATCCGTTATGCAGGTGCCGCGCATCCAAAAAGTCACGCTCAACATGGGCGTGGGCGAGGCGGTTGCGGACAAGAAGATTCTGGATAATGCGGTTGCCGACATGAGCAAGATCGCCGGCCAGAAGCCGCTGGTGACGAAGTCGCGGAAGTCGATCGCGAACTTCAAGATCCGCGACAATTATCCGATCGGCTGCAAGGTCACGCTGCGCGGGACCCGCATGTATGAGTTTCTCGACCGTCTGGTGACGGTGGCGATCCCGCGTATTCGCGACTTTCGCGGCATCTCCGCCAAGTCTTTCGACGGCCGGGGTAACTTCAATTTCGGGATCAAGGAGCAGATCATTTTCCCGGAAATCGAGTACGACAAGATTGATGCCCTGCGTGGCATGAATATCACGATCACCACCAGCGCCAAGAGCGACGACGAAGGCAAGGCGCTGCTGGCGGCATTCAAATTTCCGTTCAGGAACTGAACCATGTCCAAACTCGCACTGAAACTGCGCGACCAGAATCGCCGCAAGACGGTCAAGAAATACGCCGCCAAGCGCACCGAACTGATGTCGCTCATCAATGACCAGAAGTTGAGTCCGGAAGACCGCTACGAAGCGCGCCTCAGATTGCAGAAGCTGCCCCGTAATGCGAGTCCGGTGCGTTTGCGCAACCGTTGCGCGATTACCGGTCGCCCGCGCGGCGTTTACAGCAAGTTCGGCCTCGGTCGCACCAAACTGCGCGAGACGGTAATGCGCGGTGAAGTTCCCGGTGTAATCAAGGCCAGTTGGTAAGTCGGACGAGAGGCACATACTATGAGCATGAGTGATCCGATCGCCGACATGTTAACGCGCATTCGCAATGCGCAGATGTCGGAAAAGAATTCAGTAACGATTCCCGCCAGCAAGGTTAAGGCGGCGATTGCGAAAGTCCTCAAAGACGAGGGCTACATCGACGATTTCGCGCTGCGCGCTGCCGATGGCAAGCCGACGCTCGAAGTCGGGCTTAAATATTACGCAGGGCGCCCTGTCATCGAAAAGCTTGAGCGCGTGAGCCGTCCCGGTCTGCGCATCTACAAGCCGTGTGACAGCATCCCGAAGGTCATGAACGGGCTTGGTGTCGCCATCGTCTCCACCTCGAAAGGTGTGATGACGGACCGCAAAGCGCGCGGTCTCGGCATCGGCGGCGAAGTTCTGTGCATCGTTGCATAGTTGAAGCGGCAAACGAGGAATTGCGATGTCTAGAATAGGTAAAGCGCCGGTCGAACTTCCGGGCAACGTTGAAGTGCAACTGGCCAACAGCGAAATCTCCATTAAGGGACCGCTGGGCACCCTGAAGCGCACATTGTCCGCCCATGTTACGGTGGAAAAAGTCGAGAATGAGCTGCGCGTGGCGCCGGTTGGTGCTTCCCATGCGGCCGACGCAATGTCCGGCACGACGCGCGCCCTGCTTTCAAACATGGTGCAGGGTGTCACCAAAGGTTACGAAAAGAAGCTCCTGCTGGTTGGCGTAGGTTACCGCGCGCAGGCCCAGGGCGACAAGTTGAATCTGACGCTCGGATTCTCGCACCCGGTCGTGCACCAGATGCCGCAGGGCATCAAGGTTGAGACGCCGACGCAGACGGAAATTCTGATCAAGGGTATCGATAAACAAGTCGTCGGTCAGATCGCGGCGGAAGTGCGCGCCTATCGCAGTCCGGAGCCTTACAAGGGCAAAGGCGTGCGTTACTCCGACGAGACTGTGGTGCTCAAAGAGACCAAGAAGAAATAGAGGTTGCCATGAAAGACAAGAATACATCACGCATCCGGCGTTCGCGCCGTACCCGCCACCAGATCAAGCAGGTCCAGGCGGTGCGCCTTACTGTGCATCGTTCGAACACGCACATTTACGCGCAGGTCATCGATGCCACCGGTTCCAAGGTGCTGGCGAGTGCATCGACGGTTGAGCCGGAAGTGCGCAAAAGTCTTAAAAACGGCGGCAATGTCGAAGCGGCCATTTTAATCGGCAAGCGTATCGCCGAAAAAGCAAAGCAAGCGGGTGTCGAAGCGGTGGCATTTGATCGCAGCGGATATCGTTATCACGGTCGCGTCAAGGCATTGGCTGAAGCGGCGCGCGAAAACGGACTCAAGTTCTAGTCAGGAAATAATATGGCGAAACTCCAGGCAGGCAAGATGTCCACCGGCGAACAACGCACGGATGGACTGCGCGAAAAAATGGTTGCGATCAACCGCGTGACAAAAGTTGTCAAAGGCGGCCGGGTCATGGGCTTCGCCGCGCTGGTTGTCGTCGGCGACGGCGATGGTCGCGTCGGTATGGGCAAGGGTAAATCGCGCGAAGTCCCGGTCTCGGTGCAAAAGGCAATGGACGAGGCGCGCCGCAGGTTGGTGAAGATCAGTCTGAAAAACGGCACCTTGCAGCATGCGGTAATTGGTCGTCACGGCTCGGCGCGCGTTTACATGCAACCGGCTTCCGAGGGCACGGGCATTATTGCCGGCGGTCCGATGCGCGCAGTTTTTGAAGTGCTGGGCGTGACCAATGTACTTGCCAAGATTATCGGTTCGACCAATCCGTACAACGTCGTGCGCGCAACGCTCAACGGTTTGCAGGCGATGAATTCGCCGGCGGACATTGCCGCCAAACGGGGCAAGACGGTTGAAGAGGTCACGGGGTAATCATGGCTAAAACGAAACCTGCAGGCAAAACCATCAAGGTTACACAGATCAAAAGTGTGATCGGAACCATTGGATCACACCGTGCAACGATGCTCGGACTTGGTCTTCGTCGCATTAATCATACGGTCGAGATCATCGATACGCCGGCTACTCGCGGCATGATTAAAAAAGTTAACTACCTCGTGAAATGTGAGGGCTAAATGCTTCTGAACACGATTAAGCCGGCCGCCGGCGCAAAACACGCGAAAAAACGCGTCGGTCGCGGTATCGGCAGCGGCACCGGCAAAACGGCCGGTCGCGGACACAAAGGCCAGAGCGCGCGCGCCGGCGGTTATCACAAGGTCGGTTTCGAAGGCGGTCAAATGCCTTTGCAGCGCCGTTTGCCGAAACGGGGCTTTGTTTCGCAAATGCGGAATGACACCGCCGAAGTTCGTCTGGGCGATCTGAACCGTCTTAAGGCCGATATCATTGACATTTCGGTGCTGAAAGAAGCGGGCATCGTGCCGATCCATGCGCTAACCGCCAAGGTAATCTTGACGGGCGAACTGAAACGCAAAATTACGCTGTCAGGTCTGCTGGCATCAAAGGGCGCCAGGGCGGCTGTTGAAGCGGCCGGTGGCAAGATCGAGATGCCGGCAACGGCGGAAGCGCCGAAGGGCAAGGGCAAAAAAGCTGCCGCTAAGGTTGCCGCCATTGCCAAGGCTGAACAGCGCGCGGCGACCAATTCGGCGTCAATTGCTGAAGAAAACGCTAAACTCGCAGCAGCGGCCGAAGCAAGTGCCGAAGCGAAACCAAAAGTCAAAAAAGCCAAACCCGCGGCAGACGCACAGCCCGCCGCTAAACCGGCCAAGGGCGCCAAGGGCGCCAAAGACGGCGCGGCAGGCAAGAAAGCCAAGAAGGGCTGATCAAGTTGGCAACCCAGGATTCCATGTTCAGCATGCAGGGCAAGATGGGCGACCTAAAACGTCGCTTGATGTTCTTGCTTGGCGCGCTGATTGTCTATCGCATCGGCGCGCATATTCCGGTGCCGGGCATTGATCCTGTCGCGCTTGCCGATCTGTTCAAGTCACAAAAAGGCGGTATCCTGGACATGTTCAACATGTTCTCGGGCGGTGCGCTGTCGCGCTTCACGATACTGGCGCTCGGCATCATGCCCTATATTTCAGCGTCGATCATCATGCAGTTGATGACGGTGGTGTCGCCCTCGCTCGAAGCACTGAAAAAAGAGGGTGAGTCGGGCCGCCGCAAGATCACGCAGTACACCCGTTACGGCACCGCCGTGCTCGCCCTTTTTCAGGGCATGGGTATCGCCATTGCGCTGGAGTCGCAGCGCGGCCTCGTGCTGGAGCCCGGTCTTGCCTTCCGTCTGATCACCATGCTGACGCTGGTCACCGGCACCATGTTCCTGATGTGGCTGGGCGAGCAGATTACCGAGCGCGGTCTCGGCAATGGCATTTCGCTCATTATTTTCAGCGGTATTGCAGCAGGCCTGCCGCAAGCGGTTGCCGGCACGCTGGAGCTGCAGCGTACGGGTGCATTTTCGATACTCTTCATTTTTGTGGTTGCTTTCCTCGTGGTAGGCGTTACGGCGCTGGTCTGTTTCGTCGAGAGCGGGCAGCGACGGATACTGATCAACTATGCGAAGCGCCAGGTCGGCCGCAAGATATACGGCGGTCAGGCCTCGCACCTGCCGCTCAAGCTCAACATGTCGGGCGTGATTCCGCCGATCTTTGCATCAAGCATCATCTTGTTTCCGGCGACACTGGGCAGCTGGTTCGGCTCCGCGCAGGACATGCGCTGGCTCGCCGACATTGCGAATACGCTGCGTCCGGGCGAACCGATTTATGTGTTTTTGTATTCGGCTGCTATTGTGTTTTTCTGCTATTTCTATGCGGCGCTGATGTTTAGCCCGAAGGAAACGGCAGACAACCTCAAGAAGAGCGGTGCCTTCGTGCCGGGCATTCGTCCCGGCGAGCAGACCGCGCGCTACATCGAGAAGATCATGCTGCGCCTGACGCTGGTCGGTTCGATCTACGTCACACTGGTCTGCCTGTTGCCTGAATTTCTGATCGTCTGGAAACAGGTGCCGTTTTACTTCGGCGGCACCAGTCTTTTGATCATCGTGGTCGTGACGATGGATTTCCGCTCGCAGGTCATGAATTACATCATGAGCCACCAGTACGAAAGTCTGCTGAAGAAAGCGAACTTCAAGGCTGGCGGCATCTTCCCGGCGCGCTAGATGGCAAAAGAAGAAACGATAGAAATGGCTGGTGTCATTGAAGAGACCCTGCCAAACGCAACATTCCGGGTCAAGCTGGAAAACGGCCATACGGTTCTCGGCCATATTTCCGGCAAGATGCGCATG
>CALQCM020000084.1 GCA_943329075.2 Chitinophaga pinensis | reverse complement strand
GAGAGCGTTATTCAACCGGGAATTGTAGGGTGGGCAACTTTGTTGCCCACGCGCATCGCAGGTGTTGGTTGAACGCGTGGGCAGCGAGCTGCCCACCCTACACGGCTGCCTTGTACGCAGAGGTGTGGCAATGCGGTCTGAATCGTACCATCAGAGAGCGTTATTCAACCGGGAATCGTAGGGTGGGCAACTTTGTTGCCCACGCGTATCGCAGGTGTTGGTTGAACGCGTGGGCAGCAAGCTGCCCACCCTACACGGCTACGCCCGAACGGGTGGGTGATGCAACGCTGTATTGGAAAGCATTCCGCCCGGGATTACCGGGCGGAAATTATTGCTCAAGTCGATGTGATTACTTTGCCGGAATGATCGGCAACAACAAATAAGTTTCTTTGTCACCGCCCGAATAAACCGTATTGGTGGCGCCGATGTTGTAGTCGGCGCTGTAGTGCGTGAAGTGCGCCGAGCCGATGCCGTCGCGCGGGCCGACGTCGAGGCGGATCTTGTGGCCTTTTTTGAAGACCATCGAGGTTGGCCAGACTTCGACGCGCAGCTCGGCGATTTCATTGGGCTTCAGCCACTGGCGTTCGTCGTGCGCATGGTACGGCCGGTAGGGCAGCGACTTTTCTTTATCGAGCTTGCGGTGTGAGGCGCGCAGCCAGCCCTTGGTGACGCCGGGTTGCGGTTCGCCGCGCTGGCCCGCTTCGAGCACGTCCTTGCCGTCGGGGCCGATGTTGCGGATCGTTGCGTACACATCGCAGTCTTCCGAAGTGCTGGAGACCCAGAGGTTGAGCACGATGGGGCCGGTGACTTCGGTGTCTTCGGTCAGCACCGGCGTTTCGAAAGTGATGCCGCCGGCGGGGTTGTGACCGTGGCCTGAAGTGGCCGAATACGACGCCGTGGTTGTTTTTGCGAGTGGCGCTTTGACCAGTTCGCCTTCGACGCCATCGGGATCGGGTAGCGGTTCGCGGTCTATCTTCAGGAAGAACTTGGTCCACTGCGTGCGCGCCAGCGGCCATTCGTTTTCGAAGCGGTACGGGTAACGGCCCTTGACCTGGCCGCCGGTGCGGATTTCGAGTTTGACCGGCGGCTCGTTCATCATGCCGGTGTCGTTGTCCTTCAACCAGTGATCGAACCAGCGCAGTTGGTCCAGGCGGCCTTCTTCGGCGTGGAAGGGATGGAAGTGCGAGCCGTTGTGGATGCGCAGCTTTTTGTGTTTCGAGGCGGCGTTCATATAGCCTTCGGTGTTGCCGCGAAGATGCATGGCGTAACCACCCCAGTTGCCGACGCTGTAGAGCGGTACCGTGATCTTGTCCCACTTGGCGCTTTGTGCGCGCCAGTATTCGGAATCCATGTCGTTGCGCATGTAGTTCCACAGCAAATCGTTCTGGAAGGAATCCGGGTTGTACTGGCGCGGCCGGCCGAGCAGATGGTGCGCGGTCTGCGCGTTGTGCCAGGCAGCAAGAAAGCCCATCGCAAAAATGCCGCCGTGATAGGCCTGGTCGCGGTACTGGTCGGCGCGGCCTTCCCACGGCATGATCGCTTTCAATGACGGCGGATTGAGGCCGGCGACTTTCCACTGAAACGCGGCGTGGTACGAAATGCCCAGCGTGCCGACCTTGCCCGACGACCACGGCAGTTTCGCCACCCATTCGATGCAGTCGTAGGAGTCGACCGCTTCCTGCATCGAGCTCGGTTCTGATTTTCCCGGCGATTTGCCCGAGCCGCGCGTGTCGACGCGCAGCAGGCCGTAACCGCGCGGGCACCACCACAGCGGATTGGCGGTTTCCCAGTTCATATACTGGTTGGGCGCTTCTTCGACGCCCTCGGGGGGCGTCCACACCTTGTCTTTTTGGTAGGGGCCGATGTTCATGATCACCGGCACCTTCTCGTTGCCGCAGTCCGGGCGATAGATGTCGCCGTAGAGAAAGCCGCCGTCGCGCAGCGGAATCTTGACGTCTTTTTCGACGATCAGTTTGTGGTCTTTGGGTTGCGAGACTTTTTTTGAAACATCGGTGGCGTCGGACATGCGGGTTCTCCAGGAGCGTGGTTCGTAGGATGGGTGGAGCGCAGCGATACCCATCAATGAATTGCAAACGCCGAACGGTGGGTTACGGCGCAAAGCGCCTAACCCACCCTACGGGGCGGCGGTTATTTGGCGGGAATGATCGGCAGCAACACCGCCGACGGACGTTTCGGCCCGACATGCAGCGTGACCTTGCCGCCGAAAATTGCCGGCGGACGGTCGGTCTCGTCGTCGTGTTCGAAGGGGCCGCAGCCGCGCATCGGGTTTTTCATGTTCGACAGCGTGGCGATCTCGCCGTCATACACATAGTCCTTGCCGCGCAACAGCAGTTTCACGCTGTAGCCCTTCGGCACGACGATGCAGGTTGGCCAGATTTCGACGTCGAGTTCATAAACTTCACCGGGTTTCAGCGGCTGGTCTTCGTCGTGCGTGTGATACGGGCGGTACGGCAGCGTCAGTTTCGGATCGAGCTTGCGGTGCGAAGCGCGCAACCAACCCTGTGCGATCGGCGTGTGCGGATCGAGCGCGCCTTTGAACACAACCTCTTTGCCCTGCGGATCGTAAACGGTGATCACGGCGAAAATGTCGGCGTTGCTGGTCGACGATGCAATAAAAACCTTCAGCGCTGAATGGCCGGTGATCTCGGTATCCTGCGCCAGCGGGCCGGTCGAGAAGACGAGGCCGTCGCCGAGACCGTCGTAGGTCACGCTTTGATCGGTCGCCACCGGTGTCGGCGAGAGCTTCATGCCGTTCGGATCGAGATAGAAGTTGGTCCACTTGGTGCGCGCCAGCGGCCATTCGTTTTCATGACGGATGACGAACTTCTCGCCGGGGTGGCGCACGTTGAGCTGCACCGCCGGTTGTTTGTCCCAGCCGTTCTGCTCGCCCTTCAGGAAGAAATTGAAAAACCGTTTCTGCAGGCCGACGCCGTAGTCGGTGTAGAACGGCGCCCAGTGCGAGCCGCCGTGTACTTCCAGCCATTTCTGCTGCGACGCCGCGCGCACATAGCCTTCGAAATTGCCGCGCGTGTGCAGACCCTGACCACCCCAGTTCGCGGTCGAGAGCAGGGGCACCGTGACTTTCGACAGATCGCCGGTGCGTTCGCGGTAGTAGTCGCTGTCGAGCGGACGATTGAGGTACTCGCCCCACATGTTCTCGCGGTTTTTCAGCAGTTCTTCTTCGGACAGCGTTTCCGGGCCGCAGAAATATTCGCCGGTCAGCTTGCTCTTGGCACCCCGTTCGCCGACCCCATGCTGCACGGTCTTGACCTGCATGTCCTGCCAGTTTTTGCGGAACACGCAGATGATGCCGCCGTGGCGTGCCGAGTCGCGGTAGTTGTCGACCCAGCCTTCCCACACGCAGATCGCGGCGAGGTGCGGCGGTTGCGTGGCGGCGGCGCGCCATTGACTGGCGCCAAAATAGGAAATGCCGTTGAGTCCGACCTTGCCCGAGCACCACGGCTGCGCTGCGGCCCATTCGATGCACTGATGGAAGTCGTCGTTTTCGCGTTTGTTGTTGTGCTGCAGATAACCGGGCGAACGCCCTGCGCCACGCGAATCGACGCGCACCAGTGCGTAACCGTCGGGCACCCATTTCTCCGGATCGGCGACTTCCCAGTTCTGGTATTTGTTCGTCGTGCCGGAAACCGCGTCGGGGTTTTCCTTGCACATGATTTCCCACGCCGTCTTGTAGCCGTCCTGGAAGGCCAGCCCCTTGCCGTAGGGGCCATAGCTCATGATCGCCGGATACTTGCCGTCGCCGATCGGGCGGAAGACGTCGGCACGCAGCACGAGGCCGTCGTCCATTTTGATCGGCACATCCCAGTCGATTTGCATGCCGTCGCGGATTTCGCTTTTGTAATCGCTCATTTAATTATCCTGTGTCATTGTTACTTCTGGTTTGTTCCACCCTTGCGCGCAAGGCGCGAAGGGTAACGCGTAGGGTGCGCACCGCGCACCGTTTGCGGCCGTCCCGCGTGCGCGATGCGCACCCTACACTTTTCGATTTACGTTACTTGGCGCGGACCAGCTTCTCTTCGAACCAGTTCCACATGTCGGCGACCACCAGCGTCAGGTAATCGCGCTGGCAGTGCTGCGAGCCGCCTTCTTCGGCGGTGTAGACGCGGAAGGTCTTGTCCTGCGAACCGCAGGCGTCGAACTGCTTTTGCGCGTCGGCGAGCGGAATCTGCTCGTCTTCAGCGCCGTGCACCAGCAGGAAGGGACAGCGCATTTTTTGCATGATGCCGTCGAGTTTGAACGGTTCGAGCGTCTTCAGCGCCTGGTCGAGCGTATCCACGCCGAGAATCCAGGTGATGTGGTGCCCCGGCACAGATAACGAGGTCTTGAACTGCGCGTCGATGCGTTTCTTCCAGGTGTCGTGATAGTCCCACTGCGCGCCCCAGGCGATACAGGCGGCGTAACGCGGATCCATCGCGGCGCAGCGCGGCGAGTAATAACCGCCGAGGCTGATGGCGACAATGCCGATCTTCTTGGCGTCGACGTCGTCGCGTTTCTCGAGGAAATCGATACAGGCGCTGCCGGCGACTTCGTAGTCGTAGCGCAGGAAATGGTTGCGGAAGCGGATCGCCTCGCCGGTGCCCGGGCCGTCCATCACCAGCACCGAGATGCCGCGTTTGATGAGGTCGGGCACGCCGCGCATGTACTGAATTTCTTTGGTGACGTCGAGGCCGTCGAAGAATACTACGCAGGGTTTGGGGCCGGGCTTGGCATTTTCGGCATGCACGAAGTAACCGGGCAGTTTGCCGTCGACGAACGGCACCTCGACCATTTCGATTTTGACGTCGGTGAGCTTGATGAAGCGGTGGAAGCATTCGACGCCGCGGCGGAAGGCGGACAGGGCTTTGTCGTCTTTCGGCGTGCGGAAGCGTTCGGCCATCTGATAGTAGTTGCAGGCGCGCAGATAGGCGTGTGAGGCGGCCGGGCGGTAATTCTGGTCGGCGAATTTTCCGGCGTAACCGCGCACGCCGTCGGCGACCTTGACGCAGGCGTCGAACCACGCCTCGTCGTCATCCGGCGCCTTGCCCTTTAACAGCGTGCCGATCTTGTGCAGCTCGCCGATTTCGGAGCCGCCGTATGGCGCCGAACTGATCATGTTGATAAAAGCCGCCGACCAGCGGTAGTTGCCGGGGAAATACATGAAATACGGGGGGTCTTTTTTTTCAGCCATGATCATTCGCTTTCAGGATTGAGGATCGAGGATTGAGTAAAGCTATTCGCGGATGTTGGCGGCCTTGGCGACCTTCGCCCATTTCTGGATTTCGGCGCGGATGAAGGTGGCATATTCTTCAGGGTCGCCGCCGCCGGGCTCGTGGCCCTGGCTCAAATACAGCTCCTGCGCTTCGCGCGTGGCGAGCTGTTTCGACAGCACGTCGTGGATGCGCGTGATGATCGCCTTCGGCGTCCCGGCGGGGGCGAGCACGCCGTTCCAGTTGTAGCTGACGAAACCCGGCACGCCCTGCTCGGCGACGGTCGGCAGATCGGGAAGCAAATGCGTGCGCTTCTCGGAGGTGGCGCCGATCGCGCGCAGGCGGCGCTCTTTGATCAGCGGCGCGCAGCCGGCGAACTGGATGATGGCAAGCTGGATGTGGCCGGCGATCAGATCGATGGTGTAGAGCGCCGCACCCTTGTACGGAACATGGTTCAGTTGCACGCCGACCTGGGTCGCAAACAACTCGGTGGCCAGGTGGCCGACGGTGCCGACACCCGGCGAGCCGTAATTGATCATGCCGGGTTTGCTTTTGGCCAGCGCGACGAAATCCTTGATGCCTTTCGTCGGCAGGCTGGGGTGGATGGCCAGACAGCTCGCGCTTTTGGCGATCAGCATGATTGGCACAAGATCGCGCAGCGTGTCGTACGGAATCTTCGGATTGATGGTCGGCGAAATCGTCAGCGGGCCGGGATTGCCGGCGAGCAGCGTGTAGCCGTCGGGCGCGGCTTTGACGACCGCTTCAGTGCCGGGCACGCCGCCGCCGCCGCCGCGGTTGTCGACGATCACCGGCTGGCCGAAGGCGGCATTGAGTTGTTGCGCCGCCCAGCGCCCCTGCACGTCGGTCGGACCGCCAGGCGCGAACGGCACGATCAAGCGGATCGCTTTCGCCGGATAGTTTTGCGAAAACGCAGGGCATGCAACGATGCCTGCGCCAATGGCGAACAATGCCGGCAAAAAAATCGGTCGGGCAATCATCGGGGGGTCTCCAGAACGCGCGTTATTGTGAGGATGCGTCCGCTGCGAATTTGCGCGCGCCCCGTGACAATAGTAGAGGCGGGCGGTGCTGTCAACGCGCCAGCACGGTGCATGGCCGGCAGGGCGGAACCCAGCCGCGATCTGGTAAAATTACCGGCTCCGTTGCGCGTGAAACGCGCGATTAGAGCTTACTCAACCAAGGGGACATTCATGGCAGCAAAGCGCAAACCGACCGCGAAGAAAACCAGCAGCCGCAAATACGGCGACATCCTGTTCGAAGTCAAAGACCAAGTGGCGTGGATCACCATCAACCGTCCGCGCGTGTTGAATTCCTTCCGCGAGCAGACGCTAGACGAAATGATCGACGCACTCAAGTACACCCGCGAAGACCCGTCGATCGTCTGCGCAGTGGTAACCGGCGCCGGCGACAAGTCGTTTTCCGCAGGCGGTGACTTCTACGCGATGAAGCGCCTCAATTTCACCAATGCTTACATGTGGAACGACCGCATGCTGGGGCTCGCCATGACCATCCGCGGCCTGCCGATTCCGGTGATCGCCATGGTCAACGGCTGGTGCGTAGGCGGCGGCCACGAACTCGCGCTGTGGTGCGACCTCGTCATCGCCTCCGAAAACGCAGTGCTCGGCCAGACCGGCGCCAAGGTTGGTGCCTGCCCGACGGTCGGTGCGACGCAGTACCTGCCGCGCATCATCGGCGAGCGCCTCGCGCGTGAAATGATTTTCTGCGCGCGCCGTTTCACCGCCAAGGAAGCGGTCGGCATCGGCCTCATCAACAAGTGCGTGCCGCAGGCGGACCTGCTCAAGGAAACGCTCAAGTGGTGCGCGACGATGAAGGGCCACAGCGCGCTGACGCTGCGCATGACCAAACGGTCGCTCAATTTCGAATCGGATGGTCTTTATGCATCGTGGCAGCACGGCATGGAGCTGCTCGCGCACGTCTGGGGCTCGCCGGAAGCGAACGAGGGCATGGAGGCCTTCCTTGCCGGCCGCAAGCCGAATTACCAGCAGTTCCGCCTGCGCGACAAGCGCGAGCTGGCGAAATACGTCGACGGTTTCGATCGCGATCTGAACGAGCCGCCGTCGATGCGGAAGAAAAAGACAGCGAAGAAGTAACGGCAGCCTTCATTAGTACTACCCGCCCCCTTGATGGGGGCGGGAGTTTTGGAAAGTTGTGAATTCATATGACCACTGAAAACACCGGCGCACTCGCCGGTCTGCGCGTACTCGACCTCACGCGCATTCTTGCCGGCCCGCTGTGCGCCATGATGCTGGGCGACATGGGCGCCGATGTGATCAAGGTCGAGCCGCCCACGGGCGACGACACGCGCAGCTGGGGCCCGCCCTTTGTCGGCACCGAGGCGGCGTATTTTCTCGGCCTGAACCGCAACAAACGTTCGATGACGCTCAACATGGCGTGCAAGCCCGGTCAGGAAATCCTCGCCGCGCTGATCAAAAAGTGCGACGTGCTGGTGGAGAACTTCAAATCCGGCACGCTCGAGAAGTGGGGTTTTTCCAACGCCTGGCTCGAAGCCAACGCACCGCAGGTGATCCGTTGTTCGATCACCGGTTACGGTGCCAACGGGCCGAAGGGTGGTCTGCCCGGTTACGATTTCATTCTGCAGGCCGAATCGGGCTTGATGAGCATCACCGGCCCGGTCGACGGCGCGCCGACCAAACACGGTGTGGCGCTCGTTGACGTTTGCACCGGCATGCTGGCGTCGAATTCCATTCTCGGCGCGCTGCAGGCGCGCCATCGCACCGGTCGCGGCCAGCATGTTGAAGTGTCGCTGTATGAATCAAGCCTCTTCATGCTTGCCAACGTCGGCGCCAATTACCTGGGCGCGGAGCGCGACGGCGGGCGCTTCGGTAACGGGCACCCGAGTATCGTGCCCTACACGACCTATCCGACGCGCGATGCCATGATGGCGGTCGCTGTTGGCAATGACACGCAGTTCGCCAAATTCGCGCAGGCCGTCGGCCACGCCGAATGGAGTGCGGACGCGCGTTTCATCAAGAATAAGGACCGCGTCGCCAACCGCGAAGTACTCGACGCCGCGATCACCGACACGCTGAAAACGGATGACGCGCTGGCGTGGATCGAAAAGCTGAAGAAAGCCGGCGTGCCCTGCGGCCGCATCAACTCGGTCAAGCAGGCGTTTGAAGATCCGCAGACCGAAGCGCGCAACATGATCGAGACGGTCGAGCACCCGACCATCGGCCCGGTCAAGGTGATCGGCACGCCGTTCAAGTTTTCGGACACCAAGACCTCGGTGCGCCGCGCGCCGCCGCTGCTCGGCCAGCATACCGAGGAAATCCTGCAGGGCGAGCTTGGTTACGATGCGGCGAAAATCGCCGAGCTTCGCCGCGACAAAGTGCTTTGAATTTGTGGCGCAGGCGACCCGCCTGCGTCGTACGATCCCGCGGGCGGGTCGCCTGCGCCACAGGGGGCAGCACATGATCACCGGACTCAGCCATGTATCCATCGTCGTGCCCGATCTCGACGCCGCGGCACGCGCGCTCGAACAGAAATACGGCCTGAAAATCGGCAAAATCGAGGTCAACGCCGAGCAGGGCGTGCGCATGGCTTATATTGAATTGCCGAACGCAAAAATCGAATTGATGGAGCCATCGCGCGCCGATTCACCGGTGATGAAGTTCCTCGAAAAAAATCCGCATGGCGGCATTCATCATTTCTGCCTCGGCGTCGACAGCATGGATGCAACCAGCGCCGCCCTCGGAAAAGAAGGGGTGCGCGTGCTCGGCGAGGGCAAGAAACAACTCAATGTGCACGGCGAACGCATCGCTTTCGTGCACCCGAAGGATTTTTTCGGTGCGCTGGTCGAACTTGAAGAACACGCGTCCAAACACTAACGGAGCAGGATTATGAGCGAACCCGTGCGCATTGCGATCAAGGACCTTGAAGCGTTTGTCGCGCGCGCCTATGTGGCGGTCGGCATCTCGGTGGCCGAGGCGAAAAACATCGCCGAACTGCAGGTGCGTGCCGATCTGATCGGCGCCGACGGCCACGGTGTGTTCCGCCTGCCGCAGTACGTGCGCCGTATCAAAGGCAACGCGGTCAATCTTAAGCCGAATATCCGCGTCGAACGCGAGGCGCCGGGCATGGCGCTGGTCAACGGCGACAACGGCATGGGTCATCTGGTGATGCGTTTTGCCACCGAGAAAGCCATCGAGAAAGCGAAAACGGTTGGCGTGGCCTGGGTCGGCGTGCAGCACAGCAACCATGCGGGGCCGGCCTCGCTTTACGCGAGCATGCCGATGGAACACGACATGATTGGCTTCTACCTCGCCGTCGGCAATGCCAATCACCTGCCGCCGTGGGGCGGCATCGACATGCTGCTCTCCACCAATCCGATCGCGGTAGCGGTGCCGGCCGGCAAGGAGCTGCCGATCGTGCTCGACATGGCGACCACGGTGGCCGCCTACGGCAAGGTCAAGACAAAAGCACAGCGCGGCGAGATGATGCCCGAGGGCTGGATGATGGACCGCCTGGGCAAACCTTTGCTCGATCCGAAAAAATCCAATGAAGGTTTTCTGTTGCCGATCGGCGGCTACAAAGGCTACGGCCTGTCGATGATCATTGGTCTCTTGGCCGGCACGCTGAACGGTGCGGCCAACGGCCGCGATGTCGTCGACTTCAACGTCGACAACACGTCGCCGACCAACACGGGCCACGTCATTGTGGCGATCAACGTGTCGATGTTCCAGCCGGTGGCCGATTTCAAACAGTCGGTCGATGCCTTTGTGCGCGACATCCGCAATTCGCAGCGCCTGCCCGGGGTCGATGCGATCCGTTTGCCCGGTGAGGGCAGCCATGCGCGTCTGCAGGAAAGTCTGCAGCTCGGTGCGCCGCTCTCAGCACCGCTGCTGAAGAGTCTTAATGAGCTCGCCGCGGAGTTGAAGATCCCGCTCCTGAGTTGATGCGGTTGATGCGCACCACCTCCGGAATGCCGCGCAGCGAGCGCATTATTTTCGCGAGGTGCACGCGGTTGGCGACCTGCAGGGTGAAATTCATCGTCGCATACTGATCGCCGGAGTCGGGCGCCACCGTGACATTGTCAATGTTCGAATTGGACTCGGCGATTTCAGCGGCGACCTTGGCCAGCACGCCGCGCACGTTTTTGACGACGATGCGGATGTTGACGTTGAAGAGCTTCTTTGTTTCCGGCGCCCATTCGACATCGAACACCTTGTCCGGATCGGAGCGCGTTTTCGCAATCACCGGACAGTCGTGGGTGTGGATCATCATGCCCTGGCCTTTGTTGATCAGGCCGATGATGGGGTCGCCCGGTATCGGATGGCAGCACTGCGCAAACTGTACCGCCATGCCCTCCGAGCCGCGGATGATGATGGGGGCCGATGGTTTGTGCTCGACCAGATGCGATTCGGAGAGCGCCAGCAGACGGCGCGCCACCACCACGCCGAGGCGCTTGCCGAGGCCGATGTCGCCGAGGATGTCCTGGCGTGATTTGACGTTGCTGTCTTTCAGCAGTTTCTGCCATTGCGCGTCGGTGATTTCGCCGACGTTGGCGCGCAGCGCGCCCAAGGCCTGATTGAGCAGACGCTCGCCGAGGTGCGCCGACTCCTCGTATTGCACTGTTTTCAGGAAGTGGCGGATCTGCGAGCGCGCGCGGCCGGTGATCACATAGTTGAGCCACATCGGGTTTGGCTTGGCGTGCGAGGCGGTGATGATATCGATGCGGTCACCGTTTCTGAGTTCGGTCCTCAGCGGCACCAGTTCGTCGTTGATTTTTACCGCAACACAACAGTTGCCGATGTCGGTGTGCACCGCGTAGGCGAAATCGACCGCGGTGGCGCCGCGCGGCAGTGACAGAATCCTGCCCTTCGGCGTGAAGACATAGACTTCGTCGGGGAAGAGGTCGACCTTGACGTGTTCGAGAAACTCGACCGAATCGCCGCTGCCCGACTGCATTTCGAGCAGGCTTTGCAGCCACTGGTGGGTTTTCTGCTGCAGTTCGTTGAGCGAGGCGTCCGAACTTTTGTAGAGCCAGTGCGAAGCTACGCCGGCCTCGGCAATCTTGTGCATGTCCTGCGTGCGGATCTGCACTTCCAGCGGACTGCCGAAGGGGCCGAACAGTTTGGTGTGCAGTGACTGGTAGCCGTTTGCCTTCGGGATCGCAATGTAATCCTTGAAGCCGCCGGCGATCGGTTTGTAGAGGCCGTGCAGCGCGCCCAGCACGAGGTAGCACGACGGCACGTCTTTGACGATGATGCGAAAGCCGAACACGTCGAGCACGTTGGCGAAGGTCAGGTGCTTCTCGCGCATTTTGCGGAAGATGCTGTAGAGATGTTTCTCGCGGCCCTGCACCGCGGCCTCAATTTTTTCGTGCTCGAGCCGTTTCTTGATCGCGTCGAGCACTTTGCCGACCACTTCGCGGCGGTTGCCGCGCGCCGCTTTCAGCGCTTTGAACAGCACGCTGTAGCGCGACGGATAGAGATGACGGAAGGAGAGGTCGTCGAGTTCCTGATAGATCGCGTTGAGGCCGAGGCGGTTGGCGATCGGCGCGTAGATGTCGATGGTTTCGCGCGCGACGCGTTTGCGCTTGGCCGGCGGCACCGCGTCGAGCGTGCGCATGTTGTGCAGGCGGTCGGCGAGCTTGATCAGGATGACGCGCACGTCGCGCGCCATCGCCAGCAGCATCTTGCGGAAATTTTCCGCCTGCGCTTCTTCGTGGGTTTCGAATTCGATGCGGTCGAGCTTGGAGACACCGTCGACCAGTTCGGCCACCGGTTTGCCGAACTGCGCGGTGATTTCGCTTTTGGTGACCTCGGTGTCCTCCATCACATCGTGCAGGAGGGCGGCGGTCAGCGCCTGCGCATCGAGATGCAGTTGGGCGAGGATGTTGGCAACCGCCAGCGGATGCGAGATATAGGGTTCGCCCGAGGCGCGAAACTGGCCGCGGTGCGCGGCTTCACTGAAGTGATAGGCGGTTTCAAGCCGTGCCACGTCCTCCGGCTTCAGATAGCCGGACCATTCCTTGAACAGGGTTGCGGCTTCAGGCATGGTTGTTTGCGGTGACGAATCGCCAACTCCACAAATGGGGGCAATTCACCTTACCACAACGACGGGAGTGCAGTGCGACAGGGGGCAAAAGCGCTGTGTGGCCCGCCCCTGTTTACGACAAAAGCCTAGGACGGCGTCTTGTCGAGAATTTCAACGCCGTATTTCTGATGTGCCATTTCGCGCAGGGCGATCACGGCCGGTTTGTCGCGGTTCGGTTCGACCATGGGGGCTGAGCCGTTGCACAACTGGCGTGCGCGAAAGGTCGCCGCCAGCGTCAGGTCGAAACGGTTCGGAATCAGCTTCAGGCAATCGTCTATGGTAATGCGTGCCATGGATGCACCTCGTTATTTCATGCGGTTGATGAGCTCGCCGTGGCGGGCTGTCTGGACGTCCAGGCGCAGGCGTTGGGCGCGGACGACGGCGACAAGGTCGTTTACTGCGTCGCCGAACTTGTCGTTGATAATAACATAGTCGAACTCCGCCACGTGGCTGATCTCGTCCCGTGCGGCCGAAAGGCGGCGGGCGATCACGTCCGGGGCGTCCTGGGCGCGGGTATTCAGGCGCGAAACCAGCGTTTCGAACGACGGTGGCAGCACAAAGACGCCAATTGCGTCCGGAAACACCCGCCGCACCTGTTGGGCGCCCTGCCAGTCGATTTCAAGCAGGATGTCGCAGCCGGCAGCGCGCTGTCCGGCGATCCAGGCCTGCGAGGTGCCGTAATAGTTGTCGTGCACCAGCGCGCTTTCGAGAAACTCGCCGGCCTCGATCATGGCCTCGAACTGCCCGCCACTGACGAAATGGTAGTCGCGGCCGTTGATTTCGCCGCTGCGCGGCGCGCGCGTGGTGTACGAGACCGACAGCTTGATGCCGGCGTCGATTTTCAGCAACTCGGCGACGAGGCTGGTCTTGCCGGCGCCCGACGGCGCGCAGACGATGAATAGGTTACCGGACACGGTTTAGGATTGAGGATTGAGGATTCAGGATTCAGGATTCAGGATTGAGCGTATCGGGATCAGGGTTTGGCTCTTTGGCTTGATATGAAAGCGAGTTGCGCAGGCCGCTGATCATTTTTCCAATTTCGTCGGTTTTTGGAAGTATAGCCGCAATGTTTTTTTCGGACACAAAACCTAACCGCAACGAGATCTGCAAATGCGTTTCGAGTTCCATAAGTGAACCATTGGCGATTGAAAGATGATTGAGAAAGGCATTTGTCGATTTGCGCCCATGCCCCTCGGCGATATTGGCCGGTATCGAGACTGCGGCACGCCGGACTTGACTGACCAACCCAAATCTTTCGTCGGCGGGGAAATTTGCAGTTAACCCATAAATTTCGGTCACAAGATCGATAGCTTTTTGCCAAACCTGTAAATCCGAATATTTCACCGGCGTTGCCTTAATCTCTCAATCCTAAATCCTCGATCCTGAATCCTGCTACTCAATATTTTGAATTTGCTCGCGCATCTGCTCGATGAGGAGCTTGAGGTCCAGCGACACGCGTGTGACTTCGACGTCCACCGACTTGGAGCCGAGCGTGTTTGCTTCGCGGTTGAGTTCCTGCATCATGAAGTCGAGCCGCTTGCCGACGGCGCCGCCTTTGCCGAGGATGCGCTTCAGTTCCGACAGGTGCGCGCCGAGGCGTCCGAGTTCCTCATCGACGTCGACGCGGTTGGCGAACAGCGCCAGTTCCTGGCGGATGCGTTCGTCGTCGGCCACCGCCATTGCTTCGCGCAGCCTGGCGGAGAGTTTTTCCTTGTGTGCGGCGAGGATCTCCGGCATGCGCGGCGTGACCACGGCGATGCGTTCTTCCATCGACGCCATGCGTTCGAGCAGGATCACTTTCAGTTTTTCGCCTTCGCGCGCGCGCGAATCGGTGAAGTCTTCAAGCACGGCCTGCAGCGCTTCATAACAGTCGGCGCGTATTGCCTCGACCGAGACCTCCTGCACGCTCAGCATACCGGGCCAGCGCAGGATGTCAGCCGCCGAGAGGCCGGGCACGCTGGGCCACGCCAGGCGCAGTTTTTCGCAGAGCGCGCGCAGTTGTTTGAGCGCCTCGTTGTTCAGTTCGGCCGACTTGGCGGCGTTCGGTAGCGGGTTCAGCGCAATGCGGCACTCAACCTTGCCGCGCTGCAGTCGCGCTGTGGCCAGTTCGCGCAGCCCGGTTTCGAGCGCGCGCAGTTCCTCCGGCAGGCGGAACTGCAGGTCGAGATAGCGGTGGTTGACCGAACGGATTTCAACCGAGAGCGCCGCGGTGGCCAGCTCGCGCGTGGTGCTGGCATAGCCTGTCATGCTGTGAATCATGTTTTTGGTAACAATCGAAAGGTGAAGGGTAAAATACGCGCGCTGTAAGATGTTGATTCGGGCGCCTGTTCTGGCCTTGCAGTGGCGCTATTGTGGCGTTTTTGACGATATTTAACACAGGAAAGATAGCACACTTATGCGGCCAAGCAATCGCAAGCCCGACGAGCTGCGCGCAGTCCGGATCACGCGCCGTTACACCCGCCACGCCGAGGGTTCGGTGCTGATCGAATGCGGCGACACCAAGGTGCTGTGCACCGCCAGCGTCGAGGAAAAGGTGCCGGGTTTCCTCAAGGGCAAGGGGCTGGGCTGGGTTACCGCCGAATACGGCATGCTGCCGCGCTCGACCAACACGCGCATGGACCGCGAAGCGGCGCGCGGCAAGCAGTCCGGCCGCACCCAGGAGATCCAGCGCCTGATCGGCCGCGCCCTGCGCGCGGTGGTTGATATGAAGGCGCTCGGCGAGCGCACCATCCAGATCGATTGCGACGTCATCCAGGCCGACGGCGGCACGCGCACCGCCAGCATCACTGGCGCCTACGTCGCGCTGCACGATGCGGTCAGTTTTCTGCTGGCGAAAAAACTGATCGCGGTGACGCCGATCCAGGACACGGTGGCGGCGGTGTCGGTCGGCATTTACGAGGGCCTGCCGGTGCTCGATCTTGATTACGCCGAGGATTCGACCTGCGACACCGATATGAACGTGGTGATCACGGGCAACGGCGGCATGGTCGAGGTGCAGGGCACGGCCGAGGGCAAGCCGTTCACGCGCGACGAATTGAACGCGCTGCTCGAACACGCGCAGAACGGCATCCGCCAGCTGATCGCGGCGCAACGCGCGGCGCTGGGAAGCTGACGCGCAATTAAAAACCAAGACGCCACAGAGGGCACAGAGTTCACAGAGAGAATCCTTATTGAGGATTGCATATGCGAAGAGTGAACTTTGTTCCACTGTGTCATTCCCGCGAAAGCGGGAATCCAGAATGCAAACCCCCGGGTCCCCGTTTTCGCGGGGCGACGGGCATTCCGTCGGCAGGCTATGTAATGATCAATAATCAACGAGATTTTTGCCTTTCCTCGGTGTGCTCGGTGATCTCTGTGGCTGATTTTTCGTAATGAAAAAAATAGTCATTGCGTCAAACAATCTCGGCAAGTTGAACGAGATCGGCGCGATCCTCACGCCGCTCGACATCGAAATCGTTGCCCAGGGTTCACTCGGCGTCGATGAGGCCGAGGAGCCGCATTTCACTTTCGTTGAAAATGCGCTGGCGAAGGCTTATCACGCCAGCCGCACTACCGGCCTGCCGGCGCTGGCCGACGATTCGGGTGTCTGCGTCGATGCGCTGGGCGGCGCGCCCGGTGTGCGCTCGGCGCGATTTGCCGGAGAGTCGCCGGCCGGCGCGCCACGCACGCGCGAAGAACAGGATGCGCTGAACAACCGCAAGCTGCTCGAACTGCTCGCCGGCGAAACGAATCGCAAGGCGCACTACTACTGCGTCATCGTGCTGACGCGCGGCCCGGACGATCCGCGGCCGCTGATCTGCGAAGCCGAATGGCATGGCGAAATCGTCCAAACGCCGCGCGGCAGCGGCGGCTTCGGTTACGACCCGCTGTTCATGGTCGACGGCACGCGCAAGACGGGCGCCGAGTTCACGCCCGAGGAAAAAAATAAAATCAGCCACCGCGCGCAGGCGCTGGCGCAACTCGTGGCGCGGTTGCGCGGGGAGCTTGGTATCGGTAATGCGTTGCCAGGATCGAAGAGATCGGCAACGTCGCCGCGAGATCCGGTCCTGGCGACGCCGCGTTTGCCTTCTGAATTTCCGCCCGGCCGCAGCAAGCCCTGAGGGTGCCGGTTTTGGTTCACGCCTCACCCCTGATGCCCCACACGGCGCTGCGCTTGAAGACGCTGCCACCTTTATCGCTTTACATCCACATCCCGTGGTGCGTGCGCAAATGCCCGTACTGCGATTTCAATTCGCACGAAGCGCGCGGCACCGCGCCCGAACAGGACTACATCGCCGCACTCACCGCCGACCTCGAAGCGGCGCTGCCGCTGATTTGGGGGCGCAAGATCTACACGGTGTTTTTCGGCGGCGGCACGCCCAGCGTGTTTTCCGCCGCGGGCATCGAGCAGATCATCGCCGCGGTGCGCGCGCGCCTGCCGTTGTCGGTCGAGGCCGAGATCACGCTCGAAGCCAATCCCGGTACGTTCGAAACGGAAAAATTTCGCGCCTTCCGCGCGGCCGGCGTCAACCGGCTGTCGATCGGCATCCAGAGCTTCAATGCTGCACATCTGACGGCGCTGGGCCGCATCCACAACGGCGACGAAGCGCACCGCGCCATCGACATCGCGCGCGAACATTTCGACAACTTCAATTTCGATCTGATGTACGGGCTGCCCGGGCAGAGTATTGATGAAGCGCGGGCCGACATCGCGGCCGCATTGGCGATCGCGCCACCGCATCTGTCGGTCTATCACCTGACGCTGGAGCCGAACACCTACTTCCATCGTTACCCGCCGGCGTTGCCCGATGACGACGTCACTGCGGAAATGCAAAAGAACGCAGAGGATGCGTTGGCCGCCGCCGGTTACCGTCACTACGAAACCTCGGCTTTTGCACAACCGGGCCGGCAGTCGCGCCACAACATGAATTACTGGACCTTCGGCGACTACCTCGGCATCGGCGCCGGAGCGCACAGCAAGATTTCATTCCGGGACCGCATCTTGCGGCAGGCTCGCTATAAGCAGCCTGCGCAATATATGCAAAGCGCGGTGTTGGGCGATGCCGTGCAGGAAAGCCATGAGATCGGCACGCATGAGGTTGGTTTCGAATTCATGATGAATGCGCTGCGGCTCAACGGCGGCTTTCCGCTGCTGCTGTTCGAAGAACGCGCCGGTGTGCCGCTGACTTCAGTGTTGAAAGAACTCGATATCGCCGAGGGCAAGGGGTTGATCACGCGCGATCATCAGCGCGTCGAGCCCACTCCGCTCGGGCGGCGCTTTCTCAACGATTTACTGCAGGTTTTTCTGCGCGATTGAGTGCCAACTAGTAGCTCGTAGGGTGGGTTAGGCGCGCAGCGCCGTAACCCACCGAACGTCGATAGTTGAATGTTGTTGAGGCCATTCGGCGCAATGCGCTGCGCTTATTGCGCCCTACAAGTTAGTGGTTTGTTAACGCGGCGTTTATCGCTTGCGCAGGGCTGCAGGTTTTTCTGCGCGATTGAGTGCCAACCAGCAGCTCGTAGGGTGGGTTAGGCGCGCAGCACCGTAACCCACCGAACGTCGGTAGTTGAATGTTGCTGAGGCCATTCGGCGCAATGCGCTGCGCTTATTGCGCCCTACATGTTAGAGGTTTGTTAACGCGGCGTACATCTCTAGCGCAGCGCTGCAGGTTTT
>CALQCM020000083.1 GCA_943329075.2 Chitinophaga pinensis | reverse complement strand
CGCGAACTATCGATCATCACTTTGGCTAAACTATTGTGTACCCAGCATTCCCTTATATTGACCGACTTCGCCATGCAGGTGCTCAAGAAACGACTCGGATTACGAGCATGAAAAGCCGGGGAAACATCAGCCCCTACCCTCTCCCCGCTGTCGCGGGGCGAGGGAGTATTTTTTGGCGCCCTTCTTGCCATTCTCCTTTTTGCCGGTTCCGCAACAGCACAGGACTACCCGCAGCGGCCGATCCGCATGGTGATTCCGTTTCCGGCGGGCGGCTCGATCGACGTCATCGGCCGCGCCATCGCGCAGCCGTGGAGTGCCGCGCTCGGTCAGCCGATTGTCATCGACAACCGCGGCGGCGCCGGCGGCACGCTCGGCAGCGAGCTTGTCGCCCGCGCTTCACCCGACGGCTACACGATTCTCTACGGCAACTCGGGGCCGCTGTCGATCGGGCCCAATCTCTACAAGAAACTCGGCTACGATCTGTTTCGCGATTTCGCACCGGTGTCACAGGCGGTGACCTCGCCCTTCGTAATCTTTGCAACGCAGTCGCTGCCGGCCAACAACGCTGCCGAACTTGTCGCCTACGCGAAGGAGCGGCCCAATCAAATCAACTACGCCTCAAGCGGCGTCGGCAGCGGCCTGCATCTGGTCGGCGAACTCTTTCAAAGCGTCACCGGCACGAAACTCGTGCACGTGCCGTTCAAGGGCATCAGCCAGGCGTTGCCCGAACTGTTCGCCGGCCGCGTGCAACTCGCCATGAGCACCACTGCGGGATTGGCACCACATGTGCGTGCCGGGCGCATGAAAGGCATCGTCAGCACCGGCCGCGAACGTTCGCCGCAACTGCCGGAAATACCGACCTGCCTCGAAGCGAATCTGCCCGGTCTCTGCAGCGGCTCGTGGCACGCCATTGTCGCGCCGGCCGGCACGCCGCGCGCCATCATCAACAAACTTCAGCAGACGCTGAAGGCGACGCTGTCGAACGCGGAACTGCGCGATCAACTCCTCGCGCGCGAAGATGCCTCGGCGGTGGCGAGCACGCCCGATGATCTGACAAAATTTCTGCGCAGCGAATCGACGCGCTGGGCGGGCATCATCAAAGCGGTGGGCGTGAAAGGCGAATAGCCTGCTGCGGTCGCGTCAACCTGCGGCGTGATCCTGGCGCCACGCCCAGGTGATTGACCATTCGTTGCCCTCGCCTTCGATACAGACCGCGGTGCCGTTACCGGGTTTGAAATCGAAGACCTTGCGCTGCTCGTCGCCGCAAACGATTTTCGCGACGGCGCGCAACAGGTAGTCAATGTGGCCGCACATCATAAGGTCACCTTTGCTGGCGGCGATCTCGGCGAGGAAGGGCGCGACCGCATCACCGGTGTTGATCGGATAAGCGGCCTTGGCGGCCCTGTTTGCCAGCCCCATTTTTTCGGCGATGACGACGGCGGTGTCGGTGACCCATTGCGCGTCGCTGTGCAGGATGCGCACGGGTGCCAGACCCAGCGCCTTGAAACGAGCCGCCAGCCGTTCGGCCTGCGCGTGCCCCTTCGCGCTGATGTGGCGCTGCGGGTCCTGCTCGGCCTTCAGTGCGTCAACGTGGTGTACGAGTATGACTTTCATGATTTCCTCCGTCCTTGTCTCTGGCTCCAGCACACAATCGACTGGCGTGGATTGTAGGGCGCAATAACCAACGGGCATTGCGCCGTATGGGCTACGTAAACAATAACATTCGGCGCAATGCGCTTCGCTGATTGCGCCCTACGAACTACAAACTTGATAATCGTTGCAGATTAAAGACTGATCTCGATGTTATCGATAAGGCGCGTCGTGCCAAGGCGCGCCGCCGCGAGCACGACCAGCTTGTTGTCTGCGGCCTGCGGTTCGCGCAAATCGCTCTGGCGGCGCACCGCGATGTAATCGGGCTTCCAGCCATGGTGCGCAAGCTCGGCCATGACGTCCAGTTCAATCGCCTGATATTCGCGCGAGCCGTTGGCGATGGCATCGCACGCCTTGGTCAGCAATTGACGCAGGCGCGGCGCCTCTTTGCGCTGGTCGGGCGTCAGGTAGGCATTACGCGAGGACAACGCCAGCCCGTCGGCAGCGCGCACGGTTTCGGCGAGGATGATCTCGATCGGCAGCGACAACTGGCGCGCCATATTGGTCAGCACCAGACACTGCTGGTAGTCCTTCTTGCCGAAAATCGCCGAGTGCGGCGACACCATGTTGAAAAGCTTAAGCACGACGGTGGCGACCCCGCGAAAATGGCCGGGGCGCACCGCGCCATCAAGCACGTGTTGCAGATCGGAGGGTTCGACGACGAAGGTCTGCGGCTCGGGATAGATTTCGCGCTCGTCGGGTGCGAACACCACGTCAACGCCGGCGTCGCGCAGCTTGGCGCAATCCGCGTCAAAGGTGCGCGGATAACGGTCGAAGTCTTCCTTCGGACCGAACTGCAGGCGGTTGACGAAAATACTGACCACCGTGCAGGCCGCGCGCGGCTTGGCAATATTGATCAGCTCGATATGGCCGCGGTGCAGATTGCCCATGGTCGGCACGAACACGTTGTTCGGTTCGCACTGAAGGCGTTCGCGCAATGCCGCGACGGAATGAATGATGTCCATGTGTGGAGCAGGATTGAGGATTAAGGATTAAGGATTGAGTGGTCAGGCTTCAGCCATGCGTCCGGCATCGCAACGCGAAGAGCCAGCTTTTTACCACAAGATCAGTTTCGCGGCGTTGTCGCTGCTCAATCCTCAATCCTCGATCCTCAATCCTCAATCCTCAATCCGACCCTCAGAATGAGTGTTCCGGCCCGGGATACGTCCCGGCCCTCACTTCTTTGACATAAGCCGCGACGGCACCGTCGATAGTGCCGGTACCGCGCATGAAATTTTTGACGAACTTCGCCTTCTTGCCCGGGAACACATCGAGCATGTCGTAGAGCACCAGCACCTGGCCCGAACAATGCACACCGGCGCCGATGCCGATGGTCGGCATCTGCAGTTGCGCCGTCATTTCCTTCGCCAGCGGCGCGGGTATCAGTTCGAGCACCACCATGCCGGCGCCGGCTTCTTCGATGATTTTCGCTTCGCTGATCAGACGCCCGGCTGCGGATTCGGTTTTGCCCTGCACGCGGTAGCCGCCCAGCGCGTGCACCGACTGCGGCGTGAGGCCGAGGTGCCCGCAGACCGGAATGCCGCGCGAAGTCAGAAAGTGAATGGTCTCGGCCATGCATTCGCCGCCTTCGAGCTTGACCATCTGCGCGCCCGCGGCCATCAGTTCGGCGGCATTGGCGAAAGCCTGCGCCGGACTCGTCTGGTAAGTGCCCCAGGGCATGTCAGCGATGATGAAGGCGCGTTTCGAGCCGCGCGCGACGCAGGCGGTGTGATACACCGCGTCGCGCTGCGTCACCGGCAGCGTGGTGTCGTGCCCCTGCACCACCATGCCGAGCGAATCACCGATCAATATCGTATCGACGCCGGCCGCATCGACCACCGCGGCGAAGCTCGCATCGTAGGCGGTCAACATCGCGATGCGCTCGCCGTCCTGCTTCATTTTCTGCAATGCCGTCAGTGAAATTCTCATCGTCATTCACCCATACTGAAGAATTCGCGTGTGCCGCGCATCGCAATAATACGCTCAATCAGCAAATTGAAATCGGCGGGGGTGTCGACGAAATTCAAGTGCTCGGAATTGACGATTAAAACCGGCGCCTCTTCATACTGGTAGAAGAAACGCGCATAGGTCTCGCCCAGACGCAGCAGATAGTCCTCGCTGATCGCCGCCTCGTAGGCCAGCCCGCGCCGGCGCACGCGCTCGACCAGCACCTCGGTGGGTGCCTGCAGGTAAATCACCAGGTCGGGCGTGGCCGACTGCGGTTTGATCGAGTTGTAAATCTGCTGGTAGAGATTCAATTCGTCGTCGTTGAGCGTGAGGCGCGCGAACAGCGGGTCTTTGTCGAGGATGAAATCGGCGACCGTCGCCTGCTTGAACAGGTCGGCCTGGCCGAGATCACGCACCTGGTTCACGCGCTGAAACAGAAAAAACAGCTGCACCGGCAGCGCATAACGCGCGCGGTCCTGATAAAAGCCCGGCAGAAAGGGATTGGCCCCCGGGTCTTCAAGCAGCGTCGCCGCACCGGTCACCTCGGCGAGCTTGCGCGCGAGCGTGGTCTTGCCGGCGCCAATCGGCCCCTCGACCACGATATAACGATATTTATCCGGCAGTGCAGTCATGCGGCTGGCACCGCCGCGCGCGCACCCTCCTCGCGCCGCACGCCGCTAATGTCGATATTGCGCAGCAACGCGGCGACGGCGCCGCGCCCGGGAACAACGCAGTCGGGCGCGATTTCCGCGAGCGGCACCAGCACGAAGGCGCGTTCATGCATGCGCGGATGCGGCACGCTGAGGCCCGGCTCTGTAATCTGACGATCGCCATACAGCAATACATCGAGGTCGAGCGTGCGCGGCGCATTGACGAATTTGCGCGCGCGGCCGCGTGCCAGTTCGAGTGCGAGCAACGCGTCGAGCAACGCACGCGGCGCCAGCGACGTTTCAATCGCGGCGACGGCGTTGATGAAATCCGGCTGGTCGGCGTAGCCGACGGGAGCGGTGCGGTAGAGCGAGGAACGCGCGCGCAGTTGCGATTGCGGCAATGTGTCCAGCGCGGTGAGGGCGGCGGCGACCTGCGCGGCAGGGTCTTCAAGATTGCTGCCCAGTGCGATGTAGGCGGTCACCCGCGTCGTCATGACTCGTCGCTCTCCGCGGCTTCAGGCGCGCCCGGTTTGCGGCTGCGGCGCCGTCGCCGGCGTTTGGTCGGCCCCGAAGCCGTGTCCTTGAGCAGCATGGTGGTGCGCGCGGCTTCATCGGTGTGCGAAAACTTTTCCCACCATTCGCCGATTTCAGAGTCGAGCTCGCCGCTCTCGCAACGCAGCAGCAGAAAATCAAAGGCGGCGCGAAATTTCAGGTGCTCGAGCAGCTGGAACGGCCGCCGCCCGGTGCGGTTGGCAAACCGCGCCTGCAGCGCCCAGATTTCCTTCATGTCGCCGCCGAAGCGGCGCGGAATGGCGAGTTTTTCGGATTGCACCTGCAGCACCTGGTCCATCGCGTCGAACAGTGCCGGCATCAGGTGCATGCCGCGCGCCTGCGCCTGCTTCCAGGCGGCGAGCACTTCATGCCACAGCAGCGAGGCGAAGAGGAAGCCGGGCGACACGGTCTTGCCCTCGTTGATGCGTTTGTCGGTATTGGCCAGCGCCAGCATGACAAAACGTTCACCCAGCGGCTGTTCGAGGATGACGTCGAGCAGCGGCAGCATGCCGTGGTGCAGGCCTTCCTTGCGCAGACGCCGCACGCCCTCGGCAGCGTTGCCCGACAGCAGGAGCTTCATGATTTCGTCGAAGACGCGCTCCTTGGGCACGTTTTGCAGCAGGTTGGCCAGTGTGCGGATGGGTTTTCTGGCGCGCGGCTCGATTTCGAAATTGCAGACGGCGGCGAAACGCACCACCCGCACCATGCGGATCGGGTCCTCGCGGTAACGCTGTGCCGGGTCGCCGATCATGCGCAGGCGCCTGGCCTTGATGTCGGCGACACCGTCGTGATAATCGAGCACTTCCTGGCGCACCGGATCGTAGAACATCGCATTGATCGTGAGATCGCGGCGGCGCGCATCTTCCTCCACCGTGCCGAAAACGTTGTCGCGCAGAATGCGGCCGTGTTCGTCAGTCGATGACTGCGCGCTGTCGACGCCCTCGTCCGCCGCGCCGCTGGGCCCCCTGAAGGTCGATACTTCAATGGTCTCGGCGCCGATCATGACGTGCACCAGGCGGAAACGCCGGCCGATGATGCGCGAGCGGCGGAAGATCCCGCGCACCTGCTCGGGCCGCGCGCCGGTGGCAACGTCAAAATCCTTGGGTTCGCGGCCGAGCAGCAGATCGCGCACCGCGCCGCCGACGACGTAGGCGGCAAAACCGTGCTCCTGCAGCGTTTCACAGACCTTCTGCGCCGCCGGGCTGATGCGGGCCGGCGAAATGCGGTGCGTTTTGAACGCAATAATCTTCGGCTGGGTGTTCTTGCCGAACAGCTTGCCGAAAAATTTTCTGATCATTGATTGAAAAATCCAGATTAAAAACAAATTGAGCGGCGCCCAAACGGGCGTCCGCTCGAATTTGTGTCGTTGGCCAATTATATAACGGGCATCACGTGCGCCGTCGATCCGCTGCCGCAAACCGCCAGCCGGCAGCCGTAGAGCGCCTCCAGCCGTGCCGGCTCCAGCATTTCGGCAGCGGCCCCCTGCGCATGACCGCCGTCGCCGTGCAGCATCAGCACACGGTCGCAATGCGCAGCGTAGGTGAGGTCGTGCAGCACAACCACTGCGGCGCGACCGGCGCGCGTCGCCGCGCGGATCAGTTGCATCGTCTGCAACTGATGACGCAGATCGAGGTGCTGCAGGGGCTCGTCAAGCAGCAGCACGCGCGCATCCTGCGCCCACAACTGCGCCAGCCGCGCGCGCTGGCGCTCGCCGCCGGAGAGCGTGGCGAACGACTGCTGTGCGCACGACTGCAAATCGAAGGCCGCGAGCGCGCGCGCCACCGCCTCTTCACCGCCTGCGTCTTCGCCAAACGGCGGCTGCGCGTGCGGAAAACGACCGACCCGCACGTAGTCTTCAAGCGTGCCCCAGTATTCCTGCTCCTCGCGCTGCAACAGCATGCCGACGCCGCGCGCGAATTCGCGGCGCGGATAGTCGTCGACTGCGCGGCCGTCGAATTCAACCGCTCCTGCAGCCGGTCGTGCCAGGCCGGCGAGTGCGTGCAATAACGTGGTTTTACCGCTGCCGTTGCAGCCGAGCACCGCCCACAGTTCGCCCGCAGCGGCGGCGAAATCAAGCGCGCGGCAAAGAGTCCTGCTGCCGGCGGAAAAACCAAGGGCGGTGGCACGCAGCATCAGGCCCTCCGCGACAGCAAGACGAGCAGCACCGGCACACCGATCAGCGCGGTGAAGACGCCGACCGGCAGTTGCTGCGGCGCCCACAGCGTGCGCGCCAGCACGTCGGCCAGCACGACGAAGATGCCGCCGCCCAGGGCCGCGGCCGGCAACAGCACACGGTGCGCGTGCACGCCGAGCAGACGCAGCGCGTGCGGCGCCATCATGCCGACAAAGCCGATGCTGCCGCCCAGCAGCACCGCGGCGACCGTCGCCGCCGCCGCGCCGACATACAGCGCCGCCTGCATCGGCGTCACCGCCACACCGAGCGCGCGCGCCTTCATGCTGCCCAGCGTCAACGCATCAAGAGTGGCGGCAAGCCAGGTGAAAACAGCGAGCAACAAGACGAGCAACAACCACGCCGTGCCGCTGGCGCCGGCATCGGACAAATCGCCCATCAGCCAGAACAGCATGCCTTTCAACTGCGCCTGCGGCGCCACGGCGAGGATCAAACTGATCAGCGCGGCGAAGCCGGATGACAGCACGACACCGGTGAGCAGCAGGCGGTGCGGATTCCAGTCGCCGGAACGAAACGACAGCGCGAACACGATCGCCATCGCCGCCAGCGCGCCGCCAAAGGCCGCCATATTCATCACGGCAAGTGTCGCGCCAATCAGCATGGCGCCCAGCGCACCCAGCGCCGCACCGCCGGAAATGCCGAGCACATAAGGGTCGGCCAGCGGATTGCGCAACAGAACCTGCAACAACACGCCCGACGACGCCAGCAGCGCGCCGCAGACGAAGGCCGCCAGCGCGCGCGGCAAGCGGAGCTGCCAGACGATATCGTGGACGATGCCCTGCGTTTGCACGAAGAGCGAGTCGAGCACCTGTGCCGCCGACAGCGGCACGCTGCCGACGAGCAGAGCTACCAGCAGACTGCCCGCGGCGCACAGCGCAAGTATCGTCAGCAGGGTACGGTTACGCATCGTGCAAGTTAGCGATCAGTTCAATGACATCACGGGCCAGCCGTGTTTGACGGCATGCGCGCGCAGCGTCGCGTCGGGGTCGACCGCAACCGGATCGCTGACACGCGCCAGCAGCGGCAGGTCGTTCAACGAATCGCTGTAGAAATAACTGTGCGCAAACGAGTCGAGTCGATGGCCCTGTTCTGCCAGCCAGGCTTCGACGCGCACCACCTTGCCGTCGCGGAAACACGGCAGACCCGCAACCCCGCCGGTGAATTCTCCATCGACGTGCGCGGGCTCGGTCGCCACCAGATGCGGAATACCGAATTCACGCGCAATCGGCGCCGTGACGAAGCTGTTGGTGGCGGTGACCACCGCACAGAGATCGGCTTTATGCCGCGCGACCAGCGCGCGCGCCGATGCACGCATCATCGGCATGATTTTGACCTGCATGTAACGGGCGTGCCACTCGTCAAGAACCCGGCGCGGATGGCGCGACAGCGGCTTTAACTGAAAATCGAGAAAGACGTGGATGTCGAGCGTGCCCTGTTTGTACTGATCGTAGAATTCCTGGTTGCGCGCCTCGTAGACTTCACGATCCAGCACGCCCTGCTCAATCAGAAACTGCGCCCATTCGAAATCGCTGTCACCGGCGAGCAGCGTGTTGTCGAGGTCGAATAATGCGAGATTCAATGCGTTCTCCGTATCAACCATTCAAGAGTTCGCGCAACAGCGGCACCGTGATGGCGCGGCGGTTGGCGAGCGAATAACGATCCAGCGCGTCGAGCAGCGCCAGCAGCGAGGGCATGTCGCGCGCGGCGTGGCGCAGCAGATAATCGGCCACTTCCTGCGACAGACGGAAGCCGCGCGCGTCGGCGTGTCCCCGCAGCGCAGCGGCTTTCTCCGCGTCGTCGAGGCCGTGCACCTGGTAAATAAGCCCCGCGGCAAGACGTGTTTTCAGATCGGCGCGCAAGGTCAACTGCGCCGGCGCCGCATCGCCGCTGGCCAGCAGCGAACCAGTGCCGCCACGCAAACGGTTGTGCAGATTGAAGAGCGCGATCTGCGCGGCGGCACCGAGCAGATGCACGTCGTCGACCGCCACCAGCGCGTCATCGGCGGCTTCGACTGCCGGATCAAAACGCACGGCGGCGCGGCCTTCGCGCTGCGCGGCGGCCAGCACCGAGGTCAGCAGATGGCTGCGCCCGCAGCCGGTTTCACCCCACAGATAAACGAAATGATCGCGGTTCGAACCGTTGGCCAGTGCATACAGCGACACCAGCAATTCGCCGTTGCGGCCCGACACGAAACTGTCGAGCGTCGGCGCCGGCGCCGGCGCGATATCGAGGATCATTTGCTTCATGCGGAGGCCGGCGCGGAATGGATTATTTCGGGTAAAATTCGATGCGCCACAATGATTTGACGCTGCGTTTGGCGCTTGGGAACGTATATTAACTTACTCCCGCGAGTCCGGCCGCGACCTTCCTCCGAAAGTACGCCTTGAGCACACCCCCGAAATCTCTCACTTATCGCGACGCCGGCGTCGATATTGATGCCGGCGATGCGCTCGTCGAAAACATCAAGCCGTTTGCCAAACGCACCATGCGGCCCGAAGTGCTGGCCGGCATCGGCGGCTTCGGCGCACTGTGTGGGCTACCCGCCAAATACAAGGAGCCGGTGCTGGTCTCCGGCACCGACGGTGTGGGCACCAAACTCAAACTCGCCTTCGAACTGAACCGCCACGACACGATCGGCATCGATCTCGTCGCCATGAGCGTGAACGACATCCTGACGCAGGGCGCCGAACCGCTGTTCTTCCTCGACTACTTCGCCTGCGGCAAACTTGATGTCGCCACCGCGACTGATGTGGTCAAAGGCATCGCTGCGGGCTGCGAACAATCGGGCTGTGCGCTGATCGGTGGCGAGACCGCCGAGATGCCCGGCATGTATCCGTCGGGCGAATACGATCTGGCGGGCTTTGCCGTCGGCGTCGTCGAAAAAAGCAAAATCATCAACGGCTCAACCATCAAGGCCGGCGACGCGGTGCTGGGGTTGGCCTCCAGCGGCGCGCATTCGAACGGTTATTCGCTGGTCCGCCGCATCATCGCCGAGAAGAAGGTCGATCTGTCGGCAAAACTCGATGGCAAAACGTTAAGCGATCTGATCCTCGCACCGACGCGCATCTACGTGAAACCGATGCTGCAACTGATGGAAACAATTGCAGTCAAGGGCATGGCCCACATCACCGGCGGCGGCATCGTCGACAATCTGCCGCGCGTGTTGTCCGAGGGACTCACTGCGCACATCGACGGCAAGAGCTGGCCGCGCCCGCCGCTGTTCCAATGGTTGCAGGAACAGGGCAACGTCGCCGAGGCCGAAATGCTGCGTGTTTTCAACTGCGGCATCGGCATGATCGTGATCGTCGCAGAAGCCGATGCGAAAGCCGCCGCGGACAAGCTGCGCACGGCCGGCGAAACCGTATGGCGCATCGGCAGCATTGCCGCACGTGCAGCGGGCGAGGAGCAGACCGTCGTCGCATGAAGAAGATCGTCATCCTGATCTCGGGGCGCGGCAGCAACATGCAGGCCATCCTCGACGCGCGGCTGCCCCTCACGGTCGCCGCGGTGATCAGCAATGACGCCGCAGCCGCAGGACTCGCCACCGCGCAGCAACACGGTGTCGCGACCCAAGTCGTCGATCACCACGCCTACGCCGACCGCGCCACCTTCGACACCGCGCTCGCCGCTGCGATCAATGCTTATGCGCCGGATCTCGTCGTACTCGCCGGCTTCATGCGCATCCTCACCGCGGAATTCGTCGATCATTACCGCGGCCGCATCCTGAACATTCATCCGTCGCTGCTGCCCTCCTTCACCGGACTGCACACGCATCGCCGCGCGCTCGCAGCCGGCGTCAAGGTGCACGGCTGCAGCGTGCATTTTGTGACGCCCGAACTCGACCACGGCCCGATCGTCGGGCAGGCGGTAGTACCGGTCCTCGACGGCGACAGTGAAGACACCCTGGCCGCGCGCGTGCTCGCCCAAGAACACCGTATCTATCCGCAGGCGGTCGAGTGGTTTTGCGCCGGCCGCCTGACCATCACGCCGCAGGGCGCGGTGCTGCTCGACGGCGCGCGCAAAGCGGCCGCCGCGCTGGTGTCGCCACCGGTCGAACGATGAAGCCCGCCCGCCTGCTGCCGGCCGCGCTGCTGCTGTTTGCGGGTGCCGTCGCAGCCGCACCACCGCTGACCGTTAAAGCCGAATACGAGGTCTACAAAGACGGCCTGCACGTCGCCACTGCCAGCGAATCGTTCGAGCGCGGCGAGGGCAAATACAAGGTCGTCAGCGAACAGACGCCGGCCGGGCTGCTGGCGATATTTGTGCGTACCCGCATCCGGGTCAGCAGCAGCGGCACGGTCACCGCGGCGGGCCTCAGGCCCGACCAGTTTGAGTATGGCCGGCTCGACGATCCGAGCAAAAATGTGAGCGACCGCTTTGACTGGGAGGCCGGCCTTCTCAGGATGTCGTTTGACGGCCGCCATGAGAGCGTGGCGCTGGGTGCCGGCGCCCAGGACCGCCTGTCGGTGATGTATCAGTTCATGTTTCTGGCCGAGGAAAAGCTGCGCGATCTGGCTTTTCCGATGACCAGCAATGGCAAAAAAATCGAGAACTACCACTATCAACTGGCCGGTCAGGAAACACTCGACACTCCCTTGGGCAAACTGCGGACGCTGCATCTGGTGAAGCGGCGCGAAGGCAACGACAACGGTGTCGAAATCTGGCTCTCGCCGGACCACCACCTGTTTCCCGTAAAGCTGTTGATTAGCGAAAATGACGGTTCGAAGTTCGAGCAACTGATCACCCGGTTCGAAGCGAAATAGCGCGTGGCCCACATCCACACGATGCGCAAACTGGCGATCTTCGCGCTGCTGTCGCTGCTTGCGCATCTCATCATCGTCTCTGATATTTCGCTGCCGGTATTCCGGCAGGCAGTCGAACCACCGCCCCTGCGCGTGCGCCTGCAGGCCGCGCCGGCGCTGCCGCCGGTGTTGCCGCGACCGTCCCGCGTGGCGCCGCCGGCAGCGGCAACACCGGCGAATATCGCTGACGCGGCCACCACAACCAGTCCTGTCGCGGCAACCACCCCCACCGCCGCAAACAATGACGCGCCGGGCGCGAGCACAACGCCGGCGACCGGCGAAGCGCCGGCACCGGTGCCAGTGGCAAGTACACCGCCCGCTGAAACCAGGGCGGCGCCTGCGCTGGCGCGGCGGCTGCCGCGCAACGGCGAGATCAGCTACGAGCTTTACCTTGGCAGCAACCGCTTCAACGTCGGGCGCACCGTGCAATCGTGGACCATCAATGACGGTGCTTACCGCGTGCGCAGCGCCTCCGAAACTACCGGCATTGCGGCGATGTTCGCCCGCCAGTCCATCGAATACATCAGCAGCGGGCGCCTGACCGCTGCCGGACTGCGTCCCGAAAGTTTCAGCAACTCACGCGAGCGCCGCGGCGAAAAAGACGGTGCAATCGCGCGCTTCGACTGGAAAACGCAGACCATCAGCTTCGGCGAACCGATGAAGAGCGCGCCGCTCGCCGACAACGCACAGGACCTCGTCAGCTTTATGTACCAACTGGGCCTGATGCCGCTGAGTCCCGGTCGCATCGAACTGCCGATCACCAACGGCTGGAAATACGAGCGCTATGAACTCGACATCGGCATTGAAGAAACGCTGCAGACGCCATTCGGCGAACTGCGCGCAGTACCGGTGCGGCAGGTGCGCCGCGCCAATGAAGAATCGATCGAACTGTGGCTGGCACCGGCGTACCGCTGGCTGCCGGTGCGCATTCGTTTTTTCGACCGCGAGGGACACCCCTCGGGCGAACAACTAGTCAGCGATATCAGGGTGGGTGAAGAATGAAAATCACGCAGGGACAATTCAGGGCGGCAGCGGATGCGCTCGCGCAAATCCTGCCGATGACGCAACCGGCAGACGCGGTACTCTCGCAGTATTTCCGCTTGAACAAACAACTCGGCCAGGAGGATCGCGCGTTCGTCGCCGATACCGTGTTCGCCATCTTGCGACGCCGTTACGGCCTCGAATTTCACACCGGCGCCGATACCCCGCGGCGCCTGCTGCTCGCCTATTTCAGCCGCAGCGAAGGCGTCAGCCTGCGCCAGCTTGAGCCGCTGTTCGGCGCCGACGCGGAATGGGCGGCCGCGCTGAAGACCCCGCGCGAAGAAGCCGCACCGTTGGCGGTGAATGCCGAACTGCCGCAATGGCTGGTTGAAATGCTGGCGCCGGAATTGACGGAGGAAGAAATCCTCGAACTCGGCCGCGCGCTGCAACAGCCGGCACCGCTCGATCTGCGCGTCAATCCGCTGCTGTCGAACCGCGACGAGGTATTGCAGACGTTCGCCGCCGAAGGCATCGGCGCAGCCGCCACACCACTGTCGCCGCTGGGCGTGCGTTTATCGGGCAAGCCGGCGCTCAACCGCCATCCGCTGTTCACCTCCGGCAAAGTCGAGGTACAGGACGAAGGCAGCCAGCTGCTGTGTTATCTGCTGGCACCGAAGCGCCGCGAAATGGTGGTGGATTTCTGCGCCGGCGCCGGCGGCAAAACTCTCGCCCTCGGCGCCATGATGCAGTCAGCCGGACGCCTCTATGCGTTCGACATCTCGGAACACCGTCTGAGCAAACTGACGCCGCGCCTGCGCCGCTCACAGCTGTCGAATGTGCACCCGCAACTGCTCGATTCCGAACACGACCCGCGCGTGCGGCGGCTGGCGCGCAAGATCGACCGCGTGCTGGTCGATGCGCCGTGCAGCGGCTTCGGCACACTGCGCCGCAATCCCGATCTCAAATGGCGGCAGAGTGCGCAGGGCATCGCCGAGCTTTCCGTCAAACAGCGCTCGATACTCGCCGCCGCCGCGACGCTGGTGAAACCCGGCGGCCGTCTTGTCTACGCCACCTGCAGTTTTTTACGCATGGAAAACCGCGATGTCGTGAGCGACTTTCTGGGCTCGCATCCATCGTTCAAACTACTGCCGGCTGCGGACGTGCTGCGCCAGCAACATATCGATCTTGATACCGGCGAGTTTCTCGAACTGACGCCGCAGCGCCAGGGTTGCGACGGCTTTTTCGCCGCCGTCATGGAACGCAATCCCGTCTGATCGCGGCGGCTTTTACGCCGCCGCGTCAACGCGCCACGCTATCCGGCCGTTGGACTGCACATGACTACCGCGCGCATCATTGGCATGGTGCTGGCCTGCGCCGGCGCACCCGTTCTTGCACTGCAACCGGCGGCGCCGCTGACGCCGTTCGCCGCGACCGGCACCGTGCAATATGCGTTTACGCCGGGCGATGCGGTCGACAGCATGATCATTGCCGCCATCGACGAAGCGCGCCAGCAGATCCTTGTGCAGGCCTACAGCTTCACGCACCGTCGCATCGCCGACGCGCTGGTGCGCGCGCACCGTCGCGGCGTTGAAGTCGGCGTGCTGGTCGATGCCGAGCAGGCGCGCAGCGACCCCGCCGTGTTGCGCGATCTGACGCGCGGCAAGGTGCCCCTGCGCTACGACCACCAGCACGCCGCGGCGCATAACAAGACCATGGTGATTGACGCCGGACTCGAGCAATGCGTAGTGATTACCGGCAGTTACAACTTCACGACTGCGGCGCAGCAACGCAATGCGGAAAATGCGCTGCTCCTGCGCGGCAATCCGCCGCTGTGCGAGGCCTATTACAACAACTGGCGGCGCCACTACACGCACGCATCGTCGCGCCGCTGAAACAAAAAATCAGCGTGCTAGAATAAATTTTTCCAGTCGCTGACGGATCGCGCTTGCCTCCCACCTTCGAACCAGTGCTCGTCAAATTCTGGCAGGAACTGCACGACGTGCAATTCGTCTGGCAGGTTGCCGCGCTGCTGCTGTGCCTCGCGCTGGCGGCAACCCTCAGCTGGTACGTGCGGCGCCAGCTGAATCTCGCGGGCGACGCGACCGGCGAGCGGCGCTTCGCCGGCCTGCTGCGGCGCCTGGCGTTTCCTCTGAGCGCGCTGCTGCTGGTGCTGGTGGCGCGCTGGTCACTCAACGGTTATCACGGCATCAGCCTGCTGAATATCGCGGTGCCGCTGCTGACGGCACTGGTCATCAGCCGCAGCTTCGCCTATGTGTTGCGGCTGGTGTTTACCGCCGGCGGCATTGCCTCTGTCTTCGAGCGCAGCATCAGCTGGCTGGTATGGGGCGGCTTTGCCTTGCATGTGCTCGGTCTCGCGCCGGGCATCATCGCCTATTTCGACGATATCAGCTTTCACATCGGCAAACAGAAAGTCTCTCTCCTCGCTGTCGGCCAGGCCGCACTGTGGATCATCCTCACACTGCTGCTGACACTGTGGGTCAGCCGGCTCGTCGAAGAACAGTTGATGGGCGCACAGCGCCTGCAGATGACATTGCGCGTGATGCTGTCGAAACTGCTGCGGCCGGTGCTCGTGCTGCTGGCGCTGTTCCTCGTGCTGCCGGCCGTCGGCATCGACCTCACCGCGCTGTCGGTGTTCGGCGGCGCCCTCGGCGTCGGCATCGGTTTCGGTCTGCAGAAAATCGCCAGCAACTACATCAGCGGCTTCATCATCCTGCTCGACCATTCGGTCAAGATCGGTGACATCGTGACGATCGAAAAGAACACCGGCGAACTCAACAAGATGACGGCGCGTTACGTCGTCGTGCGCAGCGCCGACGGCACCGAGGCGATCATTCCCAACGAAACGGTGATTACCTCGACTGTCATCAACCATTCGTACAGTGACAGCCGCGTCTGCGTGTCGGTCCCGGTGCAAGTCAGTTACCGCAGCGATCTCGATACCGCCACGCGCGTGCTGCTCGACGCGGCGCGCGCGCATGCGCGTGTGCTGCGCTCGCCCGAACCGCGCGTCACCATCACGGCATTTGCCGACAGCGGCATCAATCTGGAACTCGGCGTCTGGATACGCGACCCCGAACTCGGCGGCGCCGCGCTGCGCTCCGACATCTACTATGCAATCTGGCGCGAATTCAAGGCGCAGGGCATTGAAATTCCCTACCCGCAGCGCGAAGTCAGGCTGCTCGGCGATAGCGCCGCAAAGGTGTAATCGAAGTGCGCGTTTCCAGAGCGCGTACAAGGACTTGAGTGCTGTTGTCGCGTCCGGCGTTTGCACCGGAAAACCGGCCAATAAATCTCTTTGCAGGGTATCGATAGTTCGGTAGACTGCCGCCACTCTCCGACCACGGAATCCTCCATGTATTCAGGCGTATTTGATCTTTCTTTGTGGGGCCTGGTAGCTGTTACGCTGGGCATCACACACATCACCATCGCAGCGGTCACCATCTATCTGCACCGCCATTCGGCGCACCGCGGACTCGATCTGCATCCCGTCGTCAGCCACTTCTTTCGCTTCTGGCTGTGGATCACCACCGGCATGGAAACCAAGCAGTGGACCGCGGTCCACCGCAAACATCACGCGCGTTGCGAAACGCCGGAAGACCCGCACAGCCCGCAGATCTTCGGCATCAACAAGGTGATGTGGGAAGGCGCCGATCTGTACAAGATCGAGTCGGTCAATCCGGAGACCCTCGAGAAATTCGGCCAGGGCACGCCCGACGACTGGATGGAACGCCATGTCTACACCGGCCACTCGGTGGCGGGCATTGCCTCAATGCTGGCAATCGATTTTGTTCTCTTCGGCTTCCCCGGCATTACGATCTGGGCGATCCAGATGATGTGGATCCCGATTTTCGCTGCCGGCATCATCAACGGCGTCGGCCACTACTGGGGCTACCGCAATTTCCAGGCCGACGACGCCAGCCGCAACATCGTGCCGTGGGGCATTCTGATCGGCGGCGAGGAACTGCACAACAATCATCATGCTTATCCGTCGTCGGCCCGCCTGTCGAACAAGTGGTGGGAATTCGATATCGGCTGGCTCTACATCAGGCTGCTTGAAATCGCCGGCCTGGCACACGTCAAGAAGGTCGCCCCGAAACTGCTGGTCGGCAACGATGCGGCCTGTGACCAGGACACGCTGCAGGCGATCGTGCTCAGCCGTTACGAAGTGCTGACCAAATACGCGCGTTCGCTGAAGCAGACCTGCGTCGAGGAAATTGCGCGGCTGCGCACCGCCCACGCCGTCAACGTCGACCGCAAATCGGTGCGTCGCCTGCTCGACAGCGATGCGCGCAAGTTGTCGGCCTTCGACCGCGAACGCGTCAATGAAATGCTGAGCAACAGCAAAAAACTCGAAACGGTTTATTCGATGCGCGAAGAACTCACGGCGCTGTGGCAGCGCTCGTCGGCGACGAAAGAGCAGCTGGTGCACCAGCTTGAAGACTGGTGCCGCCGCGCCGAGGCCAGCGGCATCGATGCCTTGCAGGAGTTTTCGCTACGCTTGCGCCGCTACCGGCTGGCGCGCAGCTGAGCGCTGAAAACAGCCCATAAAAAAGCCCGCGCGAGCGGGCTTTTTTATCGGCGAAGATCCGTATTACTTGATCTTCGTTTCTTTGTAGGTCACGTGCTTGCGCGCAACGGGATCGAATTTCTTCACTTCCATCTTGTCCGGCGTGGTGCGCTTGTTTTTGGTGGTCGTGTAAAAGTGGCCGGTGCCGGCGCTTGATTCGAGTTTGATTTTTTCACGCATGATCGGGTCCCTTAGATATCTTCGCCGCGTGCGCGCATTTCAGCGATCACGACGTCGATGCCCTTTTTGTCGATGGTGCGCAGACCCGCACCCGATACGCGCATGCGCACCCAGCGGTTCTCGCTCTCGACCCAGAAACGACGCGACTGCAGGTTCGGCAGAAAGCGGCGGTGTGTCTTGTTATTGGCGTGGGAAACATGGTTCCCGTACTGCGGCTTCTTGCCGGTTATTTGACATACGCGCGACATGATGCGACTCCGGAAATTCGAAAGAGGCGCGATTCTACACTATTTTTCCGACTTTTCCCATACAGAGCATTATCCAGCGGGGTATGAGTCTGAACGGGGAACGTGATTCCAACGGGGTTTGAGTCTGGGGAGGTATCTGCGATCGATCATGATGCGAGGCATGGTGATCGATATGAACGACCAGCAGTTGCTGACCCTGGCCCAGTTGCAGGG
>CALQCM020000082.1 GCA_943329075.2 Chitinophaga pinensis | reverse complement strand
GCGTATTGCCGGCGGAGCCCGCGCGTATTCTCGCGGCCGCGCGCAGCATTGGTTATCCGGTGCTGGTGAAACCCGCCGGCGGCGGTGGCGGCATCGGCATGCTGCCGGCAAAAGACGAATCCGAACTGCTGGCGGTGGTTGAACGTTCGCAATCGATGGCGAGCCGCGGCTTTGGCAACGCCGAGGTTTATCTGGAGCGTCTGCTCGAAAAGCCGCGCCACATCGAATTCCAGGTGCTGGGTGATCAGCACGGCAGCGCCGTGCACCTGTTCGAACGCGATTGCTCGGTGCAGCGGCGCAATCAAAAAGTCATTGAAGAAGCTACCGCACCGGCGATTCCGCGCGCCGAGATCGAAGAAATCGCCGCCAAGGTCGCCGCCATGGTCAAAGGCATGGGTTACGACAATATCGGCACAGTCGAAATGCTGCGTGGCACCGACGGCTCGTTCAATTTTCTCGAAATGAACACGCGGCTGCAGGTCGAGCACGGTGTCACCGAGGAAATTACCGGGGTCGATCTGGTGCAAGCGCAGATCCGCAGTTCTGCCGGCGACAAGCTCGCCGACATCCTGCCGGCGAAAATCGAAATCAAGGGCCACGCCATCCAGGCGCGGGTTTACGCCGAAGACCCGAAGAATTTTTATCCCTCGCCCGGCAAACTGACGGTGTTCCGTCCGCCGCAGGACCCATTGATCCGCGTTGAGACCGGTTATGCCGAAGGCCGCGACGTCACGCCATTTTACGATCCGATGATCGCCAAGGTGATTGTGCACGCCGGGACACGCGAAGCCGCGATCGACCGCCTGATCGAGGCGTTGACCGCCTTCGAAATCCAGGGGCCGAAGAACAACATTCCCGCTGTGCTGACCATCCTGCGGTCGGACCAATTCCGCGACGGCGCGGTGCATACCGGCCTGATTCCCGAAGTGATGACAAAAAAGAAAACCACCTGATGAATCCACAAGCCCTGATTGCCGCGGCGAAAAAAGACAAACGCGCTGCGCTCGATGAAATCGCCGGCAAGCAACTGCTGGCGAGTTTTGGTGTGAGCGTGCCGAAATCGGTGATTGCAAAAAATGCAGCCGATGTTGCCAAAGCGATTGCCGGCATGCAGCCGCCGTTCGCTTTGAAAGTGATGTCGCCGGAGATACTGCACAAGAGCGACGCCGGTGGCGTGAAGATCGGTCTGAAAAGCGCCGAGGAAGTCGCGCAGGCGATCACCAGTATGGCCGCCGCGCCGCAGATCAGGCAGGCGCGCATCGATGGCTGGCTCGTTGAAGAGATGGCGCCGGCCGGGCAGGAGGTGGTGGTCGGTGCGGTGCGTGACCCGAACTTCGGCCCGTTGGTGATGGTGGGTCTGGGCGGCATTTTCGTCGAGATCCTCGCCGATGTGGCTTTCCGCATCTGTCCGATTACGCGTCTGGACGCCGCTGAAATGCTCGACGATTTGAAGGGCGTGGCGCTGCTCGACGGCGCGCGCGGTCGCACGCGCGCCTCGCGCGAGGCCATCATCGACGTGCTGCTGAAAATCGCCGGCGAAAACGGTCTGCTCATGCAGCATGCCGACGATTTCACCGAGGCCGATATCAATCCGCTGATTGTTTCAGCTAACGGTGCCGTCGCCGTCGATGCGAGGTTCGTGCTCGCATGAACGCCATCGTCGAACGCTTCAATCCGCTGTTCAAACCAAAGACTGTTGCCGTCGTCGGTGCCTCGACCAAGGGCGCTGCGCTGCCCAATGTCTTTATCCGCCGCATCCGCGAACTCGGCTTTACCGGCGCGATTTATCCGATCCATCCGACCGCACCGGAGATCGACGGCTTCAAAGCCTATCGCAGTCTCGCCGAAACGCCGGAACCCATCGATTACACCTTCATTGCAATTGCCGGCGCGCAGATTCCGCCGTTGCTGGCGGCGGCCAATGGCCGCGTGCGCTTTGCGCAGGTGATTTCAAGCGGCTTTGGCGAAGTCGATGAAGGCCGTGATCTGCAGCAGAAGCTGGTCGATGCGGCGCGCGCCGGCGGCATGCGTTTGCTCGGGCCGAACTGCCTCGGCATTTATTCGCCGCGCGGCCATCTGACGTTTACGGAAATTGGCCCGCGCCCCGCGGGCAGCGTTGGCGTGGTGTCGCAAAGCGGCGGCCTCGGCACTGACATCGTGCGCCGCGGGCTCAACCGCGGCGTCAGGTTTTCGGGGCTGGTCACCGTCGGCAATTGCGCCGATATCGGGCCGAGCGATCTGCTCGAGTATTACTTTGCCGATCCGGAAACCAAAGTGATCGGCATGTACATCGAAACCGCGCGCGACGCGCGGCGCATTTTCGAAATCCTGCGTGCTGAAAAAGCGCGCAAGCCGGTGGTGTTGCTCAAAGGCGGCCGCACCACGCTGGGTCTAGCCGCCGCGGTTTCGCACACCGGTTCGCTGGCCGGCGACGACCGTGCCTGGGTTGCGCTGTCGCGCCAGACCGGCTGCATCCTCACCGAATCGCTCGACGAATTCATCGACGCGCTGCTGATTTTCCAGACCCTGACGCCGCGCACCGATAAACCGACCGAGCGGGTGGTGTTGTTCGGCAACGGCGGCGGCGCCAGCGTGCTCGCCACCGACACCTACGCGCGGCTCGGTTTGGAAGTTGCACCGTTCGCGCAGGACACGATTGCTGCGTTGGCCGAACTGCAGCTGCCGCCGGGCACCAGCATCACCAATCCGGTCGATTGTCCGGTTGGCACGCTGCAGCAGGACGACGGCCGCGTGGCTGAAAAAATTGTCGACCTCATCTACCGCATCGGCAAACCCGAGGCGCTGGTCATGCATCTGAACATGGCCCCTTTCGTCGGCCGCTCCAAGCCCGAAGTGCTCGACAACGTGGTGCTCGCCGCCATGCGCGTGCAATCGAAGTTTCCGGGCCTTGCGCACTTCCTGCTGGTGCTGCGTTCCGACGGTGACGAACAGATCGAGGCGCGCAAGCGTGAATTCCGCGCCAAGGCGGTCGAACTCGGTATTCCGGTGTTTGATGAAATCGGCGATGCGGGCCACGCCTTGAAAGCATTGCGCGCACATGAGCGCTTTGTGCAGTCGCGACGCGGGTAAACTGGCGGCATCAGGGGAGAAACCATGAAAATCGATAAAAACATTCAGGCGGTGACGCTCGCATTGGCCGCGCTCGTGGTCGGTGCAGCACCAGCGGCTGCGCAGAATTTTCCACAGAAGCCGGTGCGTACCGTTATCGGTTACACGCCGGGCGGTACCACCGACGTGGTGGCGCGCATCATCGGCCAGAAGCTGACCGAATTGTGGGGGCAACCGGTGATCGTCGATTCGCGCCCCGGTGCTGCCGGCAACATCGGCGCCGAGAACGTGGCCAAGAGTCCCGCCGACGGTTATTCGATGCTGCTCGGGCAGAACGCGCTGGCGGTGAGTCCGGCGATGTACACCAAGATGGCCTACGACGTGCAGCGCGATCTCGCCACCGTCACCAGTGCCAGCATCACGCCACACGTTATTCTGCTGCATCCGTCGCTGCCGGCGCGCAATGTGAAAGAGCTGATCGCGCTGGCAAAAAAGAAACCGAATGAATTGCTGATGGCCTCCACCGGGCATGGCAATTCGGACCACATGGTCGCCGAACTCTTCAACACCATGGCCGGCATCAAGATGGTGCACATTCCGTACAAGGGCGGCGCGCTGGCGCTCAAGGACCTGGTCGGCGGTCAGGTCGTCGTCTATTTCGCCGGCCTGGCTTCGTCGGTGCAAATGATCAAAGCGGGGCGTGTGAATGCCATCGCCGTGACGTCGAAGACGCGCGCCAAGGCTGTGCCCGAAGTGCCAACCGTCGCCGAATCCGGTTTGCCCGCCTATGAAGCGGTGCTGTGGCAGGGCTATTTCGTGCCGGCCGGCACGCCGCGTGACGTCATCAACAAACTCTCGGCCGACATCAACCGCGTGCTGGTGATGCCCGACACCATCGAAAAACTTGCCAGCGCCGGCACCGATCCCTTTCCCGGCTCGCCCGACCAGTTTGCAGCTTTTCTCAAAGTCGAAATCGAAAAGTGGGGCAAGGTGGTCAAGAGCATCGGTTTGAAACTCGATAACTAAGGTCTAACGGAGAACACATGGACACGCTCAAACCCGGCATGAAGACCGAACTCGAATGGGAAGTCACCGAGGCGCTCACCACCAAACGCGGTGACTACCGCGTGTTCTCGACACCGTCGATGACCTCCTTCGTCGAAATGACCGCGCACAAACTGGTCGAGCCGCACCTGAAGGCGGGACAGGGCCAGGTCGGCCTGCAGGTCAACATCCGTCACATGGCGCCCACACCCATCGGCAAGAAAGTGCGCTGCGAAGCCGAGCTCGTCGCCGTTGATCGCCGCAAGCTGACGTTCAAGTGCAAGGTGTTCGATGAGGTCGAGCAGGTCGGCGAAGCCGAGCACGACCGCTACGTCATCGATCTCGACAAATACATGGCCAAGTTGAAGGCCAAGGTCGAAGGCACGGCCAGGTAATTTTGCTTTGCCGGCGTGTGTGGGGCTCCCCCGCTCCCCGCAAGCGGGGGGCTCGTTCGTAAGGTGCACACCGCACGAAGTGCTGCCGCCATGACGTGTGCGGCCTGAGCCACACTGACTTCACCCGCGCGATTGGGCTACACTCGGCCCCACCCCGACCCTTGTAGCGACCATGCCGCGCGCCGCCTCCCGTAACGCCACGCCCACGCCCGACCTCGCGGAAATCCGCCCCGGGCAATCTATCGAGCTGCTCAAAGCGCTGCATATCCTGACGCGTGACGGGCGTTTGAATCAGGACAGCCGCCGCAAGCTAAAGCAGGTCTACCACCTCTATCAGTTTATCGAGCCGTTGTTGACAGAGACGGCGGTCGCGCAAGGCGGCGTGCAGATGGCGGATATCGGTGCGGGGAAATCATACCTCGGCTTTATTCTGTACGATCTGTTTTTCAAGGCGCGCGACGATGCCTCGCATATCTACGGCATCGAGGCGCGCAGCGAGCTGGTGCAAAAATCCATCGCGCTGGCGCAGCAACTGCAATTCACACGCATGACGTTTCTCGATCAACCGGTGGTGGAGGCGGCGCAAACAGCGGCGCTGCCCGGGACGCTTGATCTGGTCACTGCGCTGCACGCCTGCGACACCGCCACCGACGACGCCATCAAACTGGCCTTGCAAAAGCGTGCCCGCTTTATCGTGCTGGCCCCCTGTTGTCAGGCCGAAGTCGCCGCCGTGCTGCGCAAGAACAAGGGCGCTGCGCTGGCCAACCCCTTGACCGAAGTGTGGCGCCATCCCCTGCACACACGCGAATTCGGCAGCCACCTCACCAACGTGCTGCGCTGCCTGCAACTTGAAGCGCACGGCTACCAGGTCAATGTCACCGAACTCGTCGGCTGGGAGCACTCGATGAAAAACGAACTTATCATCGCCGGCTACAAGGATCTGCCGCGTGCACGTGCGGCCGGCCGTTTAAACGAATTGCTGCAGCAACTCGGCCTGGTCGAGCTTAAGGACAGGTTTTTCGCCGCGTAAAAGCGGCCCGGTTTTAAGTGGAAATCAACGGTGTCCGCGAAGTGTTCAAGCGCGACATCGCAGAGGTGGTCAAGGCCGGCGATGTCAACGCGGGCAGCGAGCGGATGGCGAATTCATTATTTCTTCTCCATCGTCGACAGATTCAGTGAACGCGGATCGCGCGGCCGCCAGCGACCCGCGTCGACGCTGGCCAGAAACTCCGCCGTCAGGCGGTTAAACAAATCCGGTTCCTCGCGGTTGACCGCGTGCCCGCTGTTGGCGACGACCGTCAGCGACGCCGCTGTGCAGACGCGCTTGATGAACAGCGCCGGCTCCAGACAGAGATTGTCTTCATCGCCGCTCACCACGTGCAGCGGCACTTTGAGTTTGCGCAGACCGCGTTCGAGGCTGTAAATCGTCGGCCGCTTCGCCTGCACGCCGCGCAAGGTGTTCGCCGAGCCCAACGCCGAGTGTTTGGCGAACTCGGCGCAGAAATGCGCGAAGCCGCGCGGGTCCTTGTTCTGGAACTGCACGCGCGCCGGGCCGATTTGATAGGGCTTGATCGCGTCCGCAGTGCCGAGTTCTTCAAAGCGCCGCGCCATGATCTCGGTATCACGCATGAACTGCGCACGCTTGTCCGGGTCGGAACCATAGCCTGCGCCCACCGCCGTCAGCGACAGCGCCATGCGCGCGTAACGCAAGCCAAAGTGTATCGTCGCATAGCCGCCCATCGAACAGCCGACGATGTGCGCTTTGCGGATTTTCAGATGACGCATGACGGCGGCGATGTCGTCGGCGGCGATGGCCTGCGAGTACTTCGACACCGCCTTCGGCACGTCAGATGGCGCATAACCGCGCGCGTTGAAGGCGATGCAGCGATAGCGCCGGCTGAAGTGGCGGATCTGCGCTTCCCACGAGTGCAGATCGTCGGCGAATTCGTGCACGAAGACGACGGGCGTGCCGCGGCCGGCTTCTTCGTAATACAGACGGATTCCGTTTGAATTGGCGTAAGGCATGGCTATTCCCTTGTTATTCCGATGACGGAATTATCGGACAGTTACGAAACGTTTGCCGTGAAGATGCAGTGTTTGTAGGGTGAGCACCGCGCACGCGGTACGGCGATTGATGGTGCGCAGTGCGCACCCTACGAACCGAGGGATCTAATTGTTCTTCTTCAGCCTGCCGCGGCTCGCGCAAGGTCACCGACGTCGGCGCATGATTCGAGCGCATTGCAAATGGTCAGCACCGCATCGATCTGCGCCGGCGCCGACGCGCCTGCGGCCAATCCGCGAAACTTCGTTTCCAGGTCAGCATCGCTGAGCGGCCGGCCACTGCTGCCGCGCGCGTGTTCGACGAACAATTCGTACCCGGTGCCGTGGGCGAGGGTGATGCGCACACGGGCCTGTTCCTTGCCGATCGCCGCATCGGTGTTCAGTGCCACCTTATCGCGCAGGGCGATCACCGCCGGATCGGCGACGCGCGCATCCAGATACTGCGCAACGCCTGCCGCGCCGTCCGTCAACGCCACGGCGACCGAATGCGCGATGCTGAGCTTGGCTTCCAACCCGTCGCGCGGCGCCGGGTTGCCGCAGAGCTTGCTGGCGAGCGGATTGACCGTCACCTCGATGCGCGTCACCGCCGCCGCATCCATGGCGTGTGTTGCGCGCAGATCGAGGCAGGCGTCAATCACCGGATGGATCACCACGCCGCAGGGATAGGGCTTGTAGGCGAGCGTCAGCAGTTCCCAGTGTTCGCCGAGACCGCGCGTGACGGCCCCAGCATCTGGCGCATCGGCAAGCACGTTGAGAAACCCGCGCGGCGCTTCCAGCGCACGCTCCGAGCTGGTGAAGCCCCGCGCTGCCATCAACGCGGCATTGAGACCACTCTTCGCCGCATTGCCGAGGTTGTGGCATTTCGCCATGCTGCCCAGTTGCAGGCGCAGGCCCGAGGCTGAGGTCGCGGCGATGCCGAGCGCCCAGTTCATGCGCTGCGCATTGAGGCCGAGCAGCTTGCCGGCCGCGACCGCCGCACCGAACACGCCGCAGGTGCCGCTGATATGCCAGCCCTTTTCATAATGCGCCGGGCCGACCGCATTGCCGATGCGGCAGGCGCATTCGATGCCCAGCGCCAGCGCATGCAGAAATTCCGCACCGCTGGCGCGCCGGTGTTCGGCCAGGGCGAGCAATGCCGGAGCGACCACCGCGGTCGGATGGATGACGGTGGCGAGATGGCTGTCGTCGAAGTCGAGGACATTGCTGCTCACCGCGTTGATGAGCGCGGCGGTCAGTGCATCGGATTTTTCTGCGCGTCCGAGCAGCGTAGCCTGTGGCGGGCCGGCGAAGTCGCGCAGGGCCTCGTAAAGGCGGTTGACGGTTTCGTCATGGCAGCCGCCGAGCGCGCAGCCGAGCCAGTTCAGCGTGGCGCGTTCGGTTTCATGCCGCACATGCGCCGGGACCTCACGCCAGTGCGAATCGGTAACGAATCGCGCCAGAGCGGCGCTGATGGCGGCATCGGCCACGTGCGCGATCAGCGCCCCTTAAACACCGGCTTGCGCTTCTCCATAAAGGCGCGCCGGCCTTCGATGTAGTCCTCGCTGCCGAAGCAGTCGGCGACGACTTTTTCGCACAGCGCGTGGTCGCGGCTTTTCTCGTCTTTGACGTATTCGTCGATGATGCGCTTGGAGGCAACGATCGACAGCGGCGCGTTGTCGACCATGGTCTGTGCATACGAATTAACGAAGTCTTCGAGCATGTTGGTCTGCACGACCTGATTGACGAGGCCGATGCGCAGCGCTTCGGCGGCGGTGTAGCGGCGTGCGGTGAACATCAGTTCCTTGGTCACCGCCGGGCCGCAGAGTTCAACCAGCTGGCCCAGCGATTCGGCGCCGTAGCCGATGCCGAGGCGCGCTGCCGGCACGCCGAACTGCGAGTCTTCGGTGCAGATGCGCATATCACAGTTGAGTGCCACGGCAAGCCCACCGCCGAGACACCAGCCGCGGATCATGGCAATGGTCGGCTTGCCGACGCCGCGCAGCGCGACGCGGAAACGCGCCGAGTCCTTGTTGTATTCGACCAGCTGCTCGGGCGTGGCGCGCGCTTTTTCGAATTTCGAAATGTCACCACCCGAGATGAAGGCTTTTTTGCCGGCGCCGGTGACGATAACGACGCGCACCCCCGGGTCGGTGGTGAAATCTTCCATCACTTCGGCGGCGGCGCGCGTCATCTCGCGCGACATCGCGTTCAAGCGCTCCGGGTTGCTGAATGTCAGCGTGCCGACGCCGTTTTTTTTCGCCGACAGGATTTTGCCTTCTTCACTCATGGTGCTCTCCGATATTCGATATTGATGGTGCAGTGATGCGGTTTGCCTGCCTAGATGACCTTGTTGTTGCGCAGCGTGGCGACTTCCTCTTTCGACATGCCCAGCCATTCGAACACCTCGTCGTTGTGCTGGCCGGGCTCCGGCGCACACATGCGGATGTCGCGCGTGCTGCCGGTCATGTTGAGCGGGTTGGCGACGTAGTGCGTTTTACCGAACAGCGGGCTGTCCACGGGCACGGCCATACCGACATGTTTGACCTGCGGGTCGGCGAACACGCGGTCGATGGTGTTGATCGGGCCCGCGGGAATGCCGGCAGCGTCGAACTTCTCCGTCCAGTATTCGCCGGTCTGCGTCTTGGTGACCGCGCCGATGGCGCCGTTGACGCCGGCGCGGTCTTTGGTGCGACCGACCACGGTGTTCCATTCCGGTTTGGTTTTCCACTCCGTATGCCCGAGTGTGTCGCACAGGCGTTCCCACAGCCGGCCGGAGCTCGCGGCAATATTCATAAAGCCGTCGCTGGTCGGGAACACGCCGGTCGGTGTCAGCGTCGGATGATCGTTGCCGGCCTGTTTGGCGACTTCGCCTTTGACCAGATAACGCGAGCCTTGCAGATCGAGCATGAAAATCAGCGATTCGAGCAGGCTGGTGTGCACCCAGCGGCCGACGCCGGTGCGCGTGCGGTCGAACAGCGCCATCATGATGCCGAGGGCGAGCAGATTGCCGGCGGTAAGATCGCTGATCGGAATGCCGACGCGCACCGGGCCCGATTCCTGAAAGCCGGTGATCGACATCAGGCCCGCCACGCCCTGCGCGATCTGATCGACGCCGCCGCGCTCGCGGTAGGGGCCGGTCTGGCCGAAGCCGCTGATGCTGCCGTAGACCACGCGCGGATTCATTTTGTGCACGTCTTCCCACGCCACCTTGAGGCGGTGTTTGACGGGGGCACGCATGTTTTCGACAACGACGTCGGCACGCGCCACCAGGCGCTCGAACACGGCGTAGCCTTCCTTGGTTTTCAGATCGAGGCGGATGGCTTTTTTATTGCGATGCAGATTCTGGAAATCCGAGCCGTGGCGGCGGCCGATGACGTCTTCGCCGCCGTCCACCGGCGGTTCGATGCGGATGATTTCCGCGCCCCAGTCGGCGAGGTGGCGCACGCAGGTCGGGCCGGCGCGCGCCAGCGTCAGGTCGAGCACGATCAGACCCGAGAGGGGAAGGTTTTTGGTTGCGTTGGTGTCACCGATCATTTTCGTTCCTTGTGAATGAACTTTGGAGCATTGCAAAATTTTGATTTAGCCACAGAGGACACAGAGTGCACAGAGAAAACCCGGGGCGGGCAGTCGTCGCCCTGTGCGATAACCGTGGCAAGCCGCAGTTCTCTCTGTGTCCTCTGTGGCAAAGTTTTTATTCCACCTTGGCGCCTGACAGTTTAACGACACGCGCCCATTTCTCGGTTTCGCTTTTCAGATAGGCGTTGAATTCGGCGGCCGTGCCGCCGGCGGTATCGGCACCGATGCCGGCATAACGTTCGCGCAGATCCGGCAGGGATTTGTTGACCGCAGCGTTCAGGCGCTCGATCGTTGCCGCCGGCGTTTTTGCGGTGGCGGCCAGTCCGTACCAGCCGCTGACTTCGAAGCCGGGAACGCCCGCTTCGGCAATGGTCGGAATTTCCGGTGCGCTCGGCGTGCGTTTGGGACCGGTGACGCCGAGCGTGCGCAGGCGCCCGGCTTTGACGTGCGGAATGAGGCCACCGAGGCTGCTGAACAGAACCTGCACTTCGCCGCTGAGCAGCGCGCTGACCGCTGGCGCCGAACCCTTGTATGGTACGTGCGTCAGATCGACGCCGGCCATTGATTTGAATAGTTCAGCCGACAAATGATTGGCGGTGCCGATGCCGCTCGAGGCATAGAGAATTTTCTGCGGCGCGGATTTTGCCAGTGCGATGAATTCCGCCACCGTCGTCGCCGGCACCGAAGTGCGCACCGACAGCGCGTATTGCGAATAGACCATGTTGACCACGCCGGTGAAATCTCGCAGCACGTTGTAGCGGATGTCGGTAAAGAGGCTGCCGTTGACCACATGCGTTGGCGTGATCACCAGCAGCGTATAGCCGTCGGGTTGCGCGCGCGCCAGCAGCTCGCCGGCGATATTGCCGCCGGAACTCGGCCGGTTGTCGATAACGAAGGACTGGCCGAAGGCTTCGGTGAGCTTCTGCGTCATGATGCGCGCGATGGTGTCGGTGCCGCCGCCGGGGGCGAGGCCGACGATCACGCGCACCGGGCGGTCGGGATACGCGGCGCGGGCCGCGGAAAAGGCGGGCAGGACGGCGGCAAGCGACGCAACAGCGGCGATCCATCGTGCGATGATCTTCATGCGATCCTCTCCTCGCCCACCGCGCGTTTGCCGCGCGTGCGGGTTATTTGCCCTGAAATTTCGGCTTGCGCTTCTCGATGAAGGCAGCCATGCCTTCCTTCTGATCCTGCGACGAGAACATCAACTGGATCGCCTTGGCTTCGAGACGCAGGCCTTCTTCGAGCGAGCCGTCTTCACCGGCGAGAATGACTTCCTTGATTTGCTGCACGGCCAGCGGCGGCAGTTCGGCGATCTGCTGCGCCAGCGCCAGCGCGCGTTTCTCAGTCTCGGCATCGGGCACCACCTCGGAGACCACACCCATCGCCTGCATTTGCGCCGCCGTGAACATGTCGCCGGTCAGGCAGACACGCATCGCATTGAACTTGCCGACGGCGCGCGTCAGGCGCTGCGTGCCGCCACCGCCGGGCGTGATGCCGATCTTTACCTCGGGCTGCGCGAAGCGCGCCGATTCGCCGGCGATGATGATGTCGGCACACATCGCCAGTTCACAGCCGCCGCCGACGGCGAAACCGTTCACCGCGGCGATCACCGGTTTGTGGCTGGCCGCTGCCGCACGCCACAGCTTGAGGGCGCCGCGCTGCATCATCTCGATCGAACCGGCTTCAGCCATCTCCTTGATGTCGGCACCCGCCGCGAACACTTTTTCGCCGCCCGTGAAGATGATCACACGCACCGCCGGGTCATCGGTGGCGTCAGCGACGTATTTGGCGAGCTGGCGCCGTACTTCCATGTTGAGTGCGTTGCGCGCCTCGGGGCGGTTCAGGCGGATCAGTGCAACGCCGTCGGCGGGGTGTTCGAGCAGTACGACAGGGGCGGTCATGGGTAACGTCTTTCGGGTCGGGTTTTCGGATTATTAAATATTACGTGACGCAACAATCAATATTCGTCGTCCCCGCTTTCGCGGGAATGACGGCGGTGGAGCAAGTGTCGTTTCAGCTTAACGGAATCCTTGATTGTCAGTTGCGGGCGAGGCCAAGGTCGACCAGCACCGATTTCATCGAGGCGTAGTCGGTGACCATGTCCTTGCGGAACTGCTCGCCGGTGACGAAGTCATCCGACCAGTAATTTTTTTCGAGGTCCTGTTTCCACTCGGGCGACTCAACAACTTTGCGCAGCGCGCCTTCCCACCAGGCGCTTTGCGCCGCGCTCATGCCGCGCGGGCCGACAATGGCGCGCCAGCCGCCGAACACCACGTTGATACCCTGCTCCTTCCAGGTCGGGACATTGGCCAGTGCGCCGGGAAAGCGTTTGTTGGCAGCGATGCCGACGATGCGCAACTTGCCGGCGGCGACCTGCGCGTCAACATTGCCGGCGGCGGTGGTAACGAGATCAATATGCCCGCCGAGCAGTGCGGTGATCGCCTCGGCCGAACCCTTGAACGCGATGGCTTTGAGCAATTTGGCCTCGCCGCCGATCGCCTTCATCAGCAGGCCGGCACCGATGTGGTTGTGGCTGCCCAGCGCCGTGGCGAAACCGACGCTGACCGATTTCGGATCTTTCTTCAGGCGCTCGACCAGATCACGGCCGTTCTTGATGCCCGAATCCGGATTGACGGCGAAGACGATGTAATCGTTGAACAGCGAGGCGATCGGCGTGAAGTCGGTGTAGTTCAATGCGCTCTGGCCGACGATGTGATTGGTCAGCAAAGAGGGTGTGGCGACCACGACGTAATGCGCATCGCCGCTTTTCTGGCTGACATAGGTCAGCGCGATGTTGCCGCCGCCGCCCGGCCGGTTGTTGACGGTGAGCGTCGTCGGCACCAGCTTTTTCTCGCTGAGAATTTTTTCGACGGTGCGGCCGGTTTTGTCGTTGCTGCCGCCGGGTGCCGAGCCGACAACGATCTCGACGTTTTTCTGCGGTGACCAGCTTTGCGTGAACGCGCTACCCGCACACAAGAGGAGCGCAGCGGCGGCCATGGCAAGCGACAAACGTTTGATCATGCGATTTCCTTGGTGAGCAGCGCTTCAGTAGCCGGTCAGCGCCGGCCACAATTGGCCGGCCCCGGCAGCGGCGACTGCGGCGCCGAGTTCCTGCGCCCATACCGCTTCATTGCCGAATTCCTCGCGCCACGACCACAGGCGCAGCGTCGCGTGATGCAGCGCATAGCGGTCGGTAAATCCGATTGCACCGTGCACCTGGTGCGCGATCATCGAGCCTTCCTGCGCTGCGCGCGAGCAGCGGATTTTAGCGGAAGCCACTGCAAGATGGGCGTCGCCGCCGCGTTCCATTACACCTGCGGCCGACATTGACGCGCCGACGGCCGCGGCGGTTTCGCCGGCAAAACGCGCCAGTTCGTGCTGGATAGCCTGAAACTGCGCAATCTTGCGGCCGAACTGCACGCGCTCGCCGGCGTAACGCGCCGAGAGCTCCAATGCCGCTTCAAGCGCGCCGGCGATCTGCAGCGAACGCGCCAGCGCGCCGCGCAGGCGCAAGACGGTGGGCGTCACCATTGTGCTCAAGGCGGAAGTCTCAACCGCGACGTTGTCGAGTACAACGCTGTCGCGCGCCTCGAAAGCGAGATTGCTGCCGGGAGTGATTTGGCAATGCGCCGGATCGACGACTGCAATCAACGCGCCCTCGGGCGACGAGGCAAACACGACCATGCGTGTAGCCGCGCGCGCAAACGGCACGCGCGACAGTTTGCCGGAAAGGCGCCAGCCGTCGTCGCCGCGACCGGCAGAAATGCTTTCGCCGCGCACCGGTGCCACCGTCAGCGGCCCTGCGGGAATGGCGAGGCCGGCGTCGGCGAGCAGTGCCGCCGCCAGCGCGGTTTCGGCGAGCGGAATCGGTGCTGCATAACGCGCGGCGATGCGCAGCACAGCGGCGTGGTCCGACAGCGTGCCGCCGCTACCGCCCTGCGCTTCGGCGATGCCGACCAGCGGCAACTGCGCGTCGCTCACAACCTGCCACAAGGCCGGCGACCAGCCGTCGCGTTTGGCCGCGTCGAGCAGCTTTGCATCGACGTGATCGGCGAAGATGCGGGTGGCCGCATCGACGAGCATGTTGCGCACGTCGTTCATTTGAGCGGCCCCAGCAAACGGCGCGCGATCAAACTGCGCAAGACCTGTGTCGTGCCGCCGCGCAAGGTCGAAACCGGCGCGGCGACGATGGATTCGGTGAGAAAGCGTTCGAAGAGGTCGGTCGCATTGTGTTGTGGCTCGACCTCGCCGAGCAAACGCGCGGCGTCGATAATCTCGCGTTCGTAAAAAGTGCCGAGATCTTTCACCAGCGCGGCTTCGGTGGCGAGATCGACGCTGGCTTTGGGCGTGCCGGATTCGGCGCCGGGCCCGGGATCGAGCGTCATTGCGATCGCCAGCGACATGCGGCGCAGCGACCACAGGCCGGCGGTGAGGCGGCCGATCATTTCGGTGGCGCGCGCGTCCGGCGACGCGCCGAGCCGGCGCAACAGTTCGACGAACAACGGAAAGGTCGTCATATAACGTTCGGGGCCGCTGCGTTCGAGGGCCAGTTCGGAAGTGATTTGCCGCCAGCCCTGGCCGATTTCGCCGACCACGCGGTCGTCGGGTACGAACACATCATCAAAAAAGATTTCGTTGAAATGGTGGCCGCCATCCATGAAATGAATCGGCCGCACCGTCACGCCCGGTTGTTTGAGTTCGACGATGAGTTGCGACAGACCATCATGACGATTGCCACTGTCGGGCGCGGTGCGGCACAAGACGAAGAAGGCGTCGGCCTTGTGGCCCCAACTCGTCCACACTTTCTGGCCGTTGAGCTTCCAGCCGCCGTCGACGCGCGCGGCGCGCGTTTTTACCGCGGCCAGGTCTGAACCGGCATTCGGTTCGCTCATGCCGAGTGCGAAAGCATATTCGCCGCGCGCGATTGCCGGCAGATAACGCCCGCGCTGTGCTTCACTGCCGTAGCGCAGGAGGCTCGGACCGGTCTGGCGGTCGCCGAACCAGTGCGCCGCGCAGGGTGCGGCGACGGCGAGCATTTCCTCCGTCATGACGAAGCGGTCGAGGTAGGAGCGTTCCTGTCCGCCATAGCGTTTCGGCCAGGTCATGCCGATCCAGCCGCGCGCACCGATTTTGCGCGACAGTTCGGCATTGAATTCGGTGTGGCCCAGATGCACTTCGAAGGTGCCGGCCGCCATTTCGGCGCGCAGGAATTCGCGCACCTCCAGTTGCAGCGCGCGTGCCGAGGGCGGCAGATTGAGCGCGGAGAAATCGACTTGTTGGAACATTTAGGCGCTGTGCCCGACGGAAATTTCTGCGCGCGACTTCCGCCGTCCGTCGTCCCCGCGAAAGCGGGAACCCAGGTTCTTCCTACTGGATTCCCGCTTTCGCGGGAATGACGAAGTGGAGGAGATAGCGTGACGCAACAGTGTGATCACTATTTGTTTTCCGCCGCCAGCGCGCGGATCAGGCGCTCGAGAAACTGGTGCCCCTCGTAAAACGATTTCACGCGAATGCGTTCGTTGAGGCCGTGCACGCCGTTGCCGTCGGCATCACTGAACTTACCGGTGATGCCGTAGGTCGGTATACCGATGTTGGCCAGAAAGCGGCCGTCGGTGGCACCGGCTGACAAGGTCGGGATCACTGGCACGCCGGGCCACATGGCGGCAGTGATTTCGTTAACGGGGCGCAGGATCTCCGGCGTCAGCGGCGGCGGCGGGCTCAGCACTGCATCGCCATCGGGGGTGAGCGCAATCTTGTCGTTGGCCAGGACACGCGTGAGCGTCTTCTGCACTTCATCGACCGATTCACCCGGCAGCACGCGGCAGTTGACGACGGCACGTGCACGTTGCGGCAGGGCGTTGGTGGCATGCCCGGCGTCGAGCATGGTGGCGACACAGGTGGTGCGCATCAACGCATTGAACATCGGCCGGTCCGCGAGCCGGGACAATGCCGCGTCGTCGGGCGGTTCGCGCACGATCGCTTTCATGTCGGCGGCGGTCTGGCCTGATTCGAAATCGGCAGCGCGCTCGAAATAACTGCGCGTCACCGGCAGCAGCTTGAACGGGAAATCGAATTGGGCAAGTCGCGCGAGACCCGCGGCGAGATGATAGATCGCATTGTCTTTCGACGGCCGCGCGCTGTGACCGCCGGGATTGGTCACTTCGAGACGATAAGTCTGAAAGACTTTTTCGCCGGCCTGGATACCGTGATACAGCGGCTTGCCGTTTTTATCGAGAAGGCCGCCGCCGCCTTCGTTCAGCGCGAACCCGGCGTCAATCAAATGGCGATGGTTCTTGATCAGGTATTCGATGCCGCTGAATTTCGACGGAATGATTTCTTCGTCGGCGGTCAGCGCGAGGATGAGGTCGCGATTCAGGCGCACATTCTGTTGCTTCAATTGAATCATGATGGCGACCAGTGCTGACGCCATTGCCTTGTCGTCGGACGCGCCGCGCGCGTAGAAGTAGCCGTCTTCCTCGATTAACTTGAACGGATCGCGCTGCCAGTCTTCGCGTTTGGCGTTGACGGTGTCGATGTGGGCGAGCAGCAACAATGGTTTCTGCGCGCCAGAGCCGCGCAGACGCGCAACGAGGTTGCCTTTTTTCGGCCCGCCCGGCGGCACAATGACCTGAAGGTCGGCGGCCGGAAAGCCGCCCGTGCGCAAACGCGCCGCCATCGCCTCGGCGGCACGCGTGGTATCGCCGCCGGCGTCGCTGGTGTTGATTTCGACGAGTTCCTGATAAATCTCGCGCAGCAGCTTTTGTTCGGGTGCCTGCGCTGCGGCCGCGCCGGCGCAAACCAGCACGACGGCCGTGGCGAGAGAAGCGACGAGCTTTGCGATCATGCGTAACACTCCTGCGAAGTTTTATTCGGCCGCGATGGCAGCCGCTTTGACGACTTTTGCATATTTGTCGATTTCATCACGAATGAAATTGGTGAACAGTTCGGTCGAGCCGCCGATCGGCTCGACACCTTCGCCGATAAAGCGCTCGCGCACATCCGGCGCGGCGACGATGCGCGCGAGTTCGGCGTTGAGCCGGGTGACGATGTCGCGCGACGTCTTGGCCGGCGCTACCACACCGAACCACGTCGTGGCTTCAAATCCCTTGAGGCCGGATTCGTCGATGGTCGGCGTGTCGGGCAGCGCCGGAAAACGCTTGAGGCTGGCAATCGCGATGGCGCGCACACGCCCGTTCTTGATCTGGCCGATGACCGCCGGCACGCCGCTGATCAGGATTTCGACATGGCCGCCGATCAGATCGGTCAACGCCGGCGCGTTGCCCTTGTACGGCACGTGCGCGATGTTGACCTTGGCCACCAGCTTCAGCAATTCGCCGGCCATGTGATTGGCGCTGCCGATGCCTGACGAGGCGTAGTTGAGCTTGCCCGGCTGCGCGCGCGCCAGCGCCAGCAGCTCTTTGAGATTTTTCACCGGTAGCGAGGGATGCACCAGCAACACATTGGCGCCTTTTACGCTGAGTGACACCGGCGCGAAATCGCGCAGCGTGTCATACGGCAGTTTGGCGTAGAGGCTCATGTTGATGGCATTCGCCGCACCCGCCATCAACAGTGTGTAGCCGTCGGGCGCCGCCTTGGCGACGAGGTCGGAGCCGATATTGGTGCCGCCGCCCGGCCGGTTTTCAACCACCACCTGCTGGCCCAGCGCTTCACTGAGTCTGGGCGCGATGACACGCGCGGTGAAATCGGTGCCGCCGCCCGGCACGTAGGGCACCACCAGACGCACGGCGCGTGTCGGGTAGTTCTGCGCAAAAGCGGTGGCGCCGGCCAGCATGGCGGCGATTGCGAAGACGGTGCGTGTGATCATAGTTGCGTGACCTCGTTGAGCAGCGGTTCCTTGCGCTGCCAGCGTGCAAGGTTGTCGAGGAACAGCGCATTGATGCGCGGATCGTAGGCGTCGGAGGTCGAGGCGTCGTGCGCCGTGACCAGCACATTC
>CALQCM020000081.1 GCA_943329075.2 Chitinophaga pinensis | reverse complement strand
CTGACGGTATTGGAGAAGGAGCAGGTGGTCACAAATTGTGACCACCTCGCCAGCCTCAAATTTTCTTCAGTTCCGCCGTTTGCTTTTACGGAGCAGGGCGTGGCCATGCTTTCCAGTGTTCTCAAGAGTCCGAGAGCCATCGCCGTCAACATTGAAATCATGCGCGCATTCGTGCGTCTGCGGCGCCTGATCGCGTCGAACAAGGAACTCGCGCGCCGGCTCGATGAATTGGAAGCGACCGCGGATACACGCTTGCGACAGGTCTTCGAGGCGATCCGGCAATTGATGGCGCCACCCGACCCGCCGAAGCGTCCGATCGGATTTGTCACGCCGCAGGAGCGGGGTGAAACGAGGCGGTCGGCAAAATAACCGGGTTGGGTGTAAGTTCAGAAAAAATTTGCGCCGTTACCTTTGGATTGTGACTGGGGTGTGGCGCATGGACGGCAATTGAAGGGGCCAGCATCAATTGAATTTTAGGTAAAACTATTCCAAGCCGTCCCCGAATAAAACTGACAGAAATGCCTCACCCATCGTGCAGCGCACCCCGGGATTGCAAGCCTGCGCGCGGTTTCAACCGCATTGATCCGCCTCTCCGCTCCGTCGCACGGAACTTTTCACCGTCGGCGCGTTCTATCTGCAAGCGCGGCGCATTGCCCCGCAAAACCCGCGGCAAACCAAGGTATCCTGTCGCGTCTTTTTTCCTGCAAATATCGGATCTCTGCCGCACGCATGATCGCCCCGTCGAATAGCCCGCCGGAACCGCTGCGCAGCGGCCTGACATTGCGCAGTCGTCGCATCGGTTTCGCCGCGCTTGTGCTCGCCAGTTCCGTGGCGTTGCTGGTTTTGATGGCGGCCACGTTGTTCACCACCACACCCGATGCGACCGGCATCGCCATGCTGCTGTTCTTCGCGTTGACGCTGCCGTGGACGACGATCGGCTTCTGGAATGCGGTGATCGGCTTCTCGCTGATGATTTTTGCGCGCGACCCGGCGACGCTGGTGGCGCCGCATCGGCGTCATGCGTCCAGCGGCGCGCCGATTGCCTGCAAAACTGCGCTGCTGATCTGCATCCGCAATGAAAATGCCGCGCGTCTTTTGCGCAACCTCGAGTGGATGCTCGACGGCCTCGTTGCGAGCGGTGAGGCGGGCTGGTTTCATCTCTACATCCTCAGCGACAGCAATCAGCCTGAGGCGGCGGCCGCGGAGGAGGGCGTTGCTGCGGCGCTGACGCGGCGCTGCGGCGACGCGTTACAAATTACCTATCGCCGGCGCCAGCACAGCAGCGGCTTCAAGGCGGGCAATATCCGCGATTTTTGCGAGCAGTGGGGGCGGCAGCATGAATACGCCATCGTGTTCGATGCCGACAGCGTGATGACGCCGGCGGCGATGCTGCGCCTGGTGCGCATCATGCAGGCCGAGCCGCGCATCGGCATTCTGCAAACGCTGGTGACCGGCCTGCCGAGTGCCAGCGCCTTCGCGCGCATTTTTCAATTCGGCATGCGGCTCGGCATGCGCTCCTACACGCTGGGCGCGGCGAGCTGGCAGGGTGATTGCGGTCCGTATTGGGGGCACAACGCGATTCTGCGTCTGGCGCCCTTCATCGAACATTGCGATCTGCCGGTGTTGCCTGGCGCACCACCGCTCGGCGGCCACGTGTTAAGCCACGACCAGCTCGAAGCCGTGCTGATGCGGCGTGCCGGTTTTGAAGTGCGCGTGCTGCCCGATGAAGAAGGCAGTTGGGAGGAGAATCCGCCGAGCCTGCCGGAGTTCATCCGCCGCGATCTGCGCTGGTGTCAGGGCAATATGCAGTATTTCCATTTCCTCGCCATGCCCGGCCTGCTGACGGTCAGCCGTTGCCAGCTCGTGCTCGCCATCGCCATGTATCTGAGCGCGCCGGCGTGGCTGACGTTCATGCTGTTGGGATTGATCCGTCAGTTGCCGTTTCGCGCGGACCTGGGCATTACGCTGTTCATCGTCACGCTGGCGATGGGGCTGGCGCCCAAGCTGGCGACGCTGGCCGACGTGCTGCTGCGCGCCGAATCGCGGCGTGCCTATGGCGGCGTCATGCGCATCGTGATCGGCGTCGCCCTCGAATTTTTTCTCACGCTGTTGATTGCGCCGGTGTCCGCGGTGGCGGTGACGATTTTTCTGCTCGGCCTGCCGTTCGGCCGGCAGGTCGGCTGGACTTCGCAGCAACGCGACGCCGAGGGTGTGCCCTTTGCGCTGGCGGCGCAGCGCCTGTGGCCGCAAACGCTGCTGGGAATTGTTTTTGCATTGTGGTTCTGGCGTGTGGCGCCCGGCGCGGTCTGGTTCTGGGCGCCGTTTGTGCTTGGGCTCGTCGGCGCCATTCCGCTTGCCATGCTGAGCGCACATCCGCCGCTGGGCCGCCTGCTGGGGGCGGCGGGATTGTGCCGGGTGCCTGAAGAGTCCGGACGGCTCGAAGGCGCTGCAGACACCGGCCTGTTCGCGCCATTCGCCAACGAACTTCCGGCGGCGGCTGCGCACAAATGATGCGCAGCGTATTGGCGGCTTGTGCGGGCTTCGGTTTTTTGTTGGCGCAGTGCGCTTGCGCCGCAGTCGCGGTGGACTTCGTGAATGCCAGCCGCGCGACGCGTTGTGCCGAAGAAGACAGCGTCACTGTCAAAGTGCTGGGCAACGGCATTGCGTCGTTCCGCATCAGCGCTGAACATCCGCCCTACATTGCCGCGGTCAAAGACGACAGCACGGCACCCGATTTCGCCACCTGCGATATGTCGCAGGACCCGAGTTTTGCTTTTGCACCGCGCACGCTGACGCTCTACGAAGATGCCGACATACGGCTGGTCGGACATGTTTTTCCGACGAACTGGCGGCCCGATGTGGTGGACTTTTTTGTCGGTGGCAGCCTTGAGCGCGGCCTGCATCTGGTGCAGTTGCTCAAACGCGGCGCGCAGCGCGATATCGAGATTCTGGTGGTTTATCCGGCGGACGGCTATTGGCGCGTGAAGCCGCTGCCACCGCCGGCGCTCGCGGACAGCGCCTACGGCAGTTCATTTTTGTTCGGGCCGATCGAAGAGACGACACGCCCCTTCGTCGCCATCCGCAGCATTGCCTTCGATCCGGCGACGCTGACTTTCAGGCTGGTGTTCCGCAATGAAAGCAGCGGCGTGTTGCGCGTTGCCGCCGCAACCAACGCAGGCGTCACACTGGCGCTGGCCGTTGATCCGCCATTGCCCGCCGACCGGCCGTTTGCCGCGCTGCGTTCGATGTTCGTCACGCCGGCGCAGGCGGACGTGGCGGTCGCACGCTGGCCGGGCACATCTCTTGCACCGGTTTCTGCGCCGATACTCGAATTCGGCCGTTTCCGCACGACCAGCGCCCGATTTGGGCGCATTGCGCAATCGACGCACAATTTGAGCGCACCGGATCTTGTTTTCGATGCCTTTGATGTCACAACATCGCGGTAAGATCGCTGCGCGAACAAGGACCAAGGGCATGACCGAAAAAAGCACCGAAGCCACCAGCGGGGAACCGGCTGCCGCGGAGGATGCCGCCTGGCAGGCCGTGCTGGCGCGCCGCAGCAGTGCCGCCGCGCCGCTGGAGCGTTCGTCGCTGCACGATTTATACGGGCCGCTGTGCGATGCCGGCAGAAACGGCACCTTTGCGGTTGGCCATCTGGCGCAAAGTCTCGACGGCCGCATTGCCACGAACAGCGGCGTTTCGCGGTGGATCAGCGGGTCCGCCGATCTGTTGCACACGCATCGCATGCGCGCGCTGGTCGATGCGGTGATCGTCGGCGTCAACACCGTGCTGCACGACGATCCGCAATTGACAGTGCGGCGCTGTGAAGGGGCCAATCCCGTGCGCGTGATCATCGATCCCGAGCGCCGGCTTGACGGCAGCCAGCGCGTTTTCACCGACGGCGCCGCGCCGACCCTGCTGCTGACGGCGGCGGATGGCGCACGCAAGGACAAGATGCTGGGCAATGCCGGGATCGTTCCGGTGCCGCGCAGCGGACCGGCGCTTGATCCGCATGAGATCCGCCGCATTCTGGCGCAGCGCGGATTGCACCGCCTGTTGATCGAAGGCGGCGGCATTACCGTATCGCGTTTTCTCGCGGCCGGCGCGCTCGACCGCTTGCAGATCACGGTGGCCCCGCTCATCCTGGGTTCTGGACGACCGAGCCTGCTGTTGCCGGAAATCACGGATTTGTGCCGCGGCCTGCGTCCGCGCACGCGCCGCTTCGAACTCGGCGAGGACATCATGATCGAGTGTGACTTCAGTGAGTAATGCCATGTGCAGCCGCGCCTTTTGGAGTGTTCGTGCGGGCGCCGGTGAAATCCGCGAGGCGTTGTTGCCCGTGCCCGGCAGCGACGAGGTGCTGGTACGCGCGTTGTGCAGTGGCATCAGTCGCGGCACCGAAAGTCTGGTATTCGGCGGACGTGTACCGGCCAGCCAATACGAGGCCATGCGTTGCCCTTTTCAGGACGGCGCATTTCCTGCGCCGGTGAAATATGGTTATTCCGCTGTCGGTCGCATCGAGGCGGGCCCGGCACATTTGCTTGGACAACGCATTTTCTGTCTGCATCCGCATCAGGATTGGTATGTCGTGCCGGTCGATGCGGTGATCCGCCTGCCGGACGCCGTGCCGGATGCGCGCGGCGTGCTCGCCGCGAATATGGAAACCGCCGTCAACGGCCTGTGGGATGCAGCGCCGCGTCTTGGTGACCGCATTGCGGTGATCGGCGCGGGCGTGGTCGGCTGCATGGTCGCCGCGCTGGCCGCGCGCCTGCCGGGGGTGCATGTCGAATTGATTGATACGGATCCGCGCCGCGCCGCCGTGGCCGCGCGTCTCGGTTGCGCTTTTGCCGCGCCGGAACGGGCGACTGAAAATGCGGATCTCGTCATTCATGCCAGCGGCAATCCCGAAGGCCTTGCGACCGCGCTGCGGCTGGCCGGATTTGAAGCGACAGTAATCGAAATGAGCTGGTACGGTGACCGCATGGTTGCCGCACCGCTCGGAGAATCGTTCCACGCGCGACGCCTGACCTTGCGCTCGTCGCAGGTCGGTCACGTGGCCACGGCACAACGCGCGCGCTGGAACCATCGCCGCCGTCTTGCGCTTGCGCTGGAGTTGCTGGCCGATCCGCTGTTCGACGCGCTGCTCACCGGTACGAGCCCGTTCGAAGAACTGCCGGCGACTATGGCCCGGCTGGCTGCCACCCCCGACGGCACGCTGTGCCACGTCATCACGTATTGCTGAACAGGAGAATCACCATGTATGCGCTCGCCGTTTCCGACCACATCATGATTGCGCACAGCTTTACGGGCGAGATATTCGGCCCGGCGCAGCAGTTGCATGGCGCCACTTATGGCGTGGAAGTCGAATTTCGTCGCGTGGAACTTGATGACAACGGCCTGGTGTGCGATATCGGTCTCGCACTCAAAGCGCTGCACGAGGTCCTAGGCGCGCTTAATTTCAAGAACCTCGACGAGGTGGCGGAACTGCGCGGGAAAAACACCACCACCGAATTCATGGCCGGCGAAATTTTCCGCCGCATGAAAACCCGCATCGTCGCCGGGGCACTCGGCGCCGGCACCGCCGAGACACTCGACTCGATGCGCATTGTGCTGCGCGAATCGCCGGTGGCGTGGGCGAGCTTCGAAGGCGCGTTGCGTTAATGGCACTGGCGTTCCTGGTGCCGGGACCGCTCGATCAACTCACCGGCGGCTATCTTTTCGACCGCATGATAGTCGAAGGGCTGCGTGCCGCGGGCCGTGCCGTCGACGTCATCGAATTGGCGGGGCGCTTTCCCGCCGCGGATGACCTCGCCCATCGCGCCGCCGCGACGGCACTCGCGGACTTGCCGGATGGCGGCACGGCGGTGATCGATGGTCTCGCGCTGCCGGCATTCACCGATTGTCTTGCTGCTCAAGCGCGACGCCTGCGCCTGATCGGTTTCATCCATCATCCGTTGTCGCGTGAAACCGGTTTGCCTGCGGATGCGGCGCAAGCCTACGCTGTGCTCGAAGCGCGACTCTGGCCGCTGCTGCGTGGAATCATCTGCCCAAGCGCGCATACCGCGCGTGCCGTCAAGGCGGACGGGGTCGCCGCCGATCGCGTCGAGATTGTGATGCCGGGCACCGCCAAACCCGCAACGTTGCGGGCGCCAAAAAAAGCAGGGCCGCTCGAGCTGCTGGCCGTTGGCACCGTGACGCCGCGCAAAGGTCATCTGCTGCTGATCAACGCATTGGCCGGTCTGCGCGGCCTCGATTGGCGCCTCACCTGCATCGGCAGCCTCGAACGCGATGCCGCCACGGTGGCCGCATTGCGCTATGCCATCGCAACGCAAAATCTCAACGACCGCATTGTGCTCGCCGGCGAATGTGCGCCGGCCAGTCTGTCAGCGGCCTACCGGAGTGCCGATGTGTTTGTGCTGCCTTCCTATGAAGAAGGTTATGGCATGGTCTACGCCGAAGCGCTGGCGCACGGTCTGCCGGTGATCGCGACCACCGCCGGCGCGATTCCCGATACCGTGCCGGCCGACGCATCGCTGCTGGTGCCGCCCGGCGATACGGCCGCCCTGCGCGATGCGTTACGATGTGCCATGAGCGACGCAAACCTGCGCACGCGGCTCGCTGCCGGTGCTGCGGTTGCGGCCGCGGCGTTGCCCGATTGGCCGACGGCAGTCAGCCGCTGGGCCAACGGGCTGGACCGGCTCGCCGCATGAACGGCTTCAGCACGGATTGGTTGCGCCAGCGCGAACCCTTCGACACCACGGCGCGCGATCGTGACCTCGTGCGCCGGTTTGCCGTCGCGCTCAAACCGCTTCAAGCGGGAACGTTTCGTATCATCGATCTGGCCGCCGGTAGCGGTGCGAATTTCAGGCTGCTCGCACCGCTGCTGAGCGGTGATCAGGCGTGGCTGCTGGTGGACCACGATTCCCGACTGCTTGAAGCGCAATCTGCGGAGACCATGCGCTGGGCGCTGCGCGAAGGATGGCGTTGCGAGAAATTCGATGCGGTTGTCACGGTGCACAGCGGCCCGGCGACGTGGCGCGCACAGGCGCGGCCGCTGGATCTGGCGCAGGCGCTATCTCAACTGGATTTCACGGCCTGCGATGCCGTGACGACGACGGCTTTTCTGGATCTTGTTTCAGCGGACTGGATCGAGACGTTTTGCGATCAGCTGGTTCGTGCGCAACGGCCGTTGTTCGCGACGCTCACGGTCGATGGACGGCGCGCGTGGCAGCCGGGCCATGCGGCCGATGCGCTGATTGAGGATGCATTCGCGCGTCACCAGAGCGGGGACAAAGGATTTGGTTGCGCGCTGGGTTCCGCGGCCACGGGTTATGTCGCGCAGCGGCTGGCAGGGGCCGGATACACGGTCAGCACCGCACGCAGCGATTGGCAAATCGGCCAGGCGCATCGCGAAATGCTGCGGCGCATGGCGGAAGAGTCGGTTGCAGTGGCGCTTGAAACGGACCCTTCAGCGGCGGCGCTGTATGGCGATTGGCTGGCGCAGCGCGTAGCACTGCTTGATGCGGGGCAGCTGACGCTCACCATCGGCCATCTGGACCTGCTAGCGCTGCCGCCTGCGCGCTAGCAGCGTCGCGGTCTGCAGGCCGCTTGCTGAGCTCAGGGTTTGCAGAAGGGCAGCATGCGGCGCAGGAAACCGTTGCGCTCGAAGAGGTGGTGCTTGAGGCCGAGACCGATATGCCACGATGCGACGATCACAATGACATAGGAAATCACGATGTGCGCCACGCGTGAGATGTCCGCGAGCAACGCCTGCTTGCCGATCGGATTGACCAGATCGTGCAATCCAAACAGCTTGATGCCGTAGTCGCCCGCCATGACGAAGAGATAACCACTCACCGGCATCAGGATCATGCAGGCGTAGAGCAGGGTTTCATTCCAGTGTGAGATCGCGCGTTCGGCCGGCGACAGTGCCGGCGCCCAGTCCGGCAGCGGTGTCAGCTTGCGCCAGAGTATGCGAAGGACGGCCAGCAGCAGCAGGATGACGCCGATGGATTTGTGCCAATCGTAATAGTTCCCCTGGGTCAGCCCGAACAGCGTGTGATCGCCTTCGATGCGTGTCATGAAGTTGCCGCTCAGATATTGATGCGCGAACAGCAGAAAGACCGCCCAGTGCAGGAAGCGCGTGACGGTGCCGTAATGCGTGGCCGAATTTTTCAGCGACATGATGGATTCCCCCGTGTTGTGTATCGATTCGCGAACCTGCCGTTGTTGAATATTGTTGGCCGGAATGCACGGGCAGGAAATAAATGCAGGGCTGTACCGGTGAAAATAATAGCATGTGGTCGCCGCCGCGTGGCGAGCACCTGCCTGCGTCCTGCAGCGCCAACCGTATTACGCCTCCATGTTCGAGGCCCGTGATTGGCCGGCTTCGGCAATCAACTGTTCGAATGCATCGGGCAATGTTATCTCGCGGCCGATCACGCGCGGGCTGTAGCCCTGCAGCCAGAGCGCATGACTGGGGTGCGCGCCGCCGGCCACGACCAGGCCGAAGTTTTCGGGTTTCAATGCGATGGGCCAGGGATCGAGTTGCCGCGACTCGGCCGGGACTTCGATTTCGATATTGTCCATCCACGCAATGGCGCCGGCCGCCTGCAGGTCGGCGTGTGGAATCTGTGAATGTGTCCACAGGAATTCCTTGACCTTGCTTTTTGTCCAGCCGAGCGCGGCGAGGTCGGCGGCGACGACACTGGGTATCACGAGGACGCCGGGCGTGCCATGGGTATAGCCGTACATATAGTGAATATTGGGTACGCGCAGGGTCTGCGCGATGCGATGCAGGCCCTGCACGACTTCTTCTTCCTTCGATTCTTTTTTTGCGCTGAGGCGGAATATGTTTTCCGCACCGTTGGCAAACATCAGCGATACGCAGTTCGTGCCGGGCTTGAAGGCATGGCGTTCGCGGGTATGCAGGTTCCAACCGGCGGGCAGACCGTCTTCATCTTCCGCGAAGACCGCATTGGTGAAGCGCATGTAGCCGAACACCGCCATGGTGCCGGTGCCGGGCTGCGCACCGCCGAGGTTTTGCTGCATCAGGCGCAGCGCGCGACCGATGCGCGCGCCGGCGGGATGCCGGGAATCGGGGCCGAGCATGCCGAAGCCCGAACTCAAACCGATTTGTTTGGCGATCGGCCCGCTGACGATGACCACGGGAAACGGATTGCCCGAAGTCGCTTGCAGCAGTTCGCCGGTCGCCGCTGGTTCAAAAAATGCATCCACTGCGGCGATCAGCACCGGCAGATATTCCGGGCGGCCGCCGGCCATGGCCAGCGCGATGGCGCAGGCTTCGACGGTGGCGATGCCGCCGCGCGGCGGAAATTTGCCGAGCACATGCGCGCGTGGCAACGGACTGCCGCGCAGGATCCAGTTCACGCGCTCCGCGGTCGGCGGCAACAGCGGCAGGCCGTCGCCGCAGAGGTCGGCGAGCATTCGTTCATTAAAACGATCGAGTGCTGCTTCGTAGGTCGCGCCTTCGACGCCGAGCATGCGGCCATTGCGGGCGCGCAGTTTGGTCGATGACCAGTGCGTCAGCGCAGCGTAAAACTCCTGCCGCCGCGCGTGCACGGGCGCCAGATCGGCATCGGGCAAAAACGTCTCCGTGGGGAAGGTCACCATCGCGATGTCGGGCGCGAGGCCGATGCCGGAGACGGCATTGTTGACCACGCCGACAAATTCGCGGCGCGTCAGCACCACCGTGGGGATGCCCAGCGTCTCCAATCGAGCGGCAGCACGGCCGCAGGCTGTGGCGCAGGCCCCTCAGGCCGCGTTGCCGATGATGACCGCGTCAACGCCGCTTTGTTTGACGAGTTGCGCGACGTCGTCATTGCCGATGACGGCGTTGCCTTGCGGAAAATGGTCTTCCGACAGTACCTCGATGCCGGGAAAATCGGCTTCGAGCATGGTCTTGATCATCGGCAGCATGCGGAAGGCCTGCCACTTCGCATTCGACAACAGACCGATGCGTTTGCCGGCCAGCGAGGTGAGGCGCGGCGCGTATGGTTTGGAGGCGTCGAGCACGCCGGAAGGATCGTGAAATTCAATCTTGACCATGCTGTTCCCCGTGTATTCCCGCTGCTATTGTAACTTCGCATCATGCGGAAACGAAGCGTTAGCGGCGATCTGAGGGCAGGCTGGCGAATTGATTTTCCGCGGCCGCTATACTACGAACCGAACCCATTGAAAGCGGAGTTGATATGACGGTGTTGATCATCGGCGCGGGCCTGGTCGGTTCGCAGGTAGCGAAGATTCTGGTCGAGGCGGGCGAACGTCCGCTGGTCATGGACCAGCGCCTGCAGCGCAAGGTGCTGGCGAAGATCGTCGATCTCGACAAGATCGATCTCATCGAGGGCGATGTGCTGCGGCCGCTGACCTTGAGTGCGGCGATAACGCGAGGCAAGATCGACGCAATCGTGCACACGGCGGCTTATCCACTGCTGACGCTGGGCGCCCAGAAGAATCCCTACGCGGCGATCGAACTGAACATCATGGGGCTGGCCAACGTGATGGAAACGGCGCGTGTGCACGGCATCCAACGTGTGGTGGCGTCGAGCTCGAGCGTCTTGAACCGCTATCAGAGCGGCGGCGAGGACGGCGGCGACTTGTCCAGGGAAGAAGCCGTGCCGCGGCCGAACACCTTTTACGCCTCGACCAAGCAGGCGGTCGAAAGCATCGGCCTCAACTACGCGAAGAGTTTCGGCATCGAATTCGCGGCGCTGCGCTATTGCCCGGTGGCCGGCCCGTGGAGCGGGCCCGGCGGCGGCGGGCCCAGCGGGATTTTCCGCGCGATGGTCGAGAACGCCATCAACGGTCGCGAGGCGGTGGTGCCGGGCACCGCGATGGAGTGGGTGTATTCAGTGGATGCGGCGCTGGCGACGGTGCTCGCACTGCGCGCGAAGTCGCTCGGTAGCGGCGTGTTCAATATTACGATGGGCCGCATTTTTCGCCCGCATGAACTGGAAGCCGAATTGAAGCGCGCGATCCCCGGCGCGAAGACCCGCATCGAAGCGCAGCCCGAAGGTTCGACCTGGAGCGGTGGCGACTGGAAGCCAGCGGATATTAGCCGCGCGAAAAAAATCCTCGGTTACGAACCGCAGTATCCGATGCTGCGACTGCTTGAAGAATACGCTGCGTGGTATCGCCGGGCGGTGCCGGGCAAATAGCGGTGGCTACCCGACCGTGATTTGCGCGGTTTCGCTGTGGTTGAAGCCGTTGTCGCCGCGCCAGTTGAAGACCAGCGTGCCGGACTCGGTGGCGATGGTGGTGAATGACAAAAACGGATTGGCCGCGATCGACGGGTAAAGTGTTACACGGCAGATTTCGACCCCGTTATAAGTGCAGGTGAACCCGGTGATGATGTCACGCGGCAGTGGCACGCCGAGAGTGGTGCGGCGGAAGCCGTTTTCCATGACGTGGCTGATCAGCGCGCGGATTTCGATGATCTCGCCGCGTTGTGCAGTCTTCGGCACGTTGATGCGCGCGACCGCCATCAGAGTTCCTCGAGGCAGGCAGCCAGCGTCACGATGACGAATTGCGTGTCCGACCACCACGAACCGTCGTTCATGCGCGCAATGGCCACCACGTTTTCGGTGTCTGCCAGACGCACGCGTGTGGCAATAGCTGCGCGGCCGGCGCGCGGCCCGAGATAAAAGCTGATCATCTCGGGCAGCGGATTTTTTTCGGTGAAGACGTGGATTTCACTGACAAAGTCGGTTGCCGTCATCGGGCTCTCGACCGTGACGCCGAGTGGCACCAGATGGCCGTTTTCAACCAGCGGCGGCACGTTCAGTTTGACGCGACCGCGGTTGATGACGGCGCCGCCGGTCACGCGGCGGATTACTTCCGGCATATTGTTCAGCGGCGTGCGCGTGAGTTGCGCAAAAGCGCGCGGCGGCAGCATGGCTGCCACCGCGAACCCGCCCGCTGCGGAAAGAAATCGCCGGCGCGCGCGCACTACACCAGCGTGATACCGTGGTTCTTCAGCGGGAACGAGCGGAAGCGTTTGCCGGTTGCCGCCGCAATGGCATTCAACACCGCCGGTGCCGCCACGCAAATGGTCGGCTCGCCGACGCCGCCCCAGAAACCGCCCGAGGGCATGACGATCGCTTCAACCTTCGGCATTTGCGCGACGCGCATCGACTGGTAGTTGTGGAAGTTGGTCTGCTCGATGCGGCCGTTCTTGACCGTGCATTCCTGATAGAACAGCGCGGAGAGCCCATAGACAAACGAGCCCGCAATCTGGCGTTCGATCAGCGAAGGATTCACCGCATAGCCGCAGTCGGTGGCGGCGACGATGCGATGCACCTTGACCTTGTTGCCGCCGGTCACCGAAACCTCGGCGCAGGCGGCGACGAAGCTGTTATAGCCTTTCATCTGTGCCAGACCGCGGAACACGCCCTTCGGCGCCGGCGTGCCCCAGCCGGCGCGTTCCGCTGCCGCATTGAGCACGGCAAGGTGCTTCGGATTTTTCACCATCAGCTTGCGGCGGAACTCGAGCGGGTCCTGGCCGGCGGCCTGCGCGAGTTCGTCCATGAAGCATTCCATGTAGATCGCGTTCTGGTTGATGTTCACCCCGCGCCAGAAGCCCGGCGGCACATGCGGATTGCGCATCGCGTGATCGACCAGATAATTCGGAATCGCGGTGTAGCCGAATTCGAATTCGCCCGACGGTGCCATGCCCTGGAACACCGCGGGATCCATGCCGTTGACCAGCGCTTCCGGACGCACCGAGGTCAGGATCGACTGGCCGGAGACGCGCACATGCAGCGCGGTCAGGTTGTTGTTGGCGTCGAAGCCGCCGGTCAGTTTGCATTGCGTGATGGGATGATAGCGGCCCTGCGTCATGTCTTCCTCGCGCGACCACTGCAGCTTTACCGGCACGCCGGGAATCTGCTTGGCGATCAGCACGGCCTGGCGCACGTAATCCTGAAACGCGCCGCGCCGGCCGAAGCCGCTGCCGAGCATCAGTTTGTAGACTTCGCACTTGTCGGCCGGCAGTCCGGAGGCGGCGAGCACGGCGGCAAACGAAGCCTCGCCGTTCTGCGTGCCGAGCCAGACTTCGCAGCGCTCCGGTGTGTAGCGCGCGACCGTGTTCATCGGTTCCATCGGCGCGTGATTGAGGTAGGGATGGGCGTAAACGGCCTCGATTTTTTTCGCAGCACCGGCCAGTGCGGTTTTGGCATCACCGTTCTTGTTGCCGACAAAAGCCTGCTCGGCGCCGAGGCCCTCTTTTAGTGTCGCAGCGATCGATGCACTCGAGACCTTGGCGCTCGCGCCTTCGTCCCAGACGATCGGCAGTGCGTCGAGCGCGACCTTGGCGCGCCACCAGCTGTCGGCGACCACAGCCACCGCACTGTCGCCAACCTGCAGAACATGTTTCACGCCACGCATGCTGCTGACTTTTGCCGCATCGAAGCTCTTGAGCTTGCCGCCGAACACCGGGCATTCCTTGATCGCCGCCAGCAGCATGCCGGGCAGCGTGAAGTCCGCGGTGTAAATCATTTTCCCCGTGACCTTGTCGACGGTGTCGAGGCGGTGCACCGACTTGCCGATCAGTTTCCAGTCTTTCGGATCCTTCAACGGCACGTCTTTCGGCTGCGCGACTTTGGACGCGGCTTCCGCAACCTTGCCGTAGGTCGTGGTGCGGCCGCTCGGGCCGTGGGTGATGATGCTGTTGGCCGCACTGCATTCGGCAGCCGGCACTTTCCATTCGTCGGCCGCGGCCTGGATCAGCATGGTGCGCGCAACGGCGCCGCCGCGGCGCACGTATTCATGCGACTCGCGTATGCCGCGGCTGCCGCCGGTCGAGAAATCGCCCCACACGCGCTTGCGCGCCACACTCTGGCCCGGCGTCGGATATTCGGTCGTTACCTTCGACCAGTCGCATTCGAGTTCCTCGGCGACCATCTGCGCAAGGCCGGTCAGCGTGCCCTGGCCCATTTCGCTGCGGGCGATGCGAATGACGACGGTGTCGTCCGGTTTGATGACGACCCAGGCGTTGACTTCTGGTGTGGCTTCGGCCCACGACACGGTGTAGCCGGCCGCCCGCGCTGTGCGCGCGCCGAACGGAATGCTGAGGCCCAGCGCCAGGCCGCTGCCGACGGCGGCAGTGCCGATGATGAAGGAACGACGGCTCAGATCGGGCATGGTTTTGACTGTGCTCATGACTGTTCGCTCCTTAGGAATTGGCGGCGGCGTGTATGGCCGCGCGCACTTGTTGGAAGGTGCCGCAGCGGCAGATATTGGTGATCGCCGCGTCGATGTCGGCTTCGGTCGGCTTCGGCTTTTTCGCCAGCAGCGCGCTCACCGCCATGACCATTCCCGTCTGACAGTAACCGCATTGCGGCACTTCGTTTTCGACCCAGGCCTTCTGCACTTTGGTCAGCTGGCCGTTGACGGCGAGCCCTTCGATGGTGGTGATTTTTTTGCCGGCGGCCGAATTGGCCGAAACCGCACAGGAGCGCACCGCCGCGCCGTCAATGTGCACAGTGCAGGCGCCGCATTGCGCCACGCCGCAGCCGTACTTCGTGCCAGTCAGACCGACTTGTTCGCGAATCGCCCACAATAAAGGCATTGCGGGTTCGGCATCGACATCGTAATTTTTCCCATTGACGTTCAGACGTGCCATGACGTTACCTCCTGGTCGTTTGGTTGTTTTTGCGCGGCTGCGAACTGCGGCGGAGCATTGTAAACCGGATTTTGTGAATAATTGTGTGTCCGGCACATCATTCGGGCGCGATGCCACCGTTGCGGATGACCTGCGCCCACTTGGCGATTTCCGTGCGCACGATGCGATCGAGTTCTTCCGTGCTGCTACCGACCGGATCGATGCCGGCGGTGGAAAGCCGTTCTTTCAGATCGGGCGACTGCAATGCCGCAACCGTTTCGCGGTTGAGATAAGCAACGATGTCTTTGGGCGTTGCGGCGGGCACAAACACCGCGTAACTGGCCACCGATTCGAAGCCGGGCAAGCCGGATTCCGCGACGGTCGGTACCTCGGGCAACAACGGCGTGCGTGTGCTCGCGGTCACCGCCACGCCGCGCAGCTTGCCGGCTTTGATGAAGGGCAAATGCGGTGCGATGGTATCGAAGGCCATCGCAATCTGGCCCTTGAGAAGTTCAGGCAGAAACAGCGCGCTACCTTTGTAAGGGACGTGTACTAATTTCACTTTCGCCGCCTGATTGAACATCTCACCGGTCAGGTGAATGAGGCCGCCGGTGCCGGATGAAGCAAAATTCAGCTCACCCGGGCGCGCCCGTGAAAGCGCGATGAGGTCCTTGATATTTCTGACCGGCAGTGCCGGATGCACAACGACGATGTTGGTGGTGGTGCCGGCCATCGACACCGCCGCAAAATCGCTGCGCAGATCGAAATTGATTTTCGCGTAGTACGACATCGCCACCGCGTGTGAGCCGAGTGCGCCCAGCAATAGTGTATAGCCGTCAGCCGGCGATTTGGCGACGACCTCGACGCCGATGTTGCCCGCCGCACCCGGACGGTTGTCGACCACCACCTGCTGGCCGATGCGCTCGCCGAGTTTCTGCGCCAGCACGCGTGTCATCAGATCGGCGGAACCGCCGGCCGGATAGGCGACCAGCATGCGCACCGGTTTGGCCGCATAGCCCGCCGGTTTGCCGCTTTGCGCATGCGCTGCAGTCAATGTTGACAGGATGGCCGCGGCGCAGGCGGCAACGGCGGCGTGGCATAACGCGCGTTTGCAAGAATTCATGGGTTTTCCCGTAGGTATTTCTGCGATGGGTGCCGGGGCCGGCAGGCGAGACTGCAATCGTTGTGCGACGACTACGCTCAATTTCGCCGGCGGAGAAAAAATGGACATGCCCCTTTGGTACTGGCAAATATGTTTTGGTGCGTTGGTGATCGTGTTGACGCTGGCGCACGAAATCGATTGAGCGGCGCCATTGCGCCGCCGTCCGTGCGCCGTATTCAGCGTACCGTTTTGCGTGCGAGGATGAGGTTGTCGAAGACGAGGTTCAGCGACCAGATCCAGCGCGAACCTTCGAACAGTTCCGGAAAGTTGGTGTAGCCCTTGACCGACGTCACGCCGATGTCCTCGTCGGTGTATTCATAAGCGCGCGGCCATTTGCTGTCGTCAAATGACGGTGCGGCCCAGTTCGCCGGCATTGGATAATGCACGGCAAAACATTTGTCTTCACAGCCCGGTTTCGGCGCATGCGGGTGGATGCGGCCGAGTTTGGTGGTGTCATGCACGTTGCCGCGTTCGACGACGTCGTCCGGGGTTTTCAGCGGCGCGATGTAGAACGCCTGCGCCTTCCATGAACTGTCGGTCACGGTGCCGTCGGAAAAGCGCGCGACGAGCCCGCCGTCGCCCTGGTAGAACTTCGACTTGTTGCCAAAATTGATTTCGGTGCCCAGACCGAGGTCTTCTTCCCAGTCGACCACCTTGAACGCATAGGTGATTGGCCGCTTGGCCTTGAATTTGACGACCACCGAATTGAACGGCGTGTAGGGGCCGGGGTCGACTGCAACGAGTTTGCCATTGACGTAAAACTCGAAATAATTGTCGGCCACGATATAGCCGGTGATGACTTCGCCATCGGCGTCGATCACGGTCACCGGCACGTTGGCGGTCGACACCTCGCTCGTTTTCGACGGTGTGACGTTGGTGCATTCGTTGAACAGGTCGGCGCCCTTGGGGCCGGTCTGGAAGGCGGTTTCGGCCGGCACGGTCCATGTCTTGCCGTCCAGCGAAGTAATCGTGCCGACTGCGCTGATGCGGTGGTTGGCGACGTTGACCGGGCATTGATACAGATTGTCGATGACCTTTTTGCCAACTCCTTGCGTCACCGACCGTCCTCCCGCGCCCTGTGCCCCGGCCTCGGCAACCAGCATCGCAGTGCATGCGACGGTGGCAAGCAGGCTGCTGCAAACAATGGAAAGCAAAGACTGCGCTGATGCGGTCATGGTGATCTCTCCTCGGTTGGTGTGCCGGCATCTGTCGTTGGCCGGTCATCGTTTCTTGTTTCATTGCCTGCGCCGGGCGGGCCCGTAAAGCTTAGTCCGATTACACCATATCCATCAAGGGCGAAACACAATGTTCTGCGCCCGCCCGGTAGCGCAGGCGACCTGCGATGCGTGCACGTCACTGGACTGTTACAACGGTTCGCGCGAGATCGAGCCGTGCCCGACCCACCTGGTGGTCGGTCGCTTCAGCGAGAACACGTTTTGCCTGTCCTGTGGAAATTGCGTGCAGAGCTGCGCGCAGCAAAACGTCAGCTGGTGGCTGCGTTCGCCGGGCAGCGAGGCGCAGAGCCTCGCGCGACCGCAGTGGGACGGCGCATGGTTCATGCTTGCGCTGCTCGGTATCACGACGTTCCACGGCCTGACCATGATGCCGTTCTGGGCTGATTGGGCGGGTGCGGCTTCCAATGCGGTCGGCGCAAGCGGTCGTCCACTGTTCGGATTCACCCTCGGCATGATCGGCAGCCTTGTGCTGCCGGTGTTGATCTATGGCGCGTGTGTCGGCGTATTACACAGGGTTGCCGGGAAAGCCGGCGCATCGTACAAGACGCAGTTTGCCGCATTTTCGTTTGCGGCACTGCCACTGGCTTTTACCTACCACCTTGCGCACAACCTTGATCACCTGTCGCGTGAAAGCAGCGACGTGTTTTCGCTGTTGTCCAATCCGCTCGGCAATGACGCGGTGCGACGCACAATGGCGGAAATTCACGGGCAGATGATGGCGCCGTCGTTGCCCGACGACGTGATGTTTGCGCTGCAGGCGGCGTTGATGGTGTTCGGCTTCTGGCTGGCGGTGCAGATTCTTCGCCATCGCGGGCGCGACGAGCGCCTGGTCGGGTCCGGCGGATTACGCGGCTGGCGGCTGTTGCCAATGCTGGCCTTTGTGGCGGCAATAGCCGCGATAAACCTCTGGTTGATGGCGCAGGATATGGAAATGCGCTTCTGATCCGCAGAGCCCGGCCGGGTGTTCGCGGCAGGGGCGGGAGCGCCAAATCGGTTGCGCGCGCGTGGTAAATTGGCGGCCTTCTGCCCAAGTCATTGATTTGACAATATTTGCTGATCCGACTCTGTAAGTACATTCCAATCGAGGTATGAGTCTGAACGAAGCGGTATTTGAATTTGCTCAGGCAGCTGCTTTCGATCGGTTAAAAATGGTTTTAAACAGAATAGCGCGAGCATTATTCATGCGCCCGGCGGCCTCATTATCGGTTATTTCATGG
>CALQCM020000080.1 GCA_943329075.2 Chitinophaga pinensis | reverse complement strand
GATCGATCTCCGTGTTGGTTGGTCCCAACACAGAGAAAAAACCGTTCATGCACACGCCGTTTCTCATCACCTTACATTCAACCTATTGATTTGTAAAGATCTTTAGTTCTAAAAGCCGGGGAAACATCAGCCCCTACCCTCTCCCCGCTCGCGCGGGGCGAGGGAGTATTTTTGAGATGGTTTCCAAGTATTTCCTGCACGCGGACACCTGCACAGGGCGCCGATGGTAGCAAACGCAGCAGAATTAACAAGAACGATTTAGTCATTCCAGTATACTTATCAGTTATACATGAACCAAGGCATGGCCACGATGAAACTGCAGCAGCTGCGTTATTTCTGCGAGGTGGCGCGCCAGGGCCTCTCCATCTCGAAGGCCGCCGCCGCGCTGCACACCTCGCAGCCCGGTGTCAGCAAGCAGCTCGCCCTGCTCGAAGCCGAACTCGGCGTCGGCGTCTTTACGCGCAACCGCAACCGCATCAGCGAACTCACCGCCGCTGGCAAATCGCTGCTGACGGTGGCGCAGCGCATGCTGGACGACGCCGAAACGTTGAAACGCCTCGCGCAGGATTTCGGCAGCGAAAAAAGCGGCAGCCTCACCGTGCTCACCACACACACGCAGGCGCGCTACGCGCTGCCCGCCGTGGTCAAGCATTTCACCGCACAGTATCCGGATGTGCGATTGAACGTGCGCCAGGGTACGCCGGGGCAGATCTGGCAGGCGGTTGCCACGGGTGAAGCCGACCTCGCGATCGCCAGCGAACCGCGCGCGCCGCTGCCCGACCTAGTGATGCTGCGCTGTTATGAACTACCGCGCATCGTGCTGGCGCCGGCGAAACATCCGCTGCTGCGCGCCAAACCGCTCACCCTCGAAGCGATCGCGCGTTACCCCATCATCACCTACGACGAGGAATTCATCGGCCACACGAAAGTGCAGCGCGCCTTCGAAGCGCGCGGCCTGGCACCCCATCTGGTGTTGAACGCCATCGACACCGACGTCATCAAGGCCTACGTCGAACACGGCCTTGGTGTGGCCATCGTTGCCAAAATGGCCTACGACGCCAAACGCGACCGCGGCCTGCGCGCGCTCGACGCCAGCCGGCTGTTCGAATCGAACACCGTGTATCTGGGTTTCCGCCGCAACAACCATCTGCGCCGCTTCGCGCTCGACTTCATCGAAATGCTGGTGCCGCACCTCAATCGCAAAATGGTGCAGGCGGCGGTCGAGGCGGCAGCGCCCGCATGATAAAATCGAATCTTCACACGCAGGAAAAACCATGACGCTCTCCGCTCTCACCGCCCTCTCTCCACTCGACGGGCGTTATGCCGCCAAGATCGAACCGCTGCGCCGCTATTTCAGCGAACTCGGCCTCATTCGTTACCGCGTGCTGGTCGAGGTCGAATGGCTGAAGGCGCTGGCCGCCGAACCGAAAATCCGCGAAGTGCCGCGATTTTCGAAGGCTACACTCAAAAAGCTCGATGCGGTGGTCGCGAACTTTTCGGATGCGGACGGCGCGCGCGTGAAGAAAATCGAGTCGGTGACCAATCACGACGTCAAGGCGATCGAATACTTCCTCAAGGAAAAACTCGGCGGCAACCGCGAAGTCGCGCGTGTCGCAGAATTCATCCACTTCGCCTGCACCTCGGAAGACATCAACAACCTCTGCCACGCGCTGATGCTCAAAGCCGCGCGCGACGACGTCATGCTGCCCGCCCTCGATCAGATCATCACGCGCCTGCGCACCATCGCCCACGAACAGGCGGGAGCGTCCATGCTCGCGCACACCCACGGCCAGCCGGCCAGCCCGACCACCCTCGGCAAGGAGATCGCCAACGTCGTGGCGCGTCTCAAACGCGCGCGCGGCAAAATCGCCGGCGTCAGCATTCTCGGCAAGGCCAATGGCGCGGTCGGCAATTACAATGCGCATCTGTCCGCCTATCCGGACCTCGACTGGGAAAAATTCGCGCGCCGCTTCGTTGAGAAACTCGGCCTCGAATTCAACCCCTACACGATCCAGATCGAACCGCACGACGCCATCGCCGAACTCTTCGACGCCTATGCGCGCTGCAATACGATATTGCTCGATCTCGACCGCGACGTCTGGGGCTACATTTCAGTTGGTTACTTCAAGCAAAGAACCAAGGCCGGCGAAATCGGTTCGTCGACCATGCCGCACAAGGTCAATCCGATCGACTTCGAAAACTCCGAAGGCAATCTTGGTGTCGCCAACGCGCTCTTGCGCCACATGGCCGACAAGCTGCCGATCTCGCGCTGGCAGCGCGACCTCACCGACTCGACGGTGTTGCGCAACATGGGCGTGGCGCTCGGCCACACGCTGCTCGCCTACGATTCGTGTTTGAAAGGCCTCGGCAAACTCGAAGCCAATCACGCCAAGCTCGCCGCCGATCTTAATGCCAACTGGGAAGTGCTTGCTGAGCCGATCCAGACCGTGATGCGCCGTTACGCCGTCAGTGGCGCCTACGAGCAGCTAAAGGAGCTCACGCGCGGCAAGGCCGGCATCAACCGCGCCACGCTCGCCATCTTCATCCGCGGGCTGAAGATCCCGGACGCCGAGAAGAAGCGTCTGCTCAAGTTGACGCCGGCCACCTATATCGGCAAGGCTGCGGCGCTGGCGCGCAAGATCTAGCGCCCCCATAACTCGCAGGATGGGTAGAGGCCGCAAGACCGAAACCCATCGTTTAACCTGTGCCCTGTGATGGGTTTCGCTGCGCTCTACCCATCCTACAAAACCATCGTCAATTACTAGCTGCGCCAAATTTGCTTGGTGTTTGTTGCATTGGGGCAGATAATTTTTGGCGACGAATACTTGTCAACTAATAATGCTTAGCTCGCGTAGGGCGCAATAAGCGAAGCGCATTGCGCCGAATGACGCGGACTGCAATACTGCCGCATGCGTTTCCTCGAACTCAAAATCCCCCCACCAGTCGTAGCAGCCACCATTGCGTTCGCCATGTGGCCGCTGTCTTCATTATTGCCCACAGTTGCAGCCCCCGGGAACGCACGCCTCGCACTAGCCATCACCGTCGCCCTCACCGGCGTTGCCATCGACATTACCGGCGCAATTGCTTTCTGGCGCGCCAGCACCACCGTCAATCCGCTGCGACCCGCAAACACCCAGACACTGGTCACCGGCGGCCTCTACCGGTTCAGTCGCAATCCGATGTATGTGGGTCAGTTGCTGGTGCTGCTGGCGTGGGCGATTTATCTTGCCGCCCCGCTGGCACTTGCCGGGCCGGTGGCCTTCATCCTGTTCATCAACCGCTTTCAGATCGAACCAGAGGAACGCGTGCTTGCCGAAAAATTCGGCGAACCGTTTGAGCGCTACAAGGCCGCGGTCAGGCGATGGCTGTAAAGAACGGGCGGCCGGCATTATTGGCGCAAAACGGTCCGTTCAGACCGGTCATTCAATTAGAGCGCAGCGGCTGCGGCATTGCCAGTGCCGCAGCCATCACGGGCCTCAGCTATGCGCAGGCGAAACGCGTTGCCGCCTTGCTCGGCATCGCGGCGCAGGATGAACGGCTGTGGTCCGACACCGCACACCTGCGCCGCCTGCTCAAACATCTGGGCATGACGACAGGCCGCGCCGAACACCCCTTCCGTTCATGGCAAACGCTGCCCGACCTCGCCCTGCCGTCGATCAAATGGCATCGCGAAAAAGGCCGGCCATTCTGGCACTGGGTGGTGGTTCGTGCGCGACGCCGAAGGCGCGCGCGTGCTCGATTCGAAAAAAAGCCCGCGCCGTCACGTCAGAACGGATTTCGGCCGCATGCGGCCGAAGTGGTTCATTGCGGTCGTTGCCGCCCGCCGCAAACGAAAGTAGTCACGCGCAGTTCGGTTTGCGGCGCTTACTTGCCGCCGCTCACAACATAAGCCCACAGCGCCGAAATTTCCTCTGCGGTGAGCAGGCCGCCGAAGGGCGCCATACTGCTTTTCCCGCGCGTCACCGCGTTGACGAAACGTTCCTGCGCATCCTGCGGAAATTTCCGCAGGTCATAGGCGCCCTCCGGATCTCGCATGCGCACACCGTGGCAGGCGGCGCAATGGCGCGCATAGTGATCTGCGCCGCGCTTCGCTTCGTCCTGCGCCAGCGCCGCGCCTGCCATCAAGACCAACGCGCCTGCCGCAACAATTCTGACCATGCTGCTCTCCCGATCCGCAAAACTTTATTGATCATCCAAACAAAACCGCCGGCTTGCGCCGGCGGTCCATGCGAAACAACTGACCTTCGTTACGGCATCAGCGCAAAGGTCCACACCGAACCGCCGACCTGCACCTTGCCTGCGGTTTCGCGCCGGCCCGAAGTACCGCCGCCCAGGCCCGAATGCACCGTAATGTACTGGCGCCCTTTGTGCGTGAACGTGATCGGTTGCGACGTGATACCCGAACTCGTCTGGAACTGCCACAACACCTTGCCGGTTTTTTCATCGAGCGCCATGAATTCACCGGTGAGTTTGCCGCTAAAGACCAGACCGCCCGCCGTGACGAGCGAGCCCGACCACATCGGCAATTCGGTCTGCGCGATTTTCCACTGCGGCTTGGCGGTCAGCGGATCGAGCGCGGCGTAATAGCCCCACGGTGCCGTCTTGTCGCGCGGTGCAGTGACGTTCTCGACACCGACATAACGCTCGCCGGGGCGATAGGCGGGCATGTCCTTGTTCACCTGATAGATCGAAGACTCTTCCATCATCGGGAAATAGAGCTTCTGCGTCTGCGGGTTGAAGGCCATCGGGAACCAGTTTTTGCCGCCGGTCCAGCGCGGGAAAATTTCAACCTTCTCGCCGGCGCGCATGCGTTTGGCGACGTCAGTTTCCTCAACGCGCCCGACAGCCGGATCAATGTGCGGCTGCGCCCAGTTCACCTTGACGTAGGCATTACCGGCGATGAGCTTGCCGTTGGTGCGGTCAAGCACGTAAAGAAAACCGTTGCGATCGGCATGCATCAGCGCCTTGCGCTTCACACCACCGACCGTGATGTCGCCAAGCAGGTTCTCGTTGGTGCCGTCGAAGTCATAGGATTCGGCCGGCGTCCATTGATAGTGCCAGGCGATCTCGCCGGTTTTTGGCCGAATGGCAACCACGGAAGCGACCCACAGATTGTCGCCGGGCCGCCACTTCGCGCCCCACGGCCCGCCGTTGCTGGTGCCCCAGTAGATCAGATCGAGTTCCGGGTCATAAGAACCTGTGATCCACGGCGCGCCGCCGCCGCGTTTGTAGGAATCGTCATTCGGCCAGGTCTCGCTGCCCTTCTCGCCCGGCTCCGGCGTCATGAAACGCCGCCAGAGTTGTTTGCCTGTCTCGGGATCGTAGGCGGCGACGAAACCGCGCACACCATATTCACCGCCGGCCATGCCGGTCATCAACACGCCGTTGGCGACGGTCGGCGCGCCGGTAATGGCGTTGCCTTCCTTCCATTCGGCAACCTTGGTGCGCCAGAGTTCCTTGCCGGTTTTCGCGTCGAGCGCCTTGATGTACGCATCCAGCGAGGTGACGAACACCTTGCCGTTGTAGAGCGCGACACCGCGATTGGACAAGCCGCAACAAACAACGCGTGCAGCGGCCGGGTCCCAGTCGATGGGCGTGGCCCAGATCTGCCGTCCGGTGGTGATGTCGATCGCCACCGTCTGCTTGACGTTGCCGGTGTACATCACGCCGTTGTAGACGAGCGGCATCGCCTGTTCGCCAAGGTCGTTGTTGAGTGACATCGCCCACACCGGCACCAGGCGTTTCACTGTGCTCTTGTTGATTTGTTTGAGCGGACTGAAACGCTGCTGGTGATACCCCATGCCGTAGGTCAGCACGTTGTCGGTGGTGCCGCCGTTGCTGTCGGCGACCAGTTCCTGCTGCGTCTGCGCATGTGCAAACCCGAGGCAGCCGGCAAGCAGCACGGCGCCCAATAAAAAGCCCTTCATGGTTTTTCCTCCTGAGTTACTGCGTGACTGAATATTGTGTTTTTCTTGTATTAGACACCCGCGGCGGCCGGCTTGTCACGCGCGCGCGAATTCCGGCGCAGACACGCGCTCAGGCCTTGCGCAGCTTCTGCCTGGCGTAGCCGATGATGCCCGGCAGGATCGAGATGAAAATGATACCGAGGATGAAGAGCGTAAGGTTCTTTTTCACGAACGGAATATTGCCGAAGTAAAACCCGCAATACACAAAGAAGCCGATCCAGAAAATACAGCCGGCGAAACTGTAGAACAGAAACTTCGAATAGACCATGCGGCCGATGCCGGCCACGAAGGGCGCGAAGGTGCGGATGATGGGCAGAAAGCGCGCGAAGATGATCATCTGCGGGCCGAACTTGTCGTAGAACTGCCGCGTGCGCTCAAGATGCGCCGGATTCAGGAGCCGCGACTGCTCGCGCGTGAACACCCGCGGCCCGACGAAGCGGCCGATCCAGTAGTTGGTGTTGTCGCCGGTGAACGAGGCCAGTGCCAGCAGCGCAAACAGGCTGTGCACGTCCATGCTGCCGGTGGCGGCCAGCGTGCCAGCCACAAACAACAGAGAGTCACCGGGCAGAAAAGGCGCGATCACCAGGCCCGTTTCGCAGAAGATGATGGCGAAGAGGATGACGTAGATCCACACGCCGTAGTTGTCGACCAGCCACTTCAGGTGCTGGTCGAGGTGCAGGACGATGTCGATGAACTGCGCGAGAAGTTCCAAATCAGTACTCGGCGTGTGATGCACAGGTTAAATCGGGTGCCGGCATGGAAATCGCAGTTATCCGGCGCATGCAGCAGCAAACTAACGTCAGGGGGTCCAAGGGGGAATGCCCCCTTCGTTCATTGCGCTTAGAGCGAGACGCCGATGGTCTCGGCCTTCTTCTCGGGCTTGACCAGGTCTTCGCGCGAAACGCGCAGCCACATGACGATCGGGCTGGCCACCAGCACCGACGAGTAAATACCGAAGCAGATGCCGATGGTCAGCGCGAGTGCGAAGTAATGCAGCGTCTCGCCGCCGAAAAACAGCATCGAGGTCACCATCAGCTGGGTGCAGCCGTGGGTGATGATGGTGCGCGACATGGTGCGCGTTATGGCGTTGTCGATGACGGTGGTGACTGAGGCCTTGCGCATCCTGCGGAAGTTTTCACGGATCCGGTCGAACACCACGACCGACTCGTTGACCGAGTAGCCGAGAATGGCGAGCACCGCGGCCAGTACCGTCAGCGAGAATTCCCACTGGAACAGCGAGAAGCAGCCGAGGATGATGACGACGTCGTGCAGGTTGGCGATGATGGCCGCCAGCCCGAACTTCCACTCGAAGCGCATCGCCAGATAGGCAACGATGCCGAGTGACACAAAGAGCAGCGCCAGCGCGCCGCTTTCAACGAGTTCGCGTCCGACCTGCGGGCCGACGAATTCGACGCGGCGCATTTCAACGTCCGGCGTGTCCTTGCGCAATTCCGACAGCACCTTCTCCGACAGCTGCGCGCTCGAAACGCCGGGCTTGATCGGCAGGCGGATCAGCACGTCGAGCGAGGTGCCGAAAGTCTGCACCGCAGCGTCGGCGAAGCCGACCTTGCCCATTTTTTCGCGGATGCCGTTGACGTCGGGCGCCTGCTGGTAATGCACTTCCATCACCGTGCCGCCGGTGAAGTCGACGCCGAAATTCAGCCCCTTGGTGAGCAGCGCGCCGACGGCAATCAGAAACGTGAGCAACGAGATCACATTGAAGATCAGCGCGTAACGCATGAACGGGATGTCGCGTTTTATTCTGAAAAATTCCATGGCGTTTTATCCGAAGTAAGCGGTGAAGGCGTTTACTTCGCTTCCTTTTCTGGTTTTTCCGCGCCTTCGCGCCAGACCTGGCCGATCGACACCGTTTGCAGGCGGTGCCGGCTGCCGTAAATCAGATTGACCATGCAGCGCGAGACCACCACCGCGCTGAAAATCGAGGTGCCGATACCGAGGCAGAGCACCACGGCGAAACCCTTGACCGGGCCCGAGCCGAGCAGGAACAGCATCAGGCCGGCGATCAGCGTCGTGATGTTCGAATCGAGAATGGTGCCCCAGGCGCGGTCGTAGCCGGCGAAGATTGCCGCCTGCGGCGTGTTGCCGTTGCGCAGTTCTTCGCGGATGCGCTCGGCGATCAGCACGTTGGCGTCGATCGCCATGCCGACCGTCAGCGCGATACCGGCCATGCCGGGCAGCGTGAGTGTCGCCTGCAGCATCGACAGCAGCGCGACGAGGAACAACACGTTGATCGCGAGTGCCACGATCGAGATCACGCCGAACATCAGGTAATAGCCGATCATGAATACGGTGATGGCGGCAAAACCGATCCACGTCGAGTGGAAACCGATCGCGATGTTCTCGGCGCCGAGGCTGGGGCCGACGGTGCGTTCTTCGATGATGTCCATCGGTGCGGCCAGTGCGCCGGCGCGCAGCAGGAGTGCCAGGTCGTTGGCTTCGCGCGGCGTCTTGCTGCCGGTGATCTGAAAGCTGCCGCCGAGCACGTCCTGGATCACCGGTGCGGTGATGACTTCGGGCTTGCCCTTTTCGATCAGCAGCACCGCCATGCGGCGCTTCACCGCGTCGCGCGTGGTGTCGCGCATCATGCGCGCGCCCTGGCCGTCGAGTTCAATCGCCACCACCGGCTGCGAACTGCGCTGGTCGAAGGTCGGCGAGGCCTTGGTCAGGCGTTCGCCGGTGACGATGACCTGTTTCGACAACAGCAGCGGTTCGGCCTGCGTGCCGCGGCGCTCGTAAAGGAGTTCGGTGCCGAAGGGGACGTTGCCCTTGATCGCGGCGTCGATCTTGGCCGGATCGTAGTCGCGCGCAGCGGGATCGCCGGCATGTGCTTCGACGAGGCGCATTTCGAGGCTGGCAGTGCGGCCGAGGATGTCCTTGGCGCGCGCGGTGTCCTGCACGCCGGGCAACTGCACGACGATGCGGTCCGCACCCTGCTGCTGGATGATCGGCTCGGCGACGCCCAGTTCGTTGACGCGATTGCGCAGCGTGGTGATGTTCTGTTCGAGCGCCGCCTTCTGCGTTTCGATCAGTGACTGTTGCGTGAGGCTGGCGGTCAGGCGGAACTCGCCCGCACTCTCACTCGTCTTGAGCGCGAGATCCGGGGTGACTTTTTCGAGTTCGCTTTGCGCTTTTTCGCGCGTCGCGGCTTCGCGGAAACGCAGCACGATATTGTCGCCGTCGCGCGCGACACCGGTGTAGGCGATCTTCTTGTCGCGCAGGGTGTTGCGGATGAAACCGAGCTGGCCTTCGAGGCGCTTGTCTTTCGCCGACTTCATGTCGACCTGTAGCAGGAAGTGAATGCCACCGCGCAAATCGAGGCCCAGATACATCGGCAGGGCGTTGATCGCGGTGAACCACGACGGCGAATCAGAAATCAGGTTGAGCGCGAGGATGAACGACGGGCTGTCGGCGATCGGGTTGAGCGCACGGTCGAGAACGTCCTTGCCCTTCAACTGCGTGTCGGTGTCGCGAAAGCGCACCTTGATGCTGTTCGGATCGGTGTAGATGCCGTCGTAGGAAACCGCGGCGGCTTTCAGCGATTGCTCGACCGCCTGCATGACCGAGGTGTCGATCTTGGCGGTGGTTTTGAGCGGCGAGACCTGCACCGCCGGCACTTCACCGAAAAAATTCGGCAGCGTGTAGGTGATGCTGATCGCCATCAAAAACACGACGAACAGGTATTTCCAGAGCGGGTAGCGGTTCATGTGGGCAAGGCTTTGCGGGCGCAGACGGCGTTTTGCAACGCCCCGCCCGTCGCGCCTGACTCCTTAATCGATCGTTTTCAGCGTGCCCTTCGGCAACACCAGTTGAACGGAAGAACGCTGCACGCGGATTTCAACGCCTTCGGCGATCCGCATGCTGACGTAATTGTCGTTGATCTTGGTGACCGACCCGACCACACCGCCGGCGGCGACGACTTCATCGCCCTTCTGCAGTGCATCAATCATCGTCTTGTGTTCCTTGGCGCGCTTCATCTGCGGCCGGATCATCAGGAAGTACAACACGATGAACATCAGGATGATCGGCAGCATCGACCACAAATCGCTTCCGGGTGGCCCGCCCGCCTGGGCCCACGCTTCTTTGATGAACACTTTTTATCTCCTCGTGCGACGGACCGCGCATGGTGCGCGCCCCTGTCGGAAAGGCGCGTATTCTAGCACGCGTCAGGGGTGCGCAGGCTGTGGAATTCTTTAATGAAATCAGCAAGACGGTGGGCCTCGATGGCGGCGCGCAGGCCCTGCATCAGATCCTGATAATAGTGCAGGTTGTGCCAGGTATTGAGGCGGGCGCCGAGGATCTCGTTGACCTTCTGCAGGTGGTAGAGATAAGCGCGGGTGAAATTGCGGCAGGTGTAGCAGCCGCAGTCTGCGTCGAGCGGCCGCAGGTCGTCGCGATACTGCGCATTGCGAATCTTGATCGAACCGCGGCGCGTGAACAGCCAGCCGTTGCGCGCGTTGCGCGTCGGCATCACGCAATCGAACATGTCGATGCCCGCCGTTACCGATTCGACGAGGTCTTCCGGCGTGCCCACGCCCATCAGATAACGCGGGCTGGCCGCCGGCAATTTCGGCGCGGTATAGGCAAGAATGCGCCGCATCTCCTCCTTCGGTTCGCCGACGGAAAGGCCGCCGATCGCATAACCGTCGAAACCCAGCGCGGTGAGTCCGGCCAGCGAACGGTCGCGCAACGATTCGTGCATGCCGCCCTGCACGATGCCGAACAATGCATTCGGATTGTCCGCGTGCGCGCGCTTCGACCGCTCCGCCCAGCGCAGGCTCAATTCCATCGACAGTCGCGCGGTTTCGAAGTCCGCCGGATACGGCGTGCATTCATCGAACACCATGACGATATCGCTGTTCAACACGCGCTGGATGCGCATCGATTCTTCCGGCGTGAGAAAACAGCTGTCGCCGTTGATCGGCGACTGGAACTTCACGCCCTCCTCGCTGATCTTGCGCATGGCGCCGAGGCTGAACACCTGAAAGCCGCCGGAATCCGTGAGGATGGGGCCGTTCCAGCCCATGAAGCGGTGCAGGCCGCCGTGTTTCGCAATCACTTCAAGGCCGGGCCGCAGCCACAGATGGAAGGTGTTGCCGAGCACGATATGCGCGCCGATTTCGACTAGTTCATGCGGGCTCATCGCCTTCACCGCGCCGTAAGTACCCACCGGCATGAAGGCCGGCGTTTCCACCACGCCGTGCGCCAGCGTCAGCGTGCCGCGGCGCGCCGCGCCGTCGGTGGCCTTGAGATCGAATGCAATCACGGTTTCAGTTTCTCCAGTGCGCGCCGCATGTCCGCCGGCATCGCCAGCGGCCGCTGTGTGGCGCGGTCACAGCATACGTGAATGAAATGTCCCTGTGCGGCGGCCTCGGCGTCGTCGTTGCGGAAAATGCCGATTTCGAAACGTACGCTGCTGCTGCCGAGGTGCGCAACACGCAGCCCGCAGTAAATGACGTCCGGAAACGCCACCGGCGAAAAATACTGGCAGCCGGTTTCAACCACCAGACAGATTGCGCCGTCATCGAGGCTCAGCACGCCCTCGCGCAGCATGAATTCGTTGACCGCAGTGTCGAAGAACGAATAGTAATGCACGTTGTTGACGTGGCGGTAGACGTCGTTGTCCATCCAGCGCGTCGTGATGGCAAGGAAGTGGCGGTACTGGTCACGTGTGTGCGGTTGTTGTTTGGCCATGGCCTATTTCTCCGATGCAGACCTGCGCCGCTCGATCAGCATGGCGTCACCATAGCTGAAAAAGCGATATTGATTCCCGACCGCGTGACGGTAGGCCTGTTGAATATTTTCCATGCCGGCGAAAGCCGACACCAGCATCAACAGCGTCGAGCGTGGCAGATGGAAATTCGTGATCAACCGGTCGACCACTTGAAACTCGAAACCGGGCAGGATGAACAACCGCGTCTCCGCGCTGCCGGCGCGCAATTCGCCCCCGGCGTGCACCTGCGCGGCGGATTCGAGCGCGCGCAATGACGTGGTGCCCACGGCAATCACGCGCCCGCCGGATTTTTTTGCCGCAGCGATCACATCGACCGTCGCCTGCGGTAGCGAATACCATTCGCTGTGCATGGCATGTTCGGCGAGGTTTTCCACCCGCACCGGCTGAAACGTGCCGGCGCCGACGTGCAGCGTCAGCCACGCCAGCGTGACGCCGCGCGCCTGCAACGCCTTCAGCATCGCCTCATCGAAATGCAGGCCGGCAGTCGGTGCGGCCACCGCGCCCGGCGTTTTTGCGTAGACGGTTTGATAACGCGTGGCATCGGCGGCATCCGCCTGATGCGTGATGTAGGGCGGCAGCGGCACGCTGCCGGCGCGTTCGATCAGCGCGAAGATGTCGGGGCAGTCGAGAAAACGCAATTCGTAAAATTCGCCGGCGCGCCCCAGCACCTCGGCCGCGGCGCCGCCATTCAGCAACAACCGCATGCCCGCACGCGGCGGCTTGCTGGCCCGCACCTGCGCCAGCACGCGCGCGCTGTCGCTGTCGAGAATGCGCTCGATCAGCACCTCGATCTGTCCGCCGCTTTGCTTGTGCCCGGTCAGGCGCGCGTTGATCACACGCGTGTCGTTCATCACCAGCACGTCGCCGGCCTCGGCCAATGAGGGCAGATCGCGAAAGCTGCGGTCGGCGAGAGCGCCGCTCTGGCCGTCGAGATGCAGGAGGCGGCTGGCGCCGCGCTCGGCAGGCGGAAATTGTGCGATCAGCCGCGGCGGCAGTGCGTAATCAAAGTCGGAAAGTTTCACCGCGCCGATTATACCGGCGCGGTTTCGCGCAATGCGGCGCCGGTCCTCGCCAACCGGGAAAATGGTAGAATCCGCGGCCGTGCCTCGGTGGTGGAATTGGTAGACGCGCCGGACTCAAAATCCGGTACCGCAAGGTGTGACGGTTCGAGTCCGTCCCGAGGCACCAGCAAACAGTCCGGCAGCATCCTCCCAAGTCCGGACCCGCACCTCTCCCCGAGGGGAACCACCAAAACACCGCCTGACCCAGTCCGTGGGCGTCTTCTTGCATCCGGGGGTATTGGGGGTATTTGGGGGTATCAGTGCCACTCACCGACACTGCGATTCGCAAGCCAAAAAGCCGCGCCAGGCAATTCAAACCGGCCGTCATTTCCCGGATAAAAATTCGACTCCAGCGCGATCAATTGCGCTACCTTGGCGCACCTTTGATCGAAACGAACGGTAGCGTACATGAGTTCCATCTCAATATTGGCAAGCGCCCTACTGTTCGTGACCTTGCTGACACCTTCATTTGCGGAGGCCCGCCCACCGCGCACCGGCGGCAGCGCGGGTAGCCAGAACAACACTCATTCACGCAGCAGCAGCGCACGCGCCAAGGCGGTTCCGGGCGTTCGCCGCGACGCACGTGGACGCATCAAGCGAAGCGCCGGCGCAAAACATGCCTTTCAGAAATCGCATCCCTGCCCCTCTACCGGCAAAGTATCCGGCGCCTGCCCCGGCTACGTCATCGATCATGTCACGCCGCTCAAGCGCGGCGGCGCCGACAATGCGGGCAACATGCAATGGCAGACAACGGAAGCGGCGAAACTCAAGGACAAGACGGAATAGTTTCGTCGCATCACCGGTTCTTTCCTCAACCGCCAAGCGCCGCGCGTAGCAAGCTACAATAACTTACTTGTTGTGATGGACATGCCATCTTGGCATCAATCATAAATGCTCCCCCTTGGAGGAACACAACATGATCACCCGCCGCAAATTCCTGCTGCAAACCGCCGGCGCCGGTCTCGCCCTGGCAAGCCACTTTCCGCGCGACGCCGCGGCACAGGCCTCGCTCGCCGAACGCAACAAGCAGATCGTGCTCGCCTACAAGGCGACGGCGAAGTCGAAACCGCTCGCGGCCATTCAATCCGAGTTTTTTAGCGCCCACTACAAGCGCACGCGCGGCGGCCTGCAAAATCTCGCCAATAATGCCGAGGGCCAGGGCTTTGCGGACAACGGCGAATATCTGCGCGGTGCGATTCCCGACCGCAACGACGTCGTCGAGGAAATCGTCGCCGAGGGCGACATGGTGGGCATGTTGTGGCGCGTCACCGGCACGCACCGCGGCCCGTTGTTCGGCATTCCGCCGACCGGCAAACAAATCAATTTCTATGAGGCCGGCATTTTCAAACTCGCCGCGGGCAAGATTGTCGAGGCGTGGTTTCTCGGCGACGAGGCCGGTCTGCTCAAACAGCTCGGCGCAAAAATTCCACCGCGCAAGGACGGCCGCATGGTCGTGCCGCCGGTCACCAACACCGGCGAAGATCCGGACGCGGTTCTGAAGCGCCTCGAGGCCGGCGAACTGTCGCGCCCGGAAAACCGCAACCGCCTGACCGTCGCACGCTCGAAAGGCTCGACGCCGCCCAAGGATGACCGCGCGCCCGATTTCAAGCAGCTGCGCTTCGGCTTCCAGCACATGCGTGATTACGGCATCGCCAACGGCACCGTCAAGCAATCGATCACGGAGGCGCTGCCCGACCGCCGCGACCGCATCGACGGTTTTCTCGCCGAGGGCAACAAGGTGTGGATGCTGTTCAAGGTGTCGGGCACGCAGTCGGCGCCGCTCTACGGCGTGGCACCGACCCACCGGCGCGTTGAGCTGCCGGAGATCGGCATCATGACCTTCGCCGACGGCCAATGGAAACAGGCCTGGTACTTCGGCGACGAACTGGGCATGATGCTGCAACTCGATGCGCTGCATATGTTGCAGGCCTAGGGAACCCGCCGGCGGCGCGGCACTCCAATCAAGCGTATGCAAGCGCGCGCTTCACCCTGGAATACGTCTCGCGCCGCCGCAGTCGTGGTGGCCGCGCTGCTGCTGGGCGCCTGCACGCCGATGCGCTGGGAGCGCGACGGCCTGACGCTCGATTACGCCGACAAAGACTGGGGCGACTGCCGCCGCCAGTCGATCGCCAGTGCCAACCGCTGGCTGATGTTCGACACCTTCCCGCGCACCTACTTCGGCCGCGACGCGCTGGGCCGCCCCTTTAGCTACTATCAGGCCAACCCCTATCCGAACCGCTTCATGCTCGAACAGGAATATCTCGACAATTGCCTGAGGTCACGCGGCTTCCGGCGCGTGCCGCTGCCGCCGGAGGCTGCGGGCCCTGCGGCACCTGCCGCAGAAGCCGCGCCAGCGCACAGCGAGTAATTTTGTGCACCGCGCGCCGCCGGTAAGCATGGCGTAAGCGCGATGCGGGATCATGTGGACATCAGGTTCCGCCACATGAAGGAATGCGGATGAAAGTTGCAGTGCCGGTGGTGGTGGTGGTGCTTGGGCTGCTGGGCAGCGTGCCGGTTTTGGCGCGCGGTCACGGTCATGGCCATCATCACGGCGGCCATCTGCGTTCGCATTATTCAACGCTGCCGGCGACCAGCACGGTGCCGCGTTATTGCGCATCGACGCAGCGGCGCGTGCTTGACCTGAGGGATTGTCCGGAAGCGGCCGTCGCGCCACCGGCCGAAATACCGGTCAGCGGCAGCAATCGCGACAACCGGTAGAACGCGCTAGGCTTTGGCAGCGACGCGCAAAGCCAGCCGCTTGTTCTTGGCCAGATTGCGCAGTTCGGTGCGGCGACGTTCGTAACAGGCCGCGCAGATCCAGCGCGTGGCGCCGATCTTGCGTCCTTCGGTGGCAACCCAATGGCTGCCCGTGCTGCAAAAGCGTTTTTTAACTTCGGTGGTCATGGTGTTCCTGCTGTGGGGAGCCAGACGATACCGCGTGTGGTGTTCTATTTTACTCGAAATACGGAACACAGTGAGCGCTAACCTGCGGCGCCCGCGGGCCGCGCCTCAAATCATCTCGCCCCCTGCAAACCGCGCCTTGAATGGACGCCGGCAAGTGGCTTGAAGCGCTCTGCTATTCCACCGACAGATTCATCGCGCGCACTATCCTGCCCAGGCGTTCGATCTCGCGTCGCAGATGCGCATCCAGCTCTTCGGGTTCGCCGGCAATCGGCACGTAGGCCAGTTCATTCAGGCGCTTCTGCGTCGCCGGGCTGTGCAACACCGCGACCGCCGCCGTGTGAAGCGTGGCAATCACCTCCCTGGGCGTTTTCACCGGCACCATCAAGCCGAACCAGTTGCCCGACTCGTAATCCTTGAGGCCGGATTCGGCGATGGTTGGCAGATTGGGCGCCGCCGCCAGGCGTTGCTGGCTGGTGACGCCCAGCGGCCGCAGGCGCCCGCTGTGCAAATGCGGCAGCGTGATGCCGATCGGCGCGAAGTAGACGCCGACCTCACCGGCAATCACGGCGGTCAACGCAGGGCCGCCGCCTTTGTAAGGAACGTGCAGCATCCTGATGCCGGCCTGCCCGTTGAACAGTTCGGCAGCGAGAAAGGTGAACGTGCCGGTGCCACCCGAGGAATAGAGCAGACCGTCGGGCTGCGCCTTCGCCAGCCGGATCAGCTCGCGCACCGATTTCACCGGCAGCGAGGGATGCACCACCAGCACCGCCGGATCGGTGGCAATGCGCGTGACCGGCGCGAAGTCGCGCAGGATGTCGTAGGCGAGTGATTTGTAGAGCGTGACGTTGACGGCGAGGCTAATCGTCATCTGCAGCAGCGTGTAACCGTCGGCCGCCGACCTGGCGACCACCTCTGCACCAAGGTTGGAGCCGGTGCGGTTTTCAACCACCACCTGGCGACCGAGTTGCTGCGTCAGCCCTTCGGCCATCAGACGGCCCAGCGTGTCGGTCGAACTGCCGGCCGAGCCGGTGACGATATAGCGTATCGGCTTCACCGGATAAGTCTGTGCACTGCCATCGCCCGCCATGCACGCGGCGACGGCGACGAACGGCAAAACCATGGGCGACAACTTCCTCATCGATACGGGTCCTCTTGCGCGGAGATTGATCGGCACGCCGCCAACGATGCGCGCGTGAACACGATTATGGCATGCAGATATACCGCCGCGCGCACGCCCGGCCAATCGCGGTATGCTTGCGAAAAAGCGGCGCAAGTCTACACAGGAGGAGCAGATGTTTTACAACGGCAACTGGATACACAGCTTTCCACAGAATTACCAATGGTCAAACGCCATCCTCGTCACCAAGGGCATGGCGCCATACGGCGCCGTCGCCATGGGCGAAATCGATATCGTCACGCAGAAACTGCACGCGCGCATCAACGAACCGCATGCGTGGTGGGAGGAATGGGAAGCAATGGCCGCATTCATCGAGCGTGGCGGCGACAGTGCCGCCGCTGCGGGCAACCATGCCACCGCCGGCAACTACTATCTGCGCGCTGCCAATTACTACTACACCGGCGAGCGCATGATCGAACCGGGCGACAGAAAAATCGGCATGTACAAAAAAAGCCTGCACTGCGCGCACGAAGGTTTGAAGCGCCGTTATCCAACTGTTGAATTCGTCGAGGTACCCTACGAAGGCGGTTCGCTGCCGGCCTATTTCATGAAGTCGCCCTACGCCAAAGGCCCGGCGCCGACCATGGTGCTGTTCGACGGGCTCGACAACTGCAAGGAAATGAGCGTGCTGTTCGCCGGCGCCGAACTGGCGTTCCGCGGTTACCACACGCTGGCGATCGACGGCCCCGGCCAGGGCGAAGCGCTGCGTTTGCGCAACATTCCGGCGCGTTTTGACTATGAAGTCGCCGGCACCGCCGCCTATGAATACGTTGCCAATCGCAACGACGTCGATGCGAAACGCGTGGCCATCATGGCCTACAGCGCCGGCGGTTATTACGCGCCGCGCGCCGCCGCCTTCGAACCGCGTTACGCCGCGCTGATCGCATGGGGCCCGCATTACGATTACCACGCGGTGTGGCAGAAACGCTGGGACGCCATGAAGAAGGACCACAACAGCGTGGCGACTTCGCACTTCCAGCTGCCGTGGGTGCTCGGCGTGCAGGGCATGGACGCGGCGATGGAGAAGCTGAAAAAATTCACGCTCGCCGGTGTCGCCGACAAGATCAAATGCCCGATGCTGATCTGCTGGGGCGAGGAAGACAAACTCACGCCGCGCGAAATCGCCCACCAGCTCTATGACAACGTCGGCTCCAAAGACAAGACGCTGAAAGTCTTCACGGCGGCCGAGGGCGGCGCCGAACACTGTCAGGTGGACAACCGGCAGGTCGGCACCGATTACATCTGCGACTGGCTGTCGGCGCGCTTTCACCCGTAACCGTCATGCGCACACCTCTCGCAGCGATTGCAAAAATTCCCCCTCCCCCTGCCAAGGGGGAGAGGGTTAGGGTGAGGGGGGACGCCTGTTCTTACCATCGTCTGCCCCTCACCCCTACCCCTGATGTTTCCCCGGCTTTTAGAACTAAAGATCTTTACAAATCAATAGGTTGAATGTAAGGTGATGAGAAACGGCGTGTGCATGAACGGTTTTTTCTCTGTGTTGGGACCAACCAACACGGAGATCGATCAT
>CALQCM020000079.1 GCA_943329075.2 Chitinophaga pinensis | reverse complement strand
TGAACGCGTGGGCAGCGAGCTGCCCACCCTACGCCCGTTGCCCCGACTATTTCGGCGGAATGATAGGCAGCAGCAGCTATCGTAGGGTGGGCAACATTGTTGCCCACGCGGACAGCATGCGCCGGTTGAACGCGTGGGCAGCGCGCTGCCCACCCTACGCCCGTTGCCCCGACCATTTCGGCGGAATGATAGGCAACAGCAGCTACCGTAGGGTGGGCAACATTGTTGCCCACCCGGACAGCATGCGCCGGTTGAACGCGTGGGCAGCGAACTGCCCACCCTGCGCCTGTTGTCCCGGCTATTTCGGCGGAATGATAGGCAGCAGCAAATACGACTCTTTGTCGCCGCCCGAGTACACCGTATTGAGCGCGCCTTGATTGTAATCGGCGGGAAAATGCGAAAAGTAAAGACTGCCAATACCGTCCACCGGCCCGATGTCGAGGCGGATCTTGTGACCTTTCTTGAACACCATCGAGGTCGGCCAGATTTCGACGTCGCATTCGACAATTTCGCCGGTTTTCAGCCATTGATGTTCATCGTGCGCGTGGTAGGGCCGGTGCGGCGTCGACTTCTCCTGGTCGAGCTTGCGGTGCGAGGCACGCAGCCAGCCCTTGGTCACACAGGAAATCTCGTCCTCCTGCTGGCCGATCTCGCAAACATCCTTGCCTTCGGCATCGATATTGCGGAGGGTGGCGAAGATATCCATGTCCTCGGTCGTGCTCGACACCCATAGCTTCAGCACGATGGGGCCGGTGACCTCGGTATCTTTTTCCAGCGGCGGCGTCACAAAGGAAATGCCGCGCGGCGCCTTGCCGGGCCGCGTCGCTGCGGCGCCCGGATACGTCAGCTTGCCGGCGGTCTTCGCCGACGAGGCGACGAGACTGCCTTCGATCGCATCTTTTTTGTCCGTGGCGTCGCGCTCGATGTGCAAATGAAACTTCGTCCACTGCGTGCGCGCGAGCGGCCATTCGTTCTCGAAACGGAAGTGATAAGCACCGCTGGGCTTCAAGACGCCGCCGGTGCGGATTTCGATTTTGACCGGCGGCTCGTCCATGATGCCGGTGTCGATGCCCTTCAGCCAGTAGTCCATGAAGCGCAGTTGATCGATGCGCCCCTCCTCCGAATGGAAGGGGTGGTAATGCGAACCGGTATGGATGCGCAGCTTCTTGTGTTTGGAGGCCGCCTGCGTGAAGGCCTCGGTGTTGCCGCGCAAATGCATGGCAAACCCGCCCCAGTTGCCACAACTGTAGAACGGCACCTTGACCTTTTCCCAGCGCGCGCTGGACTGGCGCCAGAACTCGGAATCGAGATCGTTGCGCATGTAGTTCCACAACATGTTGTTGTTGAATGAATCGGGGTTATAGGCGCGCGGCTTGCCGAGCAGGTGCCAGGCCGTATTGCGGTTGTGCCAGCTGGCGATAAAGCCCATGGCGAAGATGCCGCCGTGATAGGCCTGGTCGCGGTACTGGTCGGCGCGCCCTTCCCACGGAATGATCGCCTTCAGGGACGGCGGCTGCAGACCGGCGACCTTCCACTGAAACGCGGCGTGGTACGACACGCCCATGGTGCCGACATTGCCCGAACACCACGGCAGCTTCGCCACCCACTCGATGCAGTCGTAACAATCGACCGCCTCCTGGTAGGAACTCGGCTCCGACATGCCGGGCGACTTGCCCGAACCGCGGGTATCGACGCGAAACAGGGCATAACCGCGCGGCACCCACCACATCGGGTTGGCCGTCTCCCAGTTCATATGGGGGTTGGCTTTTTCCTCGAGGTCGTGCGGCGGCACCCACACTTTGTCTTTTTGATAAGGGCCGATGTTCATCAACACCGGAAACTTTTCATCGCCAGTATCCGGGCGGAAAATATCTCCATAGAGAAAGCCGCCGTCGCGCAGCGGGATCTTGACATCTTTTTCAACCATCATCTTGTAGTCGTGTGGCTGCGACATCGGCTTGACTGCTGTGCTCATGACTCTCTCTCCGCTTTCCGCTGTTGTAATCAATCGATAACGACACCACTCTCCGCCCGTCGCCCCCGCACAAGCGGGGAACCCATGTTTAAGCCTGGATTCCCGCTTTCGCGGGAATGACGATGCGGAGAAATTGGCGCGTCAGTATTATCCTGCAAGTTTACCGCGTCTATTCCGGCGTCACAGCACCGGCTCTGATCAAGCGCCGCAGTGCCTCGGCTTCGCTCTTGATGAACGCGCCAAACTTCTCCGGCGTACCGCCCTCGATCTCGGCGCCCATCGCATCGAAGCGCGCGCGCACGTCGGGCAATTTGAGGATGCGGTTGACCTCGCGGTTGAGTTTGTCGATCACCGCGCGCGGCGTCTGCGCCGCCGTCAGCAGGCCGTACCAGATGACAATGTCGGCACCATTAACACCCTGCTCGGCGAGCGTCGGCACCTCCGGAAGCTGCGACTGGCGTTTCGCCGCCGCCACTGCCAGCACGCGTAGGCGCCCGGTTTTCAGGTAAGCCTCGGTCGAGGCCACCGACGATTGCAGCGCATCGATCTGCCCCGCCACCAGATCGGTCAGCGCCGGGCCCGTGCCTTTATAGGGCACGTGGGTCACGTCTATCTTCGCCGCCGCCTTGAACATTTCCATGCCGATGTACGGATTGCTGCCGGTGCCGGGTGAACCCCAGGTGATCTTGCCCGGATTGGCTTTCGCATACGCAATGAATTCACGGATGTTGGTCACCGGCAGTTTCGGGTTAACGATGATAATCGCCGGCGCATAACCGACGTAAATCACCGGCGCGAAATAATCGAAACCGTAAAGCGGTTTTTTGCGCAGCAAAATATTGTGGATACTCGGCCCCGGATTGGTCAGGATCAGCGAATAGCCATCAGGCACCGCGCGCGCCACCATTTCCGCGCCCAGCGCGCCGCCGGCGCCGGGCCGGTTGTCGATCACCACCTGCTGCCCCCAGCCTTCTGCCATCTTCATGCCGATCAGGCGCGCAACGATGTCGTTCGAACCGCCCGGCGTGAAGGGCACCACCATGCGGATCGGTCTGGACGGATAGCTCAGCGCCGCGTCCGCGGCTTGCGCCGTTGGCACGCTGACGACAGCAAACATCAGGAATAAATTTCTCGATAGCAAAGCGTAACGCCTCCGATCTGGCAGCGGTGGCACGACGGTGCGATATCCACGCCACCCGAAACGCCCTGCACTGCACGAACGAAACCATTATAGTGCGTCTGCCATCAGGCACCGGGGAGTCACGCAATGATCACGAGCTTCGTTTCCAACGCGCTGCGCCGCATGGCCTGCGCGTTATCCGCCTGCCTCGTTATCACCACGGCGGTTGCCGCCGAATATCCAGCGCGTGCCGTGCGCATCGTCGTCGGTGCGGTGGCGGGCGGCGGCGTCGATATCACCGGTCGCGTCGTCGCGGCAAAACTGTCGGAACAATTCGGCCAGCAGTTCTTCGTCGACAACCGGCCCGGCGCGGGCGGTAACGTCGGCAGCGAGTTTGTCGCCAAATCGCCGCCCGACGGCCACACTTTGCTGATGGGCACTATCGCCGTGCTCGCCATCAATCCCAGCCTCTACAAAGACCTCGCGGTCGACCCGCTGCGCGACTTTGCGCCGATCTCGCGCGCCGCCGACTCCACCAACATTCTGGTGATCCATCCTGCATTGCCGGTCAGGAACGTCAAGGAACTGATTGCGCTCGCGCGTGCGCGCCCCGGTGACCTCGTCTATGGTTCTTCGGGCGTCGGCACCGCCGGCCATCTATCCGGCGAATTGTTCAGTTCGATCGCCAAACTGAAATTGATCCACGTGCCCTACAAGGGTGGGCCGCCGTCGATGATCGATCTGATTGCCGGACGCTTGCAACTGGTCTTCGCCACCGCGGTTGTCGCCGTGCCGCAGATGCAGGCCGGCAAAGTCAAGGCGCTCGCGGTGACGACTGCGAAACGCTCTGCGTTCGCGCCGGAGTTGTCCACCATGGCCGAAGCCGGCCTGCCGGGTTTCGAAGCCAACAACTGGTACGGATTGGTCGCACCGGCGAAGACGCCGCCGGAAATCATCGCCAGACTCAATCGCGAAGTGGTTACATTGTTGAACGCGCCCGAAGTCAAAGACGCCCTCTTCAAACAGGGCATCGAAGCCGCACCCGGCACGCCGGAGGAATTCGGCGCTTACATGAAGTCCGAAATCGCCAAGTGGCGCCGGGTCGTGCAGACGTCGGGGGCCACACCGAACTGAGTACTGCGCCTGACCGCCGGCCGCTGCAGCATTGAGCAAGCGGTAGCCGCGGCACCAGCCAGCCTTGATGTACAGCAAACAAACCACCCATCGCGGATGTTAAGCTAGCGACTTGGCCGGATGTTGCAATAAGCAACAATCAGCGACAATCGCGGCTTCCAAAAAAAGCGTGCACAGCACGATATCGAGGAAATAAAAATGAGCGAATTGCGTTACGAAGCGCCCAAAACGCTGGAGGCGGCGGTTGCACTGCTGGCCGGCGCGCAGGGACTGACCAAGGTGCTGGCCGGCGGTTCCGACCTGCTGGTGCAAATGCGCGCCGGCCGCATCGAGCCGGCGCTGGTCATCGACATCAAGGGCATTCCCGAAATGACCACGATCACTGCCGAGAACGGCGGCTTCCGTGTCGGCGCCGCGGTGCCATGCATGGAAATCGTCGAGCACAAAGCGTTTGCAAAAACATGGCCCGGCCTCACCGAAGCGATCGCGCTGATCGGCTCGATCCAGGTCAAGGGCCGCGCAAGTGTGGGCGGCAATCTGTGCAACGCCTCGCCCGCGGCCGACAGCGTGCCGGCCTTGATCGCCGCCGGCGCCATGGCCAGCATCGCAGGTCCCAAAGGCAAACGTGAAGCGCACGTTGAAGACATCGTCACCGGCCCGGGCAAAACCTCGCTCGCCAAGGGCGAAATCGTCACCTCGTTTTTTCTCGCCAAACGCCCGCCGCACGCAGCCGACGCTTATCTGCGCTTCACACCGCGCACCGAGATGGACATCGCCGTGGTCGGCGCAGCCGTCAATCTGACACTCGACGCCAAGGGGGTGTGCACCGATGCGCGCGTCAGCCTCGGCGCCGTCGCCGCGACCGCCCTGCTGGTCGCAGAAGCCGCCGCCGCACTGATCGGCAGCAGCGTTGATGACGCCGCACTCGCCCGCCTCGAAGCCGCCGCCAGTGCTGCAGCCAAACCAATCGACGACAAACGCGGCACCAAGGAATACCGCATCAAGGTGGTCGGCGTGATGGCGCGCCGCGCCGCCACGATTGCGCGCGACCGCGCAAAGGGGAACCCGTAATGGCCAAGCACCATGTAACGACCACGCTCAACGGCAACCCCGTCGAGTTTCTGTGTGAAACGCAGCAAACGCTGCTCGACGTGCTGCGCGATGAACTGCACCTGACCGGCACCAAGGAAGGCTGCGCCAGCGGCGACTGCGGCGCCTGCAGCGTGACGGTAAACGGGCGGCTGGTCTGCTCCTGCCTGATGCTCGGCGTCGAGGCCGAGGGCAAGAAAATCGAAACCATCGAAGGCATGGCCAACGGTGCGCAGTTGCACGTGCTGCAGCAGAAGTTTCTCGAACACGCAGCCCTTCAATGCGGCATCTGCACGCCGGGCATGCTGATCGCGGCGAAGGCGCTGCTCGAATGCAACCCCGATCCGAGCGAGACCGAAGTGCGCTACTGGCTGGCGGGCAATCTGTGCCGCTGCACCGGTTACAACAAAATCGTCGAGGCGGTGCTTGCCGCCGCCGTCGAAATGCGGAGGACATAAACATGGACACCCCGACCAGTTATCCCGAGAAAAAGCTCAAGGTCATCGGCACCAGCCCGGTGCGCCCGGACGGCGTGCCCAAGGTGACGGGCCTCGCCCAATACGGCGCCGACTTCAACCTGCCCGGCATGTTGTGGGGCAAGGTGCTGCGCTCGCCGCACGCGCACGCGCGCATCCGCTCGCTGAACACCAAAAATGCCGAGGCGCTGCCCGGCGTCAAGGCCGTGCTGACCGCGGCCGACCTGCCCGAGCAGAAATTCGCATACGTCGGCCCCGAGCGCATCGCCGTCAATTACTGGCACATGACGCGCAACATCCTGGCGCGCGAGAAGGTGCTCTATGAAGGCCACGCCATCGTCGCGGTGGCCGCCACCAGCCAGAAGATCGCCGACGAGGCGTTGAAGCTGATCGAAGTCGAATACGAAGTGCTGCCGCACGTCATCGACGTCGATGCGGCGATGGCATCTGACGCGCCGCTCCTGTTCGAAGACATGATCACGCGCGGCATCGAGCCGCCGCCGGCGAAAGCCTCGAACATCTCGAAACGCATTGAATACAAGCTGGGTGATATCGACGCCGGCTTCGCCGCTGCCGATGAAATCGTTGAAATGAGTTTCAAAACCGCCCCCGTGCACCAGGGCTATATCGAGCCGCACGCCTGCATTGCGCGCACCGACAGCGACGGGCAGTCCGAGTTGTGGGTGTCAACACAGGGCCACTTTGTCGTGCGCACCTTCGTCGCCAAGCTGCTCAACATGAAAACCGGCGACCTGCGTGTGCACGCTGCGGAAATCGGCGGCGCCTTCGGCGGCAAAACCGTCGTCTATCTCGAACCGCTGGCGGTCGCACTCTCGCGCAAGAGCGGCCACCCGGTGAAAATGACGATGACGCGCGAAGAAGTGTTCAAGGGCAGCGGTCCGACTTCGGGTGCCTCGATGACGATCAAGATCGGTGTCAAGAAAGACGGCAAGATCGTTGCTGCCGACGCGCTCTTCAAATATCAGGCTGGCGCCTTCCCCGGCTCACCGGTGATGAATGGCTGCATGTGCGGCTTCGCCCCCTATGACATCGCCAACATGCGCACCATCGGCTACGACGTGGTGTGCAACCGGCCGAAGGCCGTCGCCTATCGCGCACCGGGCTCGCCGATCTCGGCGTTTGCGGTTGAGAGCACGCTCGACGCCGTCGCTAAAAAAATCGGCATGGACCCGTTACAACTGCGCCTGAAAAACACCGCGAAGATCGGCACGCCGCTGATCTGGGGGCCGAAGCACACGCACGCCGGCTTCGCCGAAACGCTGCAGGCCCTGGCGAAACATCCGGGCTACAACGCACCGCTGGGCAAAAACCAGGGGCGCGGCATGGCCTCGGGCTACTGGTTCAACGGCGGCGGCGAATCGAGCGCAACCGTATCGATCAACGAAGACGGCACCGCAGTGGTCGCCACCGGCAGCCCCGACATCGGCGGCTCGCGCGCCTCCACGGCGTTGATGGCGGCCGAGGCGCTGGGCATCGACTACGACCGCGTGCGGCCGATCATCGCTGACACCAACTCGGTGGGCTACACGCAGGGCACCGGCGGCTCGCGCGTCACCTACGCCACCGGCAAAGCAGTGATCAACGCCTGCAACAAGGTGATCGCCGAACTCTGCGCACGCGCCGCAAAAATCTGGAAGATCGAGGTTGAAGACGTGATCTGGGAAGACGGCCACGCGCGCCCCGCCGGTAAAAAAGCCGGCGCCTTCGAACCGCTGTCGCTAAAAGCGATTGCGGCGCAACGCAGCGCCACCGGCGGCCCGGTCACCGCATCGGCGGCCGTCAACGACGGCGGACCGGCACCGGGTTTCTCGACGCAGTTCTGTGACGTCGAAGTCGATCCTGAAACCGGCGCCGTGAAAATTCTGCGCTGGGTCGCCGCGCAGGACGTCGGGCGCGCCGTGCACCCCGCCTATGTCGAAGGTCAGATCCACGGCGGCGTCACGCAGGGCATCGGCTGGGCATTGAACGAGGAATACATCTACGACAAGGACGGGCACCTGATCAACGCGGGCTTCCTCGATTACCGCATGCCGGTCTGCTCCGACCTGCCGATGATCGAAACCCTGATCGTCGAAATTCCCAACCCCAATCACCCGTACGGCGTCAAAGGTATGGCGGAAGCCAACATCGTGCCGCCGATGGCCGCACTCGCAAACGCGATCCACAACGCGGTAGGCAAGCGACTCACCGATTTGCCGATGTCACCGCCGAAGGTACTGGCCGCCCTCTCCGCCCGCTAGCACGCCACGCCGGCGCGTGGCGCGGCGGAGCGCAACCCGGGCTTAAACCTCGACGGTGGTCGGCTTGCCGCCGCCGTCGCTGGTGGTATCGCGGCAGACGAGATACACCGCATCGCCGTCGTCGGAGGCCACCGCCGTGTGCACGACCTTCGGCGGGATGTGCAGCAACGCGCCGGTGGGCACGATGAATTCTTCGCCATCCATCACCACTTTCAGCGCCCCCTTCAGCACGTAGTTGAAGGTCTCGTCGAGATGGTAGTGCGCCTTTGATCCGGTGCCGGTCTTTTTGGTGACGATACCGACATAGACGCGCTCGCCGGTGAAGGCCGCCCCCATCCCGGTGGAGAGCGCACCGCCGAGGACGTTGCCCTGTTTCATCGTTTCAAAATTGTGGACGTAGCGTTCTTTGGCAGACATTAGAGTCCTCCTTCAGTACCTATTGCAAAACAATTCGGTTCCCGACCGCTTGAGCGCAAACAACCGCAACAGACAGGTCCGGAATTCAGCGGGCATCCAGATAGCGAGCCATGAAATCCCCGCTGTGCGGACGCCAGCGGTACGACATATTAGTCGAACAATGGCGGCCGCCTTCCATGACAAACAATTCAGTTGGTCCCTGTACTTCTCTGATCAGCCGCTCGGAATGCTCCATCGGCACGAAGTCTTTGGTGCCGTGCACGATCATTAGCGGGCAGCGAATGTTCTTCGCCATGCCCTCCATGGTGCTGGCCCGTATGATGCGCTCGATCTCCGCCCATTCGGTGGTCTTGTAGAGCTGTTCGTGCCGTCCGCGCTGCGACGGATCTTCGAGATGTTTCAGCATGAACGTGCGGTCATAGCTGCCGCCGGAAGCGACACAGGCCTTGACGCGTTGATCGTAGGCGGCAGCGCGCGGCGCCAGATAGCCACCGAGACTTTGGCCATAGAGGCCGACGCGTTTGCCGTCGATTTGCGGCAGTGTTTCGAGATAATCGACCACCGCTGCGGTTGAGCGTTCGAAGTCAACCGGCATCGCCGCATGAAACCAGGTCTCACCCTGCCCCGGCCCGTCGTAACTGAATGTGGCCATGCCGCGGCGCAGAAACACCGTCTCCATCGAGTTGTGCTCTTCCTTGGTTGAATCCGTACCCGACACCATGATCACCACCGGCGGTCTGGCCACACCCGGCGGCAATCGCAGATACCCCGGCATGCGCAAATCGCCGAAGGGAACCGTGTGCGGCACTGCGGGCGGATCGAGATAAGGCGCCGCCTTTGCAAACAAGGCAACGCGCTTTTCATGCGCCGGAATGTACTGCGCATGGTCCCAGATGAAATGCAGGCAGGCGTAGTGATAGCCGAGTGCCGCCTGAAAGTACGCTTCGGCGGCGCTGATCATGTGGCCGCGCTTTTCGTGTTCGAGCGCGAAACCTTCGTGCATGGCTGCGGTCTTGCACCATTCGCGGCACCAATCCTCCCAGTAGACCTTGACGCGGCCGACGGTGGTGAGGAAATCGTTGTAGTCGACGCCGGCCGCGATCATGCGGTGGCCCCAGTTGCCGATCATCTGTTCGCGGTCCGGCTGGCGTGCTGCAAAAACCATATTGACTCCTGTCTGCGGGTGAATTGAATGCGGGCCGGGACAAATTCTTCACGGCCTCGAATACCTGTGCTAATTGTTTTGCATGCCGGCCGCCTTGATGACGGGAGTATAACGGTCCCATTCTTCGCGGATGAACCTGGCAAATTCGGCCGGCGTGCTTGCGCGCGGCTCCGCACCCTGTCGTTCAAATTGTTCGCGCGTTTCCACTTGCGCGATCACCCTTGCGATGGTCGCATTGAGTTTTTCGATGATCGCCTTCGGCACTTTGGCCGGCGCCAGCAGGCCGTTCCAGCCCGTCGACTGATAACCGGCAACGCCGGCTTCATTCATCGTCGGCACGTCGGGCAACTGCATGGAGCGGCGGTCGCCGCCGGTGGCCAGCGCGCGCAGGCGGTTCGCGCGCACGTGCGGCAAAGTCGATGGCAGCGGCGTGATGGTGAACTGCGCCTGATTGCCGATCAACGCCGTCACTGCGGCACCGCCATCCTTGTACGGCACATGCACAACGTCAATACCGGTCAACAACAAAAACTGCACGCCGGCCAGGTGGCTCTGGCTGCCGAGCCCCGCCGACGCCATATTCAATTTGCCCGGGTTTGTTTTTGCATACGAAACAAGGTCCTTAACACTCGACGGCAGTGACGGGTGCGCGACCAGCGCATTTTGTGTCAGCCCGGTCAAACCGACCGGCGCGAAATCACGAAAGGTATCGAAGTTCAGCTTCTGATGCATCTGCGGCAGTATCACCGCCGATGAGGTACTTACGGTCAGCAGCGTGTAGCCGTCGGCTACGGCATGTGCAACCGTCTCAACACCGATGATGCCGCCTGCGCCGGGCCGGTTGTCGACCACCAGCGTGCGGTTGAGCGCCTCGCCCATTTTCATGGCGATGACCCGCGCCAGCGTGTCGTTGGCTGATCCCGCGCCGGCGGGGACGATCAAACGAATCGGTTTGTCCGGAAAATTTACAGCCGCGTCCGCCGCCATCAACGATGGTGAAGCAGCGACCACCAACAGCCCAATGGCGTAACGATTCACCTGCCCACCTCCAACCAAGACCGCCGCACCTGCATCGTCATCACCTCTCCAGCGTGTATTCAAATTCCGACGGCATGCCGCTCGCGGCGCAACCTTCAGCCAGCTGACGCTTGAATCGCATGCCGAGTTTCTCGATGACGCGCCGACTCTGCCGGTTCCTGCCCGCATGCGCCGCGCGCACAGTAGTCGCGTTCAGTTGCGAGAATGCAAATTCACTCGCTGCAGCAGCGGCCTCGACCGCAAAACCGTGCCCCCATTGCGGGCGCGCGATCCAGAAACCGATGCTCCAGTCATGCGCACGCGGTTCGTGCCGCAGGGCAATGCAACCAAGCGGCTCGCGCGTCGCCTGCAACAGAACAGTAAACCGATAAGCACTCCCGGCGCTCCACTTGTCCCGGCTTGCCGCGACTGCGGCGATCAACGCCGTCTCGTCCCGAGGCAGGTCCCAACGCATGTCGCCGGCGAATGCGTCGTCGCGCAACGCGGCCGCGATAAACGGCGCGTCGATAACGCCAAGCGCACGCAGCACACAACGTGCGGTTGCGATCTCAAAATCGTGTGGAATGGCATTCACTTTGGAAACCCGTCTACCCTCGTTCTAGTACAATGCTGCGAAGGTTTTGTGCTTTGAAGAATATCACATTCGCCGCATGATCCGCCGCCTACCGCGCAGTTGAGCCGGGACTTCCTATCGATGACCGAAATGCTGATTGAATGGATTGTCGTTGGCGGCATCGGTGCCGTCATCGGCTTTGCCGGCGGACTCTTCGGCGTCGGCGGCGGCATGCTGGCGGTGCCGCTGCTGGCGCTCGGTTTCGGTCTCGAACAACAGTTTGCGCAAGGCACCACCTATGTGATGGCCGCGCCCACCGCGGTGATGGGCCTCTGGCATTATTACAAACACGGCAGCGTCGACCGCCGTTACGCGCTGGGCATTGCGATCGCCGGCTGTGTTGCCGGATACCTCGGCACACGGCTCGCGCTGTATCTTGATCCGCAGCAGTTGCGTCGTGTGTTTTCGGTCTTCCTCCTGCTGCTGGTGGCCTACATGGTGATTTCGGAATTGCCGCGTTTCGCGCCGCGCAGCACGCGCAAACTGCTCGATATGCGCTGGTCACCGCTGGTCGGCGCGTTCTGCGGCACGCTGACGGGTTTCTTTACCATTGGCGGCGCGATTTGCGCGACACCCATGCTGACGCGCTTATTCGGTCTGGTGCAGCAAAAAGCCCAGGGTCTCGCCTTCGCCGCGATTGCACCGGGCACGCTGGCCAGCCTCGCCACCTACGCGCACCACGACAAGGTCGTGTGGCAACTCGGTATCCCGCTGTGCCTCGGCGCATTGACGACAATGCGCGCCGGCGTGGCGATGGCGCATCGCCTGCCTGAACGTAAACTGCGAATATTGTTTTACCTGCCGCTGGCCGGCACGGCGATCGCCCTGCTCTCGCGCTAAAACAATCCGGCGCGCTTAATCGGCCGCGTCTGCCGGCGGTTTCGATTTCTCGCGCGTCAGCACGCCACCGCCGCCCAGCATCAGCGCGCTGACGCCGAACACCGCAAACATGCCGAACAGGGTGCCGATACTGCCGAAAACAATCGGCACGATCACGCGCGTGAGATTGTTAATGGTGATGCGCAGCCCCATGATCTCGCCGGAACGCCCGGCAACGGAGTTGCTGAAGGCCAGCGTCATTGTGATGGGCTGGCCGCAACCGAGGCCGAGGCCGATCATGAACGAAACCGCCGAAAGGGCCAGCGCGCCTTGCAGAAACGGCAGCATGAGAAAACCCGCCGCCGCAAGATAAAAGGAATAGGCGAGTATCGTTTTCTCGCTGAGTCGCGCCATGATCAGCGGCATCACCAGACGCACGACGAAGGAGGCGGCGGCGAACATCGCGACGACGACGCCGATCGCCGACGCCGACAGACCGATCGAGTGCCCGTAAACCGGCAGATAAAACTGATAGAGCTCGATGCCTTCGACGACGAGGCTGCCGGTGGCGAGTATCCGCCACAGTCCGGCGTCTTTCAGCGTGTGCAGCACGCTGCTCTTGTCGGCGGCGCCGCGTGTGCCCGGCGGCAGCGATTTCCCCCACACTGCCAGCATCGCCACCGGCACGATGGAGAGGAACGCGAAATACATACAGGTAAGCCCGTAACCGGCGTGGTCGATGCCGAACCCGACCAGCAGCGGGCCGAAGAACGACGCGACCGATTGGGCGAGCCCGAAATTGCTGAAGCTCTGGGTGCGTTTCTCCGGCCCGCTAATGAGGCCGATCAGGTTCTGCAACGACACGTTGTAGAGCGCAAATGAAAAACCGAGGATGCTGGCAGCGACAAACAGGGCCGGCATGCCGGGATAGAAATACGGCACCAGCATGGCGATGCCGGTGCCGGTGGTGCCGATGGTGAGCAACCAGCGCGAGCCAAAGCGATCCGCCACCATGCCCACCGGCCACGACATCACGCCCGGAAACAGCGCGAAGAGCGCCGCCAGCATGCCGACGGTGATCGGCGTCGCCTCGAGACTCAGCGCATACAAGGCGAAGAGCACGCGGCCGGCACGCAGGCTGGTCATGTTGCACAACGCTAGCGCAATAACTAATCGGATCGACATGGCTGGAAATAGGCGCAGGAGCCGGCAGTCGCCGTCCCCTCCCCCCGGAAGGTGCGCATGGAAAAGACTATTGTAACCGCAGCCGTGGCGCCCTCCCGAGATCACGCGTTCGTCAGCGCTGCGACGGGCTGCCATAGGGCCTTGGTGGTAGGTCGACGGATGGATTTAAGGTCAGGGCGCCTGCGCCTAGAGTGCGGCATCGCGGGCGCCCGCCTGCAACCACGCGAGGATCGCCATGGAAATAGCCGTCGCATTGATTCAGGCAATCTGTGTCGCCGGCCTGTTTTACGGCCTTTGGCTGTCGCTCACCTGCGCAGTCTCAGCGGAGGAAATGTCCACCGCCTGGCACGAGCGGCGGCGGGCGCACGGCACCGGAAAATCATCGCCAGAACCCGTCCGCGGCACACACCCGGATCGGCAGCGCGAAAACACACTGCCTTCTTGACCTGCATCAACAATGAAAACCGCGGAGGTCGGGATACTAAAACCGGTTTGATGTCGTTTCCGACCAAGGAGCACACTCATGAAACCGGTCACTGCAATGGCTTCTGCAATTTTCACCGTCACTGGCGCGCTGTTGTGCGCGGTCTCCCTGCAGGCACTGGCCGCCGAACCGGGCCTCGGTCAACGTGAATTCAACACGCGTTGTGCCATGTGCCACGGCACTTCTGCAAGAGGCGACGGCTGGATGGCGGAAAACCTGATCCGGCGTCCGCCCTCACTGCGCCACCTGAAAAAGAACAATGGTGGCGTGTTCCCGCGCGAACAGCTGGCGCGCACGATCGACGGCCGCATCTCGATCAAGGCACACGGGCCGAGCGAAATGCCGGCGTGGGGGACAATTTACAAAAGCGCCATCGCCACGGCCGCGGGCGGCCCGCGCGGCGTGCGCGAAGAGGACGAGATCAACATCAGCTATCGCATTCAAGCGCTGATCGAGTATCTCGCCACACAGCAGGACTGACCGCGGTCGCTTACGCGCCGGGCCAGTCCAATACGGATTACTTCACTTCCGAGGTCAGCCGCTCGGGAAATTTTCCGTAGAATTCGTCGTCGGCTTCCTTGCGCTGCCAGGCGGGATTGAAATCCCAGGACGATCCGCGCGAGGTCATCGAAGCACCATAACGCACGCGGAACAACATGGTGCGTTGCGGACCGTTGATGTATTCGTGCACGTCGCCGGGCGGATGCACGACAAAACCGCCGGGCACGATATCGATCGTGCGCTCGGGCGTGCGCATCTTGCCACCACCCTCAAAACAAAAATAGATTTCCGTGGCATCGGGATGGCAATGGTAGGCGCAGATCTGCCCCGGCTCCCAGCAGGCGACGGTCACGTCACCGGCACCGAATTTGCCCAGCACTTTTTCGACATGCCGGTCGGCGCGCCATTCCTGCTCTTTCTTCAAATCAAAAACGTGCATTTCCCCTCCTGCGATGTGCACCCTGGTGCAATCTTGTTGTTGAATGAACTGCTGCGTGAACTGCAAAAACAGTTTATCACGCGTTCAGCCCGGGGCACGCAGAGGGGTACGCGGCGCTCAGAGGAAGGACGGCGACAGCACGATCTCGCTGGTGCGTTCAAGATCGCTGGCGCCCATTTCAACGATGATGCGGCGCGCCGAGGCGTGTATGTTCTTGCGATGGCGCGCAAATATATCCATGCAGCCGGCGATCTTCATGTGTGGCCCGCCGAGGATGCTGAAATGCTCCTCGAGCGTCTTGCGCGCGATCAGACAGCGCAACTGGCGCCCGTCGACGTCGGCGTGAAACAGGATCCGCTCAAGCTTCTCCTCGTATTGCTCTTTTTCGTCAAAACTGATCGTGGCCATGCGTATTCCCCTGCGTAAATGGTGCGCGGACTCTACGCGCATGCCAGGGGGAAGTCTCAGGTCATTTCGCAAATCACGCGGACCGGCGCCGCCGCTGGATATTCAAAAGTGTGACAATCCAAAGCAATTGTTCACGTCTCGCCTTACGGCGATCCGCGAATCCCGCGCCAGCGCGGCGCCCCCTTGCTCGGTGAGGATTTCCAGTATAATGACCTGTGCAGATAACTGGACAGGTCGAAATTCAACATGGATCCCATCCCTTACACCCGGCTGCGTAACGAGCTGGCGCGCGTGCTCGATCAGGTCAACGCCGACCGGTCGGCCGTCGTCATCACACGTCGAAACGGCAAATCTGCGGTGCTGATGTCGATGGATGAGTACTCTGCGCTCCAGGAAACCGCGCACCTGCTGCGGAGCCCGCGAAACGCAGTCCGCCTGCACGAAGCCCGTGACCAAGTTGAAAAAGAAATCGCGCGCCACGCCCGCCGCCGGCGCCGCTGAGTCCTTCTTCGCCGACAGGGCGAAGGAAGATATCGCCTGGTGGCGCAAGAACGATCCAAAGGTCGTCGCACGCATTGATGCGCTGATTGCCGATATCCGGCGCAGCCCGTTCACCGGCATCGGCAAACCCGAGCCGCTCAAGCACGAATGGCAAGGCTACTGGTCACGCCGTATCACTGCCGAGCATCGCCTGGTCTACCGCGTCGAAGCTGGGCGGCTCTATATTCTGCAGGCGCGATATCACTACTGATCATCATCCAGGGTAACGGGGTCGATTTGTTTCCAAAACAAATCGACTCCGACACCTATGGCACGCACTCCAGGAAACCGCGCACCTGCTGCGGAGCCCGCAAAACGCAACCCGCCTGCACGATGCGCGTCACCAAGTCGAAAAAGAAATCGCGCGCCACGCCCGCCGCCCACGCCGCTGAACGCTTCTTCGCCGACAGGGCGAAGGAAAATATCGCCTGGTGGCGCAAGAGCGATCCAAAGGTCGTCGCACGCATTGATGCGCTGATTGCCGATATCCGGCGCAGCCCGTTCGCCGGCATCGGCAAACCCGAGCCGCTCAAGCACGAATGGCAAGGCTACTGGTCACGCCGTATTACTGCCTGGCATCGCTTGGTCTGCCGCGTCGAAGCTGGGCGCCTCTATATTCTGCAGGCGCGACATCACTACTGACCATCATCGATGGGTAGCTGGGTTGATTTGTTTCCAAAACAAATCGACTCCGACACCTATGGCAATTGGTAACGCGGCCTGAATAGCGAAGAGCGCGACTCGAACGACTGCGGACACCGCAAGCCGCCGCCTGCGCCGCTAGCGCGGTATCCGTGTGTTTTGGATCGGCCGACCCTCAACAAATGAATCCTCCATCCACGGCGAAATAACTTCGCGCCAATAGTCCGCTGCTTCTTTAAATACTTGGAGCGCAGGACGCACGCCATCTTCATCACGAATCTGCCAAACGCTTCCGAATCTCCGTTCACCTACATCGCCTTTTTCCAGTTCCGCCCAGACGACCTCCGCGCGAACGTGCGGATTTGCTTGCAGCCGCCTTACCTCTCGGTGCTTCGATCCGTTCGCAATTTCCTGACACGCATTGATTGAGCGATTCGCCCTGGCCACGGCTTTTTGGAAGGATCGAAGGGAAGTGCCTTTGATTTTGTACTTTGACGCGAGTGCGACGCGCGATTCCGCGTCGGCGTATTCCCATACCCAGTCCGTCATGTGCCACGCAGTTACGGCGCAATTGAAGGCGTGATATGCGGGTAATAGGTATTTGAACTGACTTTCGCTGCGTTGGGCGCGCTTGAAACCTGCGATCTCCCACCATAATTTGTCGAGAAGGTGCATCGGTGTCGATAGTCTGAACACCTTTGCGGGTGATTCCTGTACCGTGATTCTCATAGTTCCGCCTCGCCCAAACTTGCGAACTTAATCTACGCGCGACGCTTCTCACTATTCCACAATGCAGGAGAAAATAAACAGAATAAGGCAATGCATTTCATTTTTTAACTCCCGATTTATTGTAATGGGAGAATAGCGCCAGAAAATCCCCTATTTTTAAGTTGATTTCTTGCATTTTCTGCCAATTCGCGTGTTGAATAAGGCCCGCTGCGTACCCGCGTAAACTCCCCATTAGGGCCCCGTGCCACTTCAGTGTACACATCAAATCCTCGTGCTGCGATCTGAGACCGCATCAATCTCGCAAGATCCTGGTCGAACACGGCAGCGATTTGAATGCAAAAACCAGTTTTAACCACCCCATTCTGGTTAGCGAGGCTATTGGCATCTTGCTCCATGCCTGTGACTGTGATTGCGTTTCGAGTTTGCGCGTTGCTTCCGCCAATTGCTATCTGGTAAGAAGAATTAGAGTGAATTTCATTGCGTTGCGGCGGTAGTGAAGAAATTTGTTGCTTCAAGTTCTCAAATCGTTCATCTGAAGCAGGGTGTGACAATAAGAATGTAAAGTCGCGACCAGGCGCGATACTCCCCATTTTTTTCCAGAGTCGTAGCGCCCCTTGAGGGGAATAGCCGGCCGCGTTCATCCATTCCAAACCGTATTTATCTGCCTCCCTTTCCTGATCCCGGCTGAACGCTGTTTTTGCCATTACGACACCTAGTTCAGCAATGGAATTCCCCAGTCCAGATATTTGATATTTGTTTTGGATCACGCCTTCAAACAAAGCGCCGAAAAAAGAGCCGAAAGCATCAACGGTGTTTTGGTTGCCCTGCCGCGCTGGAATATGCTGGCGCACTAAATGCGCCGTTTCGTGCCCCATGACGGTCGCGAGTGCGTCCTTGTCGTTCCCAAACGCCACCAGCATCGGCAAATTAAAGGCAATGACATATCGGTTTCCAACAGGCCCAGCCCAAGCGTTAGGATCAGTGCCCACCTGTATATATAAATCTGATTGGATGCCAGCTACGGTTTGAATTTTTGTTTTTATTTCGACAAGCATTTTGGCAAATGCAACTGGCACATTGCCAAAAAATCGCCCGCTGCCATCCTTTAAATTCACGCTTTCCGCAGATATATTCGCAATTCCCTCCGCATTCCACATGGGTTGAGCGGACGATTCAGAAACGATTAATAGCCCTGAAACTAGCAGTGCGCAGAGCAAGACAAAAAGCGCTTGATATCTCTGACAATTAGCCATCTTTGGTCACCTAAGAAAACGAAGATTGTGAGCCATGCCGAAATTTCTCCGAGTCCAAACTCGAGGATCACGAGGGCTTACGACCACATTGCGGAATATCCTACTCCAAATTAGCAGGTCAGCATGATGAGAATCGTCTTACGCATAGGCTAGGATTGTTTCGAAAACAGGCGGAGAATTGGCCGGCACGGAACTGTGAACAAACAGGGAAAACAATGTTGGGTCTTCGGGAAGTCGAGTGGGTGATTTTGGATCATTTTAGAGGGCTGGCAACATGCAAGTGAGGATTTTCAACCGCAGATATTCTTCGTCACGCAATCCGTATGCGCGTCGCTGGATGACGCGAATCTTGTTGTTCAGGCCTTCG
>CALQCM020000078.1 GCA_943329075.2 Chitinophaga pinensis | reverse complement strand
TGAAGTTCTACGCCTCGGTGCGCATCGACATCCGCCGCACCGGCGCGATCAAGAAGGGCGAAGAGGTCATCGGCTCGGAGACGCGCGCCAAGGTCGTCAAGAACAAGGTGGCGCCGCCGTTCAAGCAGGCTAACTTCGACATTCTCTATGGCGAAGGCATTTCGCGCGAAGGTGAGATCATCGAGCTCGGCGTCGATCAGAAGATCATCGACAAATCGGGCGCCTGGTACAGCTACGGCAAAGAACGCATCGGCCAGGGCAAGGACAACACGCGCGATTACCTGAAAGATCATCCGGAGATGGCCAACGAGATTGACGCCAAGATCCGCGCTGCGCTCGGTGTCACGGCCGTGGCTGGTGGAGCGGTTGGTGGATCCAAATCAGCCGCCGCCGCCGAAGAAAAATAAGCAGGGACTCAGTCTGCGCGCGCGGGCACTCGGCCTGCTCGCGCAGCGTGAGTACTCGAAGCAGGAACTGGCGCGCCGCCTGCTGCAATACACCGAAGACCCTGACGAGATTCCACCGCTGATCGAAGACTTCGAACAGCGCGGCTGGTTGTCGGAAAAACGCGTCGTCGAGCAGGTGATGGCGACGCGGCGCCGCCGCTTCGGCAGCCAGAAAATCGCGCACGAGTTGCGGCAAAAAGGCCTGTCCGAAGAGGTCATCGCCGGCGCGCGCGAAACGCTCAAAGAAAGCGAACTGGAGTCGGCGCGCGACGTCTGGCGCCGCAAATTCCCCGAGCCGCCCGCCGATGCCAGCGACAGAGCGCGTCAAATGCGTTTTTTGCAGGGGCGCGGCTTCAGTCTGGATATCATCCGCAAGGTGATTGCCGGGGCTGGCGACGACCAATGATGGATTCGGCGACAAAACGAATGCGTTCGCTCAAACCCAGGCCGGAAAATCTTGCGCCTTATGTCTATGCTGTTCGGTGCGAGAAGGTGATGTTAGATGCCGATCTTGCCATGCTCTATGGTGTTGAAACAGGGGCATTGAATCGCGCCGTCAAGAGAAACATCGCGCGGTTTCCCGCCGATTTCATGTTTCGGGTCACAAGTAAAGAGTGGGAAAACTTGAGATGCCAGATTGGCATTTCAATGTCACCCGGTAATGCGCCAGCTCATCGCTCAATGCAGTCACAATTTGTGACCGCAAGTCAACACGGCGGTCGACGGGGATTTCCCTACGCGTTCACCGAGCAGGGTATCGCCATGCTCTCCAGCGTACTACGCTCTACGCGCGCCGTCGAAGTCAACATTGCCATCATGCGCACCTTCGTTCAATTGCGGCGGTTGATGGACTCCAATCGCAATCTGGCGCGCCGCATCGATGCGCTTGAAAAGCGTTATGACGAGCAGTTTGCGGTGGTTTTCGACGCGATCAAACGTTTGATCGCGAACGATGACGGCCGCAAGTCTCGCCCCAGGCGCGGCATCGGCTTTCTGGCCTGAACACCGTACAATTGGAAGCACGATTCACCCGGTCGGCGCGCAGGCCGCGGAGTATTGATTTTTCACGCCATTCCCGGGAAGACCGGTTTAAAATCGCGCTTTCCTGAATCCCGGTGTCACGCCCATGAAAAGCAGCGAAATCCGCCAGCAGTTCCTCGACTATTTCAAGAGCAAGGGCCACGCCATCGTCGCCTCCAGTCCGCTGGTGCCCGGCAACGACCCGACGCTGCTCTTCACCAACGCCGGCATGGTGCAGTTCAAGGACCTCTTTCTGGGCCATGAGCAGCGCGACTACAAACGCGCCACCACTTCGCAGCGCTGCGTGCGCGCCGGCGGCAAGCATAACGATCTGGAAAACGTCGGTTACACGGCGCGCCACCACACTTTCTTCGAAATGCTCGGCAATTTCAGCTTTGGCGATTACTTCAAGAAGGACGCCATCCACTTTGCATGGGAGCTGCTGACGGTCGTTTACAAGCTGCCGAAGGAAAAACTCTGGGTTACCGTCTACGAAACCGACGACGAGGCTTATAACCTGTGGGCCAACGAGATCCGCGTGCCGCGCGAGCGCATCACGCGCATCGGCGACAAACCGGGGGGCGGTTCAGACAACTTCTGGCAGATGGGTGAGACCGGCCCCTGCGGCCCGTGCACGGAAATTTTTTACGACCACGGCGCCGACATTCCGGGCGGCCCGCCCGGCACGCCGGAAGCGGATGGCGATCGGTACATCGAAATCTGGAACCTCGTCTTCATGCAGTTCAATCGGGATGACGCTGGCAAACTGCATCCGCTGCCGAAGCCGTCGGTCGACACCGGCATGGGGCTTGAGCGCATCGCCGCCGTGCTGCAGGGCGTGCATTCGAATTACGAAATCGATCTTTTCCAGGAGCTGATCAAGGCGGCCGCGCGCGAAACCGCCTGCAAGGATCTGCATAACAACTCGCTGAAGGTCATCGCCGATCACATCCGCGCCTGTTCCTTCCTGATCGTCGACGGCGTGATACCCGGCAACGAAGGCCGCGGTTACGTGTTGCGCCGCATCGTGCGCCGCGCCATCCGTCACGGTTACAAGCTCGGTCAGAAAAAAACCTTCTTCCACAAAATCGTGCCCGATCTGGTCAAGGCGATGGGTGTGGCTTATCCCGAACTCGTCAAAACCGCCGACCGCGTCGGCCAGGTGCTGAAGCAGGAAGAGGAACGCTTCGCCGAAACGCTGGAAAACGGCATGGCGGTGCTCGAAGGCGCGCTGCAGTCCGAAGACAAGATGCTCGACGGCGACACCGTGTTCCGCCTCTACGACACCTTCGGTTTTCCGCTCGACCTCACGGCTGACATCGCGCGCGAGCGCGGCATTACCGTCGATTTCGCCGGCTTTGAGGCGGCAATGGGCCAGCAGCGTGAACGCGCGCGCGCGGCCTCCAAGTTTGGTGGCCAGACTTCCGTCGAATATCGCGGCGGTAAAACAGAATTCCACGGCTACGACACGCTGGTGCACGACGGCAGCATCGTCGCCATCTACAAGAACGGCACGTCGGTGGAAGCGATCGAAGCGGGCGACACCGCCATCATCGTACTCGACAAGACGCCGTTCTACGCCGAGTCCGGCGGCCAGGTCGGCGACCGCGGACAGCTCGTCGCCACGCACGGCACCTTCCACGTCAGCGACACACAGAAAATCCAGCCCGAGGTGTTCGGCCATCACGGCGTGCTGCACACCGGTCGTCTGGCAGTCGGTGACACGTTGAAGGGCCAGGTCGACACCAAAGCGCGGGCCCGCACCATGCGCAGTCACTCGGCCACGCATCTGATGCACAAGGCGCTGCGCGAAGTGCTGGGCAGTCATGTGGCACAAAAGGGTTCTCTGGTCGATACGGAAAAAACACGCTTCGACTTCTCGCATAATGCACCGATGACGGCCGACGAAATCCGCCGCGTCGAAACCATCGTCAACGCCGAAATCCTCGCCAATGCGGCGACCAGCGCGCGCGTCATGAAGTTTGATGAGGCGGCGAAGGTCGGAGCAATGGCGCTGTTCGGCGAGAAATACGGTGACGAAGTGCGTGTGCTCGATATCGGTTCGTCGCGCGAACTCTGCGGCGGCACGCACGTTGCGCGCACCGGCGACATCGGTCTCTTCAAGATTATTTCGGAGGGCGGTGTGGCCGCCGGCATCCGCCGCGTTGAAGCGGTGACCGGCGAAGGCGCGCTCGCACTCGTGCAACGTCAGGAAGAGTCCTTGCAGCAGGCCGCCGCCGCGCTGAAAGCACCGGTCGCCGAGGTCACGCAGAAAATCGGCCAGATCGTCGAGAACGTGAAGAACCTCGAGCGTGAACTCGCGCGCCTGAAATCGAAACTGGCGTCGAGTCAGGGCGACGATCTCGCCGGCCAGGCCGTCGAGATCAAGGGCGTGAAGCTGCTCGCCGCACAGATGGAAGGCGCGGATTCGAAGGCGCTGCGTGAAGCGATGGACAAGCTGAAGGACAAACTCAAGTCCTGCGTGCTGCTGCTCGCCGCGGCCGACGGCGGTAAGGTCTCGTTGATCGCCGGCGTCAGCAGTGACCTCACATCCAAAGTCAAAGCCGGTGAACTCGTCAACTTCGTCGCCCAGCAGGTCGGTGGCAAAGGCGGCGGGCGGCCTGATATGGCGCAGGCCGGTGGCACCGATGCGTCGAAACTGCCGGAGGCATTGGCTTCGGTCAAAGGATGGGTCGAGCAGAAGCTGTAAACAATCGTTTCAGCACCCCAAATAAAAGCGGCCACCTTGTGTGGCCGCTTTTATTTCAGCGACGGGTCGGATGCAATGAGCGCCGCGTCTTGTGCTGCATGCCTACTCCATCCTCACGCCCGACTTGGTCACCACTTCCTTGTATTTGGCCAGCTCCGCGCGCTGAAACGCACCGAACTGCTCCGGCGACATCGGGTTGCGCCGCGTGCCGAGTTCATCGAAGCGCGCCATGACATCCTTCAGTTCTAGAATGCGGTTAATTTCGATGTTCAGTTTGTTGACGATGTCCGGCGGCGTGCCGGCGGGGGCGGCGACGCCGTACCAGTTGGTGACTTCGAAGTTCTTGATGCCGAGTTCAATCAGCGTCGGTACGTCGGGCAGTTGCGCATCGCGTTTCGCCGTGGTGATCGCCAGCGCGCGCATGCGGCCGGCTTGCAGGTAAGCGGCGACCGACGACAGGGTATCGAAATTCATGCCGACCTGGCCCGAGAGCAGATCGATGATCGCAGGCACGCTGCCTTTGTAGGGGATGTGGGTGATCTCGACACCGGTGGCCATGCGGAACATTTCGCCGGCGAGGTGGTTGGTGCTGCCGACACCCGGCGAGGCATAGGTAAGCTGGCCCGGATGCGCTTTCGCCAGTGCGATCAGTTCCTTGACGTTCTTCGCTGGTGTGCTCGGGCGGATGACCAGCACATTGGGCGCATAGCCGAAATAGGCAACGTAGGCAAAATCGCGCGACGGATCGTAAAGCGGTTTGGAGGTGGCGTTGGGCGCGATGGCCTGCGAGTTCACGTGCGCGGTCAGCAGTGTATAGCCGTCGGCCGGTGCTTTGGCGACCAGATTGGCGGCAATCATGCCGGTGGCGCCGGGGCGGTTGTCGACGATGGTTTGCTGGCCGACGGCATCGGTGAGTTTTGCGGCCACCAGGCGCGTGACGATGTCGGTGCCGCCGCCGGGCGGGAAACCGACGATGAAGCGGATAGGCTTCGAGGGATATTGCTGCGCGTGTACGGCGGTGCTGCAGAGCGCAGTGATGACGAGCAGGGAGAGGCGGGTAATTTTTATGTTATTCCCCTTGGCGGCAACACGCCGCGTTAAGTGCAGTTAAGCGTTCGCGCCACACCCGCAGTCGCTCCCGCGAAAGCGGGAGCGACAGGAGAAGCGCAATGCATTGCAAGCATAGCTGGATTCCCGCTTTCGCGGGAATGACGAAGTGGTGGGGCGGGCGTCACGTGAATGCATTTTGCCAAAGACTTACTCAAAGCCGTAGAGTCGCGCCGGATTGTCGACGAGTATTTTCTTGCGCTGCGTTTCATCAGGCGCCCAATCGGCCAAGAGGTCGGCGAGGTGTCCGTCATCGGGCATTTTTTCTTTTCCGCTCGGATGCGGCCAGTCCGAACCCCAGAGCATGCGGTCGGGTGCGGTGGTGATCATTTTTTGCGCGAAAGGCGCGATATCGGCGAAGGCCGGCACATCGTCCGAAACAAAATACGGCCCCATCAGCTTGGCCCAGCAGTTATCGCGCGCGACCAGGCGCAGCAGCGCCTTGAATGCCGGTGCCTGCAGGCCTTCGGCGCAGGAGATGCGCGCGAAGTGGTCGATGACGATATCGATTTTCAGCGCGGCAAGTGCCTGCTCGATTTCCGGCATCACGCGCAAATCGACGTAAAACTGCAAATGCCAGCCCATCGGCTTGATGCGCTCCGCAAGCCGCGGCGCGTCGGCGAGCGTGAGCCCCTTGGTAGCCGAAGCGGTGTTGATGCGGATGCCGCGAAAGCCGACGGCATTGAGGTCCTCGAGTTCACGGTCGCTGATGTCGCCATTGACCACGGCAACTGCGCGCAGGTCGAACTGCTTCGATTTAAGCGCTTCGATGATCAGTGAATTGTCGGGGCCGTAGACCGATGGCTGCACCAGCACGCCGCGTTCGCAGCCGATGATGCCTTCCATGCGAATGTAATCGGCCAGCGGATTGACGTGCGGCACGAAGTGCGTCTGCGCCAGCAGCGGATATTGTTCCTGCGGGCCGAAGATATGCGCGTGGCAGTCGGTGGCCTTGGCCGGGAAACGCACCTTCGGCTTGCGCGCGGTGGCCACCGGCCCCGGAATGTTCGGGGCTCGTACGGATGCGGTCACGATTTCTGGTCTTTCGGCTGGCGGGTTTCGACGGTCTTCGCTTCGATCTCGTAGTACTCGTCGCGACCGATCAGATCTTCAACCGCCTGGCGCGAGGCCACGTATTCGGCATTGGTCATGCCGGTGTAGTCGCCGGTGCTGCGCAGTTCAGTCAGCGCTTTCTTGAGGAAGTGGAACTCGGTGCACAGTGTGACCTGTGCTTCGATGCAGCCGATGTAGCCCATTTGTTCGAGGTCTTTGCGCGGGATGATCGGGCGGCCGTCGCGGTTGCCGCGGCTTTGCACATAGACGAGCGGCAATCGGCATTTCCGCGGCGCCTGTTCGGCTTCTTCGCGCGTGCGCGGAAACAGCAGGCCAAGATCGGCGCCGACGTCGGCGGCGCGATTGAGCCGCCTGCTCGCTTCTTCGAGGCCGAGCGCGCGGCAGGTATCGGTGCGCGCAATGACGACGAAGTCCGGATCGCTGCGGTCGCGTTCCTTGCACGAATACTCGACCTTCTCGACGAATTCCTCGAGCGGCACGCCGTGCACCACGTACTTGTGATAGTGCGCGCGCTTCGGATAAAGCGCGTCCTCGATATGCACGCCGGCAACGCCGCCGCGGATGAATTCGCGCATGGTGCGCATGGTGTGGATCGGCTCGCCCCAGCCCGAGCCGGCGTCGGCCAGGAGCGGAATGTTGATGTTCTCCGCAATCAGCCGCGCCGGATCGATCTGTTCATTCATCGTCAGCAGCGGTTCGGTGATGGCGGTCGAGCCGCCGGTGACGTAGCCGCCGATGTAGACCGCTTCGAAACCCAGCGATTCGACGAGGCGCGCGCCGATCACGTTGTAAACCGATGGCATGTGCAGAAAGGTTTTGGCGCGCAGCAGTTTGCGCAGTTTGGTGGATTGACGTTCGATCAAGGGGCTACTCCCGGTACGTTGAAGTGATGCGGAATGGACATTCGAGGCGAATTGTTGTTTTTGCCGCGGCGAAAAGCGATTGTATGCCGCGGCGCCATGGACTGCATGGTGCGCGCGGCTTATTCGGGCTTCAGACCAATGGCGGCGAGTGCCCTGGCGGTCTTCGGCCCTTCGATGCGCACGGTGTCGTGCATGCGCTCGGGCGTGGAGAGCAGGGGCATGATGCCGAGGTCAATGTAGCGTTCCCTGACGTCGGGCAAATTGACGATGCGGTGGATCTCGCCGTTCAGGCGCATGACGATCGCGGCCGGCAGTCCCTTTGGCCCGATCACGCCCCACCATTGCGTCGGCAGTTCCTCTTTGACGCCGGATTCGGCCATGGTCGGTACGCCGGGCAGTGCGGGCGAGCGTTCGGCGGTGGTCACCGCCAGCGCGCGTAATCGGTTGCCGCGGATCTGCGGCACCGCCGGCACCATGTCGGAGAAGGCCATTTCGATCTGGCCGCCGACGACGTCGGCCACCGCCAGCACCGCGCCTTTGTAGGGCACATGCACGATGTCGAGTTTTTCGATCGACTTGAAAACTTCGGCAACGATGTTGACGGTGCTGCCGAGACCGGCGGAGCCGTAACTCAGTTTGTTCGGCTGTCTGCGCGCCAGCGCAATTAATTCTTTCACATTGCGCGCCGGTACTGCCGGATGCACGACGAGCACGTGGCCCGAATAGGCGATCATTGTGATGTGCGTGAAATCATTGAGCGGGTCGAACGCCAGCTTCTTGTAGAGATACTGGTTGTTGACCATCTGTGACTTGGTGGTGAGCAGCAGCGTGTAACCGTCGGCCGGTGATTTGGCGACCAGTTCGTGGCCGATGTTGCCTGCGGCGCCGGGGCGGTTTTCGACAATGACCTGGCGGCCCAGCGATTCGGTGAGTTTCTGTGCCAGCACGCGTGCCATCACGTCGCTGGAGCCGCCGGGCGGATAGGGCGCGACGAAGCGCACGGGTTTGGCGGGATAAGCGTCCTGCGCCTGTGCTGCGGCGACGGCCAGCAGAGCGGTGATGATGATGGCGTTGCGAAGAGCGTTCATGCGCGGTTCTCCTGAGTGAATACGCATTATGCACGCACTGTGCGGCGCAACAAAAACGCCACTGGATAGGCGCGCGCGTTGGCCTTAGACTAGCGCTTGAAATTTCCGGGAGGGGATATGAATAAAAAATGGATCGCTGCGGTATACGCAGCGGCAATGATGTTTGCCGGCACCACGTTTGCGCACGAGAGCGACGCGATGAAGACGGTCGGTCGCGCCATCGAGGCGATGGGCGGTTACCAGCTTGCCAATATCCGCGCCGTCACGATCAAGGGGCTGGGCCGCCATTTTGAGCCGCAGCAGGCGCTGCGTCCCGACGGCGATGCGATACCCAGCGGCGCGTCCGCTTTTACCACCACCATCGATCTCGTCAATGGCAAAGCGCGCACCGAGTGGGAGCGTGATCTGACGACGCCGGTCGCGCGTGTCTACAAATACAGCGAAGTGGTGACGCCGGAGGCCGGCTATGTAAACGGCATCGATTCGAGCGGGCGCACCAAACAAAGCCGCGACAGCAATCCGCCGCAACATACGATGTCAGGCCAGCGCATTGCAGTGGCGCTGCGCGAACTGCAGCGCAGTTCACCGCAATTGCTGATCGCGATGCGCGCCGATCCGCACAGTCTGAAAATGCTGCCGGATGAATTCGCCGCGGGCAAGCGTTTGACGGCGGTTGAATACGAGACCGAGGTCGACCGATTTGTCGTCATGTTCGATCAGTCCAGCGGGCTGCCGGCGCGCATTCGCACCATCGATACCGATCAGGCCTGGGGTGACATCAATTTCGATCTGATTCTTTCGGACTGGCACGAAATCGGCGGCGCGAAATTCGCGTTCCACCAGATCTATACCTCGAACGATCGCATCGTTCTGCATCAAACACTTGATGATGTAACCTTGAATCCGCCGCTGGCCAAGGATCTGTTCGATATCCCCGTCGCCATGCGTTCGGGCGCGCAGCCGCCGGCGCGCCACGATGTCGAATATCAATGGATTTTCCGCCGCATCATGGCGGGTGGACTGCTCGATACCAACGAAATCGGTTTCGATCCGCGCATGGGGGGGCTGCGCATGGAAGAGATTGCGCCCGGCATTCAGCAGGTCGTCGGCGGCAACCCGAATAATCTCGTGGTCGAAATGAAAGACCACGTCGTGGTGTTCGATGCACCGAACAACGAAACGCACACTGCGGCGACGCTCGCCGTTGTAAAGGCAAAATACCCGAACAAACCCGTGAAGGTGCTGGTGTTGACGCACCATCACATGGATCATGCCAACGGTGCGCGCGGTTTTGCGGCGGCCGGTGCGAAGATCATCGTCGGTGCCGGGGACGGCGCTTATCTGCGGCACATGATGACCTCACCACACAACGTGCGCAAGGACGCACTGGCCAAGAAGCCGCGCGCGGTCGAGGTGGTCGAAGTGGCCGACAAGATGGTGTTGAGCGACGGCAAGCGCGCGATCGAACTCTATCGCATCGCCAACGGCCACGCCGAGGGGATGCTGATCGGTTATATCCCCGATGTGAAGCTTGGCTATGTGACCGACCTGTGGGCGCCGGGGCGCGATGCGGAGTTCGGCACGGCGCGGCAGCGTGCGCTCATCGACGCCGTCGACAAAGCCGGCATTAAGCCCGAGCGCTTTGCCGGCGGCCACGGCGCGGTGGCGTCGTATCCTGAATTTGCGGCGAAAGTGCGCGCGGCAAAATAACGCGCGGTTTGTAGGGTGGTAGGGTGGGCAACTTGTTGCCCACGCGGATTCGGATCCCGGAATACGCTGCGCTCCTTCCGGGCTACGGGTTTGCAGGATGGGTGGAGGCCGCAGGGCTGACACCCGTCAGTCAGTAAGGTAACTGCGCGTCGGGCTTCGCCGCGAGAATCACGCGGCGAAAATCATCCTGGATGCGCTTCAACGCCGCTGCGTTGTCGGCCTCGAAACGCAGCACGATCACCGGCGTGGTGTTGGATGAACGCGCCAGTCCGAAGCCGTCGGCGTATTCGACGCGCAGGCCGTCGATGGTGTTGATCTCGCGGGGGTTGTCGAAGCGCGCGGTTTTCTGCAGTTCGGCGATCAGCGTGTAGTTCTCGCCTTCGTTCAGTTTGATCTGCAGTTCCGGCGTGTTGATGGCGTCGGGTAGCGCGTGCAGTATCGCGCTGGGGTCTTTGCCACGGCTGAGAATTTCCAGCAAACGCGCACCCGCATACATGCCATCGTCGAAACCGTACCAGCGTTCCTTGAAGAAGACGTGGCCGCTCATTTCGCCGGCGAGTGCTGCGCCGGTTTCTTTCAGCTTGGCTTTGATGAACGAATGGCCGGTTTTCCACAAAAGAGGTTTGCCGCCGTGTTGTTCGATCCACGGTTTGAGATTACGCGTCGATTTAACGTCGTAAATGATGGTGGCGCCGGCATTGCGCGAAAGCACGTCGGCGGCGAACAGCATCAGCTGGCGATCCGGGAAAATGATGTCGCCGCGGCGTGTAACGACGCCAAGACGGTCGCCGTCGCCGTCGAAGGCGAGGCCGACTTCGGCGTCGCCTTTTTGCAGGGCGGTGATCAGGTCTTTGAGGTTCTCCGGCACCGATGGATCGGGATGATGGTTCGGAAAGTTGCCGTCGACTTCACAGAACAATTCTTCAACGGTGCAACCGAGACGGCGGAACAGTGCCGGTGCGGTTGCACCAGCGACACCGTTGCCGCAATCGATGGCGATTTTCAGCGGGCGTGCGAGCTTGATGCTGCCGACAATGCGTTCGAGATACTGTGCGGCAATGTTTTCTTCACGATAGCGGCCGGTGCCGCTGGCGAGGCGGCCGGCCTCCGCGCGTGTGCGCAGCGCGGTGATCGCTTCGCCGGCAAGTGTTTCGCCGGCCAGCATGATCTTGATGCCGTTGTACTGCGGCGGGTTGTGCGAGCCGGTGAGCATGGCGCCGGACAGCGTGTCGAAGTGGTGCGCGGCGAAATAGAGCATGGGCGTGGCAACACGGCCGACGTCGATAACATTCACGCCGGCGGCGCGCAGGCCGGTGGCCAGTGCCGCGGACAGTTCGGGGCCGGAGAGGCGCCCGTCGCGGCCGATGACGATGGTGTCGCGGCCGCGTTCGAGCAACTCGGAACCGATCGAGCGGCCGATGACTTCAACGATTTCCGGTGTCAGCGTTTTGCCGACGATGCCGCGGATGTCATAGGCCTTGAAGATTTCGGGTGGGAGTGTGGTCATGTGATCAGTTCGAAGTCCTGGCCATATTGATAAGGTGCTGCGTTTTAAAACCGTCATTCCCGCGCAGGCGGGAATCCGGTTTGCAGGGTGGGCCACTTGTTGCCCACGCCGCGGCTGCAGTCTGGGCTCCCGCTTTCGCGGGAGCGACGAAATATTGGTTTCCGGTAGGTCCGTCCTGATTATCGCACCGGGTCATGACATTTCCGCGAAATGAGACAGCAGTCGCTGCGGCAGCCAGTCGAGGTTGCCGGGAAAGAAGCCGCTGACGAAACCGACGTGGCCGCCGCCTTCCGGTTGTTCGAGACGAACGAACGGCGAAATGCCATTGTTGTCCGGCAATGCGGCTGCCGGCAGGAAGGGATCGTTGCGCGCGTTGATCACCAGTGTCGGCACGGCGATGCGTGTCAGCCAGGGCTTGCTGCTGGCACGCGTCCAGTAATCGTCGGTGTCGCGGTAGCCGTGCAGTGGCGCCGTGATCAGGTTGTCGAATGCCCGCAGCGTGTTGGATGCGAGCAGTTGTTCACGGTCGTAGAGGCCGGGATGTTGCGCAAGTTTCAGCAGTGCCTTGTGTTTCATGGTGCGCAGAAAATTCCGCGTGTAGACGAGGTTGAAACCGGCGTCGAGCGCGTTGCCCGCCGCCATCAAATCGAGCGGCGCCGACACCGCTGCGGCGGCGGTGACGACGGTTGCAGCGGCGACATTCTGTTCGCCCAGCCATTTCAGCAGCGCATTGCCGCCGAGTGAAACGCCGCAGGCGTAGAGCGATGCGCCAGCGTGTTCGCGGCGCAACCGGCGCAGGACCCAGTCGATCTCCGGGCTGTCGCCGGAATGATAGGCGCGCGGCAGGCGGTTGAGTTCGCCGCCGCAGCCGCGGAAGTGCACGACCACGCCGCGCATGTTTGCGTCGCGCGTCGCCGCCATCAGCGCGCGTGCATACGGGCTGCCGGAATTCCCTTCGAGTCCGTGAAACAGCACGACCAGTGGCTTTGGTTTTTCTGAATCCTCGATCCTCAATCCTCGATCCTGTTCTGCGATCCAGTCGAGATCGATGAAGTCGCCGTCCGGCGTGTCCCAGCGCTCGCGGCGGAACGGCACGCGCGGCCGCGGTGCGGCGAGCGAGGCATACAGGGTTTGCAGATGGCCGCCGGGCAGCCACCCCGGCGCGCGGTAGGGCTTGTTGGTGCCGGAATGTGGCTGAGTTGAAATGTTTCGCATGCGCGCCGGCTTTCCACCCCCACCCTGGCCCCCCCTCAAGGGGGAGGGAACAAAAACTTGTGCCGCGCGACTACTTGAAGCCGTAGAGTTGCGCCGGATTGTCGACCAGCACGCGCTGCAGCGTCGCTGCGTCACCACACCAGTCGCAGGCGAGGTCCAGCAGATCACCGTCGTTGGGCATCAGGCCGTCCCAGATCGGATGCGGCCAGTTGCTGCCCCACACGACGCGGTCCGGCCGCGCAGCGAGCAAGGCCTGTGCGATCGGCTGCATGTCGGCATAGGCGGGTGCGCCGCTGTCGGATAAACGATAGAAGCTCGACAGCTTGACCCAGCAGTCGTTGCGTTGCTTGAGGATGCGCAGCAGCGCCTGGAAGCCCGCCGCGTTCACGCCTTCGCCGCCGCGCACGCGGCCGAGATGGTCGAAGACGATCGGCGTCGGGTGCTCGAGCAGTTGTTGTTCGAGGGTAGCGATTTCGCCGACGCGGTCGACGTGCAGTTGCACGTGCCAGCCGAAGGGCTTGATGGTCTTGGCGATGACGCCGAGAAACTCGGGGCCGCCGTAGCCCTTCACCATGGTCGAGAGGCGCACGCCGCGCATGCCGCCGTCGTGCAGTTTGCGGATGCTGCGTTCGTCGGCGTCGGGGGCGACGCCGGCGACACCGAGCGCGCGCTTTTGTCCGAGCTTGGCGATGAGATCAAGCGTCACTGTGTTGTCGAAGCCGTAAGTGCTGGCGTTGACCTGCACCATGCGCTCGATGCCCAGCGTTTCGCTCATGCGCAGATAGTCGTTGAGGGTGCACAGCGGCGGGGTGTAGCTGCGCTGCGGCGTCAACGGGTACTGCGTCTGGTCTTCAAAGACGTGGCAATGGCAGTCGATGGCGCCGGCCGGAATGGCGTGGCGCGGCTTGCGCGGTTTCGGATCGGGGCCCTGACAGAGCGGCGGATTTTTTGAAGCTGGTGCGTTGGACATGGTCATTACGCGGGCGTTGGAGCGCCCGGCACTTTCAGTTGCGGAAGGAGGGATCGATGCGGTCGAGTTTGCGCAGCAGCGCGGGCCATTCCATCAGGCCCCAGCGGCGGCGCGTCGTCGGTTGATAACTGTGTTGCGTGTGCCGCACGACTTCCTCGGGCGGCAGGCGGATTTCAGCGTTGCACGACAGCGTCATCACCTGCAACTGGCAGGCGCGTTCGAGGCGGAACATGCTGTTGAAGCATTCGGGGATGGACGTGCCGACGGTCAACAAACCGTGATTGCGCAGCACCATCGCCTCGCGTTCGCCAAGGTCGGCCACCAGACGTGCACGTTCGTCGAGGTCGAGCGCCGGGCCTTCGTAGTCGTGATAGGCGATTTCGGCGAAGCGCATCGAGCTTTGCGCGATCGGCAGCACGCCCTGTGTCATTGCCGAGACCGCCATGCCGGCCAGCGTGTGCGTGTGAATCACGCATTCGACGTCGTGGCGCGCCGCATGCACCGCGCTGTGGATCACATATCCGGCGCGATTGACGTCGTAGTCGCTGGCGTTGAACAGCACTTTGCCCTCGATGTCGACTTTGATCATCGACGAGGCGGTCATTTCTTCGTAGAGCATGCCATACGGGTTGATGAGGAATTCGGCATGCGTGCCGGGCACGCGCGCCGAGATGTGGTTGGCCACCATCTCGGTCATGCCGAATTCCGCCATCAGCCGGTAGCAGGCCGCGAGGTTGACGCGTGTTTCCCATTCCTCGCGGCCGACCTGTGCGCGCACGCTGCGCGGTTTGCTGCCGGACGTCTTGCCGCTTGCGGCTTTGCGTTTAGGTGCGACGGCCATGCCTTTACTTCTTGAGGCCGGCCGCGGCGCTGGCACCGGCGAGTTTGCCGAACACCGCGCCCGAGGTGAGGCCCGTGCCGCCCGGATAGTTGTGATAGAAAATGCCGCCGACGAGTTCGCCCGCCGCATAGAGGCCGCGGATCGGCTGGCCCGCAGTGTCTTCGACCTGGCCGCGGTTTTCTTCGTGCGTGCTGATCTTCAAGCCGCCAAAACTGAAGGTGACGCCGCAGGTTACGCCATAGGCTTCGAACGGCGCTTCGTCGAGGGTGTTGGCCCAGTTGGTCTTGTCGATTTTGAGGCCTTCGGTGCGACGGCCGTCCTTGATCGCCGAGTTGTACGGGATGTCGGTGCGCACCGCTTTGTTGTAAGCCTTCAGTTCACGCAGGCAGTTTTCCGCGTCGACGCCTTCGAGTTTTGACACCAGTTCTTCCAGCGTATTGGCGCGCACCTTGGTCACGCGTTTGATGCGGTACTCGTCGCGCAGCGCCGGGATGATCTTGTTGTCGTAGACCTGCCACGCAAACATGCCCGGCTGTTTCAGGATCTCGGCGCCGTACTTGGCGTAAGTGTAGTTGCGGAAGTCCGCGCCTTCGTCGACGAAACGTTCGCCGCGCGCATTGACCATGATGCCCCAGGGATAGCTGTGTTTCTGAAAGGCGTCGCCGACATCAAGGTCGCCGAAGGGCGGCGCGTTCATGTCCCAGCCCACCGCATGGCAGCCCGACCAGTGGCCGAAGGGCATGGCGCCGATGTCGAGCGCCATCTGTATGCCCTTGCCCATGTTGTAGCGCGTGCCGCGCACTTTGGCGAGGTCCCAGGTCGGACCGAGGTAACGCGCGCGCATTTCAGCACTCGATTCAAAACCGCCGCAGGCGATGACGACCGCCTTGGCGCGGATGTCAATCATGCGGCCCTTCTGCTTGGCCTGCACGCCGCAGACCGCACCGTCGTCGGTGGTCAGCAGTGACAGCGCCGGTGTTTCGTAAAATATTTTGATGCCTTCGCGCGCACAGGCCTTGTGTTCGTTTTCAACGAGGCCGTGGCCGCCGCCCCAGGTTTCAGCGGCGAGGCCGCCCCAGAATTTGTATTTGTTGCCGATCTTGTGCGACTGGCGGCCGTAGCTGGCCTGGAAGCGCACGCCCTTGTTCGCCAGCCAGACGATTGTTTCGTAGCTCTTGGTGATCAGCAGTTCGCACAGTTCTGGATCGGTGCGGTACTGGGTGATGCGGCCCATGTCGTCGAAGTACTGCTCGGCGGTGTAGGTGCCGTAGTCGTGCAGCTTCATTTCTTCCGGCGTGAGGTCGAGGATCACCTTCGACAGCTCTTCGACGTTGTTGAAGACGAAACGCATCAGGCCGCCGGTGTAGCGGCTGTTGCCGCCGCATTCCTCAATCGGTGCCGATTCGAGCATGATGACGCTGGCGCCGCCTTCACGCGCCGCGAATGCCGCACAGGCGGCCGCGTTGCCCGCGCCGATTACGATGACGTCCGGGTTGCCGAATTCTGCTGTCTTGTCGGTGCTCATACAGTCCTCTTGATCAGTCAAAAAGTGCCATCGACGTGGCTAAACGTGCAATGGATTCCCGGCGCGGTGTGCCGCGAGTGGATGCCGGGCGGGGAGGCGTGATTATACCGCCGCGGGTGCGCTGTTGCAGAGCGTGCGCGGCACGCCGGTTGACTAATGCAGCACCTTGCCCCGCCGGCTTTCGCCGTCGGGGCTGGCCGGCGCCAGCGAAGCGTGGTGTGCGACCATGCGCCAGCCGGTTTCGGTACGCAGATAGATATTGGTGGCGACGACCGGATGGCGCGCCTGTGCTTCGCCGCTGACGGCGATTTGTTCGTAGACGCTGTGCACCGCCAGCGTCATGCCGTCGATCTTGCGCAAGTGACGCAGGCTGAAACGCAGCGCCGTCGCGTTGGCGAAAATCTGCCGCCACGCCTCGCGCACCTGCTCGGTGCCGGCGAGCCGCATGCCGCCCGGATGCACGCAGACGATGTCCTCGTCGTCGGCCCACACCGCCATCATGGCGTCGAGGTCGGCTTTTTCCAGCGCATCGTAGAATGCCGCCTCGGCGTCCTGCGCGGTGGTGAAGAGCAAGCGTTTCATGCGCGCATCTCCGCAATTTCGCGCCACACCGCATCCACCGTGAGTTCGCGCATGCATTTGAAATGGCCGAGCGGGCATGCACGTTTGAAGCAGGGGCTGCAGGCGATGCCGGTCTTGACGATGCGCGCGTGCGGTGAGGGCGGCGGCGTGAAGGCGGGGCTGCTCGAACCATAGAGCGCGGTGAGCGGGCGGTCGAGCGCAGCGGCCACATGCATGAGGCCGGAGTCGTTGCTGACGACGTGGCTGGCGCAGGACATCAGGTCGATCGCCTCGGCGAGCGTGGTCTTGCCGCAGAGGTTGACGCATTTTCCGTCGGCGGCTTTGACGATGTCTGCGCCGACCGCGGCATCTTTATTCGAGCCGGCAATCCACACCTGCCAGCCATCGCTGCTGAAACGCTGCGCCAGCGCGCCGAAATACTCGACCGGCCAGCGTTTGGCCGGTCCGTATTCGGCGCCCGGGCACAACACGGCGATTTTCGGCACGGCCTTCAAACCGAGTTTGACCAGCGTCGCTGAGCGCGCGACGGCGTCGATGCGCAGCGACACCTCGGCGAGCGGCCGGATCGCCGGCGGGCCGGGGTCTTCAGCGAGCGCGGCGAAGCGTTCGATCATCAGCGGCAGCGCCTCCTGGTCGAGCCTGCGCGCGTCGTTGACAAGGCCCCAGCGTGCTTCGCCGACGTAACCGGTGCGGCGCGGAATACGCGCAAAAAACGGCACCAGTGCCGACTTCAGGGAATTGGGCAGCACATAGGCCTGCGTGTAAGCGTGTTGCGCGAGGCGGCGTCCGAGTGCGTAACGCTTGCGTAGCGCCAGTTCGCCATGCGCGAATGGCAGGTCGTGCACCGCGCTGACTTCCGGCATGCGTGCATAGACGGCGCGGGTCCATGGCGCGGCCAGCACATCAATGACGGTGGACGGGTTGCGCGCCTTGAGGCGGCGCAGCAGCGGCTGCGAGAGCACTGCATCGCCGACCCACGATGGCGCAACGATCAAAATATGCGACCGTTCCGTCATGGTGTCTGCCGCGGCGGCAGGCTGGCGGCGGGCCGGTCTGCCATTGGGAAAATCGCGATCAGTGATGCGCGGCGCCAGCGCCGCCTTTGAGCGTGTAATGCGTGCCGCAATACGGACACAGCGCGTTGCCGGTTTTTTCGACCGGCAGAAACACCCGCGGGTGCGCATTCCACAATAGCATCGCCGGCGTCGGGCAATGCAGCGGCAGGTCGCTGGCGGTGACTTCGATTTCGCGCTGCTTGTTTTCCGTCTGATGTGTGCTCATGGTGTGCTCACTTTGTGACAGTGTCATTGATCGACCAGCGCCAGCCAGTTGCTGTATTTGCTGTTCTTGCCATTCACAACGTCGAAGAACGCTTTTTGCAGTTTGGTGGTGATCGGGCCGATCTTGCCGCTGCCGATCATGCGGCCGTCGACTTCGCGGATCGGCGTCACTTCGGCGGCGGTGCCGGTGAAAAAGGCTTCGTCGGCGATGTAGAGGTCATCACGCGTAATGCGGCGCGCCGCCACCTGATAGCCCATCTCTTCGGCCAGCGCGATGATCGAGCCGCGCGTGATGCCGATGAGCGCGCTGGTCAGTTCCGGTTCGTAAATCTTGCCGTCCTTGACCATGAACAGGTTCTCGCCCGAGCCCTCGGCGACAAAGCCGTCGACGTCGAGCAGCAGGCCCTCGTCGTAGCCGTGTTCGGTCGCCTCGAGGTTGGCGAGGATGGAGTTGGCGTAGGTGCCCGAGTACTTGGCGCGGCACATCGAGACGTTGACGTGGTGGCGCGCAAATGACGAGGTCTTCACGCGGATGCCTTTTTCGAGCGCGTCGGGACCGAGGTAGGCGCCCCACGGCCACGCGGCAATCGCCACGTGCACGCTCGCACCCTTGGGCGATACGCCCATTTTTTCCGAACCGTAAAAGGCGATCGGACGGATGTAACACGATTCGAGTTTGTTGGCGCGCACGACTTCCTTGTGCGCCGCCATCAGCGTTTCCCGGTCGTACGGGATTTTCATCATGTAGATGTGCGCCGAATTGAAGAGGCGGTCGGTGTGCTCCTTGAGGCGGAAAATTGCCGTGCCGGCGTCCGTCTTGTAGGCGCGCAGCCCTTCAAACACGGCCAGGCCGTAATGCAGTGAATGCGTCAGCACGTGGGTGTTCGCGCTGCGCCAGGGCACCAGTTTACCGTCGTACCAGATGTGCCCGTCGCGGTCCGCCATCGACATCGCGAAAGCTCCTAAAGTGGATTTGGAAAGCGTGATTTTAGCGTATTTCCACCGTCACTGCCCCGTGGCAGTGCTGCCGCGTGCGGCGCTTCCAGTACATTCCAATCGAGGTATGAGTCTGAACAAAGCGGTATTTGAATTTGCTCAGGCAGCTGCTTTCGATCGGTTAAAAATGGTTTTAAACAGAATAGCGCGAGCATTATTCATGCGCCCGGCGGCCTCATTATCGGTTATTTCATGGGCTTGGGCATCGAGTTGCCTGAAGGTGATGCCG
>CALQCM020000077.1 GCA_943329075.2 Chitinophaga pinensis | reverse complement strand
GTGTTGTGGCGCAGGCGACCCGCCTGCGGGAAGCACCGGCGAGCCCTTTGTGCTGAAGGCGCGCCGCAGGCGACCCGCCTGCGGCAGACTACCTGCCAAAAGGATACGCGGTGCTTCCCGCAGGCGGGGCGCCTGCGCCACAACACCAATCAGGGTCGTAGGGTGGGTTAGGCGCAACGCGCCGTAACCCACCGAGCAATGCTTAACCAAGCAAAACGGCAGGTTACGCTGCGCTGCCCCCCTAAAAGACCTGCCGGCGAGTCGCCTGCGCTACCACTACATCGCCGCGACGATGGCGTCGCCCATCTCGGTCGTTGAGGCCTTGCCGCCAAGGTCGCCCGTCAGGTGTTTGGCTTCGGCAATCACCTTGTCCACCGCCTTGTCGATGATCTTCGCCGCTTCGATCGCCTTCGGCTCATTCTTCTTGCGGCCCAGCCACTCGAACAGCATCTGGCCCGACATGATCATGGCGTAGGGATCGGCAATATTCTTGCCCGCAATGTCCGGCGCCGAACCGTGCGTGGCCTGCGCCATCGCATAGTTTTCACCGGCACAAAGACCCGGCGCCAGACCGAGGCCGCCGACGATGCCGGCACCTTCATCGGTGAGGATGTCGCCGAACTGGTTGGTGGTGACCACCACGTCGAACTGATGCGGGTTCATGACCAGCTTCATGGCAAAACCGTCGACCAGCACTTCGGTCAGCTTGCAGTCCGGAAACTCTTTCGCCACCTTGCGGCATTCCTCGGCAAACATGCCGCAGACGAGGCGATAGACCGGCTCCTTGTGCACACTGGTCACCGTCTTGCGCGGGCGCGTGCGCGCAATCGCGAAGGCCTCGCGCGCCACACGGTTGGCACCCTTGCGCGTCACCACGCGCATGCCGACCGAGATTTCATCGTTGGGACGGAACTCGCCGCTGCCGGCAATCACCGTGCCGCTCGCCAGCATGCCTTCGCTGACTTCGCGCAAAAAGACGATATCGACGTCCTTGTGGATCGACTTGATATTCGGATACGAACGCACCGGCTTGATGCTGGCGTAGAGGTCAAAATGTTTGCGCAGCGGCGGCATGATCCAGGTCGGGTCGTTGCGCGGATAGGTGTTATGACCAATCGGGCCCGAGACCCAGCCGTCGGTCTTCGCCAGCGCGTCGGTGGTGAATTTCGGCATGGTGTGGCCGTATAGCTTGTGCGCCTCGCGGCCCAGCGGCAGTTCGGTCCATTCGACCTCAAGGCCGGTTTTCGCCGCAGCGGCTTTCATCACCTTGATGCATTCCGGCACCACTTCGAGGCCGATGTCCTCACCCAGACAGATTCCAATCTTCAACATGCTCTTTCCTTATTCGTAATATCAGTTGTTCAGGCGGCTTTTTGCGGGAAGCGTTTCATCACCTTGAGCCGCTGCGTGTTATCGCCGGCGAGGTGTGTCCAGATGATGCCGTCGCGCACCAGCTTGTCGGCGTAAGCCGGCACCGCGCCGCCGTGTGCGCCGTGCACATCGAGATTAAAGCTGGTGACGCGCTGAATCACATCGCTCGAATAATTCATGAGCAGAATGATGTTCGGCGAATCATGCAGTTCGTTGTCCATCTCCCACGCCGCGCGCATGCAGTAGGTGCGCAGCGCCTCGGTCTCCATGTGCATGCGGCTGATGGCGAGCTGGATGGTCTGCTGGTTGACCAGCGCCTGGCCGTGACGCACGGTCGTGCGCGCATAATGCAGCGCCGATTCGCAGGCGTCCTCGCACACGCCGAGCGCATTGCAGGCGAGCTCGAAGTCGCTGAATTCAGTGGCCGCACCCGTGCGCACCTTGCTGCCCTGGTTGACCTGACCGACGACATTGGCGCTCGGCACCCGCGCATTTTCGAAAATCAGCTCGGCATTCTGGTAGAAACGCCAGCCCGCCTTGTTGAAGCGTTTGCCGAAGCGGAAGCCCGGCGTGTCGCCCGGCACCAGGAACACCGTCATACCCTCGCGCGCCGGCACCGTGAAATCGGTGCGCGCACTGACGAAAAACAATTTGCCGATGCCGCCGTTGGCGATGAAACATTTTTCGCCGTTGAGGATCCAGTCGCTGCCCTCGCGCTCGGCCTTCAGGCGGTAGCCGAATTTGCTGCCCGCGGGTGGATAACGGTTGTCGGAACCGGAGTTCGGCTCGGTGCTCGCCGAACCGATGACATAAGAGTGATCGGCAACAAAGGGTTTGAGGAAACGTTCCTTCTGGTCGTCGTTGCACGACGAAGAAATCAGATGGCTCCATTTCCAGTTCTGGCTGAAAGCCTTCGAGATCGCACTGTCGGCCTTGGCCAGTTCCGCCATCACCAGCGCCTGGGTGACGAAATCGACTTCATGCCCGCCGAATTTTTTCGGCACCACCAGCGTGCGAAAGCCCATTTCAGAACCCTTGCGGATCAGGTCCCAGTCCCAGGTTTCCTTGGGGTCGGCGACCTGCTCGCGCTTGAGCGACAGCGGGCGGATGTGTTCGGCGGCGAATTTGCGCGCCTTCAACTGCCAGGCGCGCTGCTCTTGAGTAAGTGAGAAGTCCATAGTGCGCTTTTCCATTTCCGTTTTCAGTTGAACCGCCGACGAGTGCCGCGCGGCTGACACAGAAGCCTGCTAGTTTAGGTAATCCGGTCAGCTTCTGTCCATTGTTTCGACCGCCACCGGCAGTCCGCTCGCCGCCGACTTGACGGCCGCTTCGAACACGCAGACACCGTGCAACACTTCCTCGAGCGGAATCGGATACTGCCGTCCGGCCTGCACGCATTGGGCGAATTGTTCCAGTTCAAGCCGCGCCGTATTGACACCGCGATACTCCAGCGTTTCCGGTTGCGGCACCTCGGCCAGATGACTGGCATTGCCTTCGACCGCCGGCAGAAAACGAAAGGTATCCATGGTCGGCGTCAGCACTTCGGCAAACGCCTTCGCGCCGTAAACGGCGAGACGGAAATTGCGCGTCGCCGCGATCGAACCAAAGGCAAGACCGGTCACACCGTTTGCAAATTTGAGCAGCAGGCTGGTGGTGTCTTCACCCTGCCCCTCGGCGCGTTTCACCGAAGTGCAGTGCACTTCGCTGACCGGCCCGACCAGATCGATCATCGCATCCACGAGATGCACACCGATGCCGGCCATCGCACCCGCCGGTTCCTCGACCGCACTCCAGCGCCATGAATCCGCCGGGCGGTAAAACGCCGAGGTCGCGGTGAGTTCCGCCATGATGGAGGCGATGACGCCGAAGCGCCCCGCTTTAACGCGGTTACGCAGTTCGACGATCGCCGGATGAAAACGCCGGTTAAAACCCACACCGAGCACGATGCCGGCCTTGCGCGCCGCATCAATCGCCACGCGTGCGGCCTGCGCATCCAGCGTGAACGGCTTTTCACAGAATACATGTTTGCCCGCCGCAGCCGCCTGCACCACCTGTTGCGAATGCTGGCTGTTCGGTGTCGCCAGCAGCACGGCATCGATCTCCCGGTCGGCGAGGATTTCCTCGTAACTCGCCACCGGCCGGATGTTGAGCCTGCCGCAAAATTCCGCCGCCTTCGCGGCCGTCCTCGTATGGCCCGCGGTGAATATCAGATGTTCGCTCCTGCCCTGCACGCTTTCGACCAGCGCCTGCCCCCACGAACCCATGCCGATGACCGCAACTTTCAACATTCTATTTTCTTTCCATTCAACCATTTCACGCCGACAGAATATCCAGAACCGTCATTCCCGCGAAAGCGGGAATCCAAAGAATTTTCGCATCTACGTGCAAAAACCTGGACTCCCGCTTTCGCGGGAGTGACGAATGTACTAACGAATCCATATCAGGCAGCCGCGTGAAGAATATCCATGATCTGCGCCGCATCGGTAATCGGACGCGGGTTCGAATGCAGCCAGCTCTCATGCATCGCATGTTCGGCGATGGCGGCAAACTGCGCGCGTTCGATGCCGACTTCATGCAACCTGGACGGCATGCCGATGTCGGCCGCCAGTGCAGCGACCACATCAGCGGCATCGTCATGCGAAAAACCCATGGCTTCGGCGACAGTGCGCTGCTGAGGGGCGTTGACCGAACGATTGAAGCGCAGCACCCGCGGCAACACGATAGACGACGCATCACCCTGCGGCACCTCGTAGCTGCCGCCCAGCACATGGCCCAGCGCGTGGCTGGCGCCCATCTGCGCGCGACCCTGCCGGCCGGCCATCGACAACCAGACGCCCATTGCACAATCGAGACGCGCCTCGAGATTGCCCGGTTCGCGTTTGACCGCGCGCAGACCGCCGCTCAGCAGTTTGAGCGCGTGAATGAAACTGGCATCGCCCCCCGGATGCGCGAACTGCGAACAGATGCCCTCGACCGCATGGTCGACCGCGCGCATGCCGGTCGACAACCAGACGCGCAACGGCGCATGCACCGACGGCGCCGGGTCGAGCACGACGGTGCGCGGCATCAGATCGGCATGACGATAGCCGTGTTTGACTCGTACTCTTAAATCCGTACAACCGGCCTGATTGTTGAATTCGCCGCCGGCCAGCGTGGTCGGCACCGCGATCTGGACGATTTTTGGTCCGTCAAACTTGGGAACAGTGCGCGTACCATCGGCGAGCGTCACTGAACGAAAAGCATCGAAGCCGTCGATGGTTGTCACGTTGTTCTGCAGGCAAAGCCGCACCATCTTGCCACCATCGGTCACCGAACCGCCGCCAAAGGTGACCACCAGATCGGTTTTGGCGGCGCGCGCTTCTGCGCTGGCTTCAAGCACCGCCTCGCGCGGCGTGAAGGACGGCATGCGGTCAAACACACCGGCACAACGCGCGCCGAGTGCAGAACGCAGGCGTGTGACTGCGTCGGTCTTGCGATTCAGCGTGCCGCTGGAAAGAATAAAAACGCGTTGCGCCCCGCGACGTTCGGCTTCGGCGGCGACCGCCTGCGCGGCGGGCTCGCCGTAGACCAGGCGTTCGATGACGGGAAATATCAGTGTTCCGGATTGCATGAAAACCTTTTTGTATACAGCGCCGCGTCGGGCCTGGTGACGCGCCGCCGTCGTTATTGTTCGATGCCGCTGCCAATTTTCTGGATCAGGCGGCCGTAACGCTCGTAGTCGTCGCGCAGCCTCGCCGAGAACTGCTCCGGCGACCAGAACACGACTTCAAGACCGGCCTCTTCCCAGATGCGCTTGATTTCCGCGGTCGCCAGGATCTTCTGCATCGCCGCGTTCAACTGCACAACGATTTCGCGCGGCGTGCCGGCCGGCGCGAGCAGCCCCTGCCAGCCCGACAAATCGAATCCGGGCAAACCGCTTTCCGCAATGGTCGGAATATCCAGCGCCGAAGCCATGCGGTGGTTACCCGTGATGCCAATCGCACGCAATTTTCCCGCGCGCACCATCGGCAGCAGAAATACCGGGCTGTTCATGCCGAGGTCGGTGCGCCCTGCCACCAGGTCCACCATCGCCGACGAACCGCTGGTGCCATAGGGCACGTGCAGCAACTCGATCCCCGCCTGCATTGCAAACATCACGGTCGCCAGATGATAGGCGCTGCCGACTCCCGTCGTGCTATAGGTCATCGCAACCTTGCGCGATTTCGCCAGCGCAATCAGATCACGTGCGGTTTTGACCGGCACACTCGGATGCGCGACCAGCAAAAAGGAAAACGCACCGATCGGCGCCACCGGCACGAAATCGCGCAGCGTGTTGAACGGCACCTTGCGCAGATGCGGCGTGCTGCCCAGCACCGAACTCGGACTGGCCAGCAGCGTGTAACCATCCGCGGCACTCTTCGCGACAAAATCAGCGGCGATGGCGCCGGTGGCGCCCGGCTTGCCCTCGACGATGACCTGCTGACCGAGCATTTCGGTCAGACGCTGCGCAATGTGGCGCGCGTTGGTTTCGGAGGAACTGCCGGGATAACCATGCACGATACGGATCGGTTTGTGCGGATACGCTTCGGCCGCGGCTGCAGCGCCAGTGTGCGCAATGAACAATGCCGCCAGCGCGATACAAGAAAATTTGAACATAGCGTGCGAATCTATTATTACGGGTGCCGGGCGTCAAGCAGACTTTGCCCTGCGCGCGTTGCTGTCGTATCCTCGAGGACTCCTTCAACCGCCTTTGCACCACCTCATAAGCCATGCCATCCATACAACTCAGCCACGATCTCGATATGCATTACGAGATCGACGATTTCACCGACCCGTGGAAAAAAGCCGAAACCGTCCTCATGCTGCACGGCAATTGCGAAAGCGGCCGCGTCTGGTTCGGCTGGGTGCCGCATCTGGCGCGCGACTACCGCGTGGTGCGCCCCGACATGCGCGGTTACGGTCTATCAACGCCGGTGCCGCGGGATTTCCCGTGGAGCATTGATGTGGTCATCGACGATTTCATCAAGCTGATGGATGCACTGCAGGTCAAGCGCTTTCATCTGGTCGGCGCCAAGATCGCGGGCTTTATTGCGCGCCGCTTTGCCGCGCGTTTCCCGGACCGCGTGCTCACGCTGACGGTCATCGGCACGCCGCCGCCGGTCTACGACGTCGCCGCGCGTGTCGAATCGCTGACCGCGGAAATAGAACGCGACGGCATCGAAGGCTGGGCACGGCGCTCGATGGCCGGGCGTCTGGGCAGCCACTTCCCCGCCGCCGGCGTCGAATGGTGGATCAAACACATGGCCAAGACGCCGGTGTCGAGCCAGATCTGCTTCGTGCGCAATATTCCGCAGGCCGACATCACCGCCGATCTGCCGAACATAAAATGTCCGACGCTGGTCATCACCACCGAAGGCAGCGCGCTGGGCTCGGTCGAAACCACGCGCGCCTGGCAACAGACAATTCCAAACTCAAAGCTGCTGGTCCTGCCCGGCGATTCGTATCACGTCGCCGCCAGCAATGCGGATGAGTGTGCAATCGCGACGAAAGAATTCATACGCAGCACCACTGGATCGCAGGGGGCGATCAGCGCAGCGCATTGCGCTGAATGAATTCAAGTTCGGCAAATACTTCGCGCCGGATGTTTCACCCCAGACTGACCATCTCGATCCAGTTGGGTCCGCGCCCCGCCGCATGTCGCGCAACTTCGGTCAAACTGCCGGATTCGCGATCGATCGCGTAAGAAATGATGCAGTCGGTAATGCGGCCGGCCGCGAGCAGGTAGCGGCCCTGCGGATCGATGTTGAATCCGCGCGGCTCTTTGTCAGTCGAAAAACTGCCGGTGCGCGCAAGTATTCCGGTTGCCGCATCGAGCCTGAATACGACCAGCGTATTGGAATTGCGCTCCGACGCATAGAGAAAGCGGGCATCCGGCGTGAGGCGCAAGTCGGCGCCGCGCAGCGACTTCCCGGCCGCGTCCGGCGCGCGCAGGCTCACTCGCTGAAGTTCGTTCAATTCTCCGCTATCCGCATCGTATTTGAAGGCATAGACGGTGGCGTCATACTCGTTGAGCAGATACAACCATTGGTTGCCCGGATGAAAGATGAAATGGCGCGGTCCGGCATTTGCCTGCACGCCGGCAACAATCGGATCGTCGGCAAGCATGCCGGTCGCCGCATCGAAACGCCGGCACAGCAGCACGTCTTCGTCGCAGCTCGATACAAAAACATGGCGGCTCGACGGTGCCGGCAGAACTGCGTGCCCCTTGTCTCTGGTCGGCAGCACTTGATGGGGCGCATGCACAATGCCATCCGTGCCAATCGCACTGACGCTGATCAGGCTCTTGCGCGGCCGCAGCGGCGGTTTCGGCGCATTTGACACGCCAAAGAGGAAGCGCCCGCTGCGGTCGACCGAAATGTAGGGCATGCTGCCCGGCAGCGGTGCATCCGCCAGATGTGTCAGTTTTCCGCTCGATGCGTCAATTGAGAAACTGGAGACCCGATAAGGTTCGGAGCGCAACGCCGCATACAAGTACCGCCGGTCGGGGCTGAGCGCCAATGGCATGACCATGCCATTGGCCGGAACGTTTTGAATCTGCGTCAGGCCGCCCGTGCCATGGTCCAGCCGGAACACCAGAATTTCCCTGCTATGCATGCAGGACACATAAGCAATCAAGGCGGGATTGGTCATAGAGTATTTCGGCATATTCACAATTCAATTCGCACGGGAAATGCCGGCAATTTTTACGCAGGAAGACCGTGCCGCAAACTTATTGCGGCACAATCCCCATCGCTGCAGTCAATTTTTTGTTCAACGCAAATTCTTCGTCAATGATTTTCGCCAGTTCCTGCGGCGTTGAACCCACACCTTCGAGCCCCTGCTCTTCCAGCTTGCGCTGCACGACCGGATCCTTCACCGCCCTGGCCACTTCGCCCTGGATGCGCGCCACATATTCAGCCGGTGTGCCGGCGGCAAACCAGAAACCGTACCAACCGATATATTTGTAGCCTTTCACACCGGCCTCACTCAGGGTCGGCGTGTCCGCCATCTTGTTCCAGCGCTTGTCCGCGGTAATCGCCAGCACGCGCAGGCGCCCCGCCTGCATGAACGGCAGCGCTGACGGCGCCGCCGGAAAACCCATTTCGATCTGGCCCGAGATTGTGTCGCTCAAGGCCGCCGGCACGCCGGTGTAATGCACCGGTTGCAGTTTGATCGCCGACATGTGCGCAAACAGTTCGGCCGCCATCTGCATGACGCTGCCGACACCGGCGGTGCCGTAATTAAGTTTCGCCGGATTGGCCTTCGCCAGCGCGACGAGTTCCTTGACCGAACGCGCCGGCAGACTCGGATTCACCACCAGCACATAGCCCACGTTTTTGGCGGCCAGCGTCACCGGCATCAGATCTTTCGCCGAATCGTACGGCACGTTCTTGAAAAAATACGGATAGGTTGCGTACGCCGCAGTCTGCAACAGGATGGTGTAGCCGTCGGGCGCGCTCTTCGCAACGATCTCGGTGCCTAGCATGCCGCCGCCGCCGCGGTTTTCAAACACGATGTTCGTACCGAGCGCCGGCCCGAGTTTTTCGGCAATGATACGGCCGACCACATCAGGGCCGGCGCCCGCGCCGTAGGGCACGACAATGCGGATGAATTTGCTTGGGTAGTCTTTTGCCGCAATGGCCGCAGCCTGTGTCAGCACCGGCTGCGTAACCGCAATCAACAACGATGCCACCGCAAGAAATTTCGTTCTCATTCGCCTCCCCGGTATTGTTGGCGGGTGCATTCAGTCCGCCGTCAAATTAAACTGCTGCACGAGTTTACCCAGATCGCCGATCTCGCTTTTGATAAAAGCGGCAAATTCCTCGCTGCGGTCACCGACCGGCACATAGGCGATGTCTGCGAGCCGCTTCTTTACGCCGCCGTCATTCAACGTGGCAAGCACCGCCTCGCGCACCCGCGCCACCATTTCCGGCGAGGTTTTCGCCGGCAGCATGAGGCCGTACCAGTTGCCCGATTGATAACGCGGCAGCCCGCTTTCGGCAACCGTCGGCAACTGCGGCAGAAACGGCAGGCGTTTCGCCGTCGTCACCGCCAGCGCGCGCAGACTGCCCTGCTTCACAAACGGCAGCACAATGCCGGCCGAGGCGAAATACACCGAGGTCTCGCCGGAAATCATCGAGGTCATCGCCTCGCCGCCGCCCTTATACGGCACATGCACCATGTCGATGCCGGCCTGCCCCTTGAACAGCTCGGCGGCGAGAAAGGTCGGCGTGCCGGTGCCAGCCGAGGCGTAATTGATGGCACCGGGCCGCGTCTTCGCCAGCCTGATCAGTTCGCCGACCGACTTCACCGGCAGCGACGGATGCACCACCAGCATCGATGGCGAGGTCGCCAGTTGCGTCACCGGCGCGAAATCGCGCAGCAGGACGTAATTGAGCTTGCGGTAGAGCGTGACGTTGAGTGCGTGTGTCATGCTGATCTGCAACAGCGTATAGCCATCGGCGGGCGCCTTCGCCGCGATTTCCGCGCCGATGTTGCCGCCGGCGCCGGTGCGGTTTTCCACCACCACCTGCTGGCCCGACAACTGACCCAAACCGCCGGCCACAATGCGCGCCAGAATATCGGCGCCGCTGCCGGGCGAACCCGGCACGATGTAACGCGCAAGGCGGTCCGGATAGGTCTGCGCCCAAACCCGCGTCCCAACCACCAGCGCAACGACCACTGTCAGCATCAATCCTGCCGCCAGCCGTGTCACCGCCGTCATGTCTGCCCCGGCGGGTTGGTCACCGCTAACGGCAGCGACCAGTCCAGCCATTCGCACAGTCCGCGCCCCATGATCCACGCCTTGTCGTCCGCCGGCAGCCAGGGCAACTCCTCGACAAACAAATCAATCGCCTCGCGGTATCCGCAAGGCAGGCGCGCGAGATCGCTACCCCAGAACATGCGGCGCGCACCGAACGCGTCGTAAACGCGGCGAATATACTGGTGCAGCGCGCGGAACGGATAGGCCTCGCTGGTATACGCCGGCAGCGCGCTGACTTTCACCATGACATTGCGGCGTTTCGCCAGCGGCAGGATCAAATCGAAATCACGGAACGCAGCTTCATCCTTGTCTTCGGTCGGCAGTGCCAGATGGCAGATGACGAGTTTCAATCCCGTGAAACGCGCGGCCACCGCGTCGACCAGCGGCAGTTGAGCCTGACTCACCATCAAGGCGATCGGCACCTGCGCGTCCTCGGCGGCGCGCCACAGCCAGTCCACGCGTTGTTCTTCCAGCGCCGCCATCCAGCGCGGCAGGCTGAAGCTGATGCGAAAGCCGCGCATGCCCGGCGTATCGCACCAGGTTTGCACCCGCTCGGCGGCCTCCGGCGCATCAAGATCGAAACGCCCCATCGCGGCGAAGCGCTCCGGATAACGTTGCGCGACATCGAGCACGAGGTCGTTGCGGTCAGCGTCCCATGACGGCGGAATCAGCACGCAGCGCGCGACACCCGCCGCGTCCATCAAGCGCAGCAGTTCTTCCGCACCCAGTGCTGTTTTGCGATGCGGCGCGCGGCCCGGCGCCCACGGCCGCGCCGGCGAATTCGCCGCCCAGATATGCGCCTGCGCGTCGGCGATGAACATGTCCGTTCCGTCTGCCGACGTTTAGCCGGCGCGCAGCAGTGTCATCAACTCCGCGACCGAAGCATAATCCTCGAGCTTCGTCACCGCAGCGAGTACGGCATCAATGCGCGCCGCCGGCAGCCTTGCCTTCGCGTAGCTGCGGAACTTGGCTTCGACCTGCGCGCGGGTTAGCGGGCGCTCCGGCGAGCCGAGCGGATGCTCGCAGCGTATGGAGAGTTTGCGACCGTCGGTGGTTTCGACTTCGACCACCGCCTGCACACCGCTCAAAGATGCATCGGCGACCACCTCGACCTGCTCCGCGGAAAAACGCCGCAGCGCCGGATCGTCATAACGCGACGGTTCGAACTGCGCGAGCGTCAGCTCGCGGTCGTGCAGAATCACCGCCGCCGCATAATGCGTGGAGAGCAGCGCTTCAAACTTGGCCTTGTAGCGGGGGAAGATGCCATGCAGATCGACCGCGGTCTTGCTCATCGAGACACGCAGCTTGCGCACATCGGCCGGCTTCAGTTGATGTTGTTCAACGAGATCGAAGGTCGCGGTAATCATGCCCTGGATGGTCGATGCCGACGGCCACAGACGCAGCGCGATGTTTTCCATTTCCCAGCGTTGACCGAGCCCGCTGACGATATCCTGCGGACGGCCGCCGTTCGAATAAGTATTCAGCAAACCGCCATCGGCGGCCGTGAGAAATTCTTTCGTGGCAACGAATTTCTGTTCGGCCAGCAAGGCCGCCATCACGCCGGACAAGGCACCACGGCATTGATGAAATTTCACGGTCGGCGTGCCCCATGCGGCAAAGGTGCCGGCCGACTGACTGCCGGCCAGCCCAAAGGCACGCGCCATCGTTTCGCCGTCAAATTTGCGCAGGCGCCCCACCGCCGCCGCCGAACCGAACAGTCCGAACACGCCGGGGCCGTGCCAGCCGCGTTTGCGAAATTCCGGAAAGTCGAGACCGAGACCGATACGCGTCGCCGTTTCACAACCGGCAACCAACGCCACCATCAGATCGCGCCCCGACAGGCCGTCGCGCTCGGCGATTGCCAGCGCCGGCGGCACCACCTCGGGCGTGATGTGCGTGAGTGTGGAGCGATGCACGTCGCACATCGTCACCGCGGTAATCAGAAAACCGTTGAGCAGCGTCGTGCCGGCCAGCGAAGAACGCCCGCCGCCGATGATGCTCAACTCTTCCGAGTGGCCCAATGCCCCGGCCATTGCCGCGACCTGCGGCGTTTCTTCGCCGAGATGCCCGGCCAGTGCGCAGGCCAGCGTATCGAGCAGCAGCACGCGGCAGTTCTCGCGCACGCGCTCCGGAATATCTTCGAATTTGAGGCCGGCGGCAAAGTCCGCCAGCGTTGCGGTCACATCGGTTGTCATATCAAAATTCCCTGGTATGGATGGGCGCTTGCGTCGATGCTCGTCGCAATATCGCCCGCGAATTGTAGCGGTGTTTGACGGTCGCAGCATCCAGACCCGCAGGCGGGTCCGTGCAGCGGCGGCCACGTTACAATGGCGCCCTCAGACTGGCACTCCGCCGGCAAAAAATGGAATTGATCATGGCATCCACCACCAGCGACGCCCGCGTCGCCGCGCTCAGCCGCTATACCGCGGAACTTCGCTACGAAGATCTGCCGCCGGAAACCATACACGAAACCAAGCGCAAATTAATCGATGCACTCGGTTGCGCGATTGGCGCGTTTGATGATGAACCCTGCCGGATCGCGCGTGCGATCGCGCGGCGCGCCGTCGGCACACCACCCGCCCGTGTGCTCGGCACGCTCCAGCCATCAACACCGGAACTTGCTGCCTTTGCCAATGGCGTGATGGTGCGCGCCCAGGACTACAACGATTCCTATCTGGCCGGCTCAAGCTGTCACCCGAGCGACGCGATTCCTGCGGTGCTGGCCGCCGCCGAAGCCGCGCACTGCAACGGCCGCACACTGATCACCGCCGTCGTCGCCGCCTACGAAGCCTCCTGCAATTTTGCCGACATCATGACGCGCGAACAGGGCTGGGACAACACGTTCTTCGACACCATCGGCAGCGCGCTGGGCAGCGCGCGCGCCTTTGAACTCGACGCCGGGCGTAGCGCGCACGCGCTGGCCCTGGCCATCACACCCAATCTCGCGCTTGGGCAGACGCGTCTTGGCGAACTGTCAATGTGGAAGGGTTGCGCCGCCGCCAATGCGGCGCGCAACGGCATTTTTGCCGCCATGCTGGCACAGGACGGCATTACCGGCCCGCAAAACACCATCTCGGGGCGCTGGGGCCTGCAGCGCGTATTCGGCCCTTTCGAATGGGCGCCGTTCGGCGGCCGGGGCGGACCATTTCGCATCGCCGAGACGCATCTCAAGTTCTACCCGGCGGTTGTGCATGCGCAAAGTCCGGTTGCGGTGGCCCTCAAACTTTACGGCCACATCAAAACCGACGATATCAAATCCGTCACCATCGACAGCTACTGGGTGGCCAAGCGGTATACCGACAGCGAACGCGCCGCCTCATTGTGGAACCCGCAGACGCGCGAGACCGCCGATCACAGCATTGTCTGGCTGGTCGCCGCAGTGCTGCTCGACGGCAATCTCACCGCGGCGAGTTTCAGTGAAACGCGCATTCGCGATCCGCGTCTTGTGGCGCTGATGAAAAAAATTATCATTCGCGAAAATCCCGAATACACCAAAGCCTACCCGGCGCGCTGGCCGTGCACGATCACCATCGAATCGAACGGCGGCGCGCGCGAAACAGCCTCCGTCGAATACTTCAAAGGCCATTACTTGAATGCGTTGAGCGATACCGAGGTCGAAGAAAAGTTCAGAACGCTGACTGCCGGCCTGCTCGAAGAGCGGCAAAGTGACGCCGCATTGAAAACGCTTTGGAACCTTGAAAAACTCGATGACGCCGGCAAGATCCTCGATGACCTCGCCGTCGCACCCGCACGTCCGGGCTCGTGATGAACAGCGCTCGGCTGCGCAGGTCATTTTGCCTTGGCACGGCCCTGCTGGTCGCGACTTGCATTCCGCGCATCGCAGCGGCACAGCGCTACCCTGAGAAAGCCGTCCGCTTTGTGGTGCCCTACGGTGTCGGCGGCAATGCGGACATTGTTGCGCGCATTGTCAGCCAGCGACTGGCCGAGGCGCTCGGCGCGCAAATCGTCATCGACAACCGGCCCGGCGCCGGCGGCAATCTCGGTGCCGAAGTCGGCGCGCGCGCCGCACCCGACGGCTATACGATCGTGCTCGGCACCAACACGCATGCGAGCAACATGAGCCTGTATCGCAAATCGCAATACGATCTGGTGCGCGATTTCACGCCGGTGAGTTTTATCGGCTCCACGCCCGTGCTGCTGACTGTCACGCCTTCACTGGCGGTCACCACCGTGCAGGAACTCATCAATCTGGCAAAAGCAAAGCCGGGCGCCCTGAACTATGCCTCGGGCGGCAGCGGCTCGTCGGGCCACCTGACGATGGAATTGTTCAAGACCATGGCCGGTGTCGATCTTACGCACATCACCTACAAAGGCGCGGGAGGTGGCATGAACGAAGTGATCGCCGGGCAGGTACAGGTCATGTTCAGCAGCCTGACCAGCCTCCTGCCGCATGTAAACAGCGGCCGCTTGCGCGGCATCGCAGTCGCCAGTCTGCAACGCGTATCCATCGTGCAGCACCTGCCGACCGTCGCCGAGTCCGGACTGCCGGGTTTCGAAGCGGCATTGTGGAATGCGCTGATGGTGCCTGCCGGTACCGCACAATCCATCGTCGATAAGCTCAATCTCGAAACCGACCGCGTCGTGCGCAATCCCGAAGTGATCGAACAGCTGCGCCGCCAGGGATTCGCGGCCGCAACCAAAACGCCAGCGGCACTCGCCGCCTTCATCAAAAGCGAAGTGGCGAAATGGGCGACCGTCGTCAAAGCCGCAGGCGCGCGCGCCGACTGATGATCTGTAGTAGTCGCAAATTGGTCTGACAACGAATGTCCGGCTTCAGGAATCGCGCACGTCTGCTTTCGGGAGCCGCGACTGGCGCGTCCCGACCCATTGCAGCCGCTCAGGTTGTTGGAAAACGTCAGGCTGCTTAAGGCCGCAATGCGGTCGCACAAGAAGCGCCTATAGTTGAACAGCAATGGCTACACCAATATTGACTACCCGTTCAAATGAGGAAATTGCGTATTTACGGGCGATCAAGCAGGTTTTTGATCCGAACAACATTATCAATTCGGGCAAGATTTTTGATCTGACACATGAAGCGACAAGGCCGGGCGATGCAGATCGCTGCGCTCAAATTAAGAAACAAAATGATCACCAACTGGGCGATTGAGCGCCTAAAATCTGGAAGCAACCCGTATATTTCCCTCGTGTCAGTTCCGGCAATCAGATACGCGCTGAGATTGAGCCCAAAACAATACAGATGATCGCTAAAAATCGAAATCCCAGAGTAAGGTGAAAGAAAATTAAGTCTCCCGACCCACTCTCCTTCATCGCCTTTCTCCAGAGCGCAGACTACTCGTTGCTTCGATGTCTTTCCGCCGATCCCGAACAGGCCCGCCACGTCCCCAACAAGGATATGCGCCAAGTCAGGTCCGGCCACTACGTTGAGGTTCTCCCGACGCCCCTGCCTAACCCCGGCTACGTCATCCACAGTGAGAGCCTTTTCCGTGAGCTAAACTTGTGCGGAAGCGCCGCCAGTGAAAGCGCCTTCGTGCGATTCTTCACTGGCGATCAGACCGTTGCGGCGGATGCCGCAAACGCCAATGCCGCGCGTCCTCATGTTCTTGCCAGCGGTTGGGCATGCGGCTACGCCCTAAGTATCTACGGGCAAGAGATGTACCATAACTGCCCGTTCAAAAACGGCAACGGTTATGGGGACGGGCGCGCCATATCCGTGCTCGAGGTGTTTCTTCCTAATGGCCAGCGCTGGGAGTTTCAGCTCAAGGGAGGAGGCACGACCCCTTATTGCCGCGGTGGCGATGGACGTGCTGTGCTGCGGTCCAGTATTCGAGAGTTTCTGGCGTCGGAAGCGATGGCAGCACTGGGGGTGCCTACCTCCCGCGCACTCTGCCTCTTTGCTTCCCGTAGCGAAACCATCTCGCGTCCCTGGTACTCCCCGGGTGCTAAAACCGAAGAGCCGGACCGCATGGTAGACGAGCAGGCCGCCATTACAACGCGCGTAGCCCCCTCCTTCCTCCGCGTCGGACAGCTCGAACTGTTCGGGCGGCGGGCAAGGAAAAACGAACATCCACGTGCCATCGAGGAGCTGGAGGCGATTTTCCTGCATACACTCGAGCGAGAATACCCGGACATCGCAGCGCAGTTGCGCCAGCGCGAGACAACGCTTGCCGACAAAGTCATCGCCGTCGCGCGGGAGTTTGGCCTGCGCCTGTCCTTGTTGGCCGCCCACTGGATTCGGGTGGGTTACTGCCAGGGGAACTTCAACAGCGACAATTGCTCAGTCGGAGGACGGACACTGGACTATGGGCCTTTCGGTTTCATCGAGGCCTATGACCCGATGTTCCAAATGTGGATCGGCGGCGGAGAGCACTTCTCCTTCATGAACCAGCCGATGGCCGCCATGACTAATTTCAAGATGTTCTGTATAGCTCTGGCGCCGCTGCTTGGGCAGGACCTGACCGCGATGAAGGAACTGGAAAGCATTTTGGAAACCCTGCCTGAGACCATGAACCGTGAGATGAATCGCATGTGGGCAAAAAAGATGGGGCTTGTCGAATTTAGTCCGACACTTTTCGCGGAACTGCACGCGCTCATGGCTGAAACGCCTGTGGACTATACGATCTTCTGGCGGGAGCTCTCGAGTCTGCCCAGGCACGTGGCGGCGCTGCGCCCCAGCTTCTATGAGACACGCGGGGGCTACAGCCTAGACAGCGGCGCGATTGAGGCACGCTGGGCAGAGTGGCTGCAGAAGTGGCACGCGGCACTGGAACGGGAGGGGTGCCCCCCGGCGGATGTTTCGGCGGCAATGAAGCGAGTCAACCCCAAATACATTCCGCGAGAGTGGATGATGGTAGAGGCGTATCGAAGCGCCACGGACACAGCAGATTACAAACTGGTCCAGCGCTTGCACCGCGTACTGGAAGACCCGTACGGCGAGCAGTCCGAAGCGGTGGCAACGCTTTATTACAAAAAGAAAGAGGAGCAGTTCTTTGGCCTGGGCGGGACTTCGTACTGCAGCTGCTCGTCTTAGTGGCGGCAAGGCGCTGTTGCATAACCGCTTTCTAAGCGCCTAAATTGGATTGGTATATCGATTCAAGCATGAATATCGACAAGACAAAACACGGAACGACGGGATATCCCGGTCGGCATATGGGCTTCGGGTCCACAGGAGCACTGCGGCCAATCTACTTGTAAAGCCAAGGGTGGTGCAATCGAATATATGCAAGTCAGATCGGCAATGCCGGCAGTTTGCTGAACGAAGTGACAACGCAAAAATCGGATTGAAAAAACTGACTGAAAATGTCTCCTGCCCCCGTAGTGCTGCCTGACTCAAGCCACTCATGGACACAATAATCATCAAAATCATCGGCATGAAAGACGCGGCATGCATACCTACGATCGCCAACGTGATGCAGGACTTGCCACCTATCGGCGCAATCGAAATCTCCCTGGAACGGGCTGAGGCCAGAGTTGAACATGGGCGCCTGATTGAGGTCGATGATATTCCGCGCGCCATTGAAGATGCGGGTTATCGAGCCGCATGCTGATAGAACCCGGTAGCTTACAAGTGCAAGGACTGGTTGCGCGTACACTCAATCATTACAACCAACGAGCAGAGGCCTTCTGGGAAGGCACGCGCCATCACGACGTCACGCAGAACATCGACGCGCTACTGAAGCATATTCAGAGCACGCCGCCGTTTACGATTCTTGATTTTGGATGCGGCCCCGGACGAGACCTGAAGACTTTCGTCGAGCGAGGACATCGAGCCGTAGGGCTGGAAGGCTCACATGCCATGGCGACCCTAGCTCGCAGCCATAGCGGATGTGAAGTCCTTGATCAGGATTTTCTCAAGATTGAACTGCCCTTTGCTTATTTCGACGGGGTGTTTGCCAATGCCTCGTTGTTTCACGTGCCCATGCAGGAGTTGCCGCGCGTGTTGAAGCAATTGCACTCAACACTCAAGCCTCATGGCGTATTTTTCAGTTCAAATCCACGAGGGAACAACGAAGAGGAAGTAAGTGGCGAACGCTATGGTGCCTATTACAACTTGGAAACTTGGCGGTCACTGCTTGTAACCTCAGGCTTTGTTGAGCTTGAGCACTACTATAGGCCGGTCGGCCTACCCTTGGATCAGCAGCCGTGGTTGGCCACCGTCTGGCGACGCAATTGAATTTGCGTCGTCTTTTGAATATTCATCGTAGCGATCCCGATAGTGCATACAAAATAAATTGCCCTGTGGCTGGCTAAAAAAGCAATAGTAGAAAAGGCATCCGACATTCGTCAGAAGGTGATAAATCTGACGGAACAACAAAGCGAATAGGCCGATTGTTGCCTCTGAGGCCCGCCGCCGGCTGAAATTCCGACCGAAGTTCGCTTTTCCAAAACGCGAATCTTCACTCACGACACGAAGGCGACATACGCATTTCCACATAGCGGTCGTTCGCGGCCCCGCTGGACTTACCTTGTCCCATCGAGTGCGAGATCGGGAGAATTTACTAAACTTAATAACTGTCTAATTGATGCGGAGGCTTATCATCGTTCTGGCCGGCGTCGATCTGGTCGCTTTTTTTGCAGGTCGTCATCGGTGCGCGTTTGTTGGGTTCACGCAGCCAACGTCCATAATCGAAAAACCGATCATTGCAATTGCATAATTAAAGGCTCCCTTAAAGGACGCACATGAAGACCTCCTATTCTTCGGCGGACACCAAGACAGTGAGCAGGCGGCGCTTTCTGCGCTACGGCATGGCGTGCACCATGACGGCAGCACCTTGGGCACGCATCCCGGCGGCAAGAGCCGCACCGGTAAATTTTGGTGAAACGCAGCTCGTGGCGCGGCGCACTCTGCTTGATGGTTATCGACGCACCTTGATCGCGATGCACCAGCAAAGCCGCCTACCGATCATCGACGTTGAACACCATTGGGGGAGCGGCAATGGCCGCCCTGCGTTTTGGGTGGCAGACCTGCTGGCCCGCATGGATCGAAACGGCGTGGCGCTGACTTGGCTCGGGATCAATGAATCAATGGGCAGCAAAGCGTCCATTACAGAATGTGCCAAAGCCCCTGAAAGATTAGTGCCTACCATCATGCATGGCGATGGGCCGCGTTGGCATGGCAGGGATCCGGCACTGCACCGAGAACTCGATTCGGACGCACGATCGGGAGAGTTTTTTGCCATGGGAGAATTCGAGGCACGCCATTACGTCTCCAGCACCAACTCGCGC
>CALQCM020000076.1 GCA_943329075.2 Chitinophaga pinensis | reverse complement strand
CCCTGCAACTGGGCCAGGGTCAGCAACTGCTGGTCGTTCATATCGATCACCATGCCTCGCATCATGATCGATCGCAGATACCTCCCCAGACTCAAACCCCGTTGGAATCACGTTCCCCGTTCAGACTCATACCCCGCTGGATAATGCTCAGTCTTGCTATTCAAATGTATAAAAGTCATACTGGCAAATAGGCTTTTACTTCTTTGGAAGAATCATGAAACCCAGTCTGCTCGATCGGGTCACTATCGAAGTCGGCAAATGCGGCGGACGCCCCTGTATTCGTGGCTTGCGCATTCGTGTCACAGATATTTTGGGCCTGCTTGGCGCCGGCGCGTCTCACCAAGAAATTCTTGAGGACTATCCTTTCCTCGAAGAAAACGACATTCTGGCATCGCTTGCATATGCCGCAGTGCAGACTGACCATGCCATCCTGATTTCTGCATGACCCTGTTGGTCGACAATCAGTTGCCATTGGCTTTGGCTCGATATCTGGCTGCCAATGGTTGGGAATGCATTCATGTGCGGGATGTCGCGCTAGAGGCAGCTACCGACCGCACAATCTGGCAGTACGCCTCGGAGCGAGGCCTAACGATCATCACCAAGGACGAAGATTTTCAGGCTCTCGCCAATCGTCAAGGAGGCATCCCGCCCCAGGTGGTCTGGGTACGGCTCGGCAATTGTCGGAAAGCTACATTGCTGGAAGCGTTTTCGAGGATCCTACCTGCGTTGCGTGATGCGTTGGCCACCGGCGATGCTGTGGTTGAGATTAGATAATTACTCCGACGCATCGGATACTGCTGCGGATGCAATAAAGTTAGCTTCTTGTGATTGATTGGAGCCACGAGATTAGCGGTAATTCCATTTCTATTTCATTAATTCAATAATATCTCCATCAATTCTGATGGAGAAAAATATTTCGTGGTGCTGGGCCGTATGTTGCCCGACGGTGATGGCTTGGTGCTGGTAGCGCTGTGGCGTGGGGTTGTTCACCGCCAAGGATGCCCGTCAAGATCGCATCGAAGGCGATCAACCAGGCGCCGATCACTACCTGACTAAACCCGTTTGTTTGGAAGAATTGCGCGCTGTCACGCTGATACAGCCACGTCTTAATGACGTTGGTGCCCTCGGATAGTGCGACGCTCGGGCGCGCTGACGGGCTTAATGCTCAATCCATCAGCAGCGGCCCGAACGCCGGTGGCGGCCGCGCCGCTTCGAAGCGGCTTCATACGCCGACGCGATCTTGAGCACGAGATCTTCCTTGCCCGGCTCGGCGCGGAACACCAGCGAGAACGGCAGAGAGCGGGTGCGGCGAGTAGCGTTGGTTGATCGTTGGCGACAGCGATGAATTTTTTGAGATTGGGCGCAGCGGTGATAATGAAGGGCTATGTAAATTGTCAGATGGATAATTCGCGGCAGTCCTGAAAAAATTACACTGCCACATTACTTGAGCAAGGATGTTGGCATCCGGCTTGAGTTTTCCGCCCGTGACTATCCCAGGCGCGAATCCAGATTGGCGCCCGGCGCGAGTGCTTGATAGGGATGCGCTGCCAGCACGGTGTCGTCGAGCGTGACGCCGATTCCCGGCGTATCCGGCACCTCAAAGCAACCATTCACCAGTTTGGGCTTGTAGCCGCCGACGACATCGAAATACAGCGGGCTCTCCGCTAATTGGTGTTCGAGAATCAAAAAGGCCGGTGCAGCCATGCACAGATGCATACTGGCGAGATTGCAGATCGGGCCGGTCGGGTTATGCGGTGAGAAGGCCACGTCATGCTGTTCGCAAAGGGCCGCAATTTTCAGCATTTCGTTATAGCCCCCGGCGTATTTGACGTCGGGCATCACGATGTCGAGCAGCTTGTCTTTAATGAAGGGCGCAAACCCTGCAGTGGCGATCTGGCGTTCGGCGCCGGCCAGTTGCATGCCGGATGCGGCGGCTTGCCGGTGCATGCGCGCGAGTGCGGCGAAGTGGTCCGGATTTTCGGAGATTGGACATTCGAGCCAGTAAAGCCGGGCGTCTTTCACGCGGCGCATGAGATCAAGCGTCGCGGCCTCATCAAATCGCCAGTGGCAGTCGACCATGATCTTGATGTCGGGGCCGACCGCTTCGCGAATGGCGTAGATGCGTTCGATACCAAGGGTAATTTTGGCCGGCAGCGCAGCAGCGTCGGTGTCGCCGAACCAGACGCCATCGAAGGGGGCAATCTTCACCGCGCCAAAACCTGCAGCGACGGCGTGGCGGGCGGCTTGTGCAATGCCGGCCGGCGAGCGGTCGCGTGCGCCGCGATTAATATTTGCATAGACCGGAACGGACTTGCGTAGCGTTTTGCCGAGCAGGGCATGCAGCGGAACGCTGGCCTGTTGCGCGCGCAAATCGGTGACGGCCTGTTCGAGCGCGCTGACGATGGAGCTGGCGATCAGGCCGCCGGGCGAATGTGCGTAAACGTGCAGTTGCGGCAGGATGTCGTCAACGCGTTTACCGATCAAGCCTGCGGAATAGTCGATCGCGTAGGCGGTTTGCGCGCTCTCAAAGCCGTTGAGCGACGCTTCACCAATGCCGGTGAGTCCGTTGTCTGCAGTGACGCGCATGAAAAACCAGTTGGTTTTTGCAGAGACGTTGAGCACCAGTGGCTCGATGCGTTCGACCTTCATGGCGATGGATTTCCCGGTTTTTTTGCATGATAACATCGGCATTCAATTCATCCGGAAGCGACATTCATGCGTGTTGAACAAACGTTGTTATGTATTGCATTGATACCCGGTGTTGCCGTTAGTCAGGCGCAAAGCGAGACCGGTTATCCGTCAAAGCCGATACGCATGATCGTGCCATCGGCGCCGGGCAGCGGCCCCGATATCATGGCGCGTGCCATCGGCCAGAAACTCACCGAAGCGCTGGGGCAGGCGATCGTGATTGACGACAAGCCCGGTGCCGGCGGCATCATCGGTTCGGAGGCCGCGGCCAAGGCGGCGCCCGACGGCTATACGCTGATCATGAGCAATGCGGGCGCACATACCGTGAATCCCAGTCTCTACGCGAAGCTGCCGTACGATCCCATCAAGGATTTTGCGCCGGTGACGCTGGTGGCATTGGCGCCGAACATTCTGATCGTGCATCCGACGCTGCCGGTGCGCAATGTCAAAGAGTTGATCGCGCTGGCGAAGGCCAAGCCCGGTGAGCTGACATTCGGTTCCGGCGGTAATGGATCGACTGCGCATCTGTCCGGTGAAATGTTTAAAACCATGGCCGGCATCAATATCGTTCACATCCCTTTCAAAGGATCGCCTGCCGCGGTGATCGGCGTTATTGCCGGCCAGATCGCACTGGCCATTCCAAACATACCGCCGGCATTGCCGCATGTCCGCAGCGGAAAGCTCAAAGCACTGGCGGTAACGACGGCAAAGCGCGCGGCCGGGGTTCCCGAATTGCCGACGGTCGCTGAATCTGGGCTCCCCGGCTATGAAGCGACGGCCTGGTTCGGTGTGCTGGCACCTGCGGCGACACCGCCGCAGATCATCGCGCGGCTTAATGCCGCCATTGTGAAGATCGCGCATGCGCGTGAAATGCAGGATCGTCTGATGGCGGAAGGCGCCGATGCCGTCGGCAATACGCCCGAGCAGTTCGCGCAGATCATCCGCAACGACATTGCCAAATGGGCGAAGGTCGTCAAAGCCTCCGGCGCGCGCGCGGATTGAAGCCGGCGTTTTGATCCGCTAACCCCGTTCGGCCGCGATGCGCGTGGCTTTGACACCCGGCGGCGGAGAATGGCGAATCGCGCCGCGACCCAGCACCGCGTCCTTGCCGCCGAGTTTTTCGATCATGGCGGTTTGATCACCACGTGCGCGTTTATCCACGGCGTCCGGGTCAAGCAGCCTGCGCAATTCGGTTTCGCAGGCGTCAAGATCGGACTTGTGCGCTGCATCGCCGGACAGATCGTGGCGCTCATGCGGATCGTTCGCAAGGTCAAAGAGCATGGGCGCGTAACCCGTGTAGTGGATATATTTGAACCGTCCGTGGCGGATCATAAATGCGCCCGAAGGTGATGATGCCGCGTGATATTCGGACAAGACAGTGCGTTGAGGCATGCTGCCGCGCGCCGCGCCGGCCAGCAACGACGCGCCGGGCAGATCCGCGTCGGCCTGCGCCGGTTTGACGCCCACGCATTCGATCACGGTGGGAAAAATGTCCGCGAGCGTGACGGGATCGCTGATGACTTTTCCGGCCGGAACGTCAGGGCCGGCCATCATGAGCGGAATGCCAGCGGATTCTTCATACAAGGTGTTTTTGGCCCACAGGCCGCGCGTGCCGAGATTCTCGCCGTGGTCCGAGCTGTAGATGATGCGTGTCGAGTTGTTAAGGCCGGCCTGCTCGATGGCATTGATGACCTGTCCGACGTTGTAATCAAGAAAGCTGACCGACCCCATATACGCAGCCAGAGCGCGTTTGACCATGGCCGGCCCGGTGAAGCCCGCATCGTAGGGGCGGCCCTTGCGCATGAAATCCAGCCAGGGATGGCGCGGCCGCTCACTTTCAGCGTACATGTCGGGCATGGGAATCTCGAGATCGGCATACATCGCGAAATATTCCGGTGGCGCGATCAGCGGCGGATGCGGGCAGACGAAGCCGACATACAGCACCCACGGCTTGTCCGTGATCTTCGGCGCTTCGTCTTTCAGCCAGCGGCAGGCGTGCTCCGCGATGCTGCGGTCATAGCGTGTGTAGTCCGATTCGCCGGGGCCGGCCTCGGGGCCGAGTTTGGCAGCGCCCTTGCGAACAATCAGTTCATCGCGGATCAATCCGACCACATCGCCGTCGCCGTCCGCCAGATGCATCGGCAGAATTTCCTGCGTGAAGCCGTTGCGCGCCGGATCGGAACTGACGTAGTGCAATTTGCCGATCGACACCGCCTGATGGCCCTGTTCCATGACGCGGTGGCCCCAGCTGGGCACGCTGCCGTCGTAAGCAATGGCGTTGTCCCAGAAGCCGATGTCATGCACATAACGGCCGGTGGCGAGACTCGCGCGCGCCGGCACGCAGATGGGGCAGTTCGTATACGCGGATGAGAATCGCGTGCCGCGTGCGGCCAGCGCATCGATGTTCGGCGTCTTTACCAGGGCGTGGCCGGCGCAGCCCATCACGCGCGGATTGTGCTGGTCGGACAGGATGATGACGAGATTGGTGTTCCGCATAGGGATTCCTTTTTCTATTCTGTGGAGACGCCGGTCTGGCGGATGATCTCGCGCCATTTGACGACCTCGCGCGCCAGCAGTTTGCCGAATTCATCGCGGCTGGCGGTCATGATATCGGTGGCATCGACCGCGAGCGCCTGTTTAATTGCGGGTTGCTGCAGTATTGCTGAGACTTCGCGATGCAACCAATCGAGGACAGGCGGCGGCGTGCGCGCTGGCGCAATGATGCCGTACCAGGTGTTGATTTCGTAGTTCGGCACCGATTCCGCAATGGCCGGCAGATTGGGCAGTGCCGGTGAACGTTTCGCCGTGGTGACGGCGAGTGCGCGAATGCGGCCCGCTTCAAGATGAGGCTTGGTGACGGGATACACGGTAAATGACATCTGGATCTGACCGCCGAGCAGATCGTTGACGACCTGCGCGCCGCCCTTGTAGGGCACATGAAAAAATTTCGCACCCGACAAATTACTCAGAATGACGCCGGCCAGATGTTGCGTGCCACCGGCGCCGGTTGAGCCGAAGTTAATGGCATTCGGTTTGGCTTTTGCCAGCGCGACGAGTTCCGCAACGCTTTTTGCTGGAACGGATGGATGCACGTTTAATAAATAGGGTGAACTGCTGACCCAGGTCACGGGGGCGAAATCCTTGACGATATCGACGTTTTGTTTGCCCGGCAGCGTGCTCATGGCGAGATGGGTGAGCGTAAACATGACGAGCGTGTAGCCGTCAGGCGCGGCGCGTGCGCCGAGTTCCATGCCGATCGCACCGCCGGCACCGGCGCGGTTATCTACGACGAAAGCCTTGCCGGATTTTTCCGTGAGTTTTTGTGCCAGCAGCCGCGTCAGCGTATCGAGCCCCGCACCGGCGATGGTCGGCACAATAATGCGTACGGGTTTGGCAGGGTAGTCAGCGGCCCCGGCATTAACGGCAGAGATCAATGCATAAAACAAAACGGCACACCCCGCAGGCGTGAATTTCACGCGAGGAGGTGAAGATTGCATTGAAGCAGGCATCCATTCGCGCGCTGACTTTGCAGTCGTCACGCTGGCAAAGGCCCGAACGCCGGTGGCGGCACGCGCCGCTTCGAAGCGGCTTCATACGCCGAAGCGATCTTGAGCACGAGATCTTCCTTGCCCGGCTCGGCGCGGAACACCAAAGAGAACGGCAGACCGGGTGCGGCGAGTGGCGTTGGTTGATCGTTGGCGACAGCGATGTATTTTTTATGATCGGCGCTCAGTGCAAACTTGGCGTCGTAGGCGGTGGTGACGTAACCCGCCGGAATCAGGATTTCCGTGAGTCCTGCATTGGGACCGTACTGCGATTCGTTGCGCAGGCGCGCGATCAGGCCCGGTTCGTCGGGGCCGCCGATCTTCGCCGGTGGCAGTGGCGTGTGCAGGCGCACGATGGCGTCGAGTTTGTTTTCGAGGATCACCATCATGTCGACGCGGCGCAGCAGTTCGCGCAGCATGATGCGTTCATCGACACCCTGGCGGCCGCCAAGCGGGTTGCGCGGATCGTTGGTTTCTTCCCAGTTTTTGTAGGCCGAGCGCTGGTCGTCGCCCCAGTATTTGGAGCGCGCGTTGAGCGCCGGCCAGTCGATCAGCGTTTCGGTAAAACCGCGTGCCTGCCAGTCATCGGCGCGACGCGACAGATATTGCCGGATGTGGAAACGGAAGGAATTGGCGAGGATCTGGTTCTGCACGGTCGAGACGTCAAGATTCGACGGTGGTGTGATACGCAGATCGGCCAGCTCGACCATGTAGTCGATTGGTTGCAGCTTGCCGCTGCCGAATACCTTGCCCGGTGCAAACTCGGTCGGCACGATGGTCGCGGCGAAGTCCGGGAACACCGGTGTGCCGTCATCCTTGAGGCGGAACAGCAGGTCGGGCATGAACACCGGTACCAGCCGCGCCAGCGCTTTGCGGAAATCGATCGTCATCGGTTCAACGTCGGGGTCGGCTTGCCATAGCGGATCGGATGATTCGACCAGTGTGGCGCCGAGGTGGTCGCCGAGCATGCTTTTGATTTCTTTCGCCGCCGCGGTGGTGATCGGTGCGGCCGCCTTGCTGCCGGCGGCCAGCATGGATTCGCGCACGATGCCGATGCGCATGTCGCGCAGGGTGTCTTTTGCGCCGAGCGATTTGGCGTGCACGGCATAACCGGTGGTCAGTACTGACGAGCGCGGCACCGTCGTGTACGGATCGCGCGGGTCGTAATAACCGTTCTGCGGATCTTTCAGCGCATCGAGTACTTTCGCGCAGTCGGCAATCGTGCGGCACAAAATGCCGGTGCGGTCGCAGTAAATATCGGCACCGATGGCGCCGCCGTCAAAACCCAGCATCGCCTTGTGCGGCAGGATCAGCGCGACTGCATTGTGATTGGCCGGGCCGCGCGTCGAGGCGCGCGTTTCTTCGCCGAGGCTCGCCATCACCAGATTGGCGCTGACCGAGACGCCCGAGCCGGAACTCGAGCCGAGCGAGGCGGCGCGCGTGGTGTCGTAGACGTTCGACGGGTTGCCCGCCCAGCTCGAGCGCTGGTAACCGAGCACCGAGGGCAGCACTTTGTCCGGATGGTTGCGTCCGCCGGGATCGCCGGCACGGCCGTTGTATTCGGTCATCAGCGCCTTGGCGTAGATGATGGCGCCTTTTTTACGCAACTGCTCGACGAGGATGTGATCGCGCGCCGGGAAATCGATGTCGTAGCGCGCATCGCCGCCGCCGGTGGAACGCATGTCTTTGGTGTCGAAGGCGTCCTTGAACGAAAACACCACGCCGTAGAGCGGCATTTTTTCGAGATCGGGATTGCTGCCATATTTTTCGTCGAGCGCGGCGGCCTGTTCGAGCGCATCGGGCTGGCGGCGGAAAATTTCACAGACCGCCGGCGCGCCTGCCGGCAGCGGGCCGGCGTCGGGATGACGGTCGTAATCACCGCGGCAGACCACCGAACGCTCGCCGCGAAGGTTGAGCGTGGCCAGGCCGTTGAGCTGGCCTGCATCGGGTTTGCCGACGATCATGCCGTATTGCTGCTGCACGGATGGATCGGAGGCGGTTGCTTCCATGCGGCCGAATTCGAGCGGCGGGCCCTGATATTGGTCGAGATCGGGCAGCAACGTCGCGGCCTTCACCGTTGCGGTCGGGAAACGGAGCGGCGCCTGTGCGCGCACGGCACCGCTGGCTTGCGCAACCGGCGCGCCATCGGGAGTGACGAGCAGGCTCGACGGGCCGTTGTAGGCGCGCGCGCGCGCGATGTATTGTTTGACGACATCGACGCAGGTGCTGCGCCCCTCGCGTATCGCCTTGTGCAGCTCATCGATGGTTGCTTCTTCGACGCGAAAGGGTTTGTTGGTATCGGCGGCTTGCATGGACATCGTCTTGCTCCAGTGTGTTTTGCCGTCGTCACGGCATTGGTTTGACCGTGCATGATAGTGGCGCGACGCGTTCTGTTCAATGGCGGAGGAAAATTGTTTGCCTTGCGTGGAAGCGGCTTGCGGATTATGCGAAGATGCGCCCTCGGATCGGGCCCCGGCGCCGGTCGCATTGTTCAGGAGTTTGTATTGAAAAAATGGGACGCACGCGGCACGTTTGCCGCAACCTTCCCGGCGTTCATCGCGGCGGTGCTGGCCGCAGCGCCGGCGACTGAGGCGGTCGCGCAGAACTGGCCGGCCAAACCGCTGCGCATGCTGACGGCGGAACTCGGCGGCGGCAGTGATCTGTCGGCGCGTTTGATTGCCGCCGGCTTGTCCGGCACCATCGGTCAGCAGGTGATCGTCGATAACCGCGTCGGCGGCGTCATCATTGCCGAAACCGCCGCCAAGGCGGCGCCCGACGGCTACACACTGTTCACCTATAGCAGCACGCTGTGGCTGATTCCTTTTATGCGCAGGGAAACGCCCTACGACCCGGTGAAGGATTTCGCCCCCGTCAGCCTGATTGGCAGTTCGCCGATGGTGCTGGTGACGCATCCGTCGGTGGCGGCGACCTCGATGAAAGAATTGATCGCGCTGGCCAAGGCGAAACCGGGCGAACTTAATTTTGCGTCGGGGCCGTCGGGTGCGATCCCGCATCTGGCCGGCGAATTGTTCAAGGCGATGGCGGGCATCGACATCGTGCATATCGGTTACAAAGGCGTCGGGCTGGCGGTCACCGACGTGATTGGCGGGCGCATTCAAATAATGTTTCCGAACGCCAGTGCGGCATTGCCGCAGGTCAAGGCGGGGCGTTTGCGCGCGCACGCAGTCAGTAGCGCCAAACCCTCGGCGCTCGCACCGGGGCTGCCGACGGTCGCTGAATCCGGTTTGCCGGGTTATGAATGCGTGGCGATGTACGCCGTGTTCGTGCCGGCGAAAACGCCGGCGGCGCTGGTCAACCGACTCAACCGGGAGGTCGTGCAGGTGCTGAACCGGCCTGACATCCACGAAAAATTTCTCAGTGCCAGCACTGAAATCGTGGCCAGCAGTCCGCAGGGGCTGGCTGATACGATGAAGTCCGAAATGGCGCGCATGGGCCGGGTTATCAAGGCGGCCAATATTCGCGCGGAATAGTTGTGGTGCCGGCGACCCGCCTGCGTATTTGAATTTGTCAGGTGCTTCATGCAGGCGAGTCGCCTGCGCTACGAAATGCGCGCCGGCGACGCGGCCTGTTTTGCGCGCTTAGACTTTCGCGTCCGAGGCAAGATAGGCGCGCACGATTTCCTCACCGGTTGCCCACCAGACATCGTTGTGGCCGCAGATGTAGCGGAATGCGGCGTCGAGCCCGGCAATGCGGTGCGGCACGCCGCTGATAAACGGATGCAGGCAGATCGCCATCACGCGCGCAGAATCCTCGCCTTCGCGATAGAGCACATCGAAAGTGCGCTTGATCATCAATTCGAAGTCGTCGATCGAGGCGAAGCGGGAAACAATCTGTGCGTTATCGTTAACTTCGTAGGAATAGGGCAGGTAGATGATTTCCCTGCCTCCCGCCTGCATGCGGTAAGGTTGGTCGTCGTTGACCCAGTCGGCGACGTATAAAAAATTCTCGGCAGCGAGATGGTCGAGCGTGTTCCAGGTTTCATCCATCGCCGAACTCAACCAGCCCTGCGGACGTTTACCGGTGGCGCGCATTACGCGCTCTGTGCAGTAGCGGATGAAATCGCGTTCCTCGTCGGGCGGGATGGCGCTCAGCCACACCGAATTGGTGCGGTTGTGGGCGAGAAACTCCCAGCCGAGCTTTACTGCGTCTTCGACAATCTGCGGATGTTGGTCGCAGACATCGGCGTTGAGCGAGGCGGTGGCGCGGATGCCGTATTTGGTCAACAGATCCATCAGACGGAAAACGCCGACGCGGTTGCCATAGTCACGCACGCCCCAGGTGCGGATGGTCGGCGCCTTCTCCGGCGTTTTCGCCATCGGGTTGGCGGCGAGCGGGCGCGTCAGCGGAAAAAATTCGAGATTCGGCGCGACCCAGATCGCCAGGCGCGCGCCATTCGGCCATTTCCATTTTGGACGACGATTGATCGGACTGTACGGGTAGGGGCCGTAGTCGTTGGGTTCCATACGAAGCTTCCTGCAGTTATGCTGCCGTTATACTACGCGAACTCGGCGCCGGAGGAGGGCCGGATCATGCGAAATTTGATCGCGCTGGCGTTGGGTGCGGGCTGCGCAATGTCCTTGGCAATTTCGTTTGCGGCAGAGATGCCCTATCCGCAGCGGCCGGTCCGCGTGGTGGTGCCCTTCGGTCCCGGCGGCAGCCCCGACGTGCTGGCGCGTGCGCTCGGCGCCCAGCTCGAAGCCCAGCTCGGCAAGACTTTTATCATCGACAACCGTGCCGGTGCCAACGGCATCATCGGTGCGGAAATCGTCGCGCGCGCCGCACCCGACGGCTACACGGTGATGCATACGCCGCGTATGCGCGAAATTCTCGATGCCAGCGGCTTCGTGGCCGTCGCCAATACGCCGGACGAATTCCGTGCTTTTGTGCGGGCCGAGATCAAGCGCTATGAGCAGATCGTGCGAGACGCGAACGTCAAGGTCGAATGATTTCAGCGGCGGCCTTGCCGGTGGCCGCCTCTTGTATACAGCGGCGTCCGCTAACAATAAAACGAATCGGCATAGTCGAATTCGTGCCGGGCGGAATTTTTGCTCTTACATCTCAGCGATGCTGACATGAAACGCTGGCTGATCGCATCGACCTGACAGGGGATCCGGCCGGCAATATTTATATCAGCGACGGCTATATCAACTCGCGCGTGGCCAAGGCGGACAAGAACGGCAAATGGCTGAAATCATGGGGACAGAAAGGCAACAAGCCGGGCGATTTCAACACGCCGCACAGCATCGCAGCCGATGCGCAGGGCAATATCTATGTCGCAGACCGCGGTAATCGCCGCATCCAGGTTTTCGATGGCGAGGGCAATCATGCTGCGCATGATGACGATCGATGTGCCGTTTGACGAGGCTGGCGCCAGGCCGGCGATCGGTAACAAGCCGGACGTGCAGAAACTGACCTTGCGCCCGGCTAAATAAACGCAGTGCTATACGCAGGCGCGCGCCGCCGCAAGGCCGCGGGCGTTTTTGTTGGTGCGCGGCGGGGATGCGCCGCGCAGACGATATAATCAACCACTCCGCGCTGCGTGGCGCGCCTTCTTATTTTTTGCTGGAGTTATCTAGGTGCAACGAAAAGAACTCGGAATTGCAGTCATTGGCGCCGGCCGTATCGGCACGCTGCGTGCGCGGCTGGCGGCAAAACACCCGGCGGTGAAGTTTCTCGCCATCGCGGATATCGATCCCGCCCGCGCCGCTGCGCTGGCGGAAACGGCCGGCGCTGATTTTCACACCGGCAACAACTTCGAGGCGATTGAACGGCCTGAAGTGAATGCGGTGTTTGTGTCGACCCCAGAAGATTTGCACGCTGCGCCGATCAAACATGCGCTCGAACTCGGCAAGGCGGTGATGGTCGAGAAACCGATTGCGCTGACGCTGGCCGACGCCGACGATATTCTTGAAACACTGCGCCTGACCGGCGGCGACCTGCGCATCGGCTACAGCCGGCGCTTCAAGGAATGTTTTCTGCGCGCCAAGGAACAGATGATCCAGGGCCGGCTCGGCCGTGTGGTCGGCGGCACCGCGCGCGTCTACAATTCGCGCGCGCAGGCCTTCTCGATCCTCAAGCGTTCGGCGCATGCGACGCCGGTGGTTGACGTGCTGACTTATTACGTCGATCTGATGTGCTGGTTTCTCGAGGGCAATCCGCCGGTGGAGGTGATTGCGCGCGGCCAGCACGGCATTTTCAAGGAGGCCGGCTACAACGCGCATGATGTGACCTGGGGCATCGTCACACTGGCCGACGGCGCAGTGATCAATCTCGGTGTGAGCTATGCGCTGCCGGCGAAGTATCCGACGCTCGGCCAGTCGGACCGCGTCGAACTGCTTGGTTCCGAGGGCACGATGATCATCGACGACGATCATCTCGACCATCTGATTTATTCCGAGAAGGGCATACCGCATGCCTATGTGCCCGACCACGGCGTGAACATGGCCTTCCTCGGCAGTAACACCGCCGGTGACTGGGCCTGCGGCGATTTCTGGGGGCCGCTCGCCAACGAGACGCGCGCCTGGCTCGATCATCTGGTCACCGGCGCGCCGACCGTGCACGCGACGCCGCAGCAGGCGCGCGTTACGCTCGAGACCACCATCGCGATCGAGCGTGCGGCGGCGACAGGGCAGGCGATACGCCTGCCGCTCGAGACCTAACAGCCTATTGAAAAGTGCATCAAGCGTGTTAGAACCGTCATTCCCGCGAAAGCGGGAATCCAGTAAGTTATTGCTGCGCCACCGGGTCAAAATCCTGGACTCCCGCTTTCGCGGGAGCGACGGGAGTTTTTCAACAACAGGCTAACGACAAATTCTGAAAAAAACGGTTATAGTTGAGCCCGATCCCCGCCGACGGCGGCCGGGTCGCACAACAAGAAAGCTGGTCATTCACCCATGAGCGAGAAACATGCGGCTAATCGCCGCGAAGATCTGCGTTTGATTACCGGTCGCGGACGTTATTCCTCCGACAACAATCTGCCGGGGCAGTTGCATGCGAGTTTTTTGCGTTGTGACTGCGCGCACGCCGAGATCGTTGCGATCGATACCGCGCCGGCGCTCAAACGCCCCGGCGTCGTCGCCGTGTTTACCGGCGAAGACGCGATAGCGGCGGGCTACAAGAATTTTCCGAACCTGATGACGTTCACCAACAAGGCTGGCGCCGGCATTCTTCAGCCCGAGCGCCCGGTGCTTGCCCACGGCAGAGTGCGCTTTGTCGGTGAAACCGTCGCCATGGTGGTGGCCGAGTCGGCCGCGATTGCACAGGACGCGGTCGCCGATATCCGCGTCGAATACCGCGATCTGCCAACGGTGGTCGACGCCGAAGACGCGCTGAAACCGGCTGCGCCGTTGTTGCACACCAGCGTGCCCGGCAACCTGACGCTCGAGTGGGATACCGGCGATGCGGCCGCTGTGGCGCAGGCATTCAAGCAGGCCGCACACGTCACCAAACTGAAAGTGGTGTCGCCGCGCGTGGTGCCCAGCCCGATGGAACCGCGCGCCGCGCTGATCTCCTACGAGGCGGCGAGCGGCTGCTACGACGTTTACACCAATTCCCAGGGCATCGGCATGTTGCGCTGGCAGATCTCCGCGCTGACCGGCGTGCCCGAAGACAAATTGCGGTTGCACCTGCACGATGTGGGCGGCAGCTTCGGCCAGCGCAGCGCCGTCTATCCGGAGCACGGCGCGCTGATGATTGCGTCGAAAAAACTCGGTCGCCCGATCAAATGGGTGGCGACGCGCTCCGAGTGTTTTCTCTCCGACAGTCACGGCCGCGGCATTGTCATGGGCGGCGAGCTTGCGCTCGATCGCGACGGCAAATTCCTTGCCGCGCGTTACGATTTTGTGGTCGACATGGGCGCTTATCTGACGACGACCGGACCGGCCAGTCATGTGCGCAATCCGGCGATCTGCACCACCGGCGTTTATAAAATCCCGGCGCTCTACGCAAATTTCCGCGTCGCGCTGACCAACACCGCGCCGATCGCCGCCTACCGTGGCGCCGGGCGGCCGGACATCGCCTACGTGATCGAGCGTCTGGTTGATCAAGCGGCCTGCGAACTGAAAATCGACCGCGCCGAACTGCGGCGCCGCAATTTCATTCCGCTCGATGCCTTTCCGTACAAGACGCCGACGCTGGGCACCTACGAGGCGTCCGATTTCAACGGCTGCCTGACCAAGGCGCTGAAGGCCGCTGACTGGGACGGTTTTCCGCAGCGCCGCGAGGCGGCACGCAAACGCGGCAAATTGCGTGGTATCGGCCTGTCGACCGTGATTGAAGGTACCGCCGCCGGCTTTCAGCCGAAGGACCAGATTGCGATCGAGTTCGACGCCGATGGCAGGCTCGAGGTGTTTACGGTCGCGCTGTCGCAGGGCCAGGGCCATGAGACGACGTTCGCGCAGATCGTCGCCGACACACTCGGCATTGCAGCGGAGTCAGTGACCTTGCGTCAGAGCGTGCACGGCAAAAACATCGTCGGCAACCATACCGGCGGATCGCGTTCGCTGGTCGGTGCCGGCAGCGTATGCAAGATCGCCGCGCAGAAGCTGATCGAGCAGGCGCGGCCGCTGGCGGCCGAGGCGCTGGAACTTGAGCCCTCGCAGGTCGACTATGCAAACGGCGCTTATCGTTCACGCGATGGCGCGAAATCAATCGACCTGCTGGAACTGGCGAAGCAACACGCCGGCGCCAGTCCGCATCCGCTCAATCTGATCGCGGAGGCCTCGGTTGCCGCAACCTTTCCGAACGGCTGCCATATCGCCGAAGTTGAGATCGACCCGGAAACCGGCGTGTCGGAAATTGCCGCCTATACGGCCTGCGACGATTGCGGCACGGTCATCAATCATGCGATTGTCGAAGGACAGATGCACGGTGGCGTTGCTATGGGTGCGGGCCAGGTGTTCGGTGAGCAGACGGTTTATGACAAGTCGAGCGGCCAGTTGCTGAGCGGCAGTTTCAGCGACTACGCGATGCCGCGTGCCGGTTGGGTGCGCGACATCCACATGAACGACCATCCGCTGATCAGCAAGGTCAACGTGCTCGGTGCCAAAGGGGTCGGTGAGTCCGGTTGCACGGCCTCGCTGTCGACGCTGGTGACGGCGGCGCTCGACGCGGTGCGGCCGCTGGGCATCGAACATCTCGACATGCCACTGACGGCAAGCCGGATGTGGCAGATGATTCAACAAGCGCAACAACCGCAGCAAGCAAAGGCGAAATAACCATGTTCCAGTTCAATTACCTCAAGGCAAAATCGCTGGCCGATGCGGCCGCGCTGGCGAAAGCTAATCCGGATGCCAAGCTGATGTCGGGCGGCATGACACTGCTGCCGACGCTCAAGCAGGGCCTCGCACAGCCGTCGCACCTGATTGACATCGGCGGTTTGAGCGAGCTCTCGGGCATCGAGGTCAAAGGCAACACGCTGGTGATTGGTGCGGCGACGCGCCATTACGACGTGGCGTCCTCCGCGGTGGTGCGGAAGGCGATTCCGGCGCTGGCCTATCTGGCAAACCAGATCGGCGATCCGCAGGTGCGCAATCGCGGCACGCTGGGTGGTTCCGTTGCCAACAACGATCCGGCAGCCGATTACCCCTCGGCGGTGCTGGCATTGAATGCAACGATCGTCACCAATCAGCGTGAAATCGCTGCCGATGATTTTTTTCAGGGTATGTTTGCGACTGCGCTGGAAGAAGGCGAGATCGTCGTGCGTATCGTCTTCCCGCTGCCAAAACGCGCTGCTTACGAGAAGTTTCCGCATCCGGCCTCCGGTTATGCAATGGCCGGCGTATTTATCGCCGACACCGCAGCCGGCGTGCGTGTTGCCGTGACGGGGGCGGGGCCCGGTGTGTTTCGCTGGAGCGATGCCGAAGCGGCGCTCGCCCGGGGCCTCAAGGCCGGTGCGCTCGACGCGTTGCACGTCGATGCAACCGATCTGAATGAAGATTTTCACGCCACGCGCGAATATCGTGCCAACCTCGTGCAGGTGATGGGCAAGCGCGCGTTGCACAAACTGCTCGCCTGAACGCGTCCCTCACCGATTCCTCAATCCTCAATCCTGATTGTTCACCATGACCAAAATCGAACTGACTGTTAATGGCACGCGCCATGCGCGCGAGGTTGAAGACCGCACGCTGCTGGTTGATCTGCTGCGCGACCATCTCGGCTTGACAGGGACACACGTCGGCTGCGATACCAGCCAGTGCGGTTGCTGCACCGTGCATCTCGACGGCCGCGCCGTCAAATCCTGCACCATGCTGGCGGCGCAGGCCGACGGCGCGAGCATCGTGACCATTGAAGGCATGGCCAAGGGCGACAAACTGCATCCCGTGCAGCAGGCATTTACCGACTGCCATGCGCTGCAATGCGGCTTCTGCACGCCGGGCATGATCATGGCGACAGCGGCCCTGCTCAAGGACAACCCGAACCCCACCGACGAAGAAATTTATCACGGCCTCGAAGGCAATCTGTGCCGCTGCACCGGCTACATCAATATCGTCAAAGCGGTGAAGCAGGCCGCACAGACGATGAAATGATGCCGATGGGCGCGCGCTGCCGGTTGCTGTTACGTGCGATTGTTTCGGCGGCGGTCGCCTTCCTGGTTGCTGCTGGGGCAGTCAATGTCTGGGCCGCCGGTTGTGCGCCCATCCTGGACCACAGTTTCCCCGCATTGCTGACCGGCAAACCGCAATCACTGTGCCAATACAGCGGCAAGGTCGTTTTGGTGGTCAACACGGCGAGCGCCTGCGGATTCACGCCGCAGTACGAAGGTCTGGAAGCGCTCTACAAACGATATGCGGCGCGCGGCCTGGTGGTGATCGGCTTTCCGTCCAACGATTTCGGCGGGCAGGAAGCGGGCAGCAACAAGGAAGTCGCGGATTTCTGTCAGGTCAATTACGGCGTCAGTTTTCCGATGGTCGAGAAGACCGTGGTCAGCGGGGCGCAGGCCAATCCGCTGTATGCCACGCTGGCGCAGCGGGGCGGCGGGGCGCCGCAATGGAACTTTCACAAGTATCTGATCGACCGCAGCGGAGCCAGGGTTGTTGGTTTCCCCAGCGCCATCGATCCCGGCAGCCCGCGCGTGACGCGCGAAATTGAGCGATTGCTCGCGCAGTAGCCGCTATCAGCCCGGCGCGGGCCACTGCCGCGCCGCCAGTCACATCTCTTTAGTGCTTGAAACTCGGTTTGAAGGTCGGCCGCAGGTTCGGCATTGCCAACAGCAGGCGCAGAACATGTGCCACGCTCAAAATGACATCGGCGATCTGTTCGCCCTCTGCCATCGCCGCAATCGCGGAAGTGCGTTCGCTCTGGCTCATACGAATCGTCGCGATGCGTTCATAAATACTTGAATTTTCATTGCTTTTGTTAGGTGCGCTCATTTTGTTCTCCTTAGTACTTCACTTTCGATAAACTATACTGACTTCATGGTGTTTTTGCTTCTTACTAACTGTTACGTCATGATAGACCAGAAGTTTCGTTATTTGTTGCATTGCAACACATGATATATAATTACTTGTCACATTATATTTTCTAATCTGAATATGTCAGAACGGTTACCGCCGCTGAATGCCCTCAAGGTGTTCGAGTCAGCCGCCAGGCATCTCAGCCTGAAACAGGCGGCGCAGGAACTGAACGTCACACCGGCGGCGGTGAGCCACCAGGTCAAGCTGCTCGAAGAGCATCTCGGCATCCAATTATTCCGCCGCCTGAACCGGGGACTGGAACTGACGCCGGCGGCACGGGCCGCTTTGCCGCAGCTCAGTGCAGGCTTCGACACGCTGGCGCAGGCAGTTGCCGTGATGCGACCGCAGCCTGATACCGGTCAGCTGACCATCAGCGCCGCGCCTTCGTTTGCAACGCGCTGGCTGGTGCCCCGGCTGCACCGTTTTTTTTCGGCACACCCTGAAGTCGACGTGCGCGTGTCGGCGCGGTTGCGCCGGGTCAAACAGGGTGAGAAGGACCGCGACGTTGAACGGGCAACGCTGGAGAACTGGCTGCAGGAATCCGACGTTGCGATTCTGTACGGGCACGGCGGCTACGACGGATATCGTGCTGACAAGTTGTTTGCGCCGACGATTGCGCCGATCTGCAGTCCGCGGCTGATCAACGGTGACCAGCCGTTATCAACACCGCAGGACCTGGTGCATCACACACTGGTGCATGACGACACCGGCATTTTGTATGATGGTGTGGGGTTCTGGGAAGAGTGGCTGAAGGCGGCCGGCGTCAGCGGCATCGACGTCGATCGCGGGCCGCATTTCAGCCACGCCGTGCTGGCGATTGAGGCCGCCGCAGATTCGCTCGGCGTGGTCGTCACCATACCGCTGCTGGCCGCAAACGAGCTGGCGGTCGGGCGCCTCGTCATGCCCTTCAAGCTGCAGGTGCCGGCGAAGTCGGCGTATTACGCGGTGAGCAATGACGCGGCCGGCGCGCGCCCCGCGGTTGCGGCGTTTCGCGAATGGTTGCTGGAGGAGGCGGCGCAGTCCGCGCAGTTGCTGGCCGACGGTTGAAATGTAAGGTGCTGCGTCGGCTGAACCGCCGGCTAGTCGTCTTGCGTCAGAACATGAATGATGTAGCCGCCGGATTTGTCGTCGCGCTCGAGTTTTAGCAGGTTCCGGGCCTGCGCTTCTTCCAGCAGCGTGTTGAACGAGCGGAAGCCGTAATAGGGCTCGTTGAAGCCCGGCTTGCGGCGTTTCAACGCCTGCTTGACCATCGAGCCCCAGATTTTTCCGTCCTCGCCGCGTTCGGCGCCGAGCGCCTCTATCGTTTCGAGTATGAGGTCGAGCGCCTCCTGCTTCTTGTCGTCGTCGTTTTTTTTCGGCGCTTCGGTCGCCGGCGTGCTGGTTTCAGATTTGGGCGCGGTTTTCTTGGGCGCGGCACGCTTGCGCACGGGTTTTTCGCGCACGAGGTCGTCGTAGAAAATGAATTCGTCGCAGTTCGCGATCAGGAGATCCGAGGTCGAATTCTTGACGCCGACGCCGATCACCGTCTTGTTGTTCTCGCGCAGCTTGGAAACGAGCGGCGAAAAATCCGAGTCGCCGCTGATGATGACGAAGGTGTCGACGTGCGACTTGGTGTAGCAGAGGTCGAGCGCGTCGACCACCATGCGGATGTCGGCCGAGTTCTTGCCCGACATGCGCACGTGCGGAATTTCGATGAGTTCGAACGATGCTTCGTGCATCGCGCCTTTGAAGGTCTTGTAGCGATCCCAGTCGCAGTAGGCTTTCTTGACCACGATGCTGCCTTTCAGCAGCAGGCGCTCGAGCACCTTGTCGATGTCGAATTTTTCGTATTTGGCGTCGCGCACGCCCAGCGCGACGTTCTCGAAATCGCAGAACAGCGCCATATTGGTAATGTCGGATTGTACAGCCATATGAGTCCCGTAATGTCGGCTTTGTGCCGCAGGCAGCATCTTACGCGCCGCGGCGGGCGTTGTCGTGTCGGCGCGCGGACTCGTTACCGGCGAAGCCGGCCGATTGCGGGTAGCGCGCCATGCGCTCGCTGCGACGGCGGTCGATTTTCGAAATAAATACGGCGAGGGCGCGCGGACTCGTTACCGGCGAAGCCGGCCGATTGCGGGTAGCGCGCCGTGCGCTCGCTGCGACGGCGGT
>CALQCM020000075.1 GCA_943329075.2 Chitinophaga pinensis | reverse complement strand
TCTTCGAGAATTCGAAAAGTTCAATCGCCGATCTGAAGCGCATGAATCTGAAAGACGGCGCGGTGAAGCCCGAAGACGAAAAGGCAATGCTGGATCTGGTGGAAACCCCGGATGACCTGTTGATAGTCGCCGCCGGCGGCAAGGCCGGTGTGCAGTCGTGTTACATCCCGGGCTGGGGCGGCAAGGCCGGCTCGCAGTCGGTGACCAGGGAAATTCGGAAACCATGAAATTCAGCCACAGAGATCACAGAGTTGACAGAGAGAAAACATTGGAAATTGGAGTCTTTGGATTTGGTTTCTCTCTGTGTCCTCTGTGGCAAATGCTTTTGATCTTGATGTTTAAACAAAGGAGCGCATGATGACAGTGCAAATCTACGATCCGACGATTGAAGCGAAAAGCCGGCGCATCGATTTTGTGCCACGGCCGAAATCGCTCGCCGGCCTGCGCGTCGGGTTGGTCGACAATTCGAAATTCAATTCCGACCAGGTGCTCGAGCGCGTCGGCAAATTGCTGGAACGCGATTACGGCGTGGCGTCGCATGTCATGCGCCGCAAGGTCACCGCCGGCATTCCGGCCTCGCCCGCGATCATCGCCGAGTTCAAAGCCAACTGCGATATTGTCGTCGCCGGCGTCGGCGACTGAGGCTCATGCAGCTCGGGCAGTGTGCTCGACAGCATAGTGTTTGAACAGGCGGGTGTGCCGACGGCGTCGATTATCACCGACGTCTTTCATAAAACCGGCGAGGCGATGGCGCGTTCCTGGGGGCTGAAGAACTTCCGCTTTCTGGAAATGACGCACCCGATCGCCAATCTGACGCCGGCGCAGCTCGACGAACGTGCGGCGGCAATCACGCCGCAGGTGGTGAAGCTGCTGCTCGAGGGCCAGCAACCGTGAAGTGCTGATTGTCCGGCTGAAACGCGGCGGCGCAAGGCCGCCGCGTATCCCGGCGCCCCGCCGGTGTATTCCATCCGCAGTGTGACAAAGCGCACACTGAAAAAAATTAAATGTTGCTGAAGGTCCTGCCGTAATTCCTCTGTAACGCAGAAATGTCTGACTGCGTCCTCAGGAACCGACGGGGCGACAACATGAGCTATTTTGTTTTTGCACTAAAGCGCGTCTACGACTGCGGCCGGCCGCCGCTGCGCGAGGGTGCGTTCCGCACGCGCGAGGAAGCCTGGGCGGCGTCGCGCCGCATGATCGACGAATATCTCCGCCGCGAGTCGGCATCCTGCCCCTCGGCACAGGCGCTCTACGAGCGCTTTCGCCGCCACGCTGCGGTCCCTTTCATCTGTTCGGATGTCAGTGAGAGCCACGGTGGACTGGACTTCAATCCGCTCAAATACGCGCTGATGCGCTGCGAGGAAATGTGCGGCGAGGCGCAGGCCTGCGCCTGAGATTGCGCCGGGCTGCGCTTTGCGCTTATGCGCCGACGACGCGGTTTTTGCCGGCGCGCTTGGCGAGGTACATGGCCTGGTCGGCGCGTGTGATGGCGTCCTGCGGCGTTTCGCCCGGCGCCAGCTGGGCCACCCCGGCGCTGAAGGTGATGACGATTTTCTCGTTGCCGGCAAGAAAGAAGCGCTTGGTCAGCGCGCGCTGCAGCCGCGTCATCGCCTCAATGCCCTGGTCGATTTTCGTGTCGGGCATCACGATGACGAATTCCTCGCCGCCGTAACGCGCCAGCGTGTCCTGCGGGCGCATGCTCTCGCGCGTCACCGCAACGAGATGGGTGAGCGCGGCGTCGCCGGTGTCGTGGCCCTTGGTGTCGTTGAGTTTCTTGAAGTTGTCGATGTCGAGCAGCGCCGTGCACAGCGGCGTTTCCTTGCGGTGCACGTCGGCGATTTCGCGCACCAGCGCCTCGTCGAGGCCCTTGCGGTTGAGCGCGCCGGTCAGTGCGTCGTGCCGTGCCTGCGTGCTTGCGTTGTCGAGTTCCTTCTGCAGCTTGACGATTTCGGCCTCGGTGGCGTTGACCTTCTCACGCATCGTGCGGAGCTCTTCGTGGGTGTTCTTGATTTCGTAGGCGATGCTGCGCGTGGCGGACACCACCTCTTTCATGACCGGCCCGATGTCCTCGAGGGTCTTCGCCTGCTCGATCAGCCGCGCGCTTTCCTCCATCTTGTGATGGTGGGCGCTGGTCGATTCGGTCATCTGCGACAGACGCTCGACGAAGGTCGCCAGCATGCGGCGCATTTCCTCCTGCGCCTCCAGCGAGCGGCCCTTGGCCATCGCCTGCTTGAACATCACTTCCTTGATGCGGCGTTCGACGTCGTCGAGGCGGCGCAGCGACAGCGGCGGGTTGGCCGCATCCATCAGCGCGTCGATCTGCTTTTTCATCCACTGGTCGTCGCGCGCGAGTTCGCCGATGTTCTCGATGATCAGCTTCAGGAGTTTCAGCAGCGTGTTGCGGACCTCGGCCTGGTCTTCGGCGGCGAACGACATGCGCAGCGTGAAATTGCCGAGTAGCGGTTTGATCGACGACAGGCTGCTCGACGGGTCGCGGATGGCGGCGAGCAGTTGCGTGGCCTGGTCGGCAAAGCGCGCGTCGTCGTTGCCGAGTGCGGGCATCGCGTTTTCCACCAGGCGCGCCAGTTGCTGCAGGAATTCGCCGCTGGAGGGCTCGATTTTGGGCGCGACGGCGGCCGGTGCCTGGACGTTGGCGGCATGGATGTAAGCCACCAGCGCGCTTTGCAGATCGTGCCAGTTCTGCTGCGCAACGGCGCTGTCGAGGTGCACGCGGTGGCGCTGTTGTGCCGGCGTGCGCTGCGGCAGCGCCTGCACGAGGTGGCGCAGCGCATCGCCGGGAAACGGCGGGGCGTCCGGGGTGCCGGCGACTTCGTGATAAACGGTGCGAAAGTTGCCGGGGTTAGGCGCGAGCTTGCGCGTCATCAAGAGCTTGAGCGTATCGCGCGCGATCTCGGAGGGCTTTTTTTCGGCGACTGTCATGCGGTTCAATCAAAGTAAGGCGCGGCAAGACGCGGCGCGGAATGATTTTAGTACGCGGGCGCGAGCGGCCAAGCGCCGAAATACACGGTTAATCCGCGGTTGTTCGGCGCATTGCGGCGCGCCGCCCAGCCGGCACGGCGCTGGCGGGGCTTGCGGTAGAATATTGGCGACATTTTCCGGCGCTCAAAATTGGATCATCCGGCCCTCAAGATCAAGACCGAGCAGGACTGCAGGCAATGGCTGGCGCAGCTGCCGCTGACCAATGCGCAGCTCGCACAGACCGCGCTCAGCGCGCAGATCACAATGCTCAACACGGCGACCGTGGCGCCTAGCGCGCGCCTGAAGATCATGGAGTCCCTGCGTTCGCCGGTGGCTTTTGTGCAGGCGGAACGCGCCAAGCGCTTTTTCAACCAGCCGGTGCCGCTCGATGAACCCGCCGCCGCCGGCTGGAGCGAGGTGATCGCATTGTGGGATGCGATGGTGCAGGCCTACGAGTCCTGCGTTGGCGTGGAGGCCGTCTACACGCCGCAGATTTATCAGCGTGCGCTCGAATATGCCGGCCTCGCGATGCGCGATCACAACCGTATCTACCGCGCCATTCCGGCGCCGCGCTGGCAGCGCTTTCACGCCTTGTATTCAGCGGTGGAGGCCACACCCCATGCCGCTACCCCGGTTGCCGATGCGGTCGGCGACGACGTGCCGGACGCGAGCTGCACGGCGACCTATCTGCGCGTGCTGCTGTTGCAGCATGCCACACCCGATGCGCTGACACTGGCACAGCTCACCGCCACCGAGCGCTGGTTGCGGCAATGGACGTCGCTGGTGACGTTTGTCAAAACGCCCGGCACCGATGCGACGATTCCGCGTCTGGCCGTGTTGTTCGGCACCGGCGGCGGCGCACGTGATGTCGGTGACGTGCAGCCGGCACCCAATGTGCGTTATCTTGAGCTTGATCGTCTGGGCGCGATGCTGGTGCAGATGATTGCCGGTCTGCGCAACGGCAAATCGCCGGCGGACCTCGCGCTGGGCGCGGAGCTGCGGCAACCGGCCTGCGAAAATCTGTTGCTGCTGCTGACCATGCAATGGTGCGGCACCGGCAAGGGCCGCACCGAGGAGCGCAGTCCGTCGTCAATCAAGGTCATGGTGTCGATGTCGATCGCCGCCATGCATTTTCATCTGACCGGGCGCGCGTTCCGCCAGCCCGGCGCGCGCCTCTCGAAACGCGAAGAAGACGACATGCAGATGTTTGGTCGTGTCAGCGAGCGCACCGAGCAGGCACTGCTGTCGCAACGCAGCGGCGCACTGGAAACCTGGGAGATCATCAATCACAGCCGCTCGGGCATGCTCGGCATGTGCCGCCAGCCCGATGCCGCCACGCGCCTCAGTCATAACCAGCTACTCGGCCTGCGCACGGCGACGGGCCGGACTTTTTATCTCGGTGTGGTGCAGCGCATACAGGTCGATGAGAGCGGGGCGGTTTCCATCGGCCTGCGCGTGATTCCCGGGTTGCCGACGCCGATTGCGGCAAAGATTCACGGGGTCATCGCCGCCGACGGAAAATATTACGATCGCGCATTGCTGATGTCGCCCGACGAGGCGCGCAAGACGCCGCCCTCGCTGATCATGGCGCCCGCCTCGTACCAGCCCAACCGCAAGGTCGACATTCATGTCGATGCCGCACAGGAAATCAGGCTGACCGCCGTGCTCGACAAGGGCGTCAACTTCGAGCGCGTCACCTACGAAGTGGTTTAGCGCGCAATCTCTGTGCCGCGTTCTTTAGCGGCTGCTCACGTTTGCCGTAATCCAGTTGCCATTGGCTGCGCCGACGCGCGGCACCCGTGCGTCAGCCGCTCAAATGGCGGCTTTTTGATGTGCATCAAGACCGCGTTTGCCGGCAACGCCTAGTATTACCTCTGCGCGTTTGCGTTTTGCCTGACGGGCGCGGGGCCTTTCGGCGATTCGGCGTTTGAAGGTTGTTGTTTCAACCGTTATCGGATGAATATCGTGAATTCGAATTTGTGCCATCGATGCGGCGAAGCTTTTCGCTCGGTCGAGACCGTTCTGAAAATCCTCAAGAACGAGTGGATCCAGTGCGAGAGCTGCATGCAGCCGGCGGCGATACCGGTGTTGATCAAGCAGTTTCGCCTGCGCATGCCGCGCTGGTGGGTGGTCGATGGCACCGTGCTGGTGCCGATCTGGATCGTCGAAAGCCTGAAAAAACACCCGGAAATCTGAACGATTGCCGGGCGCTGTCCGCCGCGCCGGTTCAGGTTGCGGCGTCGATGCCGCGTGACTCCAGCAACGCCTTGATCTTCGGCTCGGGCTTCCAGTAGTGGGGGCCCTTGAGAAATTTTCCGTTGGCATCATAGATCGGTTTGCCGTCGGCGCCGAGTTTGCTTTCGTTGCTGTCCATGATCACGTCGAGTACTTCTTCGAGCGGCAGGCCGTACTTGAGCGCTTCCGATCTGCAGTAGACGATGATGTCGCCCAGCACATCGGCGATCGCCACCGCAACGTCGGCCGGCGTGCCGCCGTTGTTCGCCAGCGCGACGATCTCGTCGATTTCATACACCTCATCGAGCAGCGTCGCCTTGAATTTGGCAAGGCGTTCCGCCGTGTCGGCGGGCAGCGTCGGATTGTTTTTGGCGGGCAGTTTGTACATCGCATTCATGGCGGCGATGCGGGTGGCGAAGGGCTTGTTCATATTTTGCGATTCCATTCGGGTTTAATGCATTGCCAATCAAACTAGAAATTTTCACTGCGTCATTCCCGCGCAAGCGGGAATCCAGAGGGAAGAGTCCGGGTCCCCGCTTTCGCGGGGACGACGGATATTTGATTGCGGTCGACTTTCAGTCAATTAAACGCGCGTGAGCGCGATAATATCGCCGGCCCTGGATTGGTCCTCGAGCGCCCACAGATATTTGAGCAGCGCATTAATGCGGTCTGCTTTGAGGTGCTTGTGCGCAAGGCCGCGGAATTTCTCCTCCATTTCCGCGTCAGTCATCGGATTTTTCGCATGGCCACGGTGATACTCGACACGCACCTTGTGGCGCGCACCGGATTTCAGCACGAGTTCAAGATCGCACAGGTTGATCTCGGCTTCGCGACGGTCAGCTTCCTCGGACGGGATCACTTTCACCTTGGCGACGAGATCGAGCAGTTTCGCATCGTGCAGATAAGGATCTTCGTAATACGTTTCGTCGAGCGAGCCGTACATGAATATCACGCCGGTCGAGTAAGGCATGCTGTGGTCGGCGGTCTCGTGTGTCTGCGGCCGCCATTTGTCGGGGCTGGCTGCCATGACGTGGATGGCGCCGCGCGAGACGTTGAGGTTGATTTCGGCGATTTCATCCGCGTTCTTGATGAAGGCGCGCGCTTCCATTGCCGCCTGCGCCACCGTCTGTGAATACTGGCCGAGCGCGAAACGTTTGGTAAAGGCGAGTGTGATGCTCAGCGGTGCGCTGCCGAACGGCGCCGGCTTGAAGGTCTTCTTGTTGTTGATGACGTTGAAGAAACCGTCGCGTCCCTCGAATACCTCGTTGGGGCCGGTCATGCCGGCCTGTGCCATTTGCACCGAGAAAATCGCCTTGCGGCTGGCTTCAGCGCAGGCATACGATTTCCAGTTCGACAGCGTGCCCACACGCCCCTGATTGAGCGAGGTGTTACCGCCGACGGTAATGCCGATGGCGTTGGTGAGCTGTTCTTTCGAGAGGCCCATCAGCTTGCCGGCGCCGACCACGGAGGCGAGACCAAGCACAGTTGATTGATCAAGACCCATCAGGCGCGTATTGAGCACGTCGATGATCTTGCCGAAGACTTCGTAAGTGAGCACCATGGCGGTGATCAGGTCGCGGCCGCTTTTGCCGTTGAGTTCGGCCGGGGTCAGCAGCGCGGCGAGCGAATCGCTCGGGTGGCCGCTGCCGCCGCTGCTGATGAAGCCGTCGTTGAAATCGAGGTAACGAATCATTACGCCGTTGGCGAACACCGCCATCTCCGGCGTGGTTTTCTGGCCCGTGCACAGTACGGTGGCGGCTTTTTTCGCGCTGACGTTGTCGGCGAGCTTTTGCGCGATGCGCGCCGGCCCCGCAGTGTGGCCGCCGATGGCGCAGCCGATGGTGTCAAGAATGATGCGTTTGGTCGTGCGCGCGACCTCCGGCGGAATGTCTTCGTATTTGAGATTGACCGCATAGTTTGCGATCGCTTGCGACAGCGACGGTTGGTTGGCGACGGCCTTGCTCATGCGGGGTCCCTCGTTGTTGTTTTGCGCCATCACCGGCAGGGCGACGGCGGCACCTGCGGCTGCGCCGGTGCTGGCAACCTGGGCGAGAAAGTGGCGGCGTGCCGTGTTTTTGGCACCTTGATCGGGTTTGTCTTGCATAAAATCCTCCGCATTAAATGTTGTGTTTTAAATGGATTCAGCGGCTGTGCCGCGCCAGCTGGCGCGGGCCGACTTCGCCGCCATAGATGACGCCCTTCGCATCGACCGCCACGCCTTCCGCGGCACTGGTGCCTTTCATTTCGAGCGGATCTGGAATGCGGTAGAGCACGCGGCCGTCGGCGAGATTGCCGATGCGGATGCCGCGCTTCCAGCCCGGATGGGGTGCTACGCCGTTCGATTCCGAATCGGCAACGTAGATCAGCCCATCGCGGATCGCGATGCCGCTCGGCCGGACGGGCGGGGTGCGACATGTTTTCCTCCGGATACTTGTTTTTATTGAAACGTAGGCAGAGCGCTTTTTTACCGCACATTCGGGTGTTGCGCCACAGGGTTGATTTGCCGCGCCGCCAGACCCGTGCGCGCCGCCCGCTGCCATTTCGGCGTAAAGTAGGCGATACGACGGCAGATGGCTGAATCAACAGCCGCGCCACACTCGGGAGGGGAGCATGGATCAGCATTCAATGCATCGTCGCGATTTTCTCAGGGCCGCTGCTGTCATCGGTGCCGCCGGCAGCGCCGGCTGTGCGCAGACCGGCGGCAATTATGGCGGTGCGGCAATGAAGGCGGCGTATGACCCGTTTGCGCGCGTCGACATCAAGGTCAGCGAGGTCGATTTCCGCCGCACCGCGAAGGGCCGCCAGTTGAAGGCGCGCATCTACCAGCCGCAGGGCGCGGGGCCGTTTCCGGTGCTGCTTGATCTGCACGGCGGCGCGTGGAACAACAAGGACCGCTTTGCCGAGGAGCCGATGGACCGCGCGATTGCGGCCAGCGGCGTGCTGGTCGTCGCCATCGATCTGACGCTGGCACCCGAAGCGCCGTATCCCGCCAGCGTGCAGGACGCCAACTATGGCGTGCGCTGGCTGAAGGCCAACGCCGCGAAGTGGAACGGCGATGCGTCGAGGCTCGGTGTTTACGGCAGTTCGACCGGCGGGCACCTCGCCGAGCTGCTGGGCATGCGGCCGTTCGATCCGCGCTACAACGCCATTCCGTTGCCGGAAGCGCCGGGCATCGACGCGACCGTCGCCTACGTTGCGGCGCGCTCGCCGATCAGCGACCCTTATGCGCGTTTTCTCAATGCGGAAGCGAAAAAGCGCGATGGCATGATGAAGAACACCAAAACCTATTTCGCGCCGTGGGAGTCGATTTTTGAGGCCAATCCGCAGCAGATCCTCGAGCGCGGCGAAAAAATCACCATGACCCCGACGCTGATCATGCAGGGCGCGCTCGACGACAACGTGATGCCGGCGGTGCAGGAAAAATTCGTCAAGACTTTCCGCGCGGCCGGCGGGGACGTCTCGTTTACGATCTTCGAGGACAGCGAGCACGAATGGGTCGCCAAACCCGGTGCGCAGACCTACCGCGCGCAGGAAATGGTCAAGGCCTTCATCGCGCGGAATCTGGCGCGCTGATTTTTAGCGCCGGGCTGCGGTGCACCGGCATTGCATTCTGGCCGCCGCCGGTGTTTAGGCGTAAAGTCGGCGGCGCAAATTTCCAGAGGAGCAGCAATGAAGGTTTCATACAATCCGGCGGCCACGTTCGAAATCAAAGTCAGCGAAGTCGATTTTCGCCGCAATGCGCAGGGGCGCCAGCTGATGGCGCGCCTCTACCAGCCGCAGGGCACGGGGCCGTTTCCGGTGGTGCTCGATCTGCACGGCGGCGCGTGGAACAACAAAGACCGTTTTGCCGAGGAGCCGATGGATCGCGCGATTGCCGCCAGCGGTGTGCTGGTGGTGGCGATCGACATGACGCGTGCCGCCGAAGCGCCGTATCCGGCCTGCGTGCAGGACGCCAGCTACGGCGTGCGCTGGCTGAAAGCGAATGCGTCAAAGTGGAACGGTGATGCCTCGACGCTTGGCATCTACGGCAGTTCCAGCGGCGGCCACGTCGCCGAACTGCTGGCGCTGCGCCCGAATGACGCGCGCTACAACGCAATTGCATTGCCGGAGGCGCCGCAGCACGACGTCTCGGTCGCCTATGTGATTGCGCGTTCGCCCATCAGCAACACCTTCGCGCGGTACGAGAACGCCGTCGCGAAGCAGCGTGAGCACATGATCAAAAACAACAAGAATTTCTTTGTGCCGTGGGAATCAGTCCACGAAGGCAACCCGCACGGCATCCTCGAGCGCGGGGAGCAGGTCAATCTGGTGCCGCTGCTGATCATGCAGGGCGGGCTCGACGACAACGTGTTGCCGTCGATGCAAGAGAAATTCGTTGCCGCCTACCGCGCGGCCGGCGGCGCCTGCGACTTTCACGTCTTCGAAGGCGCCGAGCACGAATGGGTGGCCAAGCCCTGCCCGCAGACGACCGGCGCGCAGGAGATGGCAAAGGCTTTCATTGCCGCAAATCTTGCGGCCGGAAAGCGCGCGGATTAGATGTTGTGGCGCAGGCGACTCGCCTGCGTCAACGCGCAGTTGCACCAGGATAGCTTGGTGCTTCTCGCAGGCCCTTTGTCGTAAATGCGGCCTGCGCCACAAAACAAACTGGCTTCCGCGGTGGACTGCCGTCCCATTCGTGTCCTACGCGCGGCAGTAATCCGTGCGTATCCAGTTGCGCGGAAAACGCGGCCCGCCGATACCGGGACGTTTGTCTTCAATGCGCTTCAGAAGATCGCGCACCTCGGTATCGAACTGGGCGAGCGCCTTCGCACTGCGCGAACCGCGGTGGCCGCCGATGTCATCGATGTCGACGAGTTTCGCCACCGGGATCAGCGCCGCTGCCTCGAGCACGCCGCCTTCGCGCGCCGCGTGCAACTGGTCGTGGCAATTCGGAAACATCAGCACGCGCGCCTTGATTGAACGCGCTGCAGCCGCGAAGTCGCCGTTGAAACCCGGCGTCTGTGCGATGTCGTGGCTCTGGATCGCCCAACTGCGGTAGATCCAGTCGCGTGCCTGCACCGTGTTGCCGACCGTTTTGGCATCGGCGGCGAAGGCCGCATGCACCTGTTCGCGCGTGGCGAATTCTTCCTCGTAACCGGCGGCTGACGAGCCGACCACGCTCTGAATCTGCAGGCCGGCGCCGATGCCGGCGCGCGGCGGATCGTCGTTCGGATAATTGCCGTCGCGCCATTTCGGATCGACCATCACGACCTGACGCACGTTCTCCCAGATGAAATTGCCCTGGCGGTTAGCGCGCGCCATCGGTGTCACCGGAATGGCGGCGTCCATGAAGGTCGGATGGCTGACCGCCCACTGAAAGGTTTCGATACCCCCCATCGAGCTGCCGGCGACGGCGACCAGATGCGTGATGCCGAGGCATTCGGTCAGCATGCGGTGCTCGGCGTTGACCATGTCGCGGATGTTGAAGCGCGGGAACGCCATGTTGAGGCCTGAGCGCGTCGGCGAGGTGGTTGCCTCCGGGTCCATCGACGCCACGCCCAGCGTGTCGGGCTGCACGATGAAATATTTTTTGCTGTCGAAGGCGCGGCCGGGCCCGACCCAGTAGCTCTGGTTGTTGCGGTTGCCCTGCAGGCCGTGGATCGACAGTATCGCGTTGCTCTTCGCCGGATTCAGCGTGCCGTGGGTGACGTAGGTCATGCGGAAATTGCGGATGACCTCGCCGCTTTCCAGCTTGAGTTCGCCGAGCTGGCAGGTCTGCATCGGCGGGTTTTGCGCCCCTGCGGGAAGCGCCGCTGCGAGCGACAACACCGTGGCGGCAAGTAATTTTCTGTTCATGTCGATTTCCTCCGCTTTTTTTTTATTGAATGCTGGCGACGAATTCCCGGTACACCTGCGGCAGTATGCCACCGTGCCGATAGGCCGCGAGTTCTTCGCGGGTGTCGATGCAGGCCTCGACCGGCACATCGACGGTTTCACCGTTGGCGCGATGCACGCGCAGCGTCAGCGTGGCGTGCGGCGCCAGGCCGCTGGCAATGCCGATGACATCAAAGGTTTCGCTGCCGTCGAGTTTGAGCGCCTTGCGGTCGGTTGATTGGAACCGCAGCGGCAGCACGCCCATGCCGACCAGATTCGAGCGATGGATTTTCTCGTAACTTTCAGCAACCACCGCGCGTACGCCAATCATGGCCGGCCCCTTGGCCGCCCAGTCGCGCGACGAGCCGGCGCCGTATTCGCGGCCGGCGATGATGATGCAGGCCTCGTTGCGGCTGCGATAAACCTCGGCGGCGTCGAAGATGGCGAGTGTGCTGCCGTCGGGCTGAAGCTTCGTGTTGCCACCTTCATGGTCCGGCAGCATTTCGTTTTTCAGGCGCGGCGCGGCCAGCGTGGCGCGCATGGCGACTTCGTGGTTACCGCGGCGAATGCCGTAGCTGTGAAATTCGTTCGCTGGTGTCTTGCGCTTGCCGAGATAACGGCCGGCCGGACTGTCGGGCGCGATGCGTCCGGCGGGTGCCAGATGATCGGTGGTGATCATGTCGCCGAGGATCGCCAGCGGACGCAGGCCGCTGAAATCGCTGATGGCCGATGGTGTTTTCGGCACGGCGTCGAAGTAAGTCGGGCGACGCAGAAAGGTGCTTTTGTCGTCCCACGGAAACAAGGCGCTGTCAGCGCCGCGTAGCGCGCGCCATTCGGCGGACCCGTCAAACAGGTGTTCGTAACTGGCGCGATACATGGCTGGCGTGAGGTTGCCCACCAGCGCACGTGCAACTTCATCGGCGGACGGCCACAGGTCGCGCAGGTAAACGGGGTTGCCGTTTTTGTCATTGCCAAGCGCCTGCGTGGCAAGGTCGACGGTAATGCTGCCGGCAATCGCATACGCGACCACCAGCGGCGGCGAGGCGAGATAAGCGGCGCGCGCGAAGGGATGCACGCGGCCTTCAAAATTGCGGTTGCCCGAGAGCACCGCAACCGACACCAGTTCGTGTTCTTTGATCGCCGCTTCGATCTCGGGCGCCAGCGGCCCCGAATTGCCGTTGCAGGTGGTGCAGCCGTAACCGACCAGTTGAAAGCCGAGCGCTGCGAGCGGCGCGTAAAGTCCGGCGCGCTGCAGATAATCAATGACGACTTTGGAACCAGGCGCGAACGAGGTCTTGATCCACGGCTTGCGCGCGAGGCCGCGCGCCACCGCGTTGCGCGCGACGAGACCGGCGGTGATCATGTTGGCGGGGTTGGACGTGTTGGTGCAGCTTGTGATGGCGGCGATCACCACGTCGCCGTCGCCCAGCGTGTGATCGCGGTTCTTCAACGTCACGCGTTTGTCCGGCGCGGTGCGGCCGTCGCGCGCCAGCGTTTTCATGTCGCGTGCGAAGCCGCCGGCCACCTCACCGAGTGCGACACGCTCCTGTGGTTTGCGCGGGCCGGCGAGGCAGGGCGACACAATTGAGAGATCGAGTTCGAGCGTAGCGTCAAATTGCGGCGCCACGCTGTTGGCATCGCGCCACAGGCCCTGCGCCTGCGCATAGGCTTTGGCCAGGGCGACGGTCGCCGCATCGCGGCCGGTGAACGACAGAAAATCAAGGCAGGCCTGATCGACCGGGAAATAAACACAGGTCGCACCGTATTCCGGCGCCATGTTGGCGATCGTCGCGCGTTCGCTCACCGGCAGGGCATCAAGGCCGCTGCCGTAGAACTCGACGAATTTGCCGACCACACCGTGTTTGCGCAGCATTTCGGTGATGGTCAGCACCAGGTCGGTGGCGGTGGTGCCGGCGGCGAGTGCGCCGCCGATGCGCACGCCGACCACTTCGGGCACGCGCAGCGTCAGCGCGCGGCCGAGCATCGCCGCTTCGGCTTCAATGCCGCCCACACCCCAACCGAGCACGCCGATGCCGTTGACCATCGGCGTGTGGCTGTCGTTGCAGACCAGCGTGTCGGGATAAGCCAGCGTGTGGCCGTTTTCTTCGCGTGTCCACACCACGCGGGCGAGGCGCTCGACGTTGATCTGGTGCACGATGCCGCTGTCGGGCGGCACCACGCGCAGATTGCGAAAGGCGCCCTGGCACCAGGCCAGAAAAGCGAAGCGCTCGCGGTTGCGCGCGTATTCGATTTCGATATTGCGTTTGGCGGCATCATTGCTGCCGGCGATGTCCGCCACCAGCGAATGGTCGATCACAAAATCCACCGGGATGCGCGGATTGACCGACTGCGGATCACCGCCGGCTTTGGCTACCGCATCGCGCAGCGCGGCGAGATCGACCATCACCGGCACGCCGAGCATGTCCTGCAGCAACACGCGCGATGGCCAGAATGGCACTTCAAGTCCGCGTTCGCCGCGCGCCAGCGCCGGCAGCATGTCGACCGTGATTTCGGGGGCACCGGCATGGCGCAGCAGATTTTCGGCGAGGATGCGCAGCGACAGCGGCAGGCGCGCGAGTCCGGCGAGTCCTGCCTGCGCTTCGGCGGCGCGCAGGCTGGCGTAGCGATAGCGGACGCCGGCGACGTCGAGTTCGGAAGAACAGGCGTGTGCGGATGCGTGTTGTGCGGTGTTCAAGATGAAAATTTCCGGGTTGTGATTGCGGTTTTTTGCGTCATTTTACGCTGCCGCCCGACCATGAGGGCGGAAGGGGTATTGCGTTCCGAATGTATTTTTGAATTGGCTGGAACATGCGATGATGAACGCGTTGTTCATCACATAAGGAGAAGTACCATGGCACTACTGCAATCCGGCACCCAGGCGCCGGAATTTTCACTCGCCGCCCACGCCGGCGATCCGCAAAAGCTTGCCGCCTTCCGCGGGCGCAAGACCGTGGTTTGTTTTCTGCCGTTCGCCTTCACCGGCGGCTGAAAGAATCAAGTCCTCGGGTTCCGTGAGAACTACGAAAAATTCAAGGCGATGAATGTGGAAATTCTGCAAATCAGCGCCGATACCATTCCCAGTCTGAAGACCTGGGCAGAGCAACTGGGCGGTCTGCCGTTTCCTCTGCTGTCCGATTACTGGCCGCACGGCGTCGTTGGCCAGGCCTACGGCATATTCAACGACGAACGCGGCATCGATGCACGTTCGGTGTTCCTGCTCGATGCGAACGGTGTGATCCGTTATTCGCACCTGTATGCGCAGGGCACGATTCCGGAAAGTGCCGATTTGCTGCCGCGCCTCGCGGCGATCTAGAGACACCGCCCGGATTGCGCGCCGCGCGGTCCGGGCGGGATTCCGTTTTTCGCCTTATGCATGCGCAGCGGTGTCGCTATCGGGCGCCTGCAAACGCTGCATGACCGCGATCATTCCGGAAATGTCCGCGTCGCCATCCTTGCGAATAAAACACGGTTCGATGATTTTGACGGCGAATCCGTATGCGTCAGCAAGCCGTCGCAGATAAGGTTCGCTCTGGGCGTAGCGTCGCGACGCCTGCAGGACAAAATCCGCGCTATTGCTGTGCTCGACCGAGAATGCGAAATGCCCGCCTACTCTCAGTGCACGCGCAGCACCGGCGAAAATGGATGTGAGATCGCCGATATAGATGAATAAATCGGTCGCGATCACCAGATCGAACGCTGAAACTTTCGTCAGCAGAAAAGTTGTTACGTTGGTATTGACCAGTTCATCGTAAGTGCCAAGTTGGCGCGCCTTGTCGAGCATCTTTTTCGAAAGGTCAACTCCGACGAGCGTGCGTGCAAACGGTTTTAGCAGAGGACCACAGAGGCCGGTGCCGCAACCGAGGTCGAGCACATCGAGTTCCGTTGCCGTCGTCATGCGCCGAACCGCGTCGACGGTCGCGCCCGGTGTGCGGTAACCAAGCTGTTCGACGAGGTGTTTGTCGAAGGTGTCTGCGTAGCGGTCGAACAGGCTTGTGATAAAACCTTCCGGCGCGGCGACGGGGGCGGGTGCCGCGTGCAAGGCGGCCAACTCGAACTCAAGCCGTCCTGTATCGCCGCCATTGGCGAGCGCGCGGCGGAAAGATTCGATCGCTTCTTCAAAGCGTTTCAACTCAACCAGCGCCTTGCCGCGGTTGTGCCAGGTGTCGGCCCATGCGGGTTCGATGGCGATGGCACGATCATAGCTCGCCACTGCTTCAGCATGGCGATGGAGGTCGGCCAGGCAGTTGGCGCGGTTATTGTGCGCGCGCCAATGATTGGATTTCAGCGCGATGGCACGTTCATAACTCGCGATCGCCTCCGCATGGCGTTCGAGCAGGCGCAAGGCGTTGCCAAGGTTGTAGTGCGCGGCGGCCTCGCTGCTATTGACCCGAATGGCGGCCGCAATCAGGCTGGCGGACGTTTCGCCGCGGCCGTTTTCGAATTCGAGTACGCCGAGCAGATGCAGTGCGTCGTAATTGTTCGCATCCGCCGAGAGCACTTCGCGCAACAGCGTTTCCGTTCCGGCAAGGTCGTTTTGCCGGCGCAGGGCAATCGCCTGACGCAGCATTTCCTGTAATGCCGCGGGGCCGTCATGGGTATCAGTGTTTGTCACAGTTAAAGCTGTTGCCGGTTCGGTGTTAGGGTGCAACCGATTCCAGCATCGCCTTCAACAACGTCTCCGGTTCATGCGCGCCTGACACCGCGAGCTTGCGGTTGAAGATGAAGAAAGGCACGCCGCTGACACCGGATTTGCGGATTTCGGCGTCTTTCTGGATTACGAGGTCGCGGTCTTCACCCGAGTGGAGCCAGGTTTCGAGTGCCGCACGTTCGAGTCCGCCGCGCGCGCCGATGTCGGCAAGCGCTTTCAGGTCGGTGAGGTTGGCGCCTTCGATGAAGTAGCCGGCGAAGAGGCTCTCGGCCACTGCGTCCTCAAGACCGTGATTGGTGGCGTAGTGCATCAACCGGTGCGCTTGCACGGTGTTTGGCTGCACCTTGATGTTGTCGAAGGCGAAATCGATGCCGACCGATTTGCCGACCTGCGCGACGTGGTCGTACTTGCGGCCGCCACCGGGGCCGAACTTGCGTTCGATGTATTCCTGACGGGAAATGCCGGTCTCCGGCAGGTCGGGGTTCAGCTGAAACGGCAGCCAGCGCACGGCAGGCTTTTCTCCATCGGTAGCGCGTTCCTCGTACATCCGCAGTGCGGTTTCGAGGCGGCGCTTGCCGATGAAACACCAGGGTCAGACGACGTCGGAGACGATTTCGATCAGCAGCTTGGGTTGTTCGCTCATGATTGTCCTTGGAGGCATTGAAGTATTGACCGCGCCAGTCTAACAGCTTGTTGAAAAATGATCGTCGCCCCCGCGAAAGCGGGGGGGCGGGAATTTAACGTGCCATGCATTCAGGATCTTCTGGATTCCCGCTTTCGCGGGAATGACGAATTGATAGCGACATTCGTTTTTTTCAACAGCCAGCTAGCGCGCCGCCGATTTCGCGTCGAGGCGCTTGAAGTGAGGGCGCGGCCTCGCTTATATTCGGGGACGCCGCGCAATTTCGTCGCGGCGGTCAACAGATTCGGGCGGGCATGAACACCACAACTTCGTCATTGCAAGCAGCGCACGCGACCAGCGGTTTTGTCACCGCCGACGGCCTCAAACTGCACTACCTCGATTACGGCTCGGCCGGACGCACGCCGATGTTGTGCGTGCACGGCAGCGCGGCGCACGCGCACTGGTTCGATTTCGTCGCCGGGGGTTTCGCTGCCGATTACCATGTGCGCGCGCTCGACCAACGCGGCCACGGCGACAGCGCGTGGTCGGAGCCGCCCGTGTATACGACGCAACGACTGGCCAGCGATCTGCATGAGGTGACCGAGCAGCTTGATTTGCGCGACTTCGTGCTGGTGGCGCATTCGATGGGCGGTATGGTGTCGCTCAATTACGCGGCGATGTTTCCGGGCCGGCTGGCGCGCCTCATCATCGTCGATTCGACGCTGCATTTGACCGAGGACCGGGCTTCAATGATGCGCGAACGCGGCGCGCGGCAGAGCAGTTATGAAACGCTCGACGATCTGGCGGCGCGCTACAAGCTGATGCCGGCCGGGTCGTCGGCGCCGCCCGATGTCGTCAAACACATTGCGCGCCACGCCGGACGGCAATCCGCGGACGGGCGCTGGCGCCACAAATTCGACCGCAACGTCTATTCGCAGCGCGGCAGCGTCGATGGCGTGCCGTGTTTCGCCAAAATCAAGGTGCCGACTTTATTGGTGAAGGGGGCGACCAGCGCGCGCATCACACCGGAGATCTATAACGAGGTGAAGGCCGTGGCGCCGCACGTGGAACTCGCCGAGGTGGCCGGCAGCGATCATCACGTCACGTTGGATAATCCGGCGGCGTTTATCGAGGTCGTTAGCGCATTCCTGGCACGCAACGCGTAATAAATCCGAACGGCTTGTATTGGCGATCAGGCACACTTGTGTGGCGCAGGCGACCCGCCTGCGTCAGGTGGCATCCATGCAGTGGGTAGGGTGCGCACCGCGCACCGTCAATCGCCGGGATGGTGCGCATTGCGCACCCTACAGTCCGGAATTACTGCTGCTGCGGCTGAATCCCCGCGTCCTTGATCACACGCGCCCATTTGTCGTGTTCGGCGCGCACGAATTTCGCGAATTCCGCGGGCGATGCGCTGGTGGTGGCGTCGAGTTCGACCTGCGCGAGTTTCGATTTCACTTCGGGCAGCTTCATCATCCTGGCGAATTCTTCGTGCAGGCGCGTGACGATCTCGGGCTTGATGCCGGTCGGCGCGAAGAGGCCGTACCAGGTGGTAACCACCAGCTCCGGCATGCCGGCCTCGGCGGTGGTCGGCACTTTCGGCAGCGTCGCCACGCGTTCGGTGGCCATCACCGCCAGTGCGCGGATGCGGCCGGCGTTGACGAGAGGAATGGTCGCCGGCACGGTCGAGGTCACCATATCGACTTCGCCGGAGAGCATGGCGTTCATGGCGATCGCCGCGCCCTTGTAAGGCACGTGCACGATGTTGATCTTCGATAGCGTCTTGAACATTTCGCTGCCGAGCTGGCTGCCGGAACCGAGTCCGCCGGAGCCGAAATTGAGTGTGCCGGGATTGGTCTTCGCCAGGCTGATCAGTTCTTTCAGCGATTTGGCCGGCACCGACGGATGCACCACCATCACGTTGGGCACCGTCGCCAGTAGCGTGATCGGTGTGAAATCGCGGAAGGTGTCGTAACCGAGTTTCGAGTACAGGCTCGGGCTGATGGCGATGGTCGGGCTGGTCAACAGCAGCGTGTAGCCGTCATTGGGCGCCTTGGCGACAATTTCCGAGGCGACGTTGCCGCCGGCACCGGACTTGAAGTCGGGCGTGATCGACTGCCCGAGCGGTTCGCGCAGCCTGTCGGCCACCATCAGCGCGATCACGTACGGCGCGCCGGTCGGGAAGGCGACCACCATACGAATGCTTTTTTCCGGGTACTTTTGCGCCGACACCGAAAACGGCAGCGCGACGAGCGCGAACAACGCGCAGCCAATCGATTTCCTGAATGACATGGTTCCTCCTCGCGCCGATTTTAACCGCATAGCGTGCCTTTGACACGGCGGTGCGCGCATATCATCATCGGAGCACGAATGACTGGGAGGAAGTAATGGATTTTTCGTTTAACCAAGAACAGCGCGAATGGCAGATGAAGGCGCGCCAATTCGCCGAAGAGCAAATACGCCCGATTTCACTTGCGCGCGACCGGATTGCCGATGCGGCCTCAACCTGGGACTGGGACATCATCAAAAAAGGTTCCAAGCTCGGCTTTCGCACGCTTGGCGTGCCGAAGGCGTGGGGCGGGCCCGGCGCCGATCTGGTGACCCAATGCATCGTCATGGCCGAACTGGCGCGCGGCGACAGCGCGATCTCGAAGGCCTTCAGCCAGAACTGGAAGTGGAGCCAGCTGATCGCAGTGGTCTGCACCAAAGATCAGCAGGAGCGTTTTCTCAAACCCTTTCTCGCCGACGACACTTATATGCTGGGCGGTGCGCGCACTGAACCGAACGTCGGTTCCGATCACCGCATGACGCCGAACAGTGATCCGAAAACCGGATTTCGTTTGAAGGCCGAGCGCGATGGTGACCACTGGATACTCAATGGCGAAAAAACCTTCATCGCCAATGGCAGCGTCGGCAAATTATTCTTTGTCAGCGCGCGCACCGATTTCAAGGTGCCGGTGACTGAGGGTTCGACCGAATTCATCGTGCCGACCGACACACCGGGCTTTCGCATCGGCAAGAAATTCAACAAGGCGGGCTGGCGTTTCTATCAGAATGCGGAACTGATATTCGAGAATGCGCGCATCCCGCACACCAATATCGTCGGCGAGGTCAACGGCGGCTGGAAGGCGCGCACCAGTGACCCGTCGCAGTTCAATGATCTTGAACTTGCCGCCAACGCGGTCGGTGTTTGCGATGCCGCGGTCGAAGCCATCATGGTCTTTGTGAAGAAGCCGGGTCGCGGCGGGCGCACGCCCGCCGACCAGCAGCGCGTGCAGCTGAAGCTCGCCGAAATGCACATGCTCACCGAGTCGCTGCGCGCCTACATCATGCGCACGGCGTGGGAGCGCGATCTCGCCTGCGCCGGTGACAAGGTGCAGGCGGCTTCGGCCAACGCCGGGTTGGTCATGGTGTATTCGCAGGAGGTGATCCAGCGCGTAACGGCGCTGAATCGGGATGTTCGCGGCAGCGCACGCGGTGTGATGAATGCCTCTGCCGACAAGCTGGAGCGCGATGCGTTTATCTGGACGCATCTTGCCGGTGATTCGCTCTCAAGGATCAAGACCATCAAGAAGATGCTGCGGTAATTGGCTTGGTCAATCGAACTTCCGCAGGCGTGCGAGAGGGTTTCTCCCTCTCCCTTGATGGGAGAGGGCAGGGGCTGATGTTTCCCCGGCTTTTCATGCTCGTAATCCGAGTCGTTTCTTGAGCACCTGCATGGCGAAGTCGGTCAATATAAGGGAATGCTGGGTACACAATA
>CALQCM020000074.1 GCA_943329075.2 Chitinophaga pinensis | reverse complement strand
GACGCGGCAATCCTCGAAGTCGGCCTCGGTGGCCGGCTCGATGCAGTCAACATCTTTGATGCCGACTGCGCGATCGTCGCCAGTGTCGACCTCGATCACCAGTCCTATCTCGGCGATACGCGTGAAGCGATCGGCTTTGAGAAAGCGGGTATTTACCGCGGTGGCCGGCCGGCGATCTGTGCCGATGCCGATCCGCCGCAGTCCCTGCTTGCGCATGCGAAGACCATCGGCGCCGATTTGATGCTGATCGACCGCGACTTCGGCCTGGTCGCCGAGCGCGGGCAGTGGCGCTATTGGGGGCCGCGCAACAAACGCAACGGGTTGCCGTGGCCGGCGCTGCGCGGCGCCTGCCAGCTTGCGAATGCCGCCGCCTGCATCACGGCGCTCGACACGCTGCGAGATCGCCTGCCGCTGACTGCGGCCGACCTGCGCGGTGGTCTGCTGACAGCAGAAATCGCCGGCCGATTCCAGGTCTTGCCGGGGCGGCCGCTGCAAGTGCTGGATGTCGCGCACAATCCGCATGCGGCGCGCGTGCTGGCGGCGAATCTGGCCGAACTGCCCAAGACGACTGGTGAAATCATTGCCGTCTGCGGCATGCTCAAGGACAAGGACATCGCCGGCGTGATGGCGGCGTTAAAGAATTCGTTTACGCGCTGGCATGTCGCCAACTCTGAAGGCCCGCGTGGGGCGACGGCCAACGAGCTTGCCGCGGCTTTGGCGCAAGCCGGCGTCGCTGTTCCCGCGGTGCAGTTTACGGACGTCGCAGAGGCCTGGCGCGAAGCCTGCAAAAATGCGCAGGACGATGATAAAATCATTGTTTTCGGATCGTTTCTTACCGTCGCTGCAGTAATGCGTGAAATCAACGTCCGGGGCCGGACGTGAACAGCAGATCAACAGCACAGGGTGGGGCTTCCGGATTCCAAGGTTATGGCGACACCGATTAGCGAAGAAGAACTGCAGCTTAAAAAACGCGCGCGCCGTCGCCTGATTGGCGCCATCGCACTGGTGACGGTGGTCGCCGTGTTTCTGCCGATGGTGCTCGATCACGAGCCCAAGTCCGTCAATCAGGACATCAGCATCCAGATACCCTCGCAAAACGCGGGGACGTTTACCTCCAAGATCGTGCCGGTGGTGCCGGGCAGCGCCGACAACAAGGGCGAGCCGCCAGCACCGGCAGCAGCGGTAACGCCGCCGGCAGTGGTCGAGGCGCCTAAAGTCGCGCCGGCGCCCGTCGTAGCGTTGGCGCCGCCGGCAGCCAAAGTCAGCGCAGCGGCGCCGCCCAAAGCCGCGGTGGCTGAGCCCAAACCGAAGGCCCAGGTAGCGCCACCGGTCGAGGTCGATAGTGAGGCCGCGCCGCCCAAAGTCGCCGTCGAACCGAAGGCCGAAGCCAGACCGGAAACCAAGCCAAAACCGAAACCTGCCAAGGCGGAAGGTCGTGACAGCGGCAGCTTCGTCGTGCAGGTTGCGGCGCTCACCGATGTCGATAAGGCCAAGCAGATGCGCGAACAGATTGCGGCTGCGGGCGTCAAGGCGTACACCGAAGTCGTGCCGACGGTCAAAGGCAACGTTACCCGCGTGCGGGCCGGGCCTTTCGCCACGCGCGACGCCGCCGACAAGGCGCGTGAGCGCTTAAAGGCCATGGGGCTGGCGGTCGGCAACGTGGTGCCAAAATAACCGCCATGACCTGGATCGATTACGCAGTGTTGGCAATTATCGGCGTATCGGTCCTGTTAAGTTTCATCCACGGTTTTGTGCGTGAACTGCTGTCACTGGCGTCCTGGGTCAGTGCATTCCTCGTCGCGCAATACTTCGCATCGCAGGTGGCTGCGTTGCTGCCCGCTGCGGTGCCGAACGAATCGTTGCGCCTGCTGGCGGGTTTTCTCGCCGTCTTCCTGATTGTGCTGCTTGCGGCAACCCTGCTGGCAATCGCCATCTCCAGTCTGATCAAACGTGCCGGTTTGGGCGCGGCCGACCGTTTGCTCGGTGCGGTGTTTGGTCTCGTGCGTGGCGTCGCGGTGGTGATGGTCATCGTGCTGCTTGCCGGACTTACCGCGCTGCCGACGACGCCGGCGTGGCGTCAGGCAATGACCAGCGCGCCGCTTGAAGCATTGGCAAACACAGTCAAAGTGTGGTTGCCTTCCGATTTATCGAAGCACATCAACTATGGGTAGATAACGTTATGTGCGGCATTATGGGTGTGGTAGCAAAAAACCAGGTCAACCAGCTGTTGTACGACGGCCTGCTGGTGTTGCAGCATCGCGGCCAGGATGCGGCGGGCATTGCCACCGCCGAAGGAGCGACCTTCCACATGCACAAGGGCGGCGGCATGGTGCGCGACGTGTTTCGCACGCGCGACATGCGCTCGCTGCTCGGTGCCTGCGGCATTGCGCATACGCGTTACCCGACGGCGGGTTCCGCGTGGTCGGCCGCCGAGTCGCAGCCGTTCTACGTCAATTCGCCGTTCGGCATCGTGCTCGGCCACAACGGCAATCTGACCAATACTGACCAGTTGAAGAGCGAACTGTTCCGGCAGGACCTGCGCCACGTCAATACCAACTCCGATTCGGAAGTGCTGCTCAACGTGCTGGCACACGAACTGCAGGACGGTACTGCCAATTACAAACTCGATCCGGCGACCATCTTCAAGGCAGTGTCCGGCGTGCACCGGCGCTGCCGCGGCGCCTATGCGGTGGTGGCGATGATTGCCGGATACGGCCTGCTGGCGTTCCGCGATCCGTTCGGCATACGTCCGCTGGTCTACGGCAAGATTGAAAATGAATTCGGCACCGAGTATCTGGTGGCCTCGGAATCGGTCGCGCTTGATGCACTCGGCTTCGAAATCGTTCGCGACATCGCGCCCGGCGAGGCGATCTTCATCGACGAAGACGGACATTTCTATTCGCAGCAATGTGCGCCCGTTTCGTCGCTCAATCCCTGCCTCTTCGAGTATGTCTACCTGGCGCGGCCGGACTCGGTGATCGACGGCATCTCCGTGTATGAAACGCGCTTGCGCATGGGGGAGAGCCTCGCCGACAAAATCCGCCGCGAGTACGCGAACCTCGACATCGACGTGGTGATCCCGATCCCGGATTCGAGCCGTCCGGCGGCGATGCAACTGGCGAACCGGCTCAATCTGCCATATCGCGAAGGCTTTATCAAAAACCGCTACATCGGCCGCACTTTCATCATGCCGGGGCAGGCGACGCGGCGCAAATCGGTGCGCCAGAAACTCAATGCGATCGGCATGGAGTTCAAGGGCAAAAACGTGTTGCTGGTCGACGACTCGATCGTGCGCGGCACCACCAGCAGCGAAATCGTGCAGATGGCGCGCGAAGCCGGCGCGCGCAAGGTGTTCTTTGCCTCGGCGGCGCCGCCGGTGCGTTTTCCGAACGTCTATGGCATCGACATGCCGACCCGCGACGAATTGATCGCCAACGGCCGCAGTGACGAGGAAATTGCGCGTGAAATCGGCGCCGACCAGTTGATTTATCAGGACCTCAGTGCCCTGATCGACGATGTGCGTTCGGTCAATCCGGTGGTGACCCGTTTTGAGGATTCCTGTTTCAGCGGCAACTATATTACCGGCGACGTCACGCAGGAGTATCTGAACAGCGTCGAAGCACAGCGGCGCAATAGCGCAAAACAGGGCAGATCTTCGGCCACGCAGCTGGATCTGAATCTCGAAGTCGTAGACTGAGGGAGGCGTCAAAATGTTCCGATGGATTTCTATTGCATTGCTGGCGGCAACGGCAGTTTCCGTGCCGTTGTCGGTTTCCGCCGCCGATGAATCGCCCTGGTACGCCGGGGCCGGCATCGGCCGTGGCGAAGCCAAGCGTCCGGGCAGTTGGGTCGAACAGGCTGATCTCGCCTTCAAGGCGCAGGGCGTGACCAGCGTGACAAACATCGGCACCGGCAGCACGGCCTGGAAACTCTACGGCGGCTACCAATGGGATGAAAACCTTGGCGTTGAAGCGGGTTATGCGCGTCTTGGCCGGTTCAACGGGGTATCGAATGTGACGGCCCCGGCGGCGGCAACCGGCAGCGGCACGTGGGATGCCAGTGCCTTCAGTCTGGCGGCGGTCGGCACTTTGCCGATCAAGGAACGGTTTGCGGCAATCGGTAAACTGGGGCTGGCTTACACGCGTCTCAGTGTCAGCGCCACGGCGCCGGGCGCAGGTGGCGCGGCTGTGGCGTTCAATCCCTCCAACGATCGCGTCAACCTGATGCTGGGGCTCGGCCTGCGTTTCGATCTGAGCAAAAAAGTCGGTTTGCGCGCGGAATATGAGCAGTACAGTAACGTCGGTGATGCCACCAAAACCGGCCAGACGGCGATCGGCGTGTGGTCTCTGGGTGCGCAATATCGTTTCTGACCGGCAGTCTGCTGAAGATTGACAACGCATTTGCGGGCAGTTAGATTGTGGTCTGCGCCGATTTGAAATCAGCTTGCGGGCGCCGCGGTTACTGAGAGATCAGGAATGCCGCGAAAAATAAATACGGCTAAAGCGAGCCAGAACCCGGTCCGCGCAAGCTGATCGGGTTTTTTGCATTTGAAAGAAGGAAATCGACATGGATAAATATCAACTCGACACGCTGGCGGTGCGCGCCGGCATCCAGCGCAGCCAGTTCGGCGAACATTCGGAAGCGCTGTATCTGACGTCCAGCTTTGTATTCAAGTCCGCCGCGCAGGCGGCCGAGCGCTTCGCCGAGCGCGAAAAAGGGCCGATCTATTCGCGCTTTACCAACCCCACGGTGAATGTGTTCGAAGAACGCCTGGCCGCGCTTGAGGGCGCCGAGTGCTGCATCGCCACGTCTTCCGGCATGGCGGCGATACTGGCGATGACCATGGGGTTGCTGAAGGCTGGCGACCATGTGATCGTGTCGCAAAGCGTATTCGGGTCGACGATCCAGTTGTTCGGCAACATCTTTAAAAAATTCGGCATCGAGTCGACCTTTGTCTCTGCGACCGACGTGTCGGCGTGGGAAAAGGCGGTCGCGCCGAACACCAGGCTGATGTTTCTGGAAACGCCATCGAACCCGCTGACGGAAATTTCCGATATCGCAGCGATCGCCGCCGTCGCGCACAAGGCCGGCGCTTTGCTGGCCGTGGACAATTGCTTTTGTTCGCCGGCGTTGCAAAAACCACTGGAGCTGGGCGCCGATATCGTCATCCATTCGGCGACAAAATTTCTCGACGGACAGGGGCGTGTGCTCGGCGGCGCGGTGCTCGGCAAGCGCGACGTGATCCATGCCGGGGTCTTCGGCTTTTTGCGTGCCGCCGGTGTCACGCTCTCGGCATTCAACGCATGGGTCATTCTCAAAGGTCTGGAAACCTTGCGCATCCGCCTCGACGCGCAGTCGGCCTCCGCGCTGGAACTGGCGCGCTGGCTGGAACAGCAACCCGGCATCGAACGCGTCTATTACCCGGGCCTGCCGTCGCATCCGCAGCACGCGCTGGCAATGAAACAGCAGAAGAGCGGCGGTGCGATCGTGGCATTCGATGTCAAGGGCGGCAAGGAGGCTGCGTGGAAGATCGTCGACAATACGCAACTGATGTCGATTACCGCCAATCTCGGCGATACCAAGACCACGATTACGCACCCGGCCACAACGACGCACGGACGCATCACGCCGGAAGCGCGCGCGGCAGCGGGAATCAAGGATGGTTTGCTGCGCGTGGCGGTGGGACTGGAAGCGCTCGAAGACCTGAAGGCCGATCTGGCGCGCGGCCTTAAATAATCATTGTTGCGCAATAAAAAAGGCGGCCTTGGCCGCCTTTTTTATTGCGCTATTGTGCAGCTTGCCACACGGAAAACCACGCAGAGTTTAGTCCGCTTTGACGCCCGCTTTCTGCACGACTTTGCGCCAGGTATCGATGTCGCGTTTGATGGTGGTGCCGAACTGTTCGGGCGTGCCACCGGCTGCGGTGACGCCATCGCCGGCGAGTTTGTCCTGCATATCCTTGTTCTGCAGAATCTTGTTGAGGTCACTGTTGAGGCGGTCGACGATCGGACGCGGCAGATTTTTCGGACCGATCAGGCCGTGCCACAACACCGTCTCGTAGCCCTTGAGCCCGGATTCGTTGATCGTCGGCACATCGGGGAAGGCATCCACGCGCTTCATGGTTGTCACCGCGATGGCGCGCAGGCGGCCGCTTTTCACCTGCGGCACGGCGACGGCGATGCTGGAGAACAGTAACTGGGTCTGCCCCGCGATCGTGTCGGTCAGCGCCGGGCCGGTGCCCTTGTAGGGAACGTGGATCATCTTGATGCCGGCCATATCATTAAAGAGTTCGGTGGCTAGATGGATGATGCTGCCGGCGCCGCTGGACGCAAAGATCAGGCCGCCGGGTTTCTGCTTTCCGAGTGCGATCAGATCCTTGATGTTCTTGACCGGCAGTGCAGGATGAACAACGACGAGAAACGGGCCCTGGGACAGTTGGATGATCGGCGTGATGTCGTTGACCGGATCGAAATTGATTTTAAAGAGGCTCGGGTTGACTGAATAGCTGCCGGCCACCAGCGTTAGCGTGTAGCCGTCTGACGGCGCTTTGGCGCCGAGATCTGCACCGAGGGTGCCGCCGGCACCCGGGCGATTGTCGACAATGACGGTCTGTCCCAGAGTTTCGGTCAACTTTGCCGCCGCGACACGTGCGATGAAGTCGGTGCCGCCGCCGGGTGCAAATGGCGCGATGATGCGCACTGGCTTGGTGGGATAATTCTGTGCGGTGGCGTGCGGCGCGATGGCCGCGCACAAAAGCATGGCTGCCGGGGCAAGAGCTCGAAACATGATTTCTCCTGAAAGAAGCTGAGTGCAGCAGTTTAATGGCGATCGATAGGCTAATCCAGCGTCAAATCTTGATGTAACGCAGACGCGTTGCAATTTACCGGGCACTTTACATGGCAAAAACCATACGCATTTCATTGTTGCTGATCGTCCTGCTGGCAGTCGCCCAAAGCGCCTGGAAGGCACGGGCGCGCACCACCGACTGGACGGAAACCCTGCGGGTGGTTGTCTACCCGATCAACGGCGATGGCAGTGCCGCCGCCGATGCCTATATCGCGACATTGCGGCGGCCCGTGCTGGATGCCGTACCGGTGTTCATGGCCACTCAGGCGCGGTTCTACGATCTGGCATTACGCAATCCGGTCGACATTTTTCTCGCGCCGCGCGTGGCCGACCGGCCGCCGGCGCCGCCGATGCATGGCAGTGCATTCGACAACGCAACGTGGAGTCTGAAAATGCGCTGGTGGGCGTGGCGGCACGAAAGCTACGACGGACCGCGGCCCCACGTACGTGTTTTTGTCCAATATTTCGAGCCCGTAAGCAATCGCGCGCTGGCTCATTCGGTCGGACTGCGCGCGGGCATGATCGTCGTCGCCAATGCATTTGCCAGTGGCGACGAAGAAGGCGCAAACAATGTGGTGATCGCGCACGAGTTGTTGCACACCTTCGGTGCCGGTGACAAATACGATGCGGCCAGCAACATGCCGTCATTTCCCGATGGTTATGCCGAACCGGAGACGGAGCCGCTGTATCCGCAAAGCAAAGCCGAGATCATGGGCGGGCGCATACCGCGTTCGCGCAGCGAGGCGGAGATCCCGCGCAGCCTCGAGCAGACCGTGGTCGGCGCCATGACGGCGCGCGAAATCAACTGGCTGAAATAGCGCGCTACAACGAACGCAGGATGGCCGCGCCTCTGGCCAGCGTTGCTTCCGATTTGGCAAAGCAGAAGCGCAGCACGCGGTCGCAATGCCGGTCGTGATAAAACACCGACAACGGAATGGCGGCAACGCCTTTTTCTTTCGTCAGGCGCACCGCAAGATCGCTGTCTTTTTCGTCTGTGATCGCCGCGTAGGCGAGGTTCTGAAAAAAAGTGCCGCGCGAGGGCAGCGGGCGGAAACGCGAACCCTGCAACTGATCAAGAAAGAAATCGCGTTTGCGCTGGTAAAAATCACCGAGCGCAAGATAGGCATCGCGGTTCTTCATGTGCTCGGCCAGCACATGCTGCAAGGGGCCATTGGCGACGAAAACATTGAACTGGTGCACCTTGCGGAATTCCGCCATCAGTTCCTTCGGTGCCAGCACGTAGCCCATCTTCCAGCCGGTCACGCTGTAGGTTTTGCCGAACGATGACACCACGAAGCTGCGTTCGGCGAGGCCGCGAAAACGCGACACGCTTTCGTGCCGGCCGCCGTCGTAAATCAGGTGTTCGTAGACTTCGTCGCTGATGACGACGATGTCGGTGTCGCGCAGCAGGCCTTCAAGCGAGCGCATGTCTTCCGCGGAAAACACACTGGCGGTCGGGTTGTTCGGCGTGTTGATAATCAGCATGCGCGTTTTCGGCGTGATGGCGCGCGCGACCGCCTGCCAGTCGATGCTGTAGTCCGGATATTTGAGACGCACGAACACCGGCTTGCCGCCGTTGACCCCGATCGCCGGCACGTAGCTGTCATAGGCCGGCTCGAAAACAATGACCTCGTCGCCGGGGCGCACGAAGGCGGACACCGCGGTGAAGATGCCGTAAGTTGCGCCCGGCACGACGGTAACCTCGTGTTCGGGGTCGTAATTGGTGCCGTAGAGCGCGGCAGATTTTTCCGCGATGATTTCGCGCAGCGCCGGCACCCCGGCCATCGGCGGATACTGGTTGAGACCGGCATTGAAATATTTCGGCACCAGCGCACGCAATTCCGGTGCGCATTCGAAATCCGGAAAGCCCTGCGAGAGGTTGATTGCGTTGTGTTCCTGCGCCAGCCGCGACATCACGGTAAAAATGGTGGTGCCGACGTTCGGCAGTTTGGAGGCGATCGGATGGCGGTAGGCGGGCATGGCGTCGTCGGGATGCGCTGGTCAGAGCGCGGCGATTGTAGCAGTCAGCGCGGCAGCACTGGCGGCCGACAGCGGACGTTCGCTCAACGCTTTGAAATCGTCGCCAAAGGCGTGCAGCCGCTTCAGGGCATGTTCACGCTGTGCCGGCGTCAGTAATTTTTCAAGCGCGAGATAAAAATCGAGGCGGCGCTCGAAGACCTCGGCCATCACGCGCTCATATTCGGGTGTGCGGCCGCGTTCCCAGTCATGCAGCCAGGCCTGCAGCCGGGGCTGGAACTCGGATCGTTGCGCGCGCAGTTTGAGCAGTTCGGAGAACTCCGCCTGCCGGCGCAGCCGGTCCTGATGGCGCAGGTGTTCCACCGGCGGAATGGTCTCCAGCATCTGCTCGATGCGCTGTTCCTGGGCGCGCGACAGGCTGCCGGTCCAGTCGCTGATTTGCGTGAGTATGCGCTTGAGGCGGGCGCGTTTCTGCCGCTCGACGCCGCCCTCCAGATCGTGGTCGTCGATGAAGCGGCGGTTGTCTTTCGCCAGTTGTCTGGGCAGGGCGCGCAGTTGTTCGGTGGTCAGCACAGCCAGAACATCGGCGGCGTCGTTGGCGCTGCGGTCGACGATCGCGCGGTAATGTTTTTTCAGGCCGTCGAGCAGCCACAGGATGTCGTCGCGGCTGAGTCCGTCGCGCGCGCGGTCCACCGCGGTGTGCGCGAAGCGCGCGTATTCCGGCAACTGCTCACGACGGTGCCACAGGAGCAGACGGTCGAGACGTTGATGAAATTCGTGTTTTTGCGGCGAGTCGAAATCAAAATAATTGTCGGCACGCCAGCCGAGCAGCATATCGGCCTGGTTGTAGGTGAGTTGCAGGGCGCTGCAGCTGGCGAGCAGGAGGCCGGCGAGCAACAGGCAGCAGCTTGTGTAACGTTTCACTCAGAGACTTTCGATATGTGATGCCATGCGCTGGCGCATTTTGGCGTCGGGCAGGCGGCCCGTGCCGGCTTTCAGGTTGTCGCGCAGATGCGCGAGCTTGCCGGTGCCGGGGATGACGCAGGTGACGGCCGGGTGGCCGAGGATGTACTTCAGAAAAAACTGCGCCCAGCTGTCGCAGTCGAATTCCGCCGCCCACGGCGGCAGCGACTTGCCGCGCACGCGCGGAAACAGCTTACCCTGGGCAAACGGGCGGTTGACGATGACGGCGGTGCCGCTGTCGGCGGCAATGTTGAGGAGCCGCGTTTCGGCCTCGCGTTCGGCGAGCGAATAGTTGAACTGCACGAAATCGTATTCGCGCGTCTTCAACAGTTTTTCAAGTTCAGTATAGGCGCCGGAATGGTAGTGGGTGATGCCGAGGTAACGCAGGGTGCCGGCCTGTTGCCACTCGCGCATCGTTTTCATGTGCGTGGCGGTGTCGAGCAGGTTATGCACCTGCATGAGGTCGATCTTCTGCGTGCGCATCAGCTTGAATGAATTGCGCATCTGCGCGATGCCGGCGTCGCGGCCGCTGGTCCACACCTTGGTGGCGAGGAACAGCTGTTCGCGCAGCTTCAATGCATTGGAAATATCGCCGACACGCGCCTCGGCCAGACCGTACATCGGCGAACTGTCGACGACACGCGCGCCGCCGGCGACGAAGCCGCGCATGACCTCGCGCAGTTCGTTGATCTCGGGGCCGTCGGTGGCGACATCCAGCACAATGTAGGTGCCAAGCCCGATTGCCGGCAACTGTTCGCCGCTGCGCGGCACGGTGCGCCGCAGCAGCGTGCTGTTTTCAGCACTCATCGCGGCGCCCGTGCCGAGCAGCGGCAGTGCCTGCAATGTTTGCAGCAGCCGGCGCCGGCGCCAGTCGGGGGTTTCGATGCTGCACGAGGGGGAAGGTTGCTTTGTCATTGCCGGTCACACGCAAATCATAGCAGGATGACCGCCGGAATCGAACACTGTTCAAGTCGGTGGATTGCCAGCCTTGCGCTCGTGCGCGCGACCCAGCGCCAGCGACAGGGCGAACCAGACGGCCGCCACTGGTACTGTCGCCAGCGAGATTGCGCCAAGCTCGAGTCCCAGCCCGCGTAGTGCCGAGAACAGCCAGCCGAACAGCGCATCGCTGCCGCGAAACACCACGTTGTCGATGACGTTCTTGGCTTTGTATTTTTCTTCGCGCTCGACCACCGTGAACAGCACTTCGCGCGCGGGATTGGCGATTGCAAAGTTGGCGGCGCGCTGCAGCGCCTGAAAGGCGATCACGACCCACAACATCGGCGTCGCCCACAGTGCGATAAAGCCGATGGCGAACACCAGCGGCAGAAAGGCCGTGGCCGGCCCGGCGCCGAAGCGCTTGATCAGTTTGCCGGTGGCGAGAAACTGCACGACGACGGTGAGCAGGCTCACCGCCAGATCGATGCGCGCGAAGATGGCGGTGCGCTTGTTCGGATCGTCGGTCAGTGCGGCGACGATGTTGGCTTGCTGAAAGTAGAGAAAGGTGCCGGCCAGCGACAGCATGGCGACCCAGGCGGCGATGCCCGCAAGATACGGGGAACGCAGGATCATCTGGATGCCGGCGATCCAGCTGCCGCCGAGGCCGGCGGGTGTGGCAGTGGCTTTTGTGTTGTCAGCAGTCGCCGTCTTGAACGCCGCTGCTGCTGTTTCAAGACGCATGGCGCAAAACACCGCGCCTTCGAGCAGCACTGCAGCGATCAGCAGCAGGTTGGCGCGGCCGATCGGTTCGGCGAGGCTGGCGGCAATCGCGGGGCCGAGCAGCGCGCCCGCCGAGCCGCCGGCGGCGATGAAGCCAAACAGGCGTTTGCCCTGTTCGGCGCCGTACAGATCCGCCATGAACGACCAGAACACCGACACCGCAAACAGGTTGAAAACGCTGATCCAGACGAAAAACACCTGTGCGGTGAAGCTCAGCGCAATGCCCTGTGTCAGCAGCACCCAGAAGATGACGATGTTGACGACGAAGAAGTGATAGACCAGCGGGATGAAGCGCTGCCGCGGCAGGCGCGCCACCAGCGCGCCGTAGACGGGCACCACCGCGAGCATGACAAGAAAGGTCGCGGTAAACAGCCAGGGCAGATTCTTGATGCCGCTGGCCAGCCCCATTTCGTCGCGCACCGGGCGCAACACGTAATAGCCGGCGAGCAGACAGAAGAAATAGGCGAACGACCACAGCAGCGCGCGCACTTCCCGCGGCTGCACGGCAACAACACGCGCCAGCCCGCGTTCGATGGCACCTGTTTCGCTGCCCTGCGTCATGCCGTTTCCTGCGATTGGTTGGTTGTCATGCACGGACCTTGGTTTGAAGGCAGCAAATTAACGCGCAATAGCGTGGCGCAGCAGCGAGGCCGTAGATTAGTCAGGGCGGCGCGCGGTGGCAAGTGTGGCTCGCCGCAATCATGATTAAGATGGGAAAAGTTGGTCATTTCGGGCTTCGATTGAACTTCAGGGGCGGTATTATTGTCGCACTGCACAATAGTATGAATTTTGAGAGACCAATGAATTACGCAGCACTTGAATTTAGTGCACGGGCGGCGGCATGACGCCGGTAGTGCAAAAACTCGCCGCATTTCAGCGTGCCGGCCTGCTCGAACATCTGCTTGGATTGGCAGCGGAAGACCGGCGTCTGCGCTTTGGCATGCTGATGCAGGACGAGGCCATCGCGTGCTATGTCGACAAAATTGATTTTTCCAGCGACAAGGTGTTCGGCATTGTCGGTCTTGACCTGCGGTTGATCGGCGCCGCGCACCTTGCGCTTAATCGCGAAGCGGGCTTCGCCGAACTGGGTCTGAGCGTGAACGCCAGCGCACGCGGCAAGGGCCACGGTTTCGCGCTGTTGCAGCGCGCGAAGCTGCACGCCGTCAATCTGGGTTTTCGCACATTGTTCATGTGTTGCCTCGCCGAAAACAAAACCATGGTGCATCTGGCGCAGCGTGCCGGCCTCAAGGTCGTCGTCGAGCAGGGCGAAGTCGATGCGCGCCTGCGCCTCGATGCCACCAGTTTCGGCGGGGTTGCGCTCGAAGCCGTGGAAGACCAGTTGGCGCTGATGGATCTCTTCTGGAAGCAGCAACTGCAGTGGTTGCCGGCGCCCGTACGGGCCGCCTGAGCTGATGCGCGGGGTTTGGTTGACCTGACCGCGGTGGCACTGGATACTGGCGCCTTTTCGCCATCCGGCGGCCGCTGAGGAGCACTCCATGAATCACGCTATTCGCGCGTTTGCGGTGTTTGTCGCCGCTATTGGCATCGCACCGCTTGCGCATGCGCAAAACTATCCGTCGAAGAGCGTGCGCATCATTGTGCCGTTTGCCGCCGGCGGTCCCGCCGACATCTACGCGCGTTATCTGGGCCAGCGTTTGCAGGAACCCATGGGGCAGTCCTTCGTCATCGACAACCGGCCCGGCGCGGGATCCATCATCGGCACCGAACTGGTGTCCAAATCGCCGGCCGACGGCTATACGCTGCTGCTGATGTCGAACACGCACACCATCAATGAGTCGCTGATTCCGAAAAAGCCGTTCGCGCTGATGAAGGATTTCGCGCCGGTGGCGCCGATCAATTATTCGGACCTTGTGATGGTAGTGCATCCGTCGGTGCCGGCGAAATCGGTGAAAGAACTGGTCGCCATCGCCAAGGCGAAACCGCGTGGGCTCAACTACGCGTCGTCAGGCAACGGCACGCCCTACCATCTGGCCGGCGAGTTGTTCAAATCGATGGCGTCCGTCGAGATCATCCACGTTCCCTATAAAGGCAGTTCCGAAGCGCGCACCGGCGTGATGTCCGGCCAGGTTGAACTGATGTTCGATGCGATCACGACGATGACGCCGATTATCAAAGCGGGCCGCGTGCGCGCGCTCGGCACCACCGGCCTGAAGCGCTCGTCGGTGCTGCCTGAGGTGCCGACCGTCAGTGAGGCCGGCGTCAAGGACTACGAGGCGACAATCTGGCTCGGTGTCATGGCGCCAACCGGCACGCCGAAAGCGGTGATTGACCGCCTGAATGCCGAGGTGGCGAAGGTGGTTGCCCGCCCCGATGTGAAAAAAGCGTGGAACGAGCAGGGGGCTGAACCGTTGAGCATGAATGCCGCCGAGTTTGAGAAATATCTGAATGACGATATCGCCAAGTGGACGAAAGTCGTCAAGGCGTCCGGCGCGCGCCCGGACTGAAAGCAACAAATTCCGAAAACTGATTCCTGGAGAAATCAAATGCGTCTGGTCACTTTTTCCGATGACAAGGGTGCGCGCATCGGCGTGCACGATGTCGAATCGAACAGCATTGTCGATCTCTCGGCGACGACACGGCTGCCGAAAGACATGACGGCGTTTATCGCCTTGGGCAAGAATGGCATCAAGCGCGCGCGCATCGCGGTGAAAAGCGGCGAGGGCCGCCTGCCGGTGGCCGCCGTCAAACTGTTGGCGCCGATTCCGCGCCCGGCGAAAAACGTGCTGTGCGTCGGCAAGAATTATTACGACCACGCGCATGAATTCCACAACAGCGGCGTCGACGCCAGTGCCGGCACGAACGCGATTCCAGAGCTGCCGATTCCGTTCACCAAGTGGCCGAATTCGGTCATCGGGCCCGGCGAGCCGATTCTGAGCTACCTCGATTACAGCAATTCTACCGACTACGAAGGCGAACTCGGTGTGGTGATCGGCACAGGTGGTCGCGGCATCACAAAGAAAGATGCCTATGACCATGTCTACGGTTACACCGTGATCAACGATGCCACTGCGCGCACGCTGCAGAACCAGCACCGCCAGTGGTTCCTCGGCAAAAGTCTCGACAGCTACTGTCCGATGGGGCCGTGCATCGTCACCGCCGATGAAGTAAAGGACGTCACCAAGCTGCGTTTGATCACCAAAGTCAACGGCGAAGTTCGCCAGGACGCTCTGGTCAGCCAGTTGATCTTCGATATTCCGACCTTGATCGAAACTTTCTCGCGCGTGATGACGCTGGACCCGGGCGACCTGATCGCCACCGGCACCTGCGCCGGCGTCGGCATCGGTTTCAATCCGCCGAAGTATCTGCAAAAGGGCGACGTCGTTGCCATTACCATCGAACCGATCGGCACGCTGGAAAATCCGGTGGCCTGAAATCGCGCGCCGCACGCAACGCATATAAACGGGAGGACTTATGAGAAACGGATTCGCCGGCCTTGCGCTGGCACTGACAGCACTCGCCGCTCACGCGCAGGAGGTGTATCCGTCGCGCCCGATCACCATGATCGTGCCGTTCCCACCGGGCGGCGTCGCTGATATCACCGGCCGTCCGACCGCGGCCGCGCTGGAAAAAGTGCTCAAACAGCCGGTGACCATCAACAATCGTCCCGGCGCCGGCGGCAAGGTCGGCAACGCGGCGGTGGCCAACGCGAAGCCGGATGGTTACACCATCATGATGGCGCTCTCCAGCGTGTCGGTGCTGCCCGAAGCGGACAAGCTGTTCGAGCAGAAGCCGGCCTATACACTCGACCAGCTCGCGCCGATTGCGCTGATTACCGCCGACCCGGTGATCCTCGTCGTGCATCCGTCGTTGCCGGCAAAAAATCTCGCCGAACTCGTTGCGCTGGCGAAGGCGAAGCAGGGGCAGTTGTCGTTCTCGACTTCCGGTGTTTACGGCGCGCTGCATCTGCCGGTGGAAATGTTTCTGCATGCCTTCAAGCTGAAAATGCGCGCAGTGCATAGCACCGGTGGCGGCCCGGCCATCACCATGGTGCTCGGCGGGCACGTTGAAATGACCGTCGGCGGTCCGGCCTCGATCAGTTCGCAGGTCAATGCCGGCAAACTGCGGCCGATCGTCGGCTGGGGCGCAAAACGGCACGAGGCGTTTCCGCATGTGCCGACGTTCAAGGAACTCGGCCACGACGTTGAGTATTACATCTGGGCCGGCATATTCGCGCCGAAAGCCACACCGGAGGCGGTGATCAAGACGCTGCGCGAGGCGACGAAAAAAGCGGTTGAAGACGCCGATTTCCGCGCCACCATGGCGCGCGTGAATTCGCCGGTGCAGTATCTGGATGCGCCGGAGTTCGCCAAATACTGGGCCGCCGATGCGAAGCGGCTCGCTGAAGTCGTCAAAGTCATCGGCAAGGTTGAGGAGCAAAAATAAGTATGGATGCATCTGTTTCGGCAGGCGTGGCACAGCGCGGCTTGCGCGGCGATCATTTCGCCGGCGCCGTGTTGATCGCGATCGCTGCTTTCATGGCATGGGAAAACCGCGTCTATCCGCTGGGATCGCTGGCCTCGCCCGGGCCGGGCAGTGTACCGCTGATGCTGGCGCTGATTCTCGGTGGTTTGGGCCTCCTCATCATCGCGCGCGGCGCAGGTTCGCCGCTGCTCAATAGCATCGACTGGAGCGAGAGCAAACGCGGACTGGTGTTGTTGATCGCCTGCGGCGTGGCGACCTTTGCGCTGGAACGTATCGGTTACCGCCTGACCATGATCGCGCTGCTGGTGTTCATCATCGGCGTGGTCGAGCGCAAGAAGGTGCTGCCCACCGCGCTGGTCGCGTTCGGGTTCGCCTTCCTGTCTTATTTTCTGTTTGCGACACTGCTTAAAGTGCAATTGCCGCGCAGTCCCTGGGGCCTCTGATGGACGGCGTCTTCGGTAATCTGATGCTGGGTTTTTCGGTGGCCCTGCAACCCTCGGTGCTGGCCTACGCCTTTGCCGGCTGCGTGATCGGCACGCTGGTCGGCATGCTGCCGGGCCTCGGGCCGCTGGCCGGTATCAGCCTGTTGCTGCCGGCGACCTTCGGACTTGATCCCATTGTTGCCATCGTGCTGCTCGCCGGTGTTTATTACGGGGCCATGTACGGTGGATCGACCACATCGATCCTGATGCGCATTCCGGGCGAGGCAGCTTCGGTGATGACCTGTATCGATGGTTATGCGATGACACAGCGCGGCCGCGCCGGCCCGGCGCTGGCGATCGCCGCCATCGGCTCCTTCGTCGCCGGCACCTTCTCGGTGGTGGCGTTGATGCTGCTGGCGCCGACACTGGCGACTTTTGCGTTGCGTTTTGGTCCGCCGGAATACACGGCGTTGCTGACCATGGGCCTGCTGGTGCTGTCGTATATGAGCGGCGGCTCGATGCTGAAGACGCTGGCGATGGCGACGGTCGGGCTGTTGCTCGGCATGATTGGTATCGATGCCATGAGCGGCTACACGCGTTTCAGTTACGGTCAGACCGAACTTGCGGACGGCATCGGCATCGTGCCGGTCGCGGTGGGTTTGTTCGGCCTGTCGGAAATTCTGATGACGGCGGGGCAGGCGGCGACCCCGCCGGCGCAACGGCCGACGCTGCGCCAGTTGATCCCCTCGGCGGATGAAATGCGCCTGTCGATCGGGCCGATCGTCCGCGGCAGCTTCATCGGGTTTCTGATCGGCATCATTCCCGGCGCGGCGCACATCATTTCGTCGTTCGTCTCGTACGGCATCGAGCGCCGCATCTCGGCGCATCCCGAGCGTTTTGGCCAGGGCGCCATCGAAGGTGTGGCCGGTCCCGAGTCGGCGAACAATGCAGCCGCCACCGGCGCCTTCGTGCCGATGTTGGCACTCGGCGTGCCGACCGGGCCGATTACCGCCGTCATGCTCGCCGCCATTATGGTGCACGGCATCGCACCCGGCCCGATGCTGATCACCGAACAGCCGCAGTTGTTCTGGGGTTTTGTCGCCAGCATGTATGTCGGCAACGTCGTGCTGCTGGTGCTCAATCTGCCGCTGGTCGGTTTGTTCGTGAACCTGCTGCGCATTCCGTATTCGTACCTGTATCCGGCGATCCTCTGTTTCTGCGTGCTCGGCGTGTATTCGGTCGGCAACAGCGTGATGGATGTCTGGATCATGCTGGTAATGGGCGGCATCGGTTATGTGCTGCGCAAATTCCAGTTTGATCTGGCGCCGGTGGCGCTGGGGTTGGTGCTCTCGCCGATGCTTGAATTGTCGGTGCGCCAGTCGCTGGCGATGTCGGGTGGCAGCTACCGCATCTTCCTCGAACGCCCGATTGCGATCGGCATGTTCGGCGCCGCCGCGGTGCTGATCCTGCTGGCGCTGAAACCACTGGTGTTCAAGAGCAAGGACTGGCGCAGCGATGTCGGCCTCGATGAGTAAGGCCGCGCGCCGCGCTGGTGTGGTTTGAACGCCGGCTTCACGCGCAGCGATCCGCAACCTGCTTGAGACCTATGGTTTTGTCCGCGCATTTGAATTGTTCTCCAAGGGCGACGACTGGTATTTCCATCCGGGGCGCGTTTGAGGCTGGCGGCCGGCAGGGTGCGCGCCTGCCGTGACTGGTTTAACATGGCGCGATGAAAAAACTGATGCGGTTTGCAACTTCACTCGCGCTGCCGGCGCTGGTTTTTGCCAGCACCGCGGCGCCGGCCGCGGTCACCTGCGAACAACTGGCGGAAATCGCCTATGTCACCGAACGCATGCGCGATGGCGGCGCACCGCTTGCCGATATCATGCGTGAGGCCGACCGCCTCGACACCGACAAGCGGTTCAGTGCCACCGAGGTCGCCGACATCCGCGAAACCATGGACAACGCCTTCAAGCGCATTCGCAACGCCAACGAAGCCTACCTCGACTGCCGGAAAAAAGAGAAAAAGTAGGCCGTATTCATCAACGGAGGAAAGCATGACGCGCAAAAAATTCAGCAGATTCTTCGCAGTTATCGCATTGGCATTGATCGCCGGTTGTGCCGCACTGGCGCCGGCGCCGGATTATCAGGCGCTGATCGCCAGCGCCGACCGCAGCGATGCGGATCGCACTACCGACAAGCGGCGCAATCCGCTCGACCTGCTGCGGTTTTACGATGTGCGGCCGGGCATGGTGGCGGCCGACATCGGTGCCTTCGGCGGCTACAACGCCGAACTGCTGGCACGCGCGGTGGGTGCCTCGGGCCGCGTCTACGCGCACAACCCGCCGGCGGGAAATCCGCGCATGGCCGATCGCATGAAGTTGCCGGCCCTGCAGAATGTCATTGCGGCCAACCGTCCGTTCGATGACCCGTTGCCGCCGGATGCACGCAACCTCGATCTGGTGGTGTTCAACTTCGCCTACCACGACACCGCCAACATGGACGTCGATCGCGCCAAAATGAACCGCGCGATCTTCACTGCGCTGAAAAGCGGCGGCACCTACATCGTTGCCGATCATGCGGGCCGCACCGGCAGCGGCTTCAGCGAAACGAAGACGTTGCACCGCGTCGATGAGGCGGCGCTGCGCGGCGAGGTCGAGACCGCGGGCTTTCGTTTTGTGAGTGAGGGCGGTTTTCTGCGCAATGCGCAGGACCCGCGCACGGCGCCCTCCGGCAAGAACCCGGTGTCGAACGATGAATTTGTCCTGAAGTTCGTTAAACCGTAAAGACAAAATCCGCTGACTGATTGAGGGGGGCGTGTCCATGAACCGCAGTATTTCCATCGCCGCGACGCTGTTCGCGGCGTTATTACTGGCCGCGCCGGTGGTTGCGCAGGACATCGACAAGCTGAAAACCGGCGGCCCCTATGTGCCCACACCGCAGCTAGTGGTCGATCAGATGCTGAAACTCGGTGCCGTCGGCGAAAAGGATTTCGTCATCGACCTCGGTTCCGGCGACGGCGTGATCGTGCTGACTGCGGCGCGCAGCTACAAAGCCAGCGGCATGGGTATTGATATCGACCCCGCATTGGTGCGCCAGTCGAATGCCAGTGCGCAAAAATACGGCATCGCCGACCGTGTCAGTTTTGTGCAGCTCGATGTGTTCAAGGCGGACCTGAGCAAAGCCTCGGTGCTCACACTCTATCTGCTGCCCGCCATGATGATGAATCTGCGCACCAAGGTTTTCACCGAACTGAAGCCCGGCGTGCGCGTGGTCTCGCACGACTATCACTTCGGCGACTGGTCGCCCGACGACTCGATCGGATTTGACGTGCCGGAAAAAGAGATGGTGACCGGTGTGCCGCGTGCCACGCTTTATAAATGGATCGTGCCGGCGAAAATTGCCGGCAAATGGGAGGTCAAGGTGGCTGGTGGCGAGCCCTACGAGTTGAACCTGAAGCAGCGTTTCCAATCGATTGTGGAGTCGAGTGCTTCAACCGGTAGCCGGGCGCTGAAGCCGCAGTCGGTTGCGCTGCGCGGCAATGAAATCAGTTTCATGCTTTCCGAGGGCAAGAATGTTTCGCACTTTACCGGGCGGGTCAACGGTGAGGCGATGGAGGGGATGGTTGATTTGCCGGCGGGGAAGGGGATGGTGAGGTGGAGTGCTGCGCGTACGGCAGTGATGCCGGTGGTGATGGAGTAGTCGGCCCCTTTGCGAAAAATGGCGCGGTGCTTCAACTTCGCCGGGGGTGGCCCGGCAGCTACTTACTTTCTCTTGAACGGCCAAGAGAAAGTAAAGAGAAGGCCGCCCCGGTTCGCCGGCCCTGCGGGCTCCCCTGCGCTGCTCGCCACGTTGGGCGGCTGCGCAACTCGCCCTCGCACAAAACGCGAGGGCTCAGACAGTGCTCTCCGACTTCCCCCAACGTGACTGCGCT
>CALQCM020000073.1 GCA_943329075.2 Chitinophaga pinensis | reverse complement strand
GGAACTGTTCCCGAGATGCTCAAGAAAATTCTGACCAAGGCGGAAGGAACTTAGACATGCACGAGATTATTTGCCCGCACTGCAGGAAAGCCTTCAAGATTGACGAGGCCGGTTACGCGGACATCCTGAAACAGGTTCGCGACAGCGAGTTCGACCAGCAGTTGCACGATCGGCTTGAACTAGCCGAGAAGGACAAGCGGAATGCCATCGAACTTGCCGAGACCAAGGCCGCCAATCAGTTACAAAAAGCCGCTACAGCCAAGGACTCCGAGATTCAGGAACTGAAGGCCAGACTCGATGCCGGCGAGGTCGCGCGGAAGCTCGCCGTAACCGAGGCCCTCAGCGCCGTAGAAAAAGAGCGTGATGCACTCGCGAACCAGCTAGCGCAGGCGAAGCATGACAAGGAAGCCGTTTCCAAGCTTGCTGAGGCGAAGCTCCTAAGCGCACTTCAGAATTCCGCCGCAACAAAGGACTCGGAGATTCAGGGCCTGAAGGCCAAGCTCGACGCAATTGCGGTTGGGAATAAGTTCGCGATCACCGAGGCAGTCAGTGTGGTCGAGAAAGAGCGCGAAAAACTGAAAAGCGACCTCGAGCGAACGGAGCTTGAGAAACAGCTCGCCGAGAAGTCGCTCAAAGACAAGTATGAGACGCAGATCAAGGATCGCGACGACATGATCGAGCGACTCCGGGACATGAAGGCTCGTCTATCGACCAAGATGGTGGGCGAAACCCTCGAGCAGCACTGCGAAACCGAGTTCAACCGAATTCGAGCGACGGCGTTTCCAAAGGCCTATTTCGAAAAGGACAACGACGCGCGGAGCGGCAGTAAGGGCGACTATATTTTTCGCGACTTGGATGACGCAGGCACCGAGATTGTCTCGATCATGTTCGAAATGAAGAACGAGAGTGATTGCACTGCAACCAAGAAGAAGAACGAGGACTTCCTGAAGGAACTCGACAAGGATCGCAACGACAAAGGATGTGAGTATGCCGTCCTGGTTTCCCTGCTCGAGCCTGACAGCGAACTCTACAACACCGGAATCGTCGATGTATTTCACCGCCACCCAAAGACGTATATCGTCCGGCCGCAGTTTTTTCTTCCAATCATCACGCTGCTGCGGAATGCGGCGATGAACTCGCTCAAATACAAGACGGAGCTTGCGTTTGTGAAGGCGCAGAACGTCGACATCTCGAACTTTGAGAGCCAGCTTGACGACTTCAAGACCACGTTCGGCCGGAACTGGCGCCTTGCTTCTGAAGGATTCGAGGAAGCAATCAAGCGAATCGACGAGGCGATCAAAGACTTGGAGAAGACAAAGGAAGCCCTCTACAAGTCGGCGAACAACCTGCGGCTCGCGAACGACAAGGCCGAGGACCTCACGATCAAGCGGCTGACGCGGGGCAACCCGACGATGGCAGTCAAGTTCGCCGAGCTAAAGAAGCCGGATTCCTCAGATGCTGAATGAGTCAGGTCATTCATGCCAGAGGCACGTCTCGCACGCGCAGATCGGCGTCGCAACTACCGGCAGCTGCTGGCAGTTGCGAGGAATCATCGTCAGCAGTAACCAGCTTGCGGAGGCAGTCTCGCTACCGTGAGCGGGCACGAGATCATGGGACACGAATGGGAGAGTTGCCTGCAAAATTCGGTAAATTTGCACAACAACCGCTCCTGCGTGTAAAGTTTTAACCGCCTGATTTGCAGGCGATGTAGTGGTGCTGCTTCACGTGGAATAAGGGATAAAACTCGACTGTTAATCCGTGTGTCCCTGGTTCGAGTCCAGGCCGGGGCGCCAAATAAGAACAAAAACTTAGCACACATTTCAATCCGGCGAATATGTAGCGAAATTGTTGATGTAGGCGCGGGGGTAGGCAGATTTGAGCCACGCCGCGCAGCAGCAAAAAAAGGCCACCTTGAAGGTGGCCTTTTTCATTATCGTGGCTGCGATCATGCTGAAGAAAATACACGCGCCTTAGATACAATGACGCAATGAAGCCCCCTTCCCCAACGCCCCACGCCACCTCGATCGTCATCAACGGCAAGACCTACACCGGCGCCTATCCCAACAAGTCGAAAATGATCACGGTCACCACCGCCACCGGGGCCAAGACGTTCCCCGTCGGGAACGACTCCGCCGTCTTTCGCGCCAGGACGCTGCTCGGGGAGCTCGTCCGCGAGGGCAAAGCCTAGCGAATATCAACAAACCCCTAGAAGTGAGCAGTGCCCCGCATCGCGTAGTGCCCATCAGCGTTTGCCGTCCATAACTCCGCTTTTGTGCCATCCGCTTCGGGATGACCGTTCACTGTGAAAGTGTGGTCGTGAAACAACGGCGACATCGCGCGGTATTCGAGACGCTTCAGGGGACGCCCGCCATACCGTCGGCAAAGATCGAGAAGCAGCGTCGTCTGCAACGGTCCGTGTACGACCAAGCCGTGATAATGCTCCTCTCCGGTCGCGTAGTCCTTGTCATAGTGGATTCGATGACCATTGAACGTCAGTGCCGAATAGCGGAACAACAATACTGGATCTGGTTTCATGCAGCGTGACCATTCAGGTGCACACGGCGCAGTTTTTCCGGGCGGTGGTGCATCGCCAGGTTTGGCCGCATCACGATAGACAATGTCCTGTTCCTCGATAATCGCAATTTCTCCGCTACCCATGACGGTGTGGCGCACCGTCACAAACACGAGCTTCCCTGAAGCGCCAGACTTTTCCTCAACTTTAAGAATTTCCGAGTCTCGCTGCGCAGCTTCGCCGATGCGCAAAGGCCGCACGAAGTCGATGCGACCGCCGGCCCACATGCGGCGGGGCAATGGAACCGGCGGCAAAAACCCACCCCTCGCTGGATGACCATCGCTGCCGAGGTCCGACGCCGGCTTGGCATCGAGAAAATACAACCAATGCCAGCCATCCGGGACAGGCGAGCCCTCTGCCGGTTCCGGGTCCTGGCGATCAAGCGTCGCAGCAAGCGCCTTCACCGGCCACCCGGAAATCAAATCACGTCGGCTTTCCGTCCTGCCGATCCACTGTCGTAGATTCACTTGCCCGTTCATTGCCCACTCCAATCTTTGAATTGTGCGTGCGGTCAATACAATATTTTAATAAACCGTGATATTTTGACTCTCGATGCGGTGGTGTCAGTCGATCACCGCACACCTCTAACTTGCCGGCACTTCGGCCATCACAAATGCTACTCTGCAGGGGAACGGAAAATGCCCTCCATTGCGGCAAATGGTAAACGAGCACCATCCAAACCCATCATTCAATTTTCTAGTAGGCAGGCGCTCGGCCATTCTCCACCGCGGGAGTATAAACAAGGCCTCCAGAGGCCAATACTCTGCCCAACCGCAAGCGCCCCAGCAAAAAGATTAGCTTTCTTTCACAGTGTTAAAGTGGAGGAAAGCGCAATGGTAATTGCAAAAAACGCGAATTCACGTGCTGCTAACGGGCCTTCCAAACGGGCTTTCGCTTCTCCTTGAATGCCAATATGCCCTCACGCGAGTCTTCGCTTAATAACACTCGGTCGGCGACGTCGCGCGCCAGATAGGCGCGCTTATCAAATGGAATCTCCTGCCCGCGCCGCGCTGCCTCCTTGATCGCATGCACAGCCAGCGGCGCATTCTCCATAATCTCCGCAGCCCAGCGGTGCGCCGCCGGCAGCAATTCCTCATGGGGCGCCACTTCATTAGCGATGCCGAGCTTGAAACATTCGGCAGCCGGGATGAATTTCCCACGCATCAGATAACCCATTGCCTGGTTCCAGGGAATCGCATGCGGCAGTAACGTCGGGCCACTGACCGACGATATGCCGCGCTTGACCTGCGGCCAGCCCAAAGATGCGCGTTCCGACATGATAAGGATGTCGGCATTCAACGCGAAACCGCCGCCCTGCGCAAGGCAAGGACCGTTAATGGCAAGAATGATCGGTTTGAAAATATTGCGCTGAAAAATATACAGTTCGTCATTCGTCATCACACTGCCGTCTTCGTCCTCGGGCGCAACTTTTTCGAACAGATCCTTGCCCGAGCAGAACACATCGCCGTTGCCGGTAAGTATGGCCACCCAAATATCGCGGTTGTGCTTGACGTCGGTGTAAGCCAGCTGAAGTTCCTTGCGCATGGTGCGGTTGAGCGCATTTTTTGCCTGCGGCCGGTTCAGCGTGATCAGTGCGACATGATTCTTCACTTCATACAGTACGGCTTCACCCATTTTTCTCTCCGTTTATTCGGGTTTGATTTTTGCCTCGCGGACCAGACGCGTCCACTTGGCAATGTCTGATTTTATAAGTGCCGAAAACTGTTCCGGCGTGCTGCCTCCAGGTTCAATGCCCTCTGCTGCCATGCGTTCCCGAATTTCCGGCGCCGCGAGTGCAGCAACGATGTCGCGGTTCAGGCGCGCAATCACCGCGCGCGGCGTCTGCGCCGGCGCCATCGCGCCGAACCAGCCCGTAACGTCGTAACCCGGCACTCCGGATTCGGCAATCGTGGGGATCGACGGTTCGCTCGCGACGCGTTTGCTGCCGGTCACGCCAAGCGCGCGCAACCGCCCCGCCTTTACCTGCGCGAGTGCTGCAGGCATTGTCGAAAAATAAGCTTGCACTTCACCGGCGATCACTGCGGTAATTGCCGGGCCGCCGCCCTTGTAGGCCACATGCACCATATCGACGCCTGTCATGTTCTTGAAAAGTTCACCGGCGAGGTGCCCGAGCGAACCGACACCGGGCGCGGCGTAATTCAATCGGCTTGCCGGCGTCTTGCCCAGTGCGATCAATTCGCGCACCGATCTGGCTGACAGTTGCGGCTGCACGACCAGCACCAGTGGCGTCGCTGCCAGCGTCGAAAGCGGCGCAAAATCGCGCACCGAATCGTAGGGCAGCTTTTGATACAGACTCGGATGGATAGCAAAGTTCACAAACACCATAAGGATGGTGTAACCGTCCGCCGGTGCCTTGGCGACGATCTCGGTGCCGACAGTGCCGCCCGCTCCGCCACGATTGTCGATGACCACCGGCTGGCCGAGACGATCGCTCAACTGCGCATTCATGACGCGCGCGACGAAATCAGTGCCGCCGCCCGGCGCAGCCGCGGTGACAATACGCACCGCCTTGGACGGATAATCGTCAGCGGCAAATATCGTCAACGGCAACGCCGCCATACATAATATCGTGATCAAGTGTATGCGCTTCACGCCGTTTCCTTTTGCTCGTATTCGATGCCGAGCCAATCCTTAAGCACGGCTACGGTGTGCTCACCCAACAGCGGCGGCGTGCTCAACAGGCTTTCCGTCGCCGTCATCTTCCATGGCGGCCCGACGACACGGATCGCACCCGAGGTCGGATGATTGAGCGTACGAACGAGGCCGCGGTGCGCCACTTGCGGATCCTCAAGCGCCTGCAGATAATCATTGACCAGCGCGCACGGAATACCATGTCGTTCAAAACATTCCTGCCAATAGGCGGCATCGTGGCCGGCGATGCATGCACCGACCGCCGCATCCACTTCAGCGCGATTTTCTATCCGCAGCGCCATCGTCCGAAACAAAGGCGCATCCAGCCAGTCTTCGCGCTGCAATGCCTTGCAAAAGGGTGTCCACTGCGCCTGATCGTGTACCATCGTTGCGATATAACGCCCATCTGCACAACGATAGGAGTCGGCGGGAACGCGCATCGGATTGCCGTTGCCAAACCGTCCAGGCGCAATCCCCGCCTGCAACGTCTCGCCCATGCGTGTGCCGGTGGTCGCCAGCATCGCGTCCTGCATGCTCAGATCGATATACTGCCCGCCGCCGTCTGGTGTGACCAGCCGCAGCGCATTGACGATTGCAAATGCAGCAAACATTCCGGCGATGACATCGGCCACCGGTGCGCCGATCATCGTCGGCTCGCCATCTGCCAATCCGGTAACGCTCATGATGCCAGTGACCGCTTGAATGATGGGATCAAGCGCAGGTCGATTGCGATACGGGCCGGTCTGGCCGAAGCCTGAAAGCGAACAGTAGACCAGACGCGGATTGCGGGTGCGCACCTTCTCCCAATCAAGTCCCAGCCGCGCGACGGTGCCAGGCGAAAAGTTCTCCACCATGACATCGGCGCGATCGGACAATTTCAACGCAATGTCGCGCTGCGCCGGATTCTTGAGATCAAGCGCGACACTTTTTTTCGAGCGGTTTAGCGCGTTGAAATAATCCTGGTGGCCGTCGCGCCCTTTGTAGGGCACTGTACGGCGCAGATCGTCGCCGTGCCCGGCACGCTCGATTTTGACTATCTCTGCCCCCATATCGGCGAGCATCATGGTGCAGTATGGCCCTGCCACCACCTGGGTCAGATCCAACACGCGCACGCCGGCAAGCGGCAGTTTTTTGGTTTCAGCGTTCATGCGTTAAGACGCCAGCGGCACCAGTCCACTCGCTGTGCCTGCAATTACGTGCTTGCCATCCTGATTTTCGATCCACACATCACAATGAATGCGCAGATTGGAACCCTCGGTTTCAGTCTTGGTAACCACGCCGCGCGCGACACAAAAGTCCGTGACGAACACCGGACGGCGAAAGGTCAAATTCCATTTGCCGCCAACAATCCATCCGTGACCGAAACAAAGCCGCAGTTGCCGGAACAAAAGCGCCGCGATCTGCGGTCCGATTGCCACCGGCGCTGGCAGGCCCTCGCGCGCCGCAGCTTCATAATCCGTATGAATGGTTTTTTCGTCGGCCCGTTTGAAATCCTCGAGCCGGTATTTCTTCGCAATCGTCGGAAATTCGTAACCGACAGCGATGTCTTTGTGCATGATGGCCATATATCTCTTCGTCCGATTAGATTTTTTCCGGCTTTATGCCGGAATCGATACCTGCGCCGCTACGCGGCGCGGTGCGCTCAACGAAATCCAGCACATGGGTACGGCGGGTGCGGAACAATACATTACCTTGCTCGTCTCGACCAACAGCCTCGTACACAATGTATTCACGTTCTTTTCTGATGTACTTATCGACGATGGCGCCCGACACCTTCAGCGTCATCCCAACCCGGATTTCGCCGAGCGATTCCATTTCCCAGCCGACGAACAACCCGCGCACGTTGTAGGCGCGCGAAATCAGCCAACGTGGCGGCCGGTAGGTAATTTGTGGCGGCGCGATTCGTGGCTGTCCCGCTGACGGAAAAAACAGCGGGTCGAAATCCTGGTCAAGCTGGCATTGCAGATCAATCAGGTCATCGGTGATGGCCCAGTCCATTTCGCCGAGCGATTGCCCGACGGTGATTTCTTCGTATGTTGCGCGCCGCCCCTTTGCGTCTTCCATTACGCGTGCCTTGCCGTTACTCATAGCTTCCCCCAGTAGATGCAATATCAGTGTTTGCTGCGAAACGGCCGCGGCCACGCCGTCTCAACGCATCGACGGCGGCTTAATTGACGCTTGCTAGCGTCACGGTCACGGGTTACTCTATCATATCATTCGAATGATTCATATCTTTGGCTCATACCCATGTCCGGTCTGCCCCTCTACAAGGAAGGAAAGGAAAAGCTAATCCAAGCGCTCGCTGCGGGCGAATGGACCACTGGCGACAAACTGCCGGTGGAAGGCGAACTAGCAAAGCGCTTCAGGGTCGGCGTAGCTACCGTGCGAGCGGCAGTCGGCGAACTCGAGGTGGCAGGCATCCTCACGCGCAAACAGGGAAAGGGTACCTTTGTCTCGGAGCATGCCAATCAAAGCCGGCTCTATCGATTCTTCAATCTGGTGCGCCTCGACGGTGTGCGGCGCATGCCGACCCGCGCGATTATTTCATTGATGCGTAACAGACCCGAATTTGCGGAAGCGGATTTACTGGGCCTGTCGCGTTACCGTAACCGCGATGTATGGCGACTGCGCAGCACCTTCGCGCTGGATAACGAAATCGTCGGCGTCAACGACTCGGTGCTGCCAGCTGGACTCTTTCCTCGTCTGACGAAAACTGGGGTCGGGGACGGCAACGTGACTCTCTACACGCTGTACCAATCAAACTATGATGTGAACGTCATCGCCGTGGACGCCGATGTGCAGGCGGCTGCCGCGCCGCGCGATATCGCCGCGCTGCTGGGTGTCAAAGCGGGCAATCCACTATTGAACATTCACCGTCGAGCGAAAACCTATGAAGACACACCGGTTGAGTTGCGCACATCCTGGATCAACACAGCGAACTGCCGTTTTCATGTCGCCCAAGGCTCGACGGTGTGATCTTGACAAGGACCATTAAATGAAATTCCTGACACACTTTCTGCTGTTTACGTGCGTAGTTGCAGCACTAAATGCTACAGCGCAAACCTATCCTTCGCGTCCCGTTCGCATCATCACCCCCTACCCCCCCGGCGGCGGCGCCGACGCTGCAGCACGGATTATTGCCCGCGCGCTGTCTGAATCAATGCACCAGCAATTTGTAGTTGACAACAAACCAGGCGCCAGCGGCCAGATCGGCACTGAAATCGCCGCACGCAGCATTCCTGACGGTTATACATTACTGCTCGGCAGTGTCGGCCCCAACGCTATCCTACCGGCCAGTAGTAGCAAGGTCCCTTACGACGCGATCACTGCTTTTTCACCCATCAGCGTTATCGCGATTTCCGAATACGCGCTTACCGTGCATCCTTCGCTGCCGGCCATAACCGTCAAAGATCTCATCTCGCTCGCAAAGTCTCGACCTGGCGAAATCGGCTTTGGTTCGACCGGCATTGCTGGCGGCCCGCATCTGGCCGGAGAACTGCTCAATCATTTGGGCGGCATCAAGCTGCTGCATGTGCCATACAAGGGTGGCGCGCCGGTAATGGCTGCACTGCTGAGCGGCGAAGTGCCGGTGTCGTTTTCCACGTTGCCGACTGTAATTCCGTTCAAAGGCAACGGCCGTCTGCGGATTATTGCAGTAACGAGTGGCAAGCGATCAAGTTTTGCACCGGAAATCCCAACGATTGCAGAATCGATCAAAGGCTATGAAGTTACGCAATGGTACGGTCTGCTCGCCCCGGCCAACACGGAAGTCGGAATTATCACCGTGCTGAATTCTGAAATCGCCAGGATCACGTCCACCGAAAGCGTCAAGCAGCAGTTCGCGGTCAGCGGCGCGCAGGCCACCGCCACCACACCGGCCGTGTTCAAGACGTTGATCGAAAACGAAATTATAAAATGGAAAAGTGCATTCCGTTCTGGCGTGATTAAACTGGAATGACAACTTTCCCGAAATCATTTCTTTCTTTTTTCGGTGCCTGGCCCCAGGAATTGTGGCTTTAGAGCGCTGCAAAAGTGGTACCTGGCGGTGAAGACGCAGGCGCAAAGGCACACTGAGCGATTGGATGCTTACGCCAATGGCCGAAAAAAGTCGTTGGCAACCTTATTTGAATCTAGAAATGCGCGCGCACAGTGTCCACCTGACCCAAATGAGATCTGAAAATATAAATGTTATTTGGGGATCAATTTTTACTTTGATCGAATAAGAAACGGTTGTTTAACGCCGTCTAATGACTGGTTAGGCCGCTCAGGCGATGAGGAATAGGTGAACATAGACCCGCTAGTTCATGAAATTGCGTCCTATGTCGATGCCGACGAGGTGTGGGGCGAAGAGGCGACGGCTATTGCGTGGCTCGCGCTTTTTGACTCGCTCGGGTGCGCCATGGCCTCGACACGTGTGCCCGAATGCATGGCGCTCGTCGAACCTATAGTTCCAGAACTTACTGTGCGATCTGGTGCGCATATTCCAGGAACCACCTATTGTGTGGATCCGCTATCGGCCGCTTTCGGGACTGGCTGCCTTATTCGGTGGCTGGATTTCAGCGACACGTGGGTCGCTCTCGAAACCGGTCATCCGTCCGATCATATCGGAACGATACTTGCTGCGGCCGAGTTTGAAAGCAAGCGCCGCAAGGCTCAGGGTATCAAGCCGTATACGCTTAATTGCGTCCTCGACGCCATGATCAAAGCCTATGAAATACAAGGCGTGCTTGGACTCACCAATAGTCTGAGTGATCAGGGTTACGATCACGCTGCATTTGTACGCGTGCCTTCTGCCGCCGTCGCGGCCAAGTTGCTGGGCGGTGGATACCCGCACATCTGCAGCGCCCTATCGCACGCCTGGTGCGACGGTCATCCGTTGCGAGTCTATCGGCAGGCGCCGAACGCCGGATCGAGAAAATCGTGGGCCGGCCCCGACGCATCGGCGCGCGGCATGCGGCTCGCATTTCTCGCTCTGCGCGGCGAGCCGCCTTGCGGCACAGTGCTGACAGACCCGCGCTGGGGCATGGAAGCCATACAATTCGGTGGCAAGCCATTCACGCTATCGCGACCGCTCGGTTCATACGTTATGGAAAATCTGCTCTTCAAAGCAGCCTATCCCGGCGTGGTACACGCCCAAACCGCCCTAGAAGCCGCGATAAATATGCATCCGCTGGTGGTCGGCCGGATTAATGACATCGAGCGCATAGACATCTGGACATACGCGCTTGCAATCCGCATCACTTCGAAGACCGGCGCGCTCAACAGCCCCGCAGACCGCGATCATTGCCTTCAATACATGGTCGCGTTAGGGTTGCTCAGGGGCGGCCTCACGGAAGATGATTACTCCGATGCTGCAGCAAGCGACGCGCGCATCGACTCACTGCGCGCAAAAATGGTGGTGCATGAAGACCCTCGATTTACTGCCGGATTTTTGGATCCCGCGGTGCGATCCTGCGCCAACGGAATTCAGATCACTTATCGCGACGGAACAATGACGCGTCGTATTGACATCGAACAGCCTGTCGGACACGCGCGACGTCGCGCTGAAGGAATGCCATATTTTGAGCGCAAGCTTCGCCACAATCTTGCGCTGGGGCTGTCGCCACAGCAAGCGACGAGGGTTCTGGACGTCTTTAGTGATCGCGACAAATGCCTGCAAATGAGCGTAACCGATTTCTTGGAATTGTTTATTTGTTGATTGCACACGAATCAGTTTTGAAGCCAATGCCGGAAGCCAGACCAAAGATGCGCACCCGTTCGTTGAGGAAAAATTGATCTGCGTACTTTTTTGCAGAGTGGGTAAATACAACTTTGCCGTATGAGCCAGAAACAACGCTCAGGTGGCAGTTACCAACAATGCGGGGCGGGATCGGTAATTCCTCCTGCTTTGCGCCTGCAATCAGCCAACCCCTGTCGCCGGCCATGTGATGGCGAGATAATCGTAGCTTCTGATTTGAGCGTCCACTCCCGATACATTTCAGATGGCGCTTTCGCCCCGAAGGAGACATCTGAATTTCTACATAGCGGTCGTTCGCGGCCCTGACCTGTACCCCGCCAGCCCTGCCAATTTAAAGTAGGGAAATCCGTCAGAAGCGCATGTGGACATGCATGCGCTGAAGTTCGTTTTCAGGGGTAAAGCGCTAGACCCGCAGGTCAGGCATGAAGCCATCGGGCAGATCATCGAGCGATTCGATCTGTCTGAGCTCCGAGCGTGCCGTCTCGTGGGGCTCAAAATAAACCTCAATCGAGAGGTTTGGCCCCCGACGCCTCGATGATTTTTGCGAAATTCTTCAGATTATCCTCGATGATCTTGCGAAACGCGTCCACCGAAGTTCCGGTCGGTTCAGAACCGTTCTGTGCAAATTTTTCCCTTACGCCCGGCATAGCGACGATTTTAAGCAGTGCCCCGTTCATTCGCTCTATGACGTCCTGCGGTATACCCGCAGGGGCGAGGATTCCATACCAGGAAGTAATCTCATAACCCTTCAAACCCGCTTCATCCATAGTAGGCACATCCGGCATGGAAGCCGCGCGCGTCTTCGCCGTTACCGCGATCGCCCGCAGACGTTTTGCCTCGATGAAAGGCAGCGCCACCGCAAGCGGTGATATAAACATCTCCAGGCGTCCGCCGATCAAATCCGGCATTACTGCGTTATCTGCCTTGTAGGCCACATGATAGATGTCGATCCCGGCCATCGTCTTCAATAGCTCTCCCGCAAGATGCGGAGGATTACCCACCCCGGTCGACGCGTAAGTGATTTTTCCGGGGTTTGCTTTCGCCAGCGCGATAAATTCTTTCAGCGTTTTCGCCGGGAGGGAAGGATGGACCACCATAACGTTCTGTATTCGCACAAGCTGCGATACCGGCTGAAAGTCCTTCAGCGGATGAAAGGGAAGCTTGGTGTAAAGGCTTGGCAATATCGTAATTCCGCCCGTACCCATTACAAAGGTGTATCCGTCCGAGGGCGCTTTGGCCACATAGCCGTAGCCTACCTGCGCCGTCCCGCCAGGCATATTCTGGATCAAAAACTGCTGGCCAAAAATCTTACCCAGTTCGTCAGCAACAATGCGGGCATGGATATCCGTGCCTCCGCCTGCAATAAACGGCACCACGATTCTAACCGGCTTCTCCGGCCAAGGACCTGCCGCACGAACGCCACTAAATGCAGCTGAAAATACAATAACACCTGCAACCATCCACAGTCGCAATCCGTTCTGTTTCTTCATCTTGACCTCTCCTTAACCGAAATAGCCGAAATCAAAGCGCTCCGTCAACTGGCAACGCTATGCCCGACACATAGCTCGCGCTCTCTGATGCCAAGAAGCCGATCGCCGCAGCGACCTCATAAGCCTCGCCGGGCCGCCCCATAGGCAACTCGCTCAGGACTGTATTGCGTGCGGCGTCAGGCAACTTCTGGAAACGCTCGAGAATACGCGAGCCGGGCTCGCCCATGGTCAATGCTGGCACAACTGTATTTACCGTGATGCCGCAGTCGGCGACGTCCTTGGATAACTGTGCACCGAAACCAATGATGCCCGCTTTCGCGGCCGCATAAGCGAGACGTGTACCTTGTGTGGTCACCGGACCTTTGCGACCACGAGAGTAAGAAGAGGACGTGTTGACAATGCGCCCATATCGCTGCGCGCGCATGTATGGAACGGTAGCACGACAGAATAAGAATACGCTTTTGAGATTCAAGTTGATCACAAAATCCCAGTCGGTGTCGTCTATACCCTCGATGTCCCGCACCGGCTTAGGACCCGACCCGCCGGCCACATTAACGAGCGCGTTAATTCGACCCCACCCCGCCGCGGCTTTGACCGCCTCATTAACCTGTTGGGTCGATGTCACATCGGCCACATGGGCGATCGCATTGCCGCCCCCGGCTGTAACATCTTTCAGAGCGGCTTGCAGACCGCCCTCATCGCGATCCACCAAGAATACCGAGAATCCCTGTGACACGAGCTGCCGCGCTGCAGCTAAGCCAATTCCTCCAGCCGCACCTGTCACTATCGCACAACCCGAGTCACCTTTTTTAATAGCATTCATACATCGCTCCCTTTTTGCCTTTATATGCCCCGCACAATTTGAATGCTAATTGCTACGCTCTATGTCAGTCGGCAGCCATAACGGGACACAATCTCAATTCAGGATGCCGGCAAAACCCAACACAAGGCCCGTCTGGCCAGTATAAACGCCGCCGAACTCAAGCGGGGATCGGTTGGCATAGCAGAAGGGTAATCTGTGCAGTCGCAATTCGATCTGACAGTGAGTGTCCGGTCTTCTTAAAGATGCGTTAGATTTAAGAATGGTTAACAGATTTTTTTGCTCTGCATAAATGCGGTAAAAATATGCGCTATGCGTGGCTCCACGTCTCGCCATTCCTTGCGATCCCATTCCTTGAGCAACTGGTCGTCCGCAACCTTACGCACAACATCATCATGCAGTTCGCAATTGGGCAACAGGCTGGCTGCTTTACGTGCGGTAACCGGCGTATGAATGACATCGTTACCAGAAATCAGGCAGACGGGTGCAACTATTGCCGCCAAATCGGCCTCGGTCGCGCCAACAATGGGCAGACGCGCTGACTCAAGGAAACATTCCCTCCAAAAAGTCATGACTTTGATGAATTGCCCGAGATCATTTGCCATCAACCGTTCGCGGTTGGCGGGCCGCGATGCGATGCATTCCTTGAAGTGCTCGCTTTCACAAATCGCCGCCATGCCTCCCTTGTTCGCGATCTTGATGAACTGTCCGTAGTAATTTTCCGCTAGCTTATCGACCGCTTCCTGGCCGCCGGTCAAACGCCACAACAAAAGCCCGCTCAGCGCATCGGGGTGCCTCATTGCAAACAAAATAGCAAGTCGGGCGCCGGCGGAAGAACCGCCAACGACCAGACGATCCGCACCAAGCTGCCGTCCCAATTCATAAAGGTCGTCAGCCCACACTTCATGCTCTGAAGCCGTCCCGTCAAACGCAACTTCGGATGCACCGCAATTGCGGCGGTCATGCAGCAAAACGCGATATCCAGCTGCCGCGATTTCCCGGGCCAGGTTAACAAGCTCACCATAACCGCGCCGGCTGCCCGGGGTGAGTGCAATCATGGGGCCGGAATGCCCGATCACTTCGTAATTGAGACGAATATTGCGAACCACAGCTTCAGTCATCACCACTCCAATTGTCCGATGAAAATATGTATAAACAGGCCGATCTCTTCGATACTCACCGCCAGAAACCCCTGCTAATGCGCGCCCCCGAACCATCCCTGCATCTGCTCGTCAAACTCCCCGTCAATCAACACATACAGCATCTTCGCGACCTTACCGGACCGATTGCTCCATGCATGATTGGTTCCCAACTGAATCAGCACGTCCCCGGCCTTTAAGGTCACTTCACCTTTATCCAGCAACATCGTCATTTCGCCTTCAATGCAAATCGCGTAGTCGATGGTCTCAGTACGGTGCATCATCGGATGACGGCCACCACGACCGAATGACGATGCGCCTTCATTTCCCATCGACCTGAACACCTCGCGGGCTTTTTCCGGTGTCATATTGCGAATTTCTTCTGACTCCGGCGCGATTTCGGCAATGCGGATAATGGTTCCACCCTTGGGCGGATGAATCTGCCGAGGGCCTAGCGTTGGGTCTTCATGCAAGGCGTGCAGTTGGTAGGGTAGCTCGCCGGTTTTCCAAATATCGTTCGACACATGGCCTGGCCGCAATGGATTCGTGCGCATCGCGGGTGCCGGGCCGTCTTCGATCAGTATGGAATTACCGGCTTCGTCGTGCCCTACCACTACCCGTCTGACTGACATATTATTCCCCCTTGTTGACTATCTATTTAATTCACTCCGGCTCTATGCCGGCCACTTTCACAATCTCGCCCAGTTTTTTTACGGCATCCACCACCAAGCTTCGAAACTCCGCCGCGCTGCCAAGCACAGCCTTCAGCTCCACTTTTGAAAATTGCTCACGCACCTGCGGTAGCGTCAGCGCCATCTGTGTTTCCTTCTCGAGGCGCGCAAGTATTGCGGCCGGCACCCTGGCTGGCGCCAACAGGCCATGCCAACTCGCTTCCATTTGCGTGCCATTGAGCCCCGCTTCAACCATAGTCGGCACATCCGGTAAAAATGAGGCACGTGTCGTGTGGTTATACGCCAGAGCCTTGATACGTCCGGACCGGATATGCGGCAGCGACATCGGCGGCGTCGCCAGCATCACTTGCACCTCGCCTGCGAGCAACGCTGTCACCGCAGCACCCGCCCCCTTGTACGGCACGTGCACCATGTCCGTACCCGCGCGTTGATTGAACAACGCCGCGGCGAGATGCAGTGAGTTGCCGATTCCCGGAGAACCATAGGCCAGTTTGGCACCGGGCTTCCTGCCGTAGTCGATCAACTCGCGCACAGAACTCACAGGTAGCGTGGCGTTTACCACGAGGATGTGCGCGTCAGAACCCGATATCTGCGACACCGGCGCAAAATCCAGCAGAGTATCGAACGGCAACTTACGGTATATGGCAGGATTGATGGCAAACGAGCCAGACGTAACCAACAGCGTATAGCCATCCGGTGTGGATTTCGCCACGATATCAGCAGCGATGATTCCGTTGGCGCCGGGACGATTGTCGACGACGAACTGCTGCTTGGTTTGCGTACTGAGTTGCGCCGCGAGTATTCGGGCTGATGTATCGGGCCCACCGGCACCAAAACCGACAATGATGCGCACCGGGCGGTTTGGATAGCCTTGGGCTTGCGCGTATTGCGTTGCCGCGGCAATCAAGAGCAACAAACATTTAACCATTTTTGCCATGCTTGCAATCCAATCCTCATTACGTTGCATTCGCAAACATGCGGGAGGAACCATTATGAACCGCAGCGGCCGCCTTCAGGAAACCTCTGGATTGATACGCTATGACCGCTCTTCGCCGGTTGTTCTCCCTGAGCCCCGCTGCCTGTTGAAATTCTGACCGAAGTCCGCTTTTCAAAAATGCGAATCGTCACTCACGAACCGAAACCGCCTATCGATTTATTACCACCAATTCGAATTTGATCAGTTTCAGCAGGTAGCACCGATCTGCGATTGACCACCACCGCTAATCGACAAACACTAGTCGATGCGCAATCGGCCCAGGTGGTCAATTCGGGGGCGACGGGAACACTGAAACCTCAAACGTCCGGCCCCTACCCCGCCTTGCCAAAACATTCGCGCTCCACTTCGGCTGCGAACTCGACCGGCGTGCTGATGTTTACAGACAATTCCTCCGCGCGCGCCTCGCCTTCCATGAGAAGCCCCACTGTGCCTTCCCTGGAAATCCAATGGGCGGGCGAAAACGCCTCGACCATGGTGCAGGGGCCGGGCGAGCGGATCCAGGCCCAGTGAACCGCCATCGGGGGAATCCGCAGGAAATCCCCCTTCTCCAAAAGAAAGCCTTCGCGTTCGACAAAAATCCACATTTCGCCGTCCGTAACGTAATTCAATTGTTCCGCGACGTGCTTGTGGGGAGACGAGTGATAGCCGGACGCGCGCGTCGCCACCATCATGCCGCACTGCGATCCATAAATCTGAAACACCTTCATCGCCCCGCCGTGGCCGATCTGCGTTTGCTTCTGCTCACCACCACGCATCTCGCTGGCGCTCAATTTAAGTCCCATGTTTCGATGCCCTCCCCTTGTTGTGCTCCATTGCGCTATTTGACCAAGCCGAGTTCGACCAGCATTGCTTTCATCTGGACGTATTGCTCGTCGAGGAATCGGCTGGTGTCCCGCGGGTTCAGATAACTACTTTCCCAGAGGTTTTTCTCCAGGACGCCTTTGCGCCACTCCGCAGAACCCGACAAGTCCAGCATGAACTTGCCCCAGAAATCGATCTGTTCCGGCGTGAGCCCCTTGGGCGCCACCAGCCCGCGCCAGTTCGCATCGACAACATCGATGCCGCTATCCTTCCAGGTTGGGACATCCGCGAGATCGCCGCCGAGCCTGCGGGGTGCCGATACCCCGAGCAAGCGAAGCCGCCCCGCGCCCTTGTGCGCGAGAAAGTTGACCGGGGTCGTGCAAACCAAATCAATATGTCCTCCCAGCAGCGCGGTCGTTGCTGCGGGCGACGAGTCGAATGTCACGATCTTCAAGCGCTTGACGTCAACGCCCGCCGCTTTCAAAACGCGGCCAAGGTTGATGTGCGTGATGCTGCCGACCGCGGAACCCGTCGAAATACTGATCGAGGCGGGATCCTTTTTGAGCTGCTCGAACAAGTCTTTTGCAGTGACGAAAGGCGATTCCGTACGAACCGCAAACGCAATATACTCGCTGGCAAAGAGTGAAATCGGAGTCAGCTGAGTGTGATGCATTTGGCTGCGGCCGTGTATGTGATTCGTCAGCAAGGGCGGAGCGAAAATCGAAAGATAGTGCGGGTCACCGGCCTTCTGCGCTATATAAGCCCACGCCACTGTGCCGCCGCCACCCGCCCGATTGACAACCGATATCAAGGCTGAGTCGGGACCCACATCCTGCATTCTCTTCTGCATCGACCGGCCGATCTGGTCCTGGCCGCCGCCCGGACCCGCAGGCACCACGACCTCCACGTTCTTTTGCGGTTTCCACGCTTGTTGCGCGTGAACTGGAAATGCCTGGGCGATCGCGACGATTACACCCACAATGAACACCCAAAGGTGTCTTCCGAATCCTGTCATTTTGTTGCGCTCCTCATCGCTTCATCACCGCCCGCCCGCATCAATCGGCCAAGGAGTATAGGAAATTCAAACCACCTTCTCCCGTATGGTCAAAAAACAAAACTGTGCCAATTTCCAGAAAAACAATAACTTTTTTATCGCCGCGATTTCAAGTATAGGCCAGGCTTATTGAATTATTCCAGGTAATACACGCAGACAGCACACGAACTAGCAACGCCTAACCGAGCATACACAATGCTCGCCCTGCCCCACGCTTCCCCGCCACTTCAAACACTCAGGCTGATAGTAGCGCAGGAGTCCACCAAGCCGTTCGTGACTCTTGAGTACAGCGCATCTCAGTGCAAAACTACCGCAGTTTCAGTAGCTTTCTATTTTTTGACCATACGGGGCATTAATATTGAAAATGTCGAGTCAGCCTCTTGCTAGCCACCGCTGAGGTACTTTTACTCCATCTCTGCACTCCTCGACTCAAAATGCGAATAACCGAAAAGCACGTCCTAATTCAGACGCGAAACATCTATTAGCCGCCGGCGGCGCTGTTAAAGTGGTGCAAACTTAGTCGAAAATCTCGATATGCGCGCCACCCATCAATAACAAATGACTGAAAGTTTTTCGCACTACGCTATTTAAGCATCGTTAGGGCTTCAATCCTGCCGCCTGAATTACCTTCGCCCATTTTTGTACATCGGCCTTAACATATTTCCCAAATTCATCCGGCGTGCTGGTAGCAGCTTCGATTCCGGTTGCCGCAAAACGTTTGCGAACAGCAGGAGCTGCTACGGCGCGAGCCATATCTTGACTTAGTTGATCAATGATTGGCTGCGGCACTCCCGCCGGACTGAAGACGCCATACCAAGTGCTGTACTCGTAGCCCGGGAGACCCGCTTCGGCCAACGTCGGCAACGCTGGGACCAAGGGGGAACGCTTGGAAGTGGTTACGCCGAGTGCAATAACTTTCCCCGATTCGATATGCGATAAGGCATCCGACATCGTCGCGATCAACATCTGAACTTCACCAGACATTACCGCAATAAGCGCCGGCCCAGCTCCTTTGTAGTGCGCGATTGGTACCTTTGCTCCCGACATGCTCCGATACAGTTCAGTTGCCAAATGTGCCGCACCGCCACCAGAGCCGATGGTGAACGCCTCTGGCTTTTCTTTTGCCAGCCGAATCAGTTCTGCGACGCTTTTGGCAGGCACGTATGGATTGACGAGCAGCACGTTCGTCTGGGTGGCGAGCATCGACACTGGTGCGAGATCGCGCAACAGATTGAACGGTAGCGGTTGGAACAGGGTTACGTTTGAAGCAATACCGCTGCTGTTAAAAAGAATGGTGTACCCATCAGGCAGAGCTTTTGCCGCGATTCCGGTGCCCAGCGTGCTGCCCGCACCACCACGATTTACGATGATGGCAGGTTGCCCCCAAATTTCGGCGAGTTCCTTGGCGACCAGCCGCGTGAGCAGATCTGTGCCCCCCCCGGCATCAAAGGGGACAACAACCTGTACCGGCTTGGTCGGATAGCCCCTGCCCTGCGCATGGACGGACAGCGTAGTAGCCAGCGATATTATCAGCAGTGCACCGGCTGCTGCGTTACCTGCTTTCGTTTGCACCGCTTCCTCCATTTGTCCAAAGTATGTGTAACGTGGCTGTTCCGTTTGGTGAAACCTTTAGCGGCCGCGCCAAACTGGCTTCCGTTTCTCCCGGAACGCTTGGATGCCCTCTTTTTTATCTTCGGACATTCCGACGCGCTCGACAATAAACTGAGCTACCTGCATACGCGATTCCAACGGAAGGTCGTAAGCGAGACGAGCGGCCTCTTTCATTCCCCGCACTGCCAGCGGCGCGCACTCCATGATCTCTTCTGCGTAGCGCCGCGCCGTCGCCATAAGTTCAGCGTGCGGCACCACCTCCGTAGCAATGCCCCACCGTAGACAGTCAGCTGCGCTCATTGCCTTGGCGCGCATCAGAAAACCCATCGCAACATGATAAGGAACTACGTGCGTTCCGCGACTCGGACCACCTACTGACGATATGCCGCGATTACCTTGCGGCCACCCAAATGCAGCTTTGTCGGACATGATTATGATGTCCGAATTAAGTGCAAAGCCGCAGCCCTGCGCATAACAACCGCCATTAACCGCGCAAATTATCGGTTTAAAAATATGCATCTGATACTGATGGATTTCGTGATTCGACAGTATTCCTCGATTTTCCTCCGGCGACGTATCGACGATGTCCTTACCGGAGCAGAACGTGTTGCCTTCGCCGGTAAGTATAGAGACCCAAACGTCCTGGTTGAATTTGACATCCTCAAACGCTTCCTGCAGTTCCTTGCGCATCGCAAGGTCAATGGCATTTCTCTTTTCAGGGCGGTTGAGCGTGATGTAGCCGATTCTGTCTTTTACTTCGTATTTGATAGTACTCATGCTATTCCTTTCAGTGGTTAAGACCTCTTGATTCAGGTACCAGCGCCCGCTTCGCCGCTTCGCGACTGCATGAACTGCTCGTATTGGCGCATGACGGCGAGCGCATGGCCCGCATGGGTGATTTCATCAAAGACAGGAATACCAAGGTCCATTGCGCGCGTTTTGAACGCGCGTTTGCGACTTTCCAGTTCCGGCTCGCCGTCTGAACGCAACACCAGAACGAAATGTGCTTCGCCAGGGAATTTGCTTTGAACGCGCAAAGCCGCCCGCACAATATTCTCAAGTACTTCCGGCTTAGTGATTCCAGAAAACGACGCCATGTTCAGATGCATGACCAATGCTTCCGGCTTGCCAACACTATAAATGACGTCGAGG
>CALQCM020000072.1 GCA_943329075.2 Chitinophaga pinensis | reverse complement strand
GTAAAGGCAAACGACTCGATCATTTCATTTTTGTCGTTATAGGTGCGCGCACGCAACAGCAGGCCGGAGGACACTTCCGCGCAAAAACGGTGGCCGTAGCGTAAATTGTCCCTGGGTTCGAGCAGGATCATCTGACATTCGGCGCCGGCAACGCGGTCGGTCTCTGCTTTTCGCACGACATAGTTGTCGGCAATCCCCGCGAAATCCTCCGGCAGCAGCGAGGGAAACTGACGGCCATGTCGTTTGGTGACCAAAACTGCTTTGGTTTCGGGCAGGTAGCAGGTTACGTTTTCGTTGGTGCGGATAATTTCGCGCGGCGGGCCGTCCAGCGTTTCGAGTTTCTCGTGTTCGCCGTTGGCATCGGCCCAGTGTGCAATGCGCGAGGTTTCGACCTGGCGACCGTGCTGGTAAACAAAACTGCCGGCGTAATTAAGATTGCGCGCGGCGCTGGCGATTTTGTGCAGCCACGCCATGGCATCCGTCGATTCAGCGCAGGCCACCCCGGCAAAGGCAATGCCGCAGGCCAGCGCGAGCAGCAAGGCGGGCCGTGTTTTGCGCGCGCGATTAACGCCGGTTGCCATCGTGGGATTCCGAGACCGAACGCACATACGGCACCACACCCTGCAATGCCGTGCGCGGTGAAAATTCCTGATGCGCCATTAAATATTCATTGACCTGCGCCGGGTTCGCCGCCGGCTGGAGGTGCTCATCAGATTGTGCGGATTGGGCAATTTGCAGCGGATTTGATTTCTGCGCGCTGGCAATATCGCCCGCCGGACGTAATGGATTGTTGGTCATGACGATGGCCGCAACGACTGCGAGCCCGGCGACGGCCGCGGCTGCCGAATAGGCAAAACGCGTGGGCGCACTCCAGCGCGCGCGCGGCGCCAGCACGGTCGGCTCGTGTTTGATCCGTTCGCGCAAACGGTCGATGAAATCATCGCGCAGGACCGGGTCGCCGCGCATGACGTCGCCGACCAGATGAAACGAATTCCAGAGTTTTTGACACTCCTCGTCGCTGCGAAGATTCGTCAATGCCTGCCTGGTTTCGGCGGGCGCCGCTTCACCGTCCATGAATGCCGAGATTTTGTCCATCACCATCTCCTGTCTTTCGCCACATCCAGCTGCGGTCGCAGCTTTTCTGCTATCGCTTCGCGTGCCCGGAAGATGCGCGACCGCACGGTGCCGATCGGGCAATTCATGATTTGGGCGATTTCCTCATAACTCATTCCGTCCAGTTCGCGCAACGTGATTGCGGTACGCAACTCTTCCGGCAGGTTTTGCAGCGTTGTGTTGACCGTTTCGGCGATCTGCCGGGTGATCATCTGGCTTTCCGGCGTATTCATGTCTTTCAGTTGATCGCCGTCTTCAATATCCTCAGCTTCCTCATTGTCGACCGCAGTTACCGTTGGCGCGCGGCGGCCCAGGGTGACCAGATAATTCTTTGCCGTATTGATGCCGATACGATAGAGCCAGGTATAAAAGGCGCTGTCGCCACGGAACGACGGCAGTGCGCGGTAGGCTTTTATAAATGCTTCCTGCGTAACATCCTCTACTTCACCAGGGTCGCGGATAAAACGCGACAGCAGGCGCGCCAGCTTGCGCTGGTACTTGATAACCAGCAGCTCAAAGGCATGCTTGTCGCCACCTTGTGCCCGCTCGACCAGTTGACGGTCAACTTCACGCTCGCCCATGAAACCGGTTCCTGAAATCCTGCGTTTTGCAAGCGCGCGGCCCGCCAAAACAAGGCGCCAAGTATACCGCAGGCGATGCAGTCAGGAACCCGACTTCACAAGCTTCACGACCAATACCCGACAGACAACGCCGGCGGGGAATTAGTTCACTGCAGGTTGCAGTTCCTGCACTGCTGCCGCGGTGCGGTAACATAGGGTTTTGAGCGGCAAGCGAATATGGCACACCGATTTGACGTTCTGATCATAGGCAGCGGTCTGGCGGGACTGACCCTCGCCCTGCATCTCGCCGCGCAACGCAAGGTCGGCGTGGTCACCAAGCGGGAACTACTCGATGGCGCCAGCAACTGGGCGCAAGGCGGCATTGCCGCGGTGCTGGCCGGCGATGACACCACTGAGAGCCACGTTCGCGACACCCTGGTTGCCGGCGCCGGCCTGTGCGACGAAAAAGTGACCCGTTTTGTCGTCGAACGCGGCCGCGAGTGCATCGATTGGCTGATTGGCGAGGGGGTGCCGTTTACGCGCGACGCCTCCACTGACACCGGTTACCACCTCACCACGGAAGGCGGCCACAGCCACCGGCGGGTGATCCACGTCGACGACGCCACGGGGCACGCGGTGCAGGTCACGCTGGAAGCCAAAATCAGGGCGCATCCCAACATCACCCTGCTCGAAAATCACAATGCGGTTGACCTCATCACCGGCGCCAAACTGGGACAAGCGGATAACCGCTGCCTGGGCGCCTATGTGCTCGATACGCTGCGTGGCAAGGTAGTGACGATCGCGGCACGCCATGTGGTGCTGGCCACCGGCGGTGCCGGCAAGGTCTACCTTTATACGACCAATCCCGATACCTCGACCGGCGACGGCATTGCCATGGGCTGGCGCGCCGGCTGCCGGGTTGGCAACATGGAATTCATCCAGTTTCACCCGACCTGCCTCTATCATGCGCACGCCAAGCCTTTCCTGATCTCGGAAGCGGTGCGTGGCGAAGGCGGCATCCTGAAACTGCCCGACGGCACGCGTTTTATGCCGGCGCACGACCAGCGCGCCGAACTGGCGCCCCGCGACATCGTGGCGCGTGCCATCGATTTTGAAATGAAAAAGCGCGGCATCGACTGCGTCTATCTCGATATCACGCACAAGCCGGCCGAATTCATCAAGCAGCATTTCCCCAACATCTACATCCACTGCAAAGACCTCGGCATCGACATTACGCGCGAGGCAATCCCGGTGGTGCCGGCCGAGCATTACACCTGCGGCGGCCTTGTCACCGACGACCGCGCGCGTACCGATGTGCCGGGACTCTATGCGATTGGCGAAACCGCCTGCACCGGTCTGCATGGTGCCAACCGGCTGGCCAGCAATTCACTGCTCGAATGCATCGTCTTCGGGATGGCGGCAGCGCGCGACATTCTCGCCGACCACGCCCCGCTGCCGCCGGCCCTGCCCGACTGGGACGAAAGCCGCGTGTCGGACGCCGACGAAGAAATCGTCATCGCGCATAACTGGGACGAATTGCGCCGCTTCATGTGGGACTATGTCGGCATCGTACGCACCAACAAGCGGCTTGAACGCGCGCTGCACCGCATCCAGCTGCTGCAATCGGAAATTCACGAGTATTACGCGAATTTCCGCGTCACCAGCGACCTGCTGGAACTGCGCGATCTGGTGCAGACCGCGGAATTGATCGTGCGCAGCGCGCAGCTCCGGCATGAAAGTCGCGGTCTGCATTTCAGTCGCGATTACCCGGGCCTGCTGCCGGAGGCGCGGCCGACCATACTGTCGCGTTAAGTTCTGCCGTCCTGCTCGCGGCTGCCCGGTGACAGGCCGCGTTCCGCGGCGCCGAAAACCAGTTCAATCAATATCGCCAGCAACGCAGCCGGCAGCGCCCCTGCCAGCAGCATGGCGTGGTCGTTGACTGCAAGGCCTGCAACGATGCGTTCACCGAAACCGCCGGCGCCGATAAAGGCGGCGATCGTGGCGGTGCCGACGTTGATGACGGCGGACGTTCTGACACCGGCAAGTATCGTGCGTGCGGCCAGCGGTAATTCAATCAAACGAAGAATCACACCCCGGCGCAAACCAAGCGCGGCGGCCGCCTGCGGCAGGCCGCGCGGGATTTCAAGTAGTCCGGTTGCCGTATTGCGCACGATGGGCAGCAAGCCGTATAGAAATAGCGCTGCCACTGCCGGCAGCGTGCCGATGCGGTCAAATAGTGCGATCAGAAAGGCGAGCAAGGCCAGCGCTGGAATGGTTTGCAATACGGCGACGGCCGGCATGATGAATGTCTGCGCCTTCGGCGAGCGCGCTGCGGCTATCCCGAGCGGTATCCCCACTGCAGCACTCAGCAGCAGCGAAAGGAATACCAGCAGCAGGTGCTGACCCGCCAGCCGCGAAAGATCATCGCCGAGCAGGCGGTCGACGAAACGCGGCGCGCGTTGCGGTGCTGCCGCCGGCGTTCCGCCGATGAAGGATGCGGCCACCGAGGCAAACGAAAGGCCGTCGAGTTCCGCCGCCGCGTTTAATTCGATCATGCGCGTTTGCGCAATGCGGTTTTCCAGCGTTTTGATTGCCTGCCAGGTCGCGGGCAGACGTTGCGGCAGGTCTGCGCGGTAGAGCAGCAGTGCATCGTAACGCGGGAAAAACTTTTGGTCATCCGCGAGAATGCGCAGCGCATGGCGGCTGAGTTTGGCGTCAGTCGTGTAGACGTCCATGACGTCGATCTGTTGCGCCGCCAGCGCTTCGTAGGCCAACCCGTGATCGAGTCCGCGCGGTTTGTCTGACAGACCGTAACGCTGCTGCAGCGCCGGCCAGCCGTCGCGGCGGTTGAGAAACTCCTGCGACAAACCCAGACGCAGGCCGCGGCTTCCTGCCAGATCGGAAATAGCGTTGACCCGTGCCGCCGCCGTGCTCGATGCGGAGACGGCCAAGGCGTATGAATTGCCGAAGCCCAGCGGCACGCCGGCGGCTAGGCCCAGCGGCGCCAGCGCATGGTTGATCTCGGCCAGCGTTGCGCCACTCTTGCCACCGAGCAGTTCCTCGACGATGGTGCCGGAATATTCCGGATAGACATCAATGGCGCCGCTTTGCAGTGCTGCAAAGAGGATGGCGGTATTGCCCAGCCCCGGTTTGTGCGCAACCTGCGCGTCACCCGCCTGCCGCGCTGTTTGCGCGATTATTTCGCCAAGGATGTATGACTCGGTAAAGCGTTTGGAGCCAACGTTAAAATCGGCGGCATGGCCGCCGACGTTGCAGAACAATGCAAACAGCGCCGCTGCCCATCCTGCTTTGAATAACTGCGGCACGGTTGGTCTGGCCGCCTGTTCAACCCTTGACCGGCACGCGCTTCGCATATTCGGCGGCGGCGTCCTCGAGTGTTGTGAAAACCGCCCCGCCGTCTTTCAATTTGCGGATCAGTTTTTCCAGCAGCAGCATGCGCCCCGCCCGCCCGATCACGAAGGGATGGAAGGTATAGGTGATGACGCCCCATTTGACGACTTTGGTCATGTAGGTGAAATCGTCGAGCCAGTTGGCCAGCACGCCGTTGTAATTGCGCAGGCCGGGCATGATCCAGTCTTTAGTGCGGATAAATTCAAAATGCGGATAGTCATCGAGCGACCAGCTGATCGGCATTTCCACCAGTTTGCAGGGTTTGCCCCAGATGGCCGGCTGGTCGACGGTGATGATGTCGCCGCGGCGCACGCGGTACGGTGTGTAATCGTCGCCCATCATGCTGCTGTCGTAAACGAAGCCGTGTTTGACCAGCAGATCGACCGAATGCGGGCTCAGGTCCCACGACGGCGAACGGTAGCCGCGCGCGTAGACTCCGGTTAGCTTGCGGATCTGTTCGTTGGCACGCACCAGTCCCGCCTCCTCCTGCTCGCGCGTCATCTCGGCGGGGGGCACATGCGTCCAGCCGTGATGGCCGATTTCATGGCCGGCATCGAATACCGCACGGCACGGCCCCGGATAGGTTTCCAGCGTATGGCCCGGGATGTACCATGATGAGCGGATCTTGTATTTCTTCAGCAGGGCCAGAATACGCCCGGCGCCCACATTGGCACCGAACTCTCCGCGCGAAATCGGCGACGGAGAGATCATGCCGCGCGAAATGAAACCCGACATTGCGTCGAAATCAAACGTCAGACAGACCAGATGTCTTGCCACTGCCATCTCCACAGTTGGTTTTGCTAATTAATGTCAGGCTATGGTAGCCGAATCACCGCAGACACGGCAAAATAATGGCCCGAACACTTGCGGTAAAGCCCCCATGAAACCTCGCGATTACAGTCTGGACTCGTTGTGGATGCCGTTCACGGCCAACCGGCAGTTCAAAAGTGCGCCGCGCATGTTTGTCGCGGCCAAAGACATGCATTTCACCACCGACGACGGGCGCCAGGTGCTCGACGGCACTTCCGGGTTGTGGTGTGTCAATGCGGGCCATGGCCGCGCGCGCATCATTGATGCAATCAAACGCCAGCTCGACACGATGGATTACTGTCCGCCGTTTCAAATCGGCCATCCAACCGAATTCCGTGTCGCTGATCTGTTGCGCGACCTGGCGCCCGGCGATCTCAACCATGTCTTCTTCGCCAACTCGGGCTCGGAAGCCGTCGATACGGCGCTCAAAATCGCGCTGGCTTACCAGCGTGCGCGTGGCGAAGGCCAGCGCACGGTGCTGGTGGGGCGTGAGCGCGGTTATCACGGCGTCGGCTTCGGCGGCATTTCTGTGGGCGGCATCCCGGCCAACCGCAAGGCCTACGGCAGCATGTTGCCGCGCGTCGACCATCTGCCGCACACGCATAATCTCGAAAAGAACGCCTTCAGCCGCGGTCAGCCGGCGTGGGGGGCGCATCTCGCCGATGAACTCGAAACGCGCATCATCGCGTTGCACGACGCGTCTAACATCGCAGCGGTGATCGTCGAACCGGCCGCCGGTTCAACCGGCGTTTTGATTCCGCCGGTTGGTTATTTGCAGCGCCTGCGGCAAATCTGCGACAAGTACGGTTTGTTGCTGATATTCGACGAGGTCATCACCGGCTTCGGCCGCACCGGTCACGCCTTCGCTGCCGAAACCTTCGGCGTGATTCCCGACATGATCACCTTCGCCAAGGGCGTGACCAATGCAACGATTCCGCTGTCGGGCGTGATCGTGCGTCCGGACATCCATGACACCATCGTCAACAATGCACCACCCGGCATGGTCGAGTTGTTTCATGGCTACACCTACTCGGGGCATCCTGTCGCCACTGCCGCGGCAGAAGCAACGCTCGGTCTTTATCATGAAGAAAAACTTTTCGAACGTTCACGCAGTGTGGCGCCATATTTCGAAAATGCCGTGCACGCGTTCAAAGGCCTGCCGCACGTGATCGACGTGCGCAATTACGGCCTGATGGCGGGCATCGAACTCGAACCGCGCGCGGGCAAGCCCGGCGCGCGGGCCTTCGACGCCTTCCTGCGCTGCTTTGAAAAAGGCGTGCTGGTGCGCGTGACCGGCGACATCATCGCCCTGTCGCCACCGCTGGTCATCTCAAACCAGCAAATCGACCAGTTGACCGGCACCCTCGCCGAGGTCTTAAAAGCGATCGACTAGGACGGCGTTTTGACGGATTTGGCGCAGTGACTGATCCACAGCGCAGTCAGCTTTTCCTGCACGCTGTTCTGTTTGAGGCGCTGATCCAGACCGCCCCAGTCGACGCGATCAAGCGGCTGGTCCTGGTTGAAGCATGAGAACACATAGCTGATCTTGCCGGTTTCCGGATCGCGGTGCGGTTGCAGGCACTGTGCGCAGATTTCCTTCATCATGCACTGCATCGGCGAATTGATCGAGCCGATGGCAAAGTGATGCGGCTTCATGAAGGGTTTGAGCACCGTGTGGCGCGCGCGCGCCACCGCCGCCATCATGCGGTCTGAGCCGATGGCGACAATGCGGTCCGCGTTCTTCAGTGCGACCACTTCCGGATTGCCGAGATTGCCAACGGCGTAGGAGTGGATCGCCTGCACGATGTTGCCGACGTAGGTGCGGTCCTGCGGACGACCCGGCGTGAAACCCGGCGCCTCATCGCAACACCACACCACGACGTCGGCGGCCGCCTCGATTTCCTCAACCTTGTAGCGGTCGATGATGCGCTTGTAGCCGGCGAAATAAAGTACCTTCGAACCGGCCCGGCGCAGCGCCTGGCCGATCGAAAACAGCACGGCATTGCCGAGTCCGCCGCCGACCAGGGCGACGGTTTCTCCCGCGGGAATTTCGGTGGCGCTGCCGGTCGGCCCCATCAACACAATCGGTTCGCCCGGCTTGAGCAGCGCACACAAGCTGCTCGATCCGCCCATTTCCAGCACGATGGTCGAGACCAGCCCCTTCTCCTTGTCGACCCAGGCGCCGGTCAGCGCAAGACCTTCCATATTGAGCGTGGTGTTTTCGGCGCGCGGCGCCAGTGTTTCAAAATTCTGCAGGCGGTAAAACTGCCCCGGCTGGAAACTGCGCGCCGCCTGCGGCGCACGCACAACGATTTCGACAATGTTCGGCGTCAACCGCACGACTGCGTGCACCGTGGGGCGCAATTCGCGGTTGAGGCCGGCGATGAATTCAGCGTCGTTCTGCGCCGCGGCCGGCACGCCGCGCGACAATACGCGGCTGATAATCGGATAGCCCTGTTTCGCGCCGCCCATCGCCTTGACCACATTGCCGAAAAACGAAGGATGCACGTCGCCAAAGTAGCTGACGAAACGTTCGTCCTCGCGTTTGGCCAGCAGTACACGAACGTGGGTGGGCTTGGCGATGGAGGCCTCCGGTTTGACCGGGTTGCCGTCTTCATCGCAGGCACGAAAATATTTTCCATCGAGCGGAAAATGCGTCGCGTCTTCACGCGCCAGCACGGTGTTCGGCTGGGTGCCCGCCGCGACGAGCACGCTGCGCGCCGGCAGTTCAACTTCGCCGTCCGCGGTCCATTTGCCGTCTTCGCCACGCTGTTGGCGCGCCATGCGGATGACGCGTGCCTGACCGTTGGCATCGACATCGATTGCGGTCGGACTCAGACATTCGGCAAGCCAGATGCCTTCCTCAAACGCTTTCTGCACTTCCTCGTGATTGAGCGTGTACGACGGGCTGTCGATCAGACGGCGCCGATAGGCGATCGTCACGCCGCCCCATTTTCGGAGCAGGCCGAGGATATCGGGCTCGCGTCCCTCGCGTTTCGCCGCTTCGCGTTCGGCGCGGATGGCGCGTCCATGCGCGAGGAATTCTTCGGCGACAGTACGTTCTTCCTCATTCCAGTTGATGCGCGCGAGCGCCTCACCGCCGTCCGCAGCAAGCGTTTCGTGGCGCAGCAGGAATTTTTCAACCTGCACCGGGTAATACGCAAGCGATTCGGTCGCAGTATCAATGGCCGTCAGCCCGCCGCCGATGACGACCACCGGCAGCCGCAACTGCATGTTGGCGATCGAATCCTTCTTCGCTGCCCCGGTCAGTTGCAGCGCCATCAGAAAGTCCGACGCCGTGCGCACGCCGCGGGCGAGTCCGTTGGGCATGTCGAGAACGGTCGGTTTGCCGGCGCCGATGGCCAGCGAGACGTGATCGAAACCCATCGCGAAGGCATCTTCGAGTGTCAGTGTGCCGCCGAAGCGCACGCCACCGAACATGGCAAACTGGCGGCGCCGTTCGAGCAGCAGGCGGATCAGCTTGAGATAGTTTTTGTCCCAGCGCACGGTAATGCCGTATTCGGCGACCCCGCCGAAGCCGGCCATGGTGCGCGCGTCCAGCGGTTCATGCAGACTGGTGATATCGCGAACCGGATCGAAGGCCGTGCGCGCGCCGCTTGCATCGACGCCGGACACTCGTGGTGTCAGTGGTTCGATTTTCAGGCCGTCAACGCCGACCACGACATGGCCCTCGTTCATCAGGAAATGCGCCAGCGTGAATCCGGCCGGACCCATGCCGATGATGAGGACGCGTTTGCCGCTCGGCGCTTTCGGATACGGCGTGCGCAGATTGAGCGGGTTCCAGCGTGTCAACAGCGAATAGATTTCGAAACCCCACGGCAGTTCCAGCACGTCTTTGAGCGTGCGCGTCTCCGCCTGCGGAATATCGACCGGCTCCTGCTTTTGGTAAATGCAGGCTTTCATGCAGTCGTTACAGATACGGTGGCCGGTGGCGGCCAGCATCGGGTTGTCGACGATGATCACGGCGAGCGCGCCGATGACATGCCCTTCGGTCTTGACCTTGTGAAACTCGGATATTTTTTCTTCGAGCGGGCAACCTGCCAGCGTCACGCCAAACGGGCTCTTCTTGAAGGAGGCAACGCCGCTGCCGGTCGCACCTTTCTCCAGGAGTCCTTTTGAGCAGGAGTCCTTGCCCTGTTCGTGGCACCAGATGCAGTAATGCGCCTGGTCGAGTGCACCGACAAGGTCGGTGCCGTGGTCGGTCAACCGGAAGCCTTCACGGCGGCGAAAATGCTTGGGTTTGCCCTGGAACCGCGGAAAGCCGTTCGCTTCATCGCTGTCGAAAGGCACCAGGTGCTGATGATCAAGTTTATGCGGCACCTTGAACAACACACCGCCGGCGTGGAAAGCCCTGCCGGCCGGCGTATGCACCGCCCATGCGGCGTAACGCTGGGCCAGATCGATTTCGGTGGCATGCGCCTCGTCTGCTTCAAGCCATTGTGTTACGCATTGTGCGAACACCAGTTCGCCAAAGGCGGTACCGAACTTCGCCTCAAGCTCAGCGCGCAGGGCACTACCGTCGAATGCTGCTGCGGCATCGGCCTTGTATTTGTGCAGTGCCTTGCGCTGCACGAACAGGCGTTTGCATGAATACAGGGGCGCCAGTTCATTGTGACGCGCCGATAATGTGCGGACCTCGGCGGCAATATTAAACAGGCCCGCAACAAAGTCATCGAGGTGCGGCGCCAGTGCAATCAGCAGTGCGGATTCCTGTTTGGCGGCGAGTGCCGCTGGATTTGCGCGCGCCGAAACCAACTGCTGATGCAAAACCTGATCAGCGCCAGCCAGCAAGTGCATAAATTCGCCATCCAGCCTGAGCAGGCCGTCGCGTTCGTGCAAGTCGGTAAATTGAAGTCCGTAAGCGAGATTTAACATGTGTGACTGCCCCTGCGAAGCGCGCGAAAATAGCACAAATTCCATGCCCTGTCAGCGCAGGCGCATGCGTTATATCATTGTGCGATAATGATTTTCTGTTTGGATATGAGCCGGCGTGCATGTCAGTTGGTCGGTGCAACTTTCACGACCGGATCCAGGCGAGGCAACGGACCGACCCATGACGCAACAAATGCAAAAACTGCTCGCCTGGCTGTTGCTGTTCTGCCTGCTTGCCTGCGTCGGTTATGTAACGTTTCGTGCCTATCTCGGTCCTGATTTTCTGCTCGGCTTCGCCAACCTTTTTGTTTGTTGAAGCGCGCCGGTTCAGCGGCCCGCTTCGACCAGACTTTCAGCGGCGCTCACGGTATTGGCCATCAACGCTGCCACGGTCATGCGGCCCACGCCGCCGGGCACCGGCGTAATGCGAGAGGCCACGGTGCTGGCTGACGCGAAATCAACGTCCCCCGTTATTTTGCCGTCCGCCAACCGGTTGATGCCAACGTCGAACACCGCCGCCCCGGGTTTCAGCATCGAACCGTTCACCGTGCCGGGTTTGCCGACGGCCACGACTACGATGTCGGCGTCGCGTGTGTGATGCGCGAGGTCGCGGGTTTTCGACGTGCAGACGGTGACGGTGGCGCCACGCGCGATGAGCATCAATGCAGTTGGCTTGCCGACGGCGACGCTGCGTCCGACGACCACTGCATTGGCGCCTTCCACCGGTATGCGCTCGTGATCGATCATCGCCATGACGCCGAGCGCGGTGCATGGCGCCAATTTGGGGTGGCCGGCGACCAACGCGCCAAGACTCTCGGCGCTGAACCCGTCCACATCTTTTGCCGCAGCGATGCGTGCGGTGGTGCGTTCGGCGTTCAGATGCGGCGGTAGCGGCAGTTGCAGCAAGATGCCGTGAATAAGGGGATCCCGGTTGAGTTTCTCGATAACCGCGATCAGTTCTGCCTCGCTGCAGGCAACGGCCAGGCGGTGTACTTCCGATTTAACGCCGATATCCGCGCAGGCGCGGACCTTGTTGCGCACATAGACTTCGGAGGCGGCGTTGTCGCCGACCAGTATGGCCGCCAGCCCGGGGGTCACGCCGCGGGCTGCCAACGCCGCGACGCGCGGACGCAGTGTGTCGAACAGCTTGCGCGCGATCAGCGCGCCATCAATCAGCGATGCGGTCATGTTTTGTGGACCTATTTGGCCGGCGGTGCCGTGCTGTGCCGTTCGTCCATCACCTGAAAAAACATTTCGTCCTGACGGATCATGCCGAGTTCGCTGCGCGCGCGTTCTTCCACCGCGCCGAGCCCCTGCTTGAGGTCGCGTACCTCGGCGTCCAAAGCGCCGTTACGCACCTGCAACTTGCGGTTCGTCTCGTGCTGCGCCTGCAGTTGCCGGTCGGTGTCCCAAACGCGCAACCAGCCGCCCTTGCCCAGCCACATCGGATACTGCAGCAGTGCGATCAGGGCGGCCAGTGCAAGCGTCAGGACTTTCACGTCCGCAATCGCTAGGATCTGCGTATCTGGTAGAAAGCGCCGCGCCCGGGATAGGCGGCTGCATCACCCAGATCTTCTTCAATGCGCAACAGTTGATTGTATTTGGCCAAACGGTCGGAACGACACAGAGAACCGGTCTTGATCTGCATGGCGTTGGTGGCCACCGCAATGTCGGCAATCGTCGTGTCTTCGGTTTCACCGGAGCGGTGCGAAACGACCGCCGTATAACGCGCGCGTTTGGCCATTTCGATGGCCGCCAGCGTTTCGGTTAGCGTGCCGATCTGATTGACCTTGATCAGCACAGAATTGGCGACGCCTTCGGCGATGCCTTTCTCGATGATTTTGGTGTTAGTGACGAAAATATCGTCGCCCACCAGTTGCACGCGGTCGCCAAGACGTTTGGTCAGCAGCTTCCAGCCGTCCCAGTCGTTTTCGGCCATGCCGTCTTCGATGCTGATGATCGGGTATTTGTCGACCCACGCCGTGAGCAGGTCGGTGAATTCGGCCGCGTTCAGGGTCTGGCCTTCGCACGCCAGGGTGTACTTACCGTCGGCATAAAACTCCGAGGCGGCGCAATCCAGCGCAAGCGCCACATCCTCGCCCGGACGGTAGCCGGCTTTTTCGATTGCCTGCATGATCAGCACGATCGCCGCTTCGTGACTGGGTAAGCGCGGGGCGAACCCACCCTCGTCACCGACCGCAGTTGAGAGACCTTTTTCATGCAGAATTTTCTTCAGCGACTGAAACACTTCAGAGCCGCAGCGCAGCGCGTCCTTGAACGTCGGCAGGCCGAGCGGTACCAGCATGAATTCCTGCAGGTCGAGGCTGTTGTCGCTGTGCGCGCCGCCATTGATGACGTTCATCATCGGCACCGGCATCGCCATCGGGCCGGCGCCGCCGAGATAGCGGTGCAGCGGCAGGCCGCATTCATCGGCTGCCGCCTTTGCAATCGCCAGCGACACCGCGAGCATGGCGTTGGCGCCAAGGCGGGATTTGTTCTCAGTGCCGTCAAGTTCTATCATGGTCTGGTCGACGAAGCGCTGCTCAACGGCATCGAGGCCGATGATAGCTTCGCAAATCTCGGTGTTGACGTGTTCGACCGCACGCTGCACGCCCTTGCCGTGAAAACGTTTTTCATCGCCGTCGCGCAGCTCAATCGCTTCGCGGCTGCCGGTGGAGGCGCCGGAGGGCACCGCAGCGCGACCCAGCACGCCGGACTCCAGCAACACATCCGCTTCCACCGTTGGCAAACCGCGTGAATCAAGAATTTCACGTCCGATTACATCGACTATCGCGCTCATTTGTGTCCCAGTCCCGTAACAAGTTGTTCGGCAAAACCATTCTTTTTGACCATCGTATCGAGCGCTTTCAGCGTCTCGAGCAGCACCCGCATATGCGCGAGCGGCCATGCATTCGGCCCGTCCGACAGCGCCTTGGCCGGATTCGGATGCGTTTCCATGAAGATGCCGGCAATGCCGGTCGCTACCGCCGCGCGCGCCAGCACCGGCACGAATTCGCGCTGCCCGCCGCTGGAGGTGCCCTGCCCGCCCGGCAGTTGCACCGAATGCGTTGCGTCATAAACGACGGGGCAGCCGGTCTCGCGCATGATCATCAGCGAGCGCATGTCGGAAACCAGGTTGTTGTAACCGAAGCTGACGCCGCGCTCGCAGACCATGATGTTGTCGGCGCCGCTCACCGAGCGTGCCTTGTCGACGACGTTTTTCATGTCGCCAGGGGCGAGGAACTGCCCCTTCTTGATGTTGACGGGTTTGCCGCAGGCGGCAACCGCATGAATGAAATCCGTCTGACGGCACAGAAAAGCCGGCGTTTGCAGCACGTCGACCACGGCGGCGACCGGTTTGATCTGGTCGATTTCATGCACGTCGGTCAAAACCGGAACGCCTATGGTTTTTTTGACCTCGGCGAGAATGTCCAGGCCCTCGGCCATGCCGACACCGCGGAACGATTTATCCGAGCTGCGATTGGCCTTGTCGAACGACGACTTGTAGATGAAAGGCACGCCGACAGCGGCGCAGATCGCCTTGAGTTCGCCGGCGGTGTCCAGGGCCATCTGCCGCGACTCTATCGCGCAGGGGCCGGCAATCAGAAATAACGGCTGGTCGAGGCCCGCTTCAAATCCGCACAAACGCATGGCGGTGCCTAGGCGATGCTTTGCAGTTTGGGCGCGGCATCCGGCGCGGCCGGTGCGGTTTTCGCATTGCCGGCAGCGGCGCGCACAAACGCGTTGAACAAGGGGTGGCCCGCACGCGGGGTCGAGGTGAATTCCGGATGGAACTGGCAGCCGACAAACCACGGGTGGCCGGGCAATTCAATCATCTCGCAGAGTTCGCCTTTTGCAGAGACGCCCGAGACCCGCATTCCCGCCGCTTCGATTCTCGGCAGATAATGATTGTTGACCTCGTAACGATGCCGGTGACGTTCGACGATGCGCTCCGCGCCGTAAACCTGCTGCACGACGCTGCCGGTGCGCAGGACGCATTCCTGGCCGCCCAAACGCATGGTGCCGCCGAGGTTGGAGTTTTCATCGCGTTGTTCGACGCTACCGTCGCGGTCCTGCCATTCGGTGATCAGTGCAATCACCGGATGCGGCGACGCCGGATCGAACTCCGTGCTGTGTGCCCCCTCCAGACCGACCACGTCGCGCGCATATTCGATGACGGCGAGTTGCATGCCCAGACAGATGCCCAGATACGGCACTTTGTTCTCGCGCGCGTAGCGGATCGCTTTGATCTTGCCTTCCACACCGCGTTTGCCGAAGCCGCCGGGCACCAGTATGGCGTCCATGCCCACGAGCGCCGCTGTGCCGTTATTTTCGATCGACTCCGAATCGACGTAATTGATCTTGATGCCGACACCGGTATGGATGCCGGCGTGTATCAGCGCTTCGGAGAGCGATTTGTACGATTCGGTGAGGTCGACATATTTGCCGACCAGCGCGATCGTGATATTTCCAGTCGGATGTTCAAGCGCATAAACCAGTTTGGTCCACGCCGAGAGATCGGCCGGCGGCGGCGACAGCTCAAGTTTGCGACAGACAATGTCGTCGAGGTTCTGCGCGTGCAACTCGCCGGGAATTTTGTAAATGCTGTCGACGTCCACCGCAGAGATGACTGCTTCCATCTGCACATTGGTGAACAATGCAATCTTGCGGCGCTCGTCATCCGGCAGCGGACGGTCGCCGCGGCACAGCAGAATGTCCGGCTGGATACCGATTTCGCGCAATTCCTTGACGGAATGCTGGGTCGGTTTGGTTTTGATCTCGCCGGCCGACTTAATGTAGGGAATCAGCGTCAGGTGGATATAGCAGACGTTGTGGCGGCCCAGTTCGATGCCCATCTGCCGGATCGCCTCAAGGAACGGCAGCGATTCGATATCGCCTACGGTACCGCCAACCTCGGCGATCGCCACGTCGGCATCACCGGCGCCGCGGTGGATCGAAATTTTTATTTCATCGGTGATGTGCGGGATGACCTGCACGGTGCCGCCAAGGTAATCACCGCGGCGTTCCTTCTTGATCACACTTTCGTAGATCTGGCCGGTCGTGAAGTTGTTGCGCTTGCCCATCTTGGCGCTGGCAAAGCGCTCGTAGTGGCCGAGGTCAAGATCGGTCTCGGCACCGTCCTCGGTGACGAACACTTCGCCGTGCTGGAAGGGACTCATAGTGCCGGGATCCACGTTGATGTATGGATCCAGCTTGAGCATCGTAATCTTGAGGCCGCGCGATTCCAGAATGGCGGCGAGGGACGCTGCGGCGATACCTTTGCCTAGGGAGGAAACCACACCACCTGTGACAAAGATATATTTAGTCATTTCATATCACACCGTTTTCGTATTCTAGCGCGGAATCGCCATTGGACTCAATGAAAATCGTCCGCCGGCGCCTGTTTAATGCGCAGTCTTTTTTACTTCGCGCGCCAGATAAAGCCAGGTCTCGACCACGGTGTCCGGATTCAGCGAAAGGCTCTCGATGCCCTCCTCGACCAGCCACTTGGCGAGGTCCGGATGGTCCGACGGCCCCTGGCCGCAGATGCCGACATACTTGCCGGCCTTGCGACAGGCCTGGATTGCGAGATGCAACATGTATTTGACTGCCGGATCGCGCTCATCGAAGCCTTCGGCAATGATGCCGGAGTCGCGGTCGAGCGCCAGTGTCATCTGGGTCAGATCGTTGGAGCCGATCGAGAAGCCGTCGAAATATTGCAGGAACTCGTCGGCCAGAATCGCATTCGACGGAATTTCGCACATCATGATGATGCGCAGGCCGTTCTCGCCGCGTTTGAGGCCGTTTTGTGCCAGCAGTTCGATCACCTGTTTGGCTTCCCCGACGGTGCGCACGAAAGGCACCATAAGTTCGACATTGGTCAGCCCCATGTCATTGCGCACCTTGCGCATGGCGCGGCATTCCAGTTCGAAACAATCGCGGAATGCCGGCGCGATGTAGCGTGACGCACCGCGAAAGCCGAGCATGGGATTTTCTTCATGCGGTTCGTATTTCGAGCCGCCGGTCAGACTGGAATATTCGTTCGATTTGAAATCGGAAAGGCGCACGATCACCGGTTTCGGCCAGAACGCCGCGCCCAGCGTCGACACCCCTTCGACAAGTTTTTCAACGTAAAACGTCACCGGATCGGCGTAACCGGCGGCGTGCTGTTCGACCGCCAGTTTCAGGTCACCCGGCAGATCCGGATAGGCCAGCACCGCCCGCGGGTGCACGCCGATCATGCGCGCAATGATGAATTCGAGGCGCGCCAGTCCCACACCTTCATTCGGCAGGCGCCGGAACTCGAATGCCAGTTCCGGATTGCCGACGTTCATGGTGATTTTTGCCGGTGCCTTCGGCATGGCGTCGAGCGATAAATCGATAATTTCAATTTCAAGTTCGCCGCGGTAGACAAAACCGGTGTCGCCTTCGGCGCACGAAACGGTTACCGTTTTGCCCTCTTTCAAGACCTGCGTCGCATCGCCACAACCCACCACTGCCGGAATGCCGAGTTCGCGCGCAATGATCGCTGCGTGGCAGGTGCGCCCGCCGCGGTTGGTGACGATGGCGGAGGCGCGCTTCATGACCGGTTCCCAGTCCGGATCGGTCATGTCGGTCACCAGCACGTCGCCCGGTTTTACGCGGTCCATTTCGGCGGCGGTCTTGATCAGCTTGACCGGCCCCGACCCGATGCGCTGACCGATAGCGCGGCCGGAGGCCAGCACGTCGGAACGGGTCTTCAACCGATAGCGGCGCAGCGTATCGACCTTCTCGCTGGCCTTGACCGTTTCCGGTCGCGCTTGCAGGATGTAGAGCTTGCCGTCGTTGCCGTCGCGCCCCCATTCGATGTCCATGGGACGCTTGTAGTGTTTCTCGATGATCACCGCGTAGCGCGCCAGTTCTTCGACCTCGGCGTCGCTGATCGAAAAGCGGCGCCGTTCATTTTCAGGCACGTCGTTGGTCTGCACCGACTTGCCGGCGCTGCGCGCATCCGTGAAGGTCATGCGCAGTGCTTTGGAGCCGAGGTTGCGGCGGATGATCGACGTCTTGCCTGCCGCCAGCGCCGGTTTATAAACGTAAAATTCGTCTGGATTGACCTGGCCCTGCACGACCGTTTCGCCGAGACCGTAAGCCGAGGTAATGAAAACCACCTGATCAAAACCGGATTCCGTATCGAGCGTAAACAGTACTCCGCTGGCGCCAAGGTCGCTGCGCACCATGCGCTGCACGCCTGCAGATAGCGCGACATCGCTATGGATGTAGCCCTTGTGCACGCGGTAGGAAATGGCACGGTCGTTGTAGAGCGAAGCGAAAACGTGCTTGATTGCCGTCAAGACGTTGTCGACGCCGTGGATGTTGAGAAACGTTTCCTGCTGGCCGGCGAACGAGGCGTCGGGCAGATCTTCGGCAGTGGCCGATGAACGCACGGCCACTGACAGGTCATCGCTACCCGCGGATTGCATGTGCTTGTAGGCTTCACGGACGGCCGTTTCCAGTTCGGATGGAAACGGCTGGTTGAAGATCCAGCCGCGGATCTCGGCGCCGGCTTTCGCCAGTGCGTTGACGTCATCCACATTGAGTGTGGAAAGGGCGGATTCGATGCGTTTTTCGAGGCCTTCGTGAGCGAGAAATTCACGGAACGCATGCGCCGTGGTGGCAAAACCGCCGGGCACGCGCACGCCGGATTGCGCCAGATTACCGATCATTTCACCGAGCGAGGCGTTTTTCCCACCCACGCTGCCAACGTCGCCGATACGCAACTGCGTAAAATCAATCACCCGTGCGTCAGTTTTCATGTCGTGGCCACCGATTGTGCGAAGCACCAAAAGAGGCTATTTTACCGATTATCACTCCATGGAACAGTGCGATGCCGCAAAAACGCAGTGCCTTTTTTATTTCCGATCGCACCGGTATTACCGCGGAGATGCTCGGCCACAGCCTGCTCACCCAGTTCGAAATGGTGGCCTTTAACGAGGTCACCCTGCCCTTTATAGACACCGTCGAAAAGGCGGAGGCAACCGTGCGCCAGATCAACGGCCAGGGCGCCGGCGACGGCGTGCGACCGCTGATTTTCAGCACACTGGTGGACTCTGAAATTGCCGCGGTTATCTCCCGCGCCAACGCGCTGTTTCTGGACTGTTTCGAGATTTTTATCCGGCCGATGGAGAAAGAGCTCGGCGTGGCGGCATTACACGCCGTCGGCAAATCCCACAGCGCAAACGACTTCGCCAATTATCATCACCGGATCGAGGCGGTGAATTATTCGCTGGGGCACGACGACGGTGCGAGCACGCGGGAGATCAGCGAGGCCGACGTGATCCTCGTCGGCGTATCGCGTTGCGGCAAGACACCGACCTGCCTGTATCTCGCCATGCAGTTCGGCATACGCGCCGCCAACTACCCGCTTATACCAGAGGATTTCGCCAACCGGCAGCTGCCGGGACAGGTCAAGAACCTGCGGGCGCGACTGTACGGCCTGACCATCAAGCCGGAGCGATTGCAGCAAATCCGCAATGAGCGGCGGCCCGGCAGCACCTATGCAACGTTGAGTAACTGCGAATTCGAGGTGCGCGAAGCCGAGGCGATGATGCGGCGGGAGAACATTCCGTTTCTCGATGCCACCAGCAAATCGGTCGAAGAACTTGCGACAACCATCTTGCAGGAAGCCAAGCTGGTGCGGCGGATTTATTAGAACGTTAGTGCTGACCGGCGTTGTGTTTGATCTGCCGCACGCGCTCAAACAGGCAGATCGCCGCTGCCGCGCCGACATTGAGCGATTCGATTGGTCCGGGCATCGGGATCATCACCGCCTGATGCGCCAGAGCCTGCAGTTCAGGCGTGACGCCCGCCCCCTCGTTGCCGAAAATCAACGCGACGTCTCCCGTCAGATCGGTGTCGAAGAGGCTGCGGCCCGCGTCCATTGACGTTGCAATGGCGCGTCCGGAAAACCCGCGCACGATTTCGCCCAGATCACATTGTTCGTGAATCGACAGCATGAAATGGGCACCCATGCCGGCACGCAAAACGCGCGGCGACCAGCTGTGCACCGAGGTTTTTGAAAGACAAACGTGCTTGATACCTGCGCCCGCGGCCGAACGCAGAATAGAGCCGAGGTTGCCCGGGTCCTGAATGTCTTCCAGTAACACGCAGGTACCGAGTTTCTCGGGGAACGCCGGTGCGCGCGGTGTTTCAATCGAGGCCATGATGCCGGTCGGCGTGGCAACCGTCGACAGCTCGGCAAATAAACCGTCGGTCAACAGCAGTGGCGCCAGTGGTTTCAATGAGTCAAGCACATGCAGGATTTCGGCATCGTGCAGCGCCGACTCGCAAACGGCAACCTGGACCGGCGTGCCGAAGTGTTCGCGGTAGGCTGAAACAAGATGAACGCCGTCGAGCAGCGAAAGACCGGCCTTGCGGCGGTCACGCGATGAATGCGCGAGTTTCAGCAAATTGCGGAATTGCGGATTGTCTGCGGATGTTATGCGTTTCATGATGCAATTCCAGTGGCGACCAGCGCACGCACCGGGGCAAACGAACGACGGTGCACAACCGACACGCCGTTGACACGCAATGCCTCCAGATGGGCTGCCGTCGGATAACCTTTGTGACGGTCGAAACCATATAGTGGAAAACGTTCGTGCAATTCGAGCATGTGCGCATCACGCGCGGTTTTCGCCAGTATGGACGCCGCTGAAATTTCCGCCACGCTGGCGTCGCCGCGCACAATGGCGCGCGCACGAAATTTTATTTTTGGCACAAAAAGGCCGTCCACCAGCACCTCCGCGGGCACCACGGTGAGCCCTTCCACCGCCCTGCGCATGGCGAGCAAGGTGGCCTGCAAAATATTGATGGCGTCGATTTCTTCGACGGTGGCGCTGGCTATGCACCACGCCTCGGCGTGCAACCTGATTTGTCCCGCCAGCACCTCGCGTCGTCTGGCGCTGAGCTTCTTTGAATCGGCCAGACCGGTGATGCCGTGATGTCCGCCCAGTATCACGGCCGCCGCAAATACCGGCCCCGCCAGTGGGCCGCGGCCCGCTTCATCAACGCCGCAAATCACGTTTCTTCCCGAGCATGCTGCAAACGGCG
>CALQCM020000071.1 GCA_943329075.2 Chitinophaga pinensis | reverse complement strand
TTGCCGCCATGCGCGCGCAGGCTGAGGGCAATGTGTTGTGCCGCGACCTTACCGCGCTGCCGCCGAATGAACTGACGCCGGGCGCCTATCGCCGCCGCGTGCGCGCGCTGGCCCGCGACAACAAGTGGAAACACGAAGAGCTTGATTTTGCGAAGCTGCGCAAAATGGGCGCGGGCGCCTTCTGCGCGGTGGCGCAGGGCAGCGCCGTCACTGATGCGGCGATCGTGCATCTGCGCTATTCAAATGCAAAAGCAAAGCGCACCATCGCGCTGGTCGGCAAGGGCATTTGCTATGACACCGGCGGCCACAATCTGAAACCGGCACGTTATATGTACGGCATGCACGAGGATATGAACGGCTCGGCGGTGGCGCTCGGCATTCTGCTCGCGGCGACACGTTTGAAGCTGGCGGTGAACATCGATTGCTGGCTGGCGATTTCGCGCAACGACATCAGTCCGCGCGCCTATCATCAGAACGAAGTGGTGCGCGCGCTGAATGGCACGACCATCGAAATCACGCACACCGACGCCGAGGGCCGTATGGTGCTGGCCGACACGCTGACGCTGGCGTCGCGCAAAAAACCTGACCTGATGGTCGATTTCGCCACGCTCACCGGCAGCATGCACGTTGCACTCGGCAACCGTTATAGCGGCGCGTTCGCCACCTCGGACGAGCTTGCCGCGCAGGCGGTGGCGGCGGGGCGCCGTGCCGGCGAGCGCATCTGCATGTTCCCGCTTGATGACGACTACGACGATGCGCTCGACAGCAAGATTGCCGACGTCAAACAATGCACGCTCGACGGCGATGCCGACCACATTCTTGCCGCGCGTTTTCTCAAAAAATTTACCGGCGACAGCCCGTGGATGCATGTCGATCTCTCGGCCAGCAGTTGCAAGGGCGGGCTCGGCGCGGTGGCGTCTGATCTGACGGGCTTTGGGGTGGCATGGGGCGTGGCCCTGCTGGAGTCGAAGCGTTAGGAAAAATATTTAGCGCAGCACTGCACGGCTGGATCTCAGGGGGGCAGATGTCCGGGCATAGTCAGTTTGGCCTGTTGCGCGAGCGGCGCTTCCTGCCGTTTTTCTGCACGCAGTTTCTCGGCGCGTTCAACGACAACGTCTATAAGAACGCGCTGGTCATCATGCTGGCGTTTCACGCTACGAGCATCACGGCGATCAGTTCCGGCATGCTGGTCAATCTGTGCGCCGGCTTGTTCATCCTGCCGTTCTTCCTGTTTTCGGCGACCGCCGGGCAACTGGCCGACAAGTACGAGAAATCCACCATCATCCGTTACGTCAAGCTGTTCGAGATCGCCATCATGGTGATCGGCGCCGTTGGTTTCGTGCACAAGGACCTGACGCTGCTGATCGGCGCACTGTTTCTGATGGGCCTGCATTCAACCGTCTTCGGGCCGGTCAAGTATTCCATCCTGCCGCAGCAACTGCAGCCGGACGAAATCGTCGGTGGCAATGGCATGATCGAGATGGGCACCTTTCTCGCCATACTTGCAGGCACGATACTCGGCGGCTTGCTGGTGGCGCAGGAGCAGTTCGCGGTTTTGGTTTCGGCTGCGGTGATTGGCATCGCCTGCCTCGGTTATCTGGCGAGCCGCGCGATTCCGTCCGCGCCACCGGCGGCGCCCGATTTGAAGATCAACTGGAACCCGCTTACCGAGACCTGGGCCAATTTCAAATTCACCAAACAGAACCGCACGGTGTTCCTGTCGGTGCTGGGCATTTCGTGGTTCTGGTTTTACGGTGCGACGCTGCTTGCGCAGTTTCCGAATTACTGCAAGGACGTGCTCGGCGGCAACGAGCATGTCGCGACGCTGATGTTGACCATGTTTTCGATCGGCGTCGGCACCGGTTCGCTGTTGTGCGAGCGGCTGTCAGGGCACAAGGTCGAGATCGGTCTTGTTCCTTTCGGTTCGATCGGACTCACCGTATTTGCACTTGATCTGTATTTCGCCAGTCCGACGGCGGCGAGTGGCGCGCTGGTCGGGGCGGGTGAATTCCTGGCGCGCGCCGGTAGTTGGCGCATTCTCTGCGATCTGGTGCTGATCGGTGTTTTCGGCGGCTTCTACATTGTGCCGCTCTACGCCTTGATCCAGACGCGTTCGGAGCGCAGCCACCAGTCGCGCATCATCGCCGGCAACAATATTCTGAACGCGCTGTTCATGGTGGCTTCGGCGGCGATGGCGGTACTGCTGCTGCATGCTGGTTTTTCGATCGCGCAGATTTTTCTGGTGGTGGCAGTGCTGAATGCCGTAGTGGCGGTTTACATCTACACGCTGGTGCCCGAATTCCTCATGCGCTTCCTGATCTGGCTGTTGATCCACACGATCTACCGTCTGGAGAAAAGCGGGCTGGAAAAAATTCCGGAGGAGGGGGCTGCGGTCATCGTCTGCAATCATGTCAGCTTTGTCGATGCACTGATCATCGCCGCGGCCTGCCGGCGGCCGATCCGCTTCGTCATGGATTACAAAATCTTCCGCGTGCCGGTGCTGAGTTTTATTTTCCGTACCGGCAAGACCATACCGATCGCGCCGAAGAAGGAGGATCCGGCGCTGCTTGAAAAGGCCTATGACGATATCGATGCTGCCTTGCGCGACGGCGATCTGGTGGGGATTTTTCCGGAAGGGCGCATTACCGATAGCGGCGAGTTGTATCCGTTCCGTCCCGGCATTACGCGCATACTCGCGCGCCGGCCGGTGCCGGTGATACCGCTGGCCTTGCGCGGCTTGTGGGGTAGTTTTTTCAGTCGCATCGACGGGCCGGCGATGTCGCAGCCGTCGCGTCTGCGGCCGTTGCGCAGGATTGCGCTGGTCGCGGGTGATATCGTGGCGCCTGCGCAGGCCACTCCCGAAGCACTGCAGCAGACGGTGCTCGGGCTGCGTGGCGACTGGCGTTAGGGCGTTAAGGTGTTAAGGAAATAAGGGGATACCGCATGTGGTTTCTCGGCTTGCTGGCGGGCATGGTGACGGGTGGACTGATCGGTCATGGCGCCGGTGCATTTGCCGGCGCGATACTGGGCGCGGTGGCGGGTGCGGTTTATCGCGCCACCCATCCTGCAAAATCGAGCGGCGACCATGCGCCGGCGCAACGCATTGCGGAACTCGAGCGCAAAGTCGATCACATCTACAAATCGCTGGAAGACATTCACTGGCGCCTGCTCCGGCTTGAAAAGCCCGGCGGCGTAGCGCAGGGCGAGCCGGTAGCCGGGACAGCGCCGGCCACCGAGGTGCCGCCGGTGGTCGCGGTCGCGGCGGCGCGCGAGGATGTCGCCCGCGTCAGCGAGCCGGAAGCGATCGTCATACCGCCTGCGGTCCTTGCGGCGAGCGTGCCGATCGCATTGGTTGCCACACCACCCCTGGCCGAAAGCGTTGGACTCGACACCTCCGCCGCGCAGATACAAAAGATTGCCGATCAGGCCGCACAGGGACGCGCCGCGGCGGTCGATGATGTGACAGAAGGCGATGACGCGCCGTCGGCGCCGTCGCTGTGGCAGCGCCTGTTTGCCGGCAATATCGTCGCCAAGGTCGGCGCGGTCATCTTGTTCTTCGGCGTCGGTTTTCTGCTCAAGTATGCCTACGACCACGCGGTGCTGCCGGTGCCGGTGCGTCTGGCCGGCATTGCCATGCTGGTGGCCGGCTGGAAGTTGTCGTCGCGTCGTCGTCTCTACGGATTGATCTTGCAGGGCGCCGGCATCGGTGTGTTGTATCTCGACGTGTTTTTTGCGCTGCGCGTGTTTGCGCTGATCCATCCGAGCTTCGGTTTTGCGCTATTCATGCTGCTCGGCATTGCCGCGACGCTGCTCGCCATGCGTCAGGACGCCAAGGTGCTGGCGGTGGTCGGGCTCACCGGTGCGTTTCTTGCGCCGATACTCGCCAGTAGCGGTGCGGGCCAGCACGTCGTGTTGTTCTCGTATTACACGCTGCTCAACGCGTTCATTCTGGCCATCAGCTGGTTCAAGGCGTGGCGCGATCTCAATCTGACCGGCTTTGTCTTCACTTTTATCGTCGGCGTGTTCTGGGGGCAGACAAATTACCGCCCCGAGCTGTTCGCGACGGTCGAGCCTTTTGTGCTGGTGTTCTTCGCCATGTATCTGGTGATTCCAATCCTGTTCGCGCAGCGCCAGCCGCCGCAGCTGAAAGGACTGGTCGATGGCACATTGGTGTTCGGTACACCATTGTCGGTTGCCTTCATGCAGGCGGGGCTGGTGCGTGACATGCCCTATGGCTTGGCATGGAGCGCCGGCCTCGGCGCGGCGCTCTATGCCATGCTCGCCGTGATGGTGCTGCGGCGCGAGGGCCTGCGTCTGCTTGGCGAAGCCTATGTGGCGCTGGCAGTGGTGCTGGCGACCATGGCGGTGTTTTTTGCACTCGATGCCTATCCAACCTTCGCCTTGTGGACGCTCGAAGGCGCGGCCATCATCTGGATAGGATTGCGCCAGCAACGGTTGCTGGCGCGCCTCTTCGGCATTCTTCTGCAGTTCGCCGGCGCCTGGCTGTTCCTGCTGCATTACGCCGAATACGACCGCAGCCAGCCGTGGCTGAACGACTTCATTCTCGGCTGCGCGCTGATCGCCACGGCCGGCGCGTTGACCGCGTGGTTGATGCACAAATACCGTGAGGTGCTGATCGAAGGCGGCGATGATGCGGCGACGGTGATACTGGTGTGGGCGTTCGGCTGGTGGTTTGCCGGCGGCCTGCACGCGCTGCACGACGCCCTGCCGCACAGCGCGTTTCATGCGGCGGCGCTGATTTTTTCCGGCGCGACTTTTGCGTTGGCCGAAACCGTCGGCAGCTGGCTTGCGTGGGCAGGATTGCGTTTGATCACGCGCGCGCACCTGATGGTCATTGCGCTCGGCATATTCGGCATCGGCAGTCAGCATCCGCTGGCGGGCCTTGGCGCGGTGGCGTGGCCTCTCAGCTTCGCGGTGTTTTTCTGGTGCCTGCACTGGCAGGCGCGCGACGGTATCGCGACCGTGCAGGGTGCGCGTTATCGCGCCGGCTGGCTGATGCTGGCGCTATTGGCGACCTGGGAGGCATGGTGGTTGTTCGATCATCGTTATTTCGAATGGAGCGCAATGATGGGCGCGCTGGGCATCGCCGCCGGTGCGCTGCGCTTTGCATTGCGCGAACGCGGCAATGTTGCCGCATCGTCGATCAGCCACTGGGCGCTGTTGTGGGGATTGGGATTCTGGCTGGCGTCAGGGCTTGCGTATATCGACTGGCACCATGATCCTGATTTGCACATTGCCTATGGTCTTGGTTTTGTTACGGGTTCCTGTCTATTGTTTGAAATTATTGGCGGCTGGATCGCGTGGTCTGCGCTGCGGCGCGCCGAGTTGTTGCTGCCGCCGGCAATGGCGATTGCCTTGCTCATGCAGATCAACCGGCATCTGCATCCGGCGGCAGACCTGGCGTGGCTGGCGTGGGCCGGCGGCATTGCCGCATTGTTTTATATTCTGCGGCGCCAGCAGCAGGCCGGTATCGGCGTTGCCGCCGGACTGCAATATGTGCTCGCGGTGTGGCTGGCGACGGGGCTCGTCGCGTGGGAGCTGGCGTGGCAGTGCTCGTATCAGTTGCCGGGCACGAGCTGGGCGTTTGCGATGTGGGGCGCGGTGCCGGCCGCCGCGCTGTTGCTGCTGACGCGGTTCGCTGCGGGGTTTGAGGCGTGGCGCGAAGATTTTGTGGCGTTTCGCCACCGCGGTCTCGGCCCGCTTGCCGCCTATGTGCTGCTGTGGTCGCTGCTGTCGAGCATGAATGCTTCCGTCGGCACACCGTGGCCGTATGTGCCGCTCTTCAACCCGGTTGATCTGGCGCAGATCGCGGTGATGCTGGCGCTTTATTGCTGGTTGCGCGCGGCGGCTGCAGATGACGAATCGTCGCCATCGGCGCAGAACGTGCTTTTCGCCGCGCTCGGTTTTGTCTGGCTCAACTGCATCCTGTTGCGCAGCATCCATCACTGGTTCGGTGTGGCCTACGCACTCGACGACCTGTTCAATTCGATCGTCGTGCAATCGGCGTTGTCGATCGTGTGGACGCTGACCGCACTGGTGGTGATGGTGCTGGCGACGCGCCGGTCGCAACGCCCGTTATGGCTGGCCGGCGCGGCTCTGCTGGCGGTGGTGGTCGGCAAACTCTTTTTGCTTGATCTCGCCAATTCGGGCACGGTCGAGCGCATCGTTTCCTTCCTCGGTGTCGGTGCGTTGCTGCTGATCATCGGCTACGCCGCACCGGTGCCGCCGGGCGATACTGAAACGCAGTCGGGGTGACGTTCCGCGCCGGTGCAGGCGCGGAGGCCGGGCGGGCGCTATGCTAAACTCGCGCATCGAATTGGCGGGTTAAGACAGGCTCATCATGTCCGGCAATACCATCGGCAAACTGTTCTGCGTGACCTCGTTCGGCGAGAGCCACGGGCCGGCCATCGGCTGCGTGGTCGACGGCTGTCCGCCGGGGCTGGAAATCAGCGAGGCCGAGATTCAGGGCGATCTCGATCGTCGTAAACCCGGCACTTCGCGCCACGTCACCCAGCGCCATGAAGATGACAGCGTCGAAATTCTCTCCGGCGTGTTCGAAGGCAAAACCACCGGGACGCCGATCGCGCTGCTGATCCGCAATACCGACCAGCGCAGCAAGGATTATTCGAAGATCAAGGACAGTTTTCGTCCCGGTCACGCCGATTACACCTACGCGCAGAAATACGGCATCCGTGATTATCGCGGCGGCGGGCGCTCGTCGGCGCGCGAGACCGCGGTACGCGTGGCTGCTGCTGCGGTGGCGAAGAAATGGCTGCAGCAAAAATACGGCATCGTCGTGCGCGGCTATATGTCGCAATTAGGCCCGATCGCAGTGCCGTTCAAATCGTGGGACGGTGTGAACAGCAATCCGTTCTTCGTTGCTGATGATGCCTACGTCGCGCAGCTTGAGGAATTCATGGACAAGCTGCGCAAGTCCGGCGACTCGGTCGGTGCGCGCATCACCACCATCGCGACCGGTGTGCCGGTCGGCTGGGGCGAGCCGGTCTACGATCGTCTCGATGCCGATATCGCCTACAACATGATGAACATCAACGCGGTGAAGGGCGTCGAGATCGGCGCCGGGTTTGCCGCGGTGTCGCAACGCGGCACCGAACATTCGGATGAGATGTCGCCGCAGGGTTTCCTCTCGAACAACGCCGGCGGTGTGCTGGGCGGCATTTCGAGCGGGCAGGATGTGGTCGTGCATGTTGCCGTGAAGCCGACCTCGAGCATCCGTCTCGCGCGCCGCACCATCGACGCGGCCGGCAATGCGACGGTTATCGAAACCCACGGCCGCCACGATCCCTGCGTTGGTATTCGGGCGACGCCGATTTGCGAAGCGATGCTGGCCCTGACGCTGATGGACCACGCCTTGCGTCATCGCGCGCAGAACGCCGATGTGCAGACTTCGACGCCGCGCATTGCGGCACAGGCGCCTGCGGACGTGGTGGCGCGCCTGCGTGCCGCAGCCTCGACCGAAAACCCCGATCCCGACGAAGCATGACCATGCGCGTCGTGCTGTGCGCGGCGCGTTGAGATGCGTGACCTGCCGTACTGGCGGCTCGCCGGCGCCTACTTCTTTTATTTCGCCTATCTCGGCGCGTTTGCGCCGTACTTCAGCCTTTATCTGAGCGGGCTCGGTGTTGCTGCCACTGGTATCGGCATGATCATGTCGCTGCCGCAAATGGTGCGCATCGTTGCGCCTCATCTGTGGGGCTGGCTGGCCGATCGCGACGGCCGCGTGCTGCGCGTGGCGCGCATCGGCAGTATCAGCGGCACCCTGATTTTTTCTGCCTTGTTTGTCGTGTCCGGTTTCGAGGCGGTGTTCGCCGTCGTTTTGCTGATGAGCTTTTGCCTCAGCGCCGCGCTGCCTTTGCTCGAATCGACGACGCTGGCGCATCTGGGCGCGCACCACGGCCGTTACGGCCGCGTGCGCGTGTGGGGTTCGCTGGGATTTATCGCGGCGGTGACGCTGATCGGTTATGCGCTGGATGCTTTTGCCGTCGGCGTATTGCTGTGGATCATGCTGGCGGTGCTGATTGCAGCGTCGGCCTTTTTAATGCTGGTGCCGGAAGCGCCGCGCGTCGAACACAACGGGGAGACCGTATCGATTGCGCGCATTCTGCGGCGTCCGCCGGTCATCGCGTTGTTTGTCGCCTGCGCCCTGATGTCGGTGGCGCACGGCCCGTATTACACTTTCTATTCGATCTTTCTCGTCGATCACGGTTACGCCAAGAGCGCGGTCGGCTGGTTGTGGACGCTGGGTGTGGTGTGCGAAATTGCGATTTTTTTCTGGCTCGCACATCTGTTGCGCGCGTTTTCGCTGCGCACGGTGTTGATTACCAGTTTTGCGCTGGCGACGATCCGTTTTCTTGTGATCGGCTGGTGTGCGGACAGTCTGGTCATGCTGCTGCTCGCGCAGACCTTGCATGCGGCAAGCTTTGGCTCCTTCCACGCCTCGGCGCTCGGCTACGTGAACCGGTTTTTCAGCGGCCGCCATCAGGCGCGAGGGCAGGCGATCTACACCAGCTTCGCCTATGGCGTCGGCGGCACGCTCGGCGGCATTTATGCCGGTAGCGCATGGGAGCGCCTTGGACCGAACATTACTTTTAGCGGCGCTGCGTTATGCGCCTTCGCCGGCATGCTGATTTTGTGGCGCAATTTACACGACGGCGAAGCGCCACCCTGAAGCTGGCGCGGCAGCGGTGTACTGTGGGATAATCCCACGTTTCCAATGGCTTACGTTAGTTAAAGAGCATCTTATGGCGGCGCAGACCCTTTACGACAAATTGTGGCAGGACCACCTCGTGCATGAAGACGAGGATGGCACTGCGTTGATTTACATCGACCGTCATCTCGTGCACGAGGTGACGAGCCCGCAGGCCTATGAAGGGCTGAAGCTTGCCAAGCGCAAAATCTGGCGCATCAGCTCGATCGTCGCCACGGCGGACCACAACACGCCGACCAAGGATTGGGACAAGGGCATCATGGATCCGGTGTCGCGTCTGCAGGTGGAGACGCTCGACGCCAATATCAAGGAATCCGGTTCGCTGACCTATTTCCCGTTCCGCCACGAGCGCCAAGGCATCGTGCACGTGATCGGGCCGGAGAACGGCGCCACGCTGCCCGGCATGACCGTGGTCTGCGGCGATTCGCATACCAGCACGCACGGTGCCTTCGGTTGTCTTGCCTTCGGCATCGGCACGTCCGAAGTCGAGCACGTGATGGCGACGCAATGCCTGACGCAGAAGAAGACCAAGGCCATGCAGGTGGTGGTCGAAGGCAAGGTCGGGGCCGGCGTCGGCGCCAAAGACATTGCGCTGGCGATCATCGGCAAGATCGGTACTGCCGGCGGTACCGGCTATTCACTCGAGTTCGCCGGCAGCGCGATCCGCGCGTTGTCAATGGAAGGTCGCATGACCTTGTGCAACATGGCGATTGAGGCCGGTGCGCGCGCCGGCATGGTGGCAGTGGATGACACGACGATTGAGTACGTCAAAGGGCGCCCGCTGGCGCCGACCGGGACGACATGGGATCGCGCGGTGGCCTACTGGCGCACGCTGACAAGCGACGACGGCGCGAAATTCGACAGCGTGGTGACACTGGATGCCGCAGCGATCCAGCCGCAGGTGACCTGGGGCACCTCGCCGCAGATGGTCACGACGATTGACGGTGTTGTGCCTGATCCGGCGAAGGAGCCCGATCCGGTCAAACGCGAGGGCATCGAGCGCGCGCTCAAATACATGGGCTTGAAGCCGAACACGCCCATCGTCGAGATCAAGCCCGACAAAGTGTTCATCGGCTCGTGCACCAACTCGCGCATCGAAGACCTGCGCGCGGCGGCGGCGATTGCGCGCGGGCGCAAGGTGGCGCCGAACATCAAGCTCGCACTCGTGGTGCCGGGGTCGGGTCTGGTCAAGCGCCAGGCCGAGCAGGAGGGCCTCGACAAGATTTTCATCGAGGCGGGCTTTGAGTGGCGCGAGCCGGGCTGCTCGATGTGTCTGGGCATGAACGACGACCAGTTGTCGACAGGCGAACGCTGTGCCTCGACTTCGAACCGCAATTTCGAAGGCCGGCAGGGCGCGGGCGGACGCACGCATCTGGTCAGTCCGGAGATGGCTGCGGCTGCCGCAGTCACCGGGCATTTCGTCGACGCACGCACGCTGTAACAGGACAAAGTCATGGAAAAATTCATTTCACGCGAAGGTCTGGTGGCGCCGCTTGATCGCGCCAATGTCGATACCGATGCGATCATTCCGAAGCAGTTTCTGAAATCGATCCTGCGCACCGGTTATGGTCCCAATTTATTCGACGAATGGCGTTATCTCGACCAGGGTGAGCCGGGCCGGGACAATTCGAAGCGCCCGCTCAACAAGGATTTCATCCTCAACCAGCCGCGGTATCAGGGCGCGCAGATTTTGCTCGCGCGCGAAAACTTCGGCTGCGGTTCGTCGCGTGAGCACGCGCCGTGGGCCTTGCTGCAATACGGTTTTCAGGCGGTGATTGCGCCGAGCTTTGCGGATATTTTTTACAACAACAGTTTCAAGAACGGCTTGTTGCTGATCAAGCTCGACGCCAAAACCGTCGATCGTTTGTTCAAGGAGTCGGAAGCGTCGCCGGGTTACCGGCTCGCCATCGATCTTGATCAGCAGACCATCAGCACGCCGGGCGGCGAGCATTTTTCGTTCGAGATTGATGCGTTCCGCAAGCATTGCCTGAAAAACGGTCTGGATGAAATCGGGCTCACGCTGGCGCATGCCGACAAGATCAAGGCGTTTGAGGCCGGCCGGCGCGAAACCCGTCCGTGGTTGTTTAATTAAATCGTCCCTGAAGGAACAGAAATCAAATGAAGATTGCGGTTTTGGCCGGCGACGGTATCGGCCCTGAAATCATCGCGCAGGCAATGCGCGTGCTGGAAATCCTGAAACGTGACGGCCTCAAGTTAGAACTCGAAGCAGCACCGTACGGCGGCGCCGGTTACGATGCCTTCGGCGATCCGCTGCCGGAATCCACGCTGAAGCTGTGCAAGGAAGCTGACGCCGTTCTGTGCGGTGCGGTCGGCGGCCCGAAATACGATGCCTTGCCGCGTGAAAAACGTCCCGAGCAGGGGCTGTTGCGCATGCGCAAGGAATTGCAGTTGTTTGCCAACCTGCGTCCGGCGATTCTGTTTGAAGAACTGGCGAGCGCCTCGTCGCTGAAACCCGAACTGGTGGCCGGACTCGATATCCTGATTCTGCGCGAACTGACCGGCGATATTTATTTCGGCTCACCGCGCGGCCGTCGCCACAATGCAGCGGGCGAGCGCGAAGGTTTCGACACGATGCTGTATTCGGAGCCGGAAATCCGCCGTATTCTGGATGTTGGTTTCCAGGCGGCGATGAAACGCGGCCGCAAGTTGTGCTCGGTCGACAAGGAAAACGTGCTGGAAACGAGCCGCCTGTGGCGCGAGATCGCCAACGACATGGCGAAAAAATATCCGGAAGTGACGTTGTCGCACATGTATGTGGATAACGCGGCGATGCAACTGGTGCGCGCGCCCAAGCAGTTCGACGTCATCGTAACGGGCAACATGTTCGGCGACATCCTGTCGGACGAGGCGTCGATGCTGACCGGTTCAATCGGCATGCTGCCGTCGGCCTCGCTCGACGTGAACAACAAGGGACTCTACGAACCGGCGCACGGCTCGGCGCCCGACATTGCCGGCAAGAATATGGCTAATCCGCTGGCGACCATCATGTCGTCGGCCATGATGCTGCGCTATACGTTCAATCAGGAAGAGGCGGCGCGGCGCATCGAGGCGGCAGTGAAGAAAGTTCTTGCGCAGGGCTACCGGACTGCGGATATTTACGAAACGGAAACGCGCCGCGTCGGCACCATCGAAATGGGTGACGCTGTCGTCGCCGCCCTCGGTTAACGTATTGTATTGAAAACGTCAGGCAGAAAGAGATCAAAGTGAAACGCGTCGGATTTGTAGGTTGGCGGGGAATGGTCGGCTCGGTGCTCATGCAGCGCATGCAGGCCGAGGGCGACTTCGAGCTTATCGAGCCGGTGTTCTTTACCACATCGCAGGTGGGCGGCAAGGGGCCGTCGATCGGATATGAGACGGCGCCGCTAAAGGATGCGGCCGACATCGCTGAACTGAAAAAGCTCGACGTGATCCTGACCTGTCAGGGCAGCGACTATACGATCGCGACCTATGAAAAACTGCGTGCCTCAGGTTGGCAGGGCTACTGGATCGACGCCGCCAAGACGCTGCGCATGAAGGACGACGCGGTGATCGTGCTTGATCCTGTCAACATGGGGGTGATCAAGAGCGCGTTGTCCAAAGGCGTGAAAAATTATATCGGCGGGAATTGCACCGTCAGTTGCATGCTGATGGGTTTGCACGGACTGTTCGCCAATGATCTGGTCGAATGGATGTCCTGCATGACGTATCAGGCCGCCTCCGGCGGCGGCGCCCAGCATATGCGCGAGTTGCTCACCCAGTTCGGGCTGGTGAATGCCGAGGTACGCGATCTACTGGCGGACCCGGCCGCGGCCATTCTCGAGATCGACCGCAAGGTGAAGGCGAAACAGAACGACGGTTCGCTGCCGATGGAAAATTTCCGCGGCGTACCGCTGGCTGGCAACCTGATTCCGTGGATCGACCAGGACCTGGGCAATGGCATGTCTCTCGAGGAATGGAAGGGCGGCGCCGAAACCAACAAGATCCTCGGGCGCGGTGAGACCTTTGGCGTGCCGGTGATTCCGGTCGACAGCCTGTGTGTGCGGGTCGGTGCGATGCGTTGTCATAGCCAGGCGCTGACCATCAAGCTCAAACGCGACGTGCCGCTGGACGAAGTCTCCGCGCTGATCGCGTCTGCAAACCAGTGGGTAAAGCTGGTGCCGAACAAGCGCGAGCCGTCGGAACGCGAACTGACGCCGGCAGCGGTGACCGGCGGTCTCGAAATTGCCGTGGGACGGCTGCGTAAACTGGCGATGGGCGGTCAATACCTCTCGGCCTTTACGGTCGGGGACCAGTTGTTGTGGGGGGCGGCTGAACCGCTGCGCCGTATGTTGCGGATATTGCTTGAAAAATAAAGCATTGCGACGCCTTGATGGTGGCGCAATGGGGGCGTGCGTCGAACTGAGGTGAGGGTGTTTTTTGAGGGGGGGCTGCTAAATTCGCTAGCGTCTGCCGGTGAATAGGCGCATATAGTTAGAGGCAAGGTGAGCTTGCAACCCTAACTATTTGATGTTAATTTGCTTGTGGCTGAAAATAAGAAGAGGGTGGGCGGTGCGAAAATTGCCGTATAAATCGTGGGTTTTGGCGGGTGTATTACTGCTGTCGCCGCTGGTTGCGTATTCGGCCGGGCTGGGCAGATTGACGATTTTGTCGGCGCTGGGTCAACCGTTGTCGGCGGAAATTGATCTCGTTTCAGTCCAAAAGGACGAGGTTTCAAGCCTCGCCATTCGACTGGCGCCTCCGGAAGCGTTCACAAAAGCCAATATTACTTTCAGTCCGGCGCTGATCGGGGCGCGCTTGAGCATCGAGAAGCGCGCTGACGGCCAGCCCTACGCAAAGATCACTTCATCGCGTTCGATCAATGAGCCGTTCATCAGCGTTTTGGTCGAACTGAGCTGGTCGCGCGGCCGCCTGGTCCGCGAATACACGGCGCTGATTGATCCGCCGAACGTGCCCGCCACGACCGTTGCAGCGGCGCCCATTGCCGCGCCAACTGTTGCGTCACCCGTTGCGCCCGAGCCTGCGCCGGCCCCCATAATCGCGCCAGCGGCGTCTGTGCCGGCGACGCCCGCTGCACCGGCGGCGGAAGCCAAACCGGCTCCGGCTAAACCGGCGGTGGTTGAAAAAAGCGCTGCCGCTCCGGCAATGGCGAAATCCGAAGATCGCAAATACGGCCCGGTCAAACGTGGCGAAACGCTTGCGCGCATCGCCGCCAACGTCAAACCCGACGGCGTGACGCTCGAGCAGACGCTGGTCGGTTTGTACAAGAGCAATCCCGATGCGTTTGTCGGCAACATGAACCGCTTGAAGTCCGGGCAGATATTGCGTGTTCCCGAGCGTGAGAAGCTTGCAGAGGTGGTGCCGCAGGATGCGCTGAAAGAAGTGCGGGTACAGGCCGCAAACTGGAATGCCTATCGCCAAAAAGTGGCGGATGGCGCCGGAACTTCACCGGCGAGCGAGTCGCGAGCCGTTGCGCGCGGCAAGATTGCGCCGGTCGAGGATAAGGCCGCTGCCAAGGAAGTGCCCAAGGAAGTGGTCAAGCTTGCCAAGGGCGAATCGGCGCCCGGCGGCAAGGCCGGAAAAGGCGACAGCGCCGCGAAAGACCGCCTGCGCGCGCTTGAGGATGAAGCGACCGTGCGCGAAAAATCGCTGGCGGAAGCCAATAGCCGCATTGCGCAGCTTGAAAAAAACATCAAGGATATGCAGCGCCTGATGGAGTTGAAGGGCGTTGCGCCGGGAAGCAAAGCCGAGCCGGCCAAGGCCGCGCCTGCCAAGGCTGAGCCGCCCAAAGCGGAACCGGCAAAAGAAGCGCCCAGGGCCGAACCCGCAAAAGACGTTGCGAAAGCCGAGCCGGCGAAGGATGCCGCGAAGAGCGAGCCGGCCAAGGACGCCGCAAGTGCCGAACCCGCGAAGGCGGCAGAGGTGCCGAAAGCGGATGCCGCACCCAAACCGAAACCAAAGCCTGTAGCGCCCCCGCCACCGCCGCCCGAGCCGGATTTTCTTGATCAATTGACCTCGGATCCGCTCTACATGGCAGGTGGCGCCGGGCTGCTTGCAGCGCTCGGTTTTGGCGGCTATGTGTTGGCACGTCGTCGCCGCGCACGCGCCGATGATGACGAAGCGGCGCCCGTTGCAAAAAGCAAGAGCGCATCTTCGGCAACGGGGGGCGCCGCGGCGTCAATGGCCGTTGCGCCGGTTGTCGCGCAGGCCTCGGTTGACGACGTCGACCCGCTTGCGGAAGCGGATTTGTATCTGAACTTCGGCCGCGATACCCAGGCCGAGGAAGTGTTGAAAGATGCGCTGGCGAAGAACCCGAATCATGAAGAAGCGAAACTGAAGCTTCTGCAGATTTACGCCGGTCGTAAAGACAAGGATTCGTTCGAGAAAATCGCCAAGGATCTGCACGCCCAGACCAGCGGCAGCGGCGACAACTGGATCAAGGCTGCGGGCATGGGTTACGCGCTCGATCCGGAAAACATTCTGTATGAGTCTGGCCGTTCAGCGCCTGCCGCCGAATTGCCGGCCGCCGTCGGTGCAACCAGTACCGACCTTGATTTCGATCTCGAACTGGCGCCGGATGGTACGGCGACCGGAACGAAGCCCGATTTCGATCTGGATGCCGGCAAGACCCTCATAATGACACCGGGGGAACTCGCGGGCCTGGCCGCTGGCGAGATGTCGGCGATCCAGGATGTGACCTCGGATTCCGGTGTCGCGCGCGCAATGCCTGGCAGTGAAGCCGCGTCGCCTGATTTCACCTTGAATATCCCGGCTGCCCAAGCCGCGTCGGTGGAGCCGGATTTGACCCTGGACGCGACTCCGCCGGCGGGCGATGACATGACCCAGACCAACGTCAGTCTTGACGCTGGTGCGGGCGGCAACATGATCGACTTCAATTTTGATTCCACTGCGATGACTGCGCCGGTGGCGGACGCTGCAGTGGCGCCGGAACCGGCGTCGTCATTTACGCCGAATGAAACGGTCATCATGACGCCGGAGAATCAGGAGAATGCGACCGGCCTCGGCGTCGACTTCGAACTGGGTAAATCGGAGAAGGTTGATGCCGAAATGCCGATGTTGCCGGATTTCAATCTCGATATACCGGGCGAGCCTGCGCCCGCCGTGGAAGCTGCGGCGCCGTTGTTGCCCGATCTCAAACTTGACGACATCAGCCTGAATTTCGAAATTCCAAAGGCGGACGAGCCGGCCGGGGCAGAGCCTGCGCCGGCCGCTGCAGACGGCGGCGTCAAGGACGACCATTGGTATGACGTGCAGACCAAGTTCGATCTCGCCAAAGCGTATCAGGAGATGGGCGACAAGGATGGCGCGCGCGAAATATTGCAGGAAGTGATCAAGGACGGTGACGCGGCGCAGCAGGCTGAAGCCAAAGCGCTGCTCGATTCGCTGACCTGATCCTGTTATATATACATAGTGCTGCCGCTCGGTCACAGTGCCGAGCGGCAGTTTTTTTTGGGGTAATCGATGGCACGTATTGCCCTCGGCATCGAATACGACGGCAGCGGATTCTGCGGCTGGCAAACCCAGCCGAGCCGCTGCGCGTTGCAAGACGCCGTTGAAAAAGCGTTGTCGCAGATCGCCGGTCAGGCGGTTGCCACGATTTGCGCCGGCCGCACCGATGCGGGCGTGCATGCCAGCGCGCAGGTCGTGCATTTCGACTGCGAAACGTTGCGTCCGGAATCAGCCTGGATACGCGGTGTGAACGCGCTGTTACCCGACGCGGTCGCGGTAACGTGGATGCGCGATGTCGGTACCGAGTTCCATGCGCGTTACGGCGCGCTGGAGCGTCGTTATCACTATATTATGCTGGACCAGGCGGTGCGCCCGGCGCTCAATCGCGATCACGTTGGCTGGATCCATCAGTCACTTGAAATCGAACCAATGCGTGCCGCGGCAGTCCATCTGCTGGGCAAACACGATTTCAGTGCCTTCCGTTCATCTGAATGCCAGGCCAATTCGCCGGTCCGTGAATTGCGCCAGCTCAACGTCGAACGTCGTGGTGATTATGTTGTTTTTGAGTTGGTCGCCAATGCATTTCTGCATCATATGGTGCGAAATATAGTCGGTTCGCTGGCCTATGTCGGGGCCGGCAGGCGGGCCCCGGAGTGGTTGCAAGAAGTGCTCGGCGCGCGTGACCGCTCAAAAGCGGCGCCGACGATTGCTGCTGCAGGTCTGTATCTCACGGGGGTCAGATACGACGCCAAATTCACCTTGCCGCAGGCGCGGCGCAGTGTATGGTTTAATGTTCTCGGATTATGAACAAAACTGCGGTAAAAATATGCGGCCTGACGCGTGAAGAAGACGCTCTCGCGGCCGCCCGCCTTGGCGCGCATGCGCTGGGTTTTGTTTTTTATGCGCGCAGCCCGCGATATGTCGAACCTGTGCGCGCCGCCGCAATTGTCCGCGTTTTGCCGCCCTTCGTGACGTCGGTGGGGCTATTCGTCAATGCGCAGGCCGGCGATGTCGAACGCGTGCTCGACGAGGTGCCGCTCGACCTGCTGCAGTTTCACGGCGAAGAAACGCCGGCTTATTGCGCGCAGTTTCGCCGGCCCTACATCAAGGCGCTGCGCGTCAGGCCCGGTGTGGATTTGTTACAATACGCGCGTCAATACGAAGGCGCGCGCGGCTTGTTGCTCGACGCTTTTGTCGAGGGTACGCACGGCGGTACCGGATCGGGTTTTGACTGGAATCTGATCCCCTCCGGACTGCCTTTGCCCGTTGTGCTGTCGGGAGGAATAAATGCCGGCAACGTGACTGCGGCGATCCAGCGTGTCAGGCCTTGCGCCGTCGATGTCAGTTCGGGCGTCGAATCGGCACCGGGCATCAAGGACGCGCGGAAAATGACGGATTTTTTTCAAGGTGTGCGCAATGCAGATGGGTGATTTACCCGACGACCGGGGGCATTTCGGGCCGTATGGCGGTGTTTTTGTCGCCGAGACATTGATTGAGGCGCTGGATGAATTGAAAGCCGCCTACGCACGCTACCGCGAAGACCCGGAGTTTTGCGCCGAGTTCGCATACGAACTCAAGCATTATGTCGGGCGCCCCAGCCCGGTCTATCACGCGCGCCGCTGGTCGGAACATTTCGGCGGGGCGCAGGTTTATCTCAAACGCGAAGACCTGAACCATACCGGCGCGCACAAGATCAACAACACCGTCGGCCAGGCCCTGCTGGCGCGGCGCCTGGGCAAAAAACGCGTCATCGCCGAGACCGGCGCCGGCCAGCATGGCGTCGCCACTGCCACCATCGCCGCCCGTTATGGCATGGAGTGCGTGGTCTACATGGGCGCCGAGGACATCAAGCGCCAGGCACAGAACGTCTACCGCATGAAACTGCTCGGCGCCTCGGTGGTGCCGGTTGAATCGGGATCGAAGACGCTCAAAGACGCGCTCAACGAAGCAATGCGCGACTGGGTGACCAATGTTGACAGCACCTTTTACATTATCGGCACCGTGGCCGGTCCGCATCCGTATCCGATGATGGTGCGCGATTTCCAGTCGGTCATCGGCCGCGAGTCGATCGAACAGATGCAGGAACTGGCCGGTTGCCAGCCCGATGCAGTCCTCGCCTGTGTCGGCGGCGGCTCCAACGCGATGGGCATTTTTCATCCGTATATCCCGCAAAAGAACGTGCGCCTGATCGGCGTCGAAGCAGCCGGACTCGGCCTCGAAAGCGGCAAACATTCCGCCACGCTGTGTGCGGGCAGGCCCGGCGTATTGCACGGCAACCGTACCTATCTCATCCAGGATGACAACGGCCAGATCATCGAGACCCATTCAATTTCCGCCGGCCTCGACTATCCCGGCGTTGGCCCCGAACATGCCTGGCTGAAAGACAGCGGGCGCGCCGAGTATGTCGCCATCACCGACGACGAGGCGCTGGCGGCCTTCCACAATCTCTGCCGTCTTGAAGGCATCATTCCAGCACTTGAATCCAGTCACGCGCTGGCCTATGCGTCAAAAATTGCGCCGCACATGAAAAAAGACCAGATATTGCTCGTCAATCTGTCCGGGCGCGGCGACAAAGATATGCACACGGTCGCCGAAAAATCAGGCATCACGTTTTGAGCGCCACGCGCGAAGTTTCATTGAAATCGAAAGTTGTCCGCCGCCATGTCACGAATTGACGCCACCTTCGCCGCATTGCGCGAACAGAAACGCAAGGCCCTGATCCCGTTTTTCACCGCGGGCGATCCTGATCTGGCGACGACCGTGCCGTTGATGCATGCCATGGTCGCCGCCGGTGCGGACATCATCGAACTGGGGGTGCCGTTTTCCGACCCGATGGCCGACGGTCCGACCATCCAGCGGTCGAGCGAACGCGCGCTGCATAACGGCACCACGCTCAGGACGGTGCTCGATTTTGCCGCCGAATTCCGCAAGACCAACGATCGCACGCCGGTCGTGCTGATGGGTTATGCCAATCCCATTGAGTCGATGGGGTGCGAAAAATTCGCTGTCGCCGCACGCGAGGCGGGTGTCGATGGCGTGCTGGTGGTTGATTATCCGCCCGAAGAATCAGTGCTGCTTGCCGGGTTGCTCGACGCGCACGGCGTTGCGCCCATTTTTCTGATTGCGCCGACGACGGTGGATGCGCGCATCGAGCAGATCGCGCGGCTGGCGCGCGGCTACGTTTATTACGTCTCGCTGCGGGGGGTGACCGGTGCGGCAACTTTAAACGTCGAGGAAATCAGGCAAAAGATTGCGCAATTGCGCGTGCGCGTCAAAATCCCGATCGGTGTCGGTTTTGGTATTCGCGATGGCAAAACAGCCCGCGCGGTTTCCGAGATCGCCGACGCGGTCGTGATCGGCAGCCGGCTGGTCGAAGAAATTGAAAAGAGCGGGCACGGACGCGTGCTGGACAACATCTCCGTGCTGGTTAAAGATATACGCGCCGCCATCGATCGCCAATAGGGGGACGCCATGAGCTGGTTACAGAAGCTGCTGCCACCGAAGATCAAGCGTGACGGCGGCAGTCCGAAAAAAGTCGTGCCCGAAGGCCTGTGGAGCAAATGCGACGCCTGCGAAGCGGTGCTCTATCGCACGGATCTCGAAAAAAACCTGTTTGTCTGCCCGAAGTGCGGCCACCACGACCGCCTCTCGGCGCGTGAACGTCTCGATGTGCTGCTGGACGTCGAGGGGCGTTTCGAGATCGGCGCCGAAGTGCTGCCGGTAGACACATTGAAATTTCGCGATAGCCGCCGTTATGCCGAGCGCCTTGAAGAGGCGGCCAAGGACACCGGGGAGGCGGACGCGCTGGTCGTCATGCAGGGCAGCGTCAAGGCCGTGCCGCTGGTTGCCGCCGCCTTCGAATTCCGTTTTCTCGGAGGGTCCATGGGCTCGGTGGTCGGCGAGCGTTTCGTGCGCGGCGTGCAGGTCTGCGTTGAGCAGAAGCTGCCGTTCGTCTGTATTACCGCCAGTGGCGGCGCGCGTATGCAGGAGGGCCTGCTGTCGCTGATGCAGATGTCGAAAACCTGTGCGGCGCTGACCCAATTGAGCGCCGAAAAACTGCCGTTTATTTCGGTATTGACCGACCCGACGATGGGCGGCGTGTCGGCAAGCTTCGCCTTCGTCGGTGATGTCGTCATCGCCGAACCCGGTGCGCTGATCGGCTTTGCCGGCCCGCGCGTCATCGAGCAGACGGTGCGCGAAACGCTGCCCGCAGGTTTTCAACGCTCTGAATTCCTGCTCGAACACGGTGCTATCGACATGATCGTCGACCGCCGCGAAATGCGCGACAAGATGGCAAGCCTCATGACGCTGCTGCTGCGGCAACCGGCCGCCGCCTGAGCGGCGCTAATCACCGCTTGAAACCGGCAACGCTAGAGCAGTGGCTCGTCTATCTCGAGCAACTGCATCCGCAGGCGATTGCCCTCGGCCTCGACCGCGTCGAGCAGGTGCGCGGCGCGCTGGGGATCGATCCGGCTTTTCCGCTCATCACGGTCGGCGGCACCAACGGCAAGGGTTCGTGCTGTGCAATGCTGGAAGCGATGCTGGCACATGCCGGTTACCGCGTCGGCTGCTACACCTCGCCGCATCTGCTGCGCTACAACGAACGCGTGCGGGTCGGCGGCCATGCCGTCGATGACGCAGCCCTGTGCGCTGCCTTCGAGAAAATCGAAATCGCGCGCGGCCGGGTTTCACTTACTTATTTTGAATTTGGCACGCTG
>CALQCM020000070.1 GCA_943329075.2 Chitinophaga pinensis | reverse complement strand
GTTGGTTCTGATGCTCCACAGTGTAAGTGCCAGCCTGTAGAGGATATTGCACGAAACATGTCAAAAGAAGAATTTTATGAATTTGAACGCTCGTTTGCATCTCGCCAAAAAACAGGGTGGGTTATTGCGGACTTGTCAAATGCACCTAGTGTTGCGCAAAGTCCTGCGATTCCTGCAACGGCTGAAAACTTAGATCTTCGGAAAGACACGTTAGCGAAAGCAGAGGTAGACCTGCGCCAGAAGGACGCGTTAGCCAAAGCTGAAGAGGATCGTCGTCAGAAAGAGGCGCTAGCAAAAGCTGAGGATGATCGTCGTCAGAAGCAGTTGCAAGCTAAAGCAGAAGACGAACGCCGTCATCGAGAATCGGTAGCGAAAGCCGATGAAGATCGCCGTCAGAAAGACGCTTTAGCCAGAGCAGAGGAAGACCGTCGCCAGAAAGAAGCGTTAGCGAAAGCGGGGGATGAGCGTAACCAGCAAGTCGCATTAGCCCAGGCGGAGAACTTAAGGCTAGCTGCTGAACTTTCCAAGCTACGCGAGCAACTTTCTAATCAAGGTGGCGTCCAACCGGTTGCTAATAATAGGAAAGCATTGATTATTGGAAATGATTCCTATCGGTCCGTGACGCCGCTGGTAAATGCGAGAGCGGATGCGCGATTAATTTCCGAGAATCTTTCAATGTTTGGCTATGCTGTCACATTAAAAATGGATCTTACCGAAAAGCAAATGAAAGAGGCTTTAAGAGTTTTTAAAGGTCAAGTTAATCCGGGAGATGAGGTAGCCATCTTTTACGCTGGGCATGGGGTGCAGTTCGGCTCGGCTAATTACTTATTGCCGGTGGATGTAGCTGGAGATAACGAAGAGCAAGTTAGAGACGAGGCGATTCCGCTGCAGAGAATTCTTGATGACATGACTGATAAAAAAGCCAAATTCACGCTCGCGATGATCGATGCCTGTCGTGACAATCCATTCAAATCTTCTGGTCGATCGGTCGGCGGAACTCGAGGGCTAGCAGTGACTTCCGCGGCGACGGGGCAGATGGTTATTTTCTCTGCTGGAACGGGGCAGCAGGCTCTCGACAAATTGGGACCTGCTGACAAAGTTAAAAATGGTGTTTTTACAAGGGTATTTGTGGAGCAGATGAAAGTTGCTGGCGTTCCTATTGCTAATGTCATGAGAAACGTTAGAAACGAAGTCGCCAGATTGGCAAAAACAATTGGGCACGACCAAGTCCCGGCGATATATGACCAAGTGCTGGGGGATTTTTACTTTTCTAATTGATTTTGCTTTGCAAAAAGAGTCCGGCGACATCTGCGCTGGAGAACTTTTGGTTTACCCATGTATAAAAATGGTGCTGAGCGTTGGCTCTACCCAAGCAATGAGCGCTATCGATACCACTTGCACAACACCCCTCCAGACGCGCTCAGAACGCGTCCAAAACCGGTACCGGAATGTTTAGCTAGCTCGCCCTCAGCGGGGGTGAAAAACACGCTTAAAACGAAAACAACGCGGCTCCCGAAAGAACGACGTTCTAAGAGTTTATAGGTGTTTATAGTTTATTTTCGTCAGCGCTGGATCAGATAAAACGTTATAAATTATTGTTTTATAACGTTTTATTGGTGGGGCGTGAGTGGCTCGAACACTCGACCTACGGATTAAGAGTCCGCTGCTCTACCAACTGAGCTAACGCCCCGGTGAGACGAGCGGCTATTTTACTGCAATTCGACCGCGCCTTGCGCCTGTAAACAGCAGGGGCGGGCACCGTGACGGCGCCCGCCCCTGCGTTGGTGCCACTACCGAAACGACTAGCCTTTCAGGCAGCCGCTCATGAACTTCTTGCGTTCATCGCCCTTCATGTTCTTCTCGCCGGCTTCCTTGTTGCACGAGGCCATTTTGTTTTGCTGGGCCTTTTGCTTGCCGGAGGCGCCGTCTTCCTCGCCCTGGAGGCAGGCGCTCATGAACTTCTTGCGCTCGTCACCCTTTTTCTCGGTGGCCTTGTCGTTGCAGCCCTTCATGCGTTCCTGCTGGGCCTTCTGCTTTTCGGTCGGTTCTTTTTTCGCTTTTTCAGCGACGGGGGCGGCTTTCTTGTCGTCCGACTTGGCTTTGTCCTGCGCTATCGCGGGGACCATCGCCAGTGCAAAACACAGTGCTGCGATCAGTTGTTTCATGTTCGTCCTCTCTCAGGTGGGTTAATAAAGCATTTTCTGCTGAACGGCCCGCGCATTATCGCGTCGGGCGTCCGTGCTTCCAATAACGCTTGTGGTCGGTTTGCGACTACATCGCAGGTTCTAGTTCGAAGGCCTGGGCCAGCAAACGGTACGATTCGAGCCGCGTTTCATAGGCGCCGGTGATGGTGATGACCATCAACTCGTCGGCCTCGAACTGCGCCTGCAGCTCCAGCAGCCGCGCCTTGACGGTATCGGGTGCGCCGAAGACGAGGCGGCGGCGGTTGTGCGCAATGCGCGCCCGTTCGGCTTCGTTGTACTGGCGCGATTCGGCTTCGGCCTGCGCCGGCACCGCCTGGTTGAGGCCGTAATCCATGTTGAGACGCCGCAGATCGATGCTGGCGGCGCGGCGCTCGGCCTCGGCGTCGGTGTCGGCGCAGATCGCGAACACCGTCAGCAGCGCCTGCGGTTTGGGTTCGCGCGCCGAAGGCTGGAACTTGCGCTTGTAGTCGCGCATGACGCTGTCACCACCATCGGCGCTGATGAAATGCGCAAACGCAAAGTTGAGCCCGAGCTGGGCGGCCAGCGCACCGCTGTAATCCGACGAGCCGAGCAGCCACACCGGCGGCGCCGTCGGCCCCAGCGGTTGCGCCTTGACCGTGCCGAACGGATGTGAAGCCGGCATTGCATCATCAAGCCAGGCGACGAGAAACTTCACCTGCTCCGGAAAATCTTCAGCGTTCGAATACTGGCCCTGCCCCATCGCCATGGCGGTGGCACGATCGCCGCCGGGCGCGCGGCCGACACCGAGGTCGATGCGCTGCGGATACAGTGCTTCGAGCATGCGGAACTGCTCGGCGACTTTCAACGGGCTGTAATGCGGCAGCAACACGCCGCCGGTGCCGACGCGGATGCGCGACGTTTCAGCCGCAATCCGCGCGACGAGTATCTCCGGACAGGGGTCGGCCAGCGCCATCAGTGAATGGTGCTCGGCGAGCCAGTAGCGGTGATAACCGAGGCGGTCGGCCTCGCGCGCGAGCTTGATGGTCTCGGCGACGGCCTGGGCCGCAGTGTGGCCGCTGATGATGGGGGATTGATCGAGGATGCTTAAACGCATGACTTCCATTCATAAAATGAAAAACCCGCCGGCGCTTGAGCAGCGCCTGCGGGCTGTTGCCGCGATGCCGTAAAAACAATACGGCCGTGTTACGCCAGACGCAGCAGGCGTTTGGCGTTTCCGCCGAGAATCAGCTCGCGATCGCTGCGGCTCAAATCCGGAATGCTCTCGACAAAATCGACCGGACGCTCGAGGCTCATGTCGGCCGGGTGATCACTGCCGAGCACGACGCGGTCGGCGCCGACCTGCTTGATGATGGTCGCCATGATCGACGGGCTGTGGCTGATGGTGTCGTAGTGAAAGCGCCGCAGATAAGTCGATGGCGCCTTGGTCATGTGTTTGGTCTCGGCGCGCACGCCGCTGCCGTGATCCCAGCGGCCGATCAGGATCGGCATGATGCCGCCGGCGTGCGGCAGGACGACGTCGAGTTTCGGGAAGGCATCCATGACACCGCCGAAAATCAGCGAGGCCGCGGCAATGCCGGTATCGACTGGATTGCCGATGAAATTGCGCAGATACCAGCTGCGCATGCGGTCGGCGCCGACCGGGTTGATCGGATGCAGCAACACCGGCAGGTTGAGTGCTTCGCAACGCGCGTAAACCGGAAAGAACGATTTGTCGTCGAGATTTTTGCCGTTGACCGCGGTCGCCAGATAGACGCCGCGGATGCCCGGCAGCTTGGCCGCGCGTTCGAGTTCCTGCACAGCGAGATCGGGCGCCTGCATCGGCAGCGTCATCAGGCCGACAAAACGGTTCGGATATTTTTGATAAGCCGCGGCCAGCGCATCGTTGTAAACCTGCGAGAGTTTTAAGCCGAAGGCCGGCGGCGCCCAGTACACCATCGGGCTGGTTTCCGACAACGCGTGAATATCGACCCCCGTCGCATCCATCGCTTTGAGACGCGTTTCGAGGCTGATGTACTGCTCCTGAAACACCGTGCCCATGCCGGGCACATCAAGCACCACCTGGCCGCGCGCATTTTTGCTGACCTTGCCGCCATTGGCGCCGCCTTCTTTTTCAATCAAGGCGACGAACTCCGGCGCATGCCAGTGTGCGTGCAGATCGATCGCCGGCACGTTGTAACCGCGCAGGGTCGCGGGATTTTGCGTGGTGGCGCAACCGGTGACCGCCGCGCCGCCCGCTGCTGCCAGGCCCATCAGAAATTTGCGTCGTTGTTGAAACATGCTGTCCTCCCTTGGATAAATAGATGCGCCGCTCCGGTATGGTTCCGGCTGCGCCGCGGACTCGGAAAAATCAGGCGCTAGAATAACCCGAGTTGCCCGTCGAGTCTTGGCGGCCGGAAAAGCGCCGTGTCGAGCGCGGCACCACGTTGTCCGGCGTTCAGACCGAGGCGCTTGCAGGCGATGTCGAAGCGTCGCCGCAGCAGATCGGCGAGTTCGCCGTGGCCGCGCATGCGCGCGCCGAATGCGGAGTCGTTGTCGCTACCGCCGCGCATCTGCTGCACTCGGCTCATAACGTGTTCAGCTTTGAGCGGGTAGTGCGTGACGAGCCAGTCGCGAAACAGGTCTTTTAACTCCCACGGCAGACGCATCAGCACATACCCCGCGCTGGTGGCGCCGGCCGCGGCGGCGGCCTCCAGCACCGGCTCGATTTCGTGATCGGTAAGAAACGGAATCACCGGGGCAACCAGCACCCCGACCGGAATGCCGGCCTCAGCGAGGCGTTTGATCGTTTGCAAACGCCGTGTCGGCGCCGAACAGCGCGGCTCGAGGCGCCGTGCCAGATCGTGGTCGCGGTTGTTGATCGACACATAGACGTTGACGAGGTTCTTCTGCGCCATGGGTGCGAGCAAATCGATGTCGCGTTCGACCAGTGCGTTTTTGGTGACGATGCCGAGCGGATGGTCGCAGGCCGCCAGTACTTCGATGATACCGCGCGTGATTTTGTATTCGCGCTCGATCGGCTGGTAGGGATCGGTGTTGGCGCCCAGCGCGATCATTTCACAGCGATAGGACGGCCGCGCCAGTTCGGCACGCAGCACTTCCGCGGCGTTCACCTTGGCGAAAAGACGCGTCTCGAAATCGACGCCCGGTGACAGATTGAGATAAGCGTGGCTCGGACGCGCATAACAATATATGCAGCCGTGTTCGCAACCGCGATACGGGTTGATCGACTGCGAGAACGGCACGTCGGGCGAGACGTTGCGCGAAATGATCGATTTGGCACGCTCGATGGTGACGGTGGTTTTAAGCAGCGGCGGATCGGCTTCTGCATCAACGCCCCAGCCGTCGTCAACCGCTACGCGCGTTTCGTGTTCGAAACGGCCTTCGGGGTTGATGCCGGCGCCGCGGCCCTTGCGCGGCGCGGCGGCCTCGTGATTGACGGTTTTGCGCGGCATCGCGACAGCGCGCTAGTGGCGTTCGTTTTTCAGCAGGGCGGTGATTTGTTGCAGTGCTGCTGCGGACGCCCCGCCTTGTGCTGCGGCAAGCCCGGCGGCGATCACGCCCAGACTGCGGTAGACCGCGTCGAGCCGCGGATCGGCCAACGACAACGCGGCGAGCTGGCGCTTCACCACCTCGACGTCGCCGCGTGCGACCGGGCCGGTCAGCGCGGCCGTGGTGCCCAGCCGGAAAACATTGTCGAGCGTTTCACGCAACAGCGGCTCAACCATGCGCATGGCGTCGGCACGCGGCAGGCCCGCCGCTTCAAAACATCGCGCGCCGGTTTCCAGCAGCGCCGTCAGATCGTTGCAAACGAGCACCGAAGCGGCGTGATAAAGCGTTTTCGCCGACGCATCGATCTGAAATAGATTTGCGCCAATACGTTCGAACGCAGGCTTCAAGACCGACAACGCAGCCGCCTCGCCTTCGACCGCGCAACTGGTGCCGGCAAATGTCTGCGCTGCGGCGGCGGCATCAGCAAAGGTTTTCAACGGATGCACGCTGGCGACCGCCGCGCCGCGCGCGACCGCCGCGGCGAGGATGCCCGCGGGTAAGGCGCCGCTGCAATGAAAAACGATATTGCCGGCGGCGAGCATTGCACTGCGGCTTAATTCATTACAACAAGCCGCGATGCGATCGTCCGGTGGCGCCAGCAGCCAGACATCGGCGGCACGCATGTGAGCGATCTCTGCGCAGGCACGGCCACCGCCGATGAAGGCAACGGCGGCGCGGCTTTTCTCCGCCGTGTGATCATTGACGTCGCCGAGGTCGAACACGCCGTGCTCGCGCCACAAGCGCGCCAGCGCGCGGCCAACGCGGCCGCATCCGATAATATTGAGAACAGGCATGCGCGCACTGTAACAAACGCCGCCGCTTTTTGCGCGGCGCGTATTGTGCGTATTGTTATTGCCAGCCGATCACGTCGTAACCGCGATCATGCAGGCAGCGCTGCACGAAGTTTTTATAGGTCGGATTGACGTCGTTGCGAAAAGCGCCGTGCACCGCGCCAGCGGTGCCGCCGACCGCCGCGCCGGCCGCCGCGCCCTGGACCACACTGCCGCCACGGATCAGCGTGCCGACGGCCGCGGCCGCGCCACCCACTGCGGCGCCCTGCGCGCCGCTTTTGACGACCTGATTGTTCGATTTCGACACGCCGGAATTTTCAGCCGATTCGATGCATTCATGGATATCGCGCTGGGCGGTGGCGTCACCGACGTTTTTCAGGTGCGCGTTGGGATACAACACGGGTTTCAGGTTGGTGGCGCAGCCCGCGACAAACAGCAATGCCAAGGCGACAATTGCGCTGAAAACCGGTTTAATTGTCATGCTTTTGCTTCTGGTGTGTGCCTACTCTAACGCATCCGCGGCAGCGGCGATGACGCAATCGGCTGGTGTAATTAGATTTGCCGCAGAACGCCGGCTCTGGGAAAATTCCGTTCCATGAATACAACCTCTTCCAATTGTTTTGCCGCAGCCGCGCTGGTCGCGGGGCTGTGCCACGGCGGTGCGTTTGCACAGGCCTATCCGTCGAAACCGATCCGGCTGGTGCACGGCTTTGCCAGCGGTAGCGCGATCGATGTCTTTTCACGGCCGCTGGCGCAACGACTGAGCGCCGAACTCGGCCAGCAGGTGGTGGTCGATATCCGGCCCGGGGCCACCGGCACCATTGCCAATGACCTCGTCGCCAAGAGCGCCGCCGACGGTTACACGCTGCTGGCGGCCCCCGGTTCGGCGATGGCGGCGACGCCGCACCTGTTCAAGGTTTCTTACAATTCACTGCGCGATTTTGCGCCGGTGCACCAGATCAGCGATTTTTCCTATGTGCTGGTGGCTCACCCCTCGGTGCCGGCGAAGTCGGCACGCGAATTGATCGCGATGGCCAAAGCCAAACCCGGCTATCTGACTTACGGCTCAACCGGCATCGGCAGCGGCTTTCATCTGGCCGGCGAACTGTTCTGCGCAATGGCCGGCGTGCAGATGCTGCATGTGCCCTATCGCGGCGGCGGCACCGCGGCGATCACCGATCTCGTGGGTGGCCGCGTTGATCTGATGTGGGACAGCCTCGCGGTGGTGAAGCCGCAACTGCAGGCAGGACGGTTGCACGCCATCGGCGTTACCGGCACGCGCCGCGCAGCGGCATTGCCAACCGTTGCGACGATCGCCGAAAGCGGCCTGCCCGGTTATGAAATCGTCGGCTGGCACGGCATTTTCGCCCCGGCCGGCACGCCGCGCGAGATCGTCGATCGACTCAGCAATGCCATCGGCAGGATACTCAGCGCCCCGGATATCCGCGATTTGTGGAACACCCAGGCGATGGAGATTTTTCCGTCGACGCCGGAACAGTTCGCCGCGCGACTGCGTTTCGATTACGACCGCTACGGCAAGCTGATCAAGGACGCGGGCATCAAGCTGCAATAGGCAAGCGCAGGTTTGCGGCTTGAAGTTTTCGCTTCAGCCGCCATCTTCATTATTCAGTCAATCAACGAGGTTGTTATGTCAGAAGCCCCCGGCAGCAAAGGCATGAACATTACGATGGACGCCGCCGGCGTTTATCGTGAAGACGTTTACACCGACCGCAAGGTCGGCACCATCCGCTGCATGACGCCGGTGAAGACCGACGGTTCAATCGATACCTCGCGCAGCATGCTGTTCGTCGGCGAAGCGCAGATCATGACGCCGATGGGCGCGCTGCCGGTGACCTTCGAGATCGAGGGCGCCGCGCTCGCCGAAGCGATCGAAAATTACGGTGAAGCCGCCAAAGTGGGGATTGAACGCACGGTCAAGGAAATCCAGGAGATGCGCCGCCAGTCGGCGTCTTCGATCGTGCTGCCGGGTCAGGGCGGCGGCCTGCCCCCGGGTGCACTCGGCGGCGGCGGCAAGATCCAGATGCCGTAAAAATGTTCACCTCAGCATTGCGCACAATCGCCATCGCTGCCATTGGCCTCATCGCGCTGGCGGCAGGCGCTGCGATTGCGCAGCACGAGGGGCATTCGGAGCATCAATTCAAGGATGCGCAGAAATGGGCGCAGGTGTTCGATGATCCGGCGCGCGACGCGTGGCAGAAACCGCACGAAGTCATCAGCGCGTTAAAACTGCCGGCAGACGCGGCGGTTGCCGACATCGGGGCGGGCACCGGTTATTTCGCCGCGCGCTTTTCGCACATGCTGGCGAAGGGCAGGGTTTATGCGGTTGATCTTGAACCGGACATGGTCAAGCATCTCGGTGAACGCGCGAAAAAAGAAAATCTTGCCAATCTGACGCCGGTGCTCGGCGCCACGGACAGCCCGAAAATTCCGGCACCGGTGGATCTGGTGATACTGGTCGATGTCTATCACCACATCGGTGCGCGCGACCAATACTTTGGGAAACTGCGTGACTCGTTGAAGGCCAACGGGCGTGTTGCCGTCATCGATTTCCGCATGGATGCGACGATCGGCCCGTCAAAGGCCATGCGCATCGCGCCGGAACGCGTCAAAGCGGAAATGGCGAAGGCCGGTTACCTGCTGACGGAAGAACACGCCTTTCTGCCGCAGCAGTATTTTCTGGTATTCAAAGCCGGCGCGAAATAGCGCGGCGGCGGTAGCCGCCGCGCCGGTTCAGGCGATCAGACCTGCGGATTGACGCGCTCCAACTTCGAGTGCAGCTTGTTCAGCGCGTTGATATAGGCCTTGGCCGAGGCCACCACAATATCGGTATCCGAACCCTGGCCGTTGACGATGCGCCCCTCTTTCGACAGCCGCACCGTCACCTCGCCCTGCGAATCCGTGCCGCTGGTGATGTTGTTCACCGAATACAGCAACAGTTCGGCACCGCTCGCAATCAGCGATTCGATCGCCTTGAACGCGGCATCAACCGGGCCGCTGCCCTTCGACTCCGCCGGCTTCTCGGCTCCGCCATCAGACACGACGATCTTGGCAAACGGTTGCTCGCCGGTTTCCGAATGCGCGGTGAGCGCAACGAGGCGGTAGCGCTCGTTCTCGACCTGCTCGAGATTTTCTTCGGTGATCAGTGCTTGCAAGTCTTCGTCGAAAATTTCGCGCTTCTTGTCGGCGAGGTCTTTGAAACGCTTGAAGGCTTCATTCAACTTTTCTTCGGACGGCAGATCGATGCCGAGTTCATGCAGGCGCGTTTTGAATGCGTTGCGGCCGGACAGTTTGCCGAGCGTGAGGCGGTTGTTGCTCCAGCCCACCGATTCGGCGCTCATGATTTCATAGGTTTCGCGGTGCTTCAGCACGCCGTCCTGATGGATGCCGGATTCGTGCGCGAAGGCATTGGCGCCGACAATCGCCTTGTTCGGTTGCACCGGATAACCGGTGATGCCTGAAACGAGCTTCGAGGCAGGCACAATCTGCGTCGCATCGATGCCGGTGTCGCATTTGAAAAAATCCTGGCGCGTGCGCACCGCCATCACGACTTCTTCGAGCGAGGCATTGCCGGCGCGCTCGCCGAGTCCGTTGATCGTGCATTCGACCTGACGTGCGCCGTTGGCCACAGCGGCCAGCGAATTGGCCACCGCAAGGCCAAGGTCGTTATGGCAGTGCACCGACCAGATTGCCTTGTCAGCATTCGGAATGCGCTCGCGCAGGTTGCGGATCAACGCGCCGAACTGTTCGGGCATCGTGTAGCCGACGGTGTCCGGCACGTTGATGGTGGTCGCCCCCGCCTTGATCACCTGCTCGATGATGCGGCAGAGAAAATCAAGATCAGAGCGTCCGGCGTCCTCCGGGGAGAATTCGATGTTGTTGGTGTATTCGCTGGCCCACTTGATCGCGCGCACGGCCTGATCGACGACCTGCGTCGGCTCCATGCGCAGCTTTTTCTCCATGTGAATCGGGCTGGTGGCGATGAAGGTGTGGATGCGCGGCGAATTCGCCCCGCGCACCGCTTCGCCGCAACGGCGCACGTCGCGTTCATTGGCGCGCGCAAGACCGCACACCGTGCTGTCCTTGATCGCCTCGGCGACCGCCTTCACCGACTCGAAGTCGCCGTCACTGGCGGCCGGGAATCCGGCCTCGATGATATCGACGTGCATGCGTTCAAGCTGGCGGCCGATGCGCAGCTTTTCATCGCGCGTCATCGAGGCGCCGGGGCTCTGCTCGCCGTCGCGCATGGTGGTGTCGAATATGATCAATTTGTCTTTTTGCATGATGTTCTCCGCTGTGCCGATGTTCCCGCCGCCGGATGGATTTATGGCGCGAACAGACTAATACCGAATCCGGGTCTTCTTCGACCCGACCGTAACAACCAGAAATGTGAGTAGAGTATTTAGCGCGCGACGCGCAGCAGCAGGCCGGCCAGCAGGGTGCTGGCACGAAGGTAAAACGCGTTGGCCTGTTTGGAACTCATGCACGGCAATATAAATGGTTTTGGCAGGGGGTGCAAGCTGAGGGCGGCGGAACGGCTGCCGCTAGGGCGTATTGGGCGGGGGCACATCGTTGCGTTTGCCGCGCCGGAGCAGTTCCCACGCGGCGATCACGTAGGCGGAAGCGCCGTAGATCGCAAATATCATGAACAGCATTTCGGGCAAAGTGCTCGCCGCCGCCGCCAGCGCGACCACGGCGAGTGCGATGGCCACCACGGCAGGGAACGAAACGCTCTTGCGCGGGTTGATGTCCTTGCCGCTGTAGAACTTCAGGTTGCTGACCATCGTCAGCCCGGCAAATACGGTCAGCGCCCAGGCCAGCCATTTCACCTCGGCACCGCGGATCTGGTATTCGTTCAGCGCCCACACCATGCCCGCCACCAGACAGGCCGCGGCCGGGCTCGGCATGCCCTGAAAGAAACGCTTGTCGGCGACTTCGAGCATCGTGTTGAAGCGCGCTAAACGCAGCGCCGCACAGGCGACGTAAATGAACGCGGCAATCCAGCCGAGCTTGGTGGTGAGCCAGGGACCGAGCAGCGGAACGTTTTGCGCGGTCGAAAAATCCTTCAGCGACCACACGTAAATGACCAGTGCCGGCGCCACACCAAACGCCACCATGTCGGAGAGGCTGTCGTATTCGGCGCCGAACGCGCTTTGCGTGTGCGTCATGCGCGCGACGCGACCGTCGAGGCCATCGAATACCAGCGCGACGAAAATCGCCATCGCCGCCGCTTCGAAGCGCCCGTTCATCGCCTGCACGATCGAAAAGAAGCCGGCGAACAACGCGATCGTCGTCAGCAGATTGGGCAGCCAGTAAATGCCGCGGCGGCGGATGCGTCCGCCTTTACCCAGCCATTTTTCGGGGCGTTCGTACATGGCTCAGCTCAGCTGCGCGAGTACCGTGGTGGCGGCGTACACCTTGTCGCCGACACTGACTTTGGGCACCGCTGAAGGCGGCAGATAGACATCGACACGCGAACCGAAGCGGATGAAGCCGAAGCGCTGGCCGCGCTTTAACGGGTCGCCGCCGCCCACGTAACAGAGGATGCGTCGCGCGATGAGGCCGGCAACCTGCACGCAGGTGACGTCCGCGCCGCCCGCCATGCGGATCCACAAGGCATTGCGTTCGTTTTCCACCGAGGCCTTCGACATTGCCGCGTTGACGAATTTGCCGGCGTGATACCACACTTCCTTGACCTCACCATCGACCGGGCTGCGGTTGGAATGCACGTTAAAAACGTTCATGAAAACGCTGAACTTCAGCGCATCGCGCTTGAGGAAAGGATCCTCTGCACGCTCAACCGTCACCACCCGCCCGTCTGCCGGGGAAAGCACTGCCGAGGGATCGGTTGGAATTTCACGCGCCGGATCGCGGAAAAACTGCAAGACGAAGAGCGCGACTACCCAGCACAACAGGGCCCAGGGCCAGCTCGCAAAAATGCTTGTTGCAATAGCGGCGCCCAGCGTGACTGCGACAAACAACCAGCCTTCGCGCGCGATAATGGGATGCGGGTAGTTTGACATCAGTATCCAGGATTGAGGAATGAGGATTGCGCAGGCAGAACCCGGGACGTGGATTGGCGGCGCATTGCTGAAAATTGCATGGCGACGCTCAATCCTGAATCCTCAATCCTAGTTTTTGGACTGGTCGACCATCTTGTTTTTCTTGATCCACGGCATCATGTCGCGCAGCTTGTTGCCGACGATCTCGATCTGGTGCTGGCGGCCGATGCGGCGCATTGCGTTCAACTTGGTGGCGCTGGTCTGGTTCTCAAGCAAAAACTCCTGGGCGTAAACGCCGGTCTGGATTTCCTTGAGGATCTTGCGCATTTCGTTCTTCGTTTCCTCGGTGATGATGCGCGGGCCGCGGGTGAAGTCGCCGTATTCCGCGTTGTTCGAAATCGAATAACGCATGTTGGCAATGCCGCCCTCGTACATCAGGTCGACGATCAGTTTCAGTTCGTGCAGGCACTCGAAGTAGGCCATTTCCGGCGCGTAACCCGCCTCGACCAGCGTTTCAAAACCCGCTTGCACGAGCGCGGTGCAGCCGCCGCACAACACGGCCTGCTCGCCGAACAGATCGGTCTCGGTTTCTTCGATGAAGGTGGTCTCGATCACACCGGCCTTGCCGCCGCCGATCGCCGCCGCGTACGACAGCGCCACGTCGCGGGCTTTTTTCGACTGGTTCTGGTGCACCGCGATCAACATCGGCACGCCGCCGCCCTGTGCATACGTCGCGCGCACCGTGTGGCCAGGCGCTTTCGGCGCCACCATGACGACGTCGAGGTCGGCACGCGGCGTAACCAGCCCGTAATGAATGTTGAAGCCGTGGGCAAATGCCAGCGTGGCGCCCTTCTTCAGATTAGCTTCGACGTCATTCTTGTAAACGCCGGCGATATGTTCGTCGGGCATCAACATGACGATGAAATCGGCACCGCGCACCGCTTCGCCGACTTCTTTGACCGGCAAACCGGCTTTTTTCGCCTTGTTCCACGAAGCACCGTCCTTGCGCAGGCCGACGGTGACCTTGATGCCGGATTCGTGCAGGTTGAGCGCATGGGCGTGGCCTTGCGAGCCATAACCGACGATGCAAACTTTTTTCGCCTTGATCAGTGAAAGATCGGCGTCTTTATCGTAATAGACTTTCATGTTTTCCTCTTTGAAGACGTGAAGATTGTAAGTTAAGCGGGAAACCAGCTGCGGAAACTCTCGTTTCCCGCCGAATGGGGATTGCTAGACTTTCAATATGCGGTCGCCGCGGCCAATGCCGGAGGCACCGGTGCGCACGGTTTCGAGTATGGCGGTGGCATCGATCGCCTTCAAAAAAGCGTCAAGCTTGGTGCCGGTACCTGTCAACTCGATGGTGTAATCCTTGTCGGTGACGTCGATGATGCGGCCGCGGAAAATATCGACCATGCGCTTCATCTCTTCACGGTCCTTGCCGATCGCACGCACCTTGACCAGCATCAGTTCGCGTTCGATGTGATCGCCGTCGGACAGGTCCACCACCTTCACGGCTTCGATCAGCTTGTTCAACTGCTTGGTGATCTGCTCGATCACCTCGTCGGAGCCGGAGGTGACGATGGTCATGCGCGACAACGAAGCGTCTTCGGTCGGCGCCACGGTCAGCGATTCGATGTTGTAACCGCGCGCCGAGAACAACCCCGCCACGCGCGACAAGGCACCCGCTTCGTTTTCCAGCAACACTGAAATGATATGTCTCATGGTCGCCGCTCTCTACACCAGTATCATTTCGGACAGGCCCTTGCCGCCGGGCACCATCGGGAACACGTTTTCGGTCTGGTCGGTGATGAAGTTGAGGAAGACGAGGTCCTTCTTGCGCGAGAATGCTTCCTTGATCGCGCCCTCGACATCGCCCGGCTTTTCGACCTGGATGCCGACGTGGCCGTACGCTTCCGCCAGCCGCACAAAATCCGGCAAGGCATCCATATAAGACTCGGCGTAACGGTTGCCGTGGAAAAACTCCTGCCACTGGCGAACCATGCCCATATAACGGTTGTTCAGACAGAGTATCTTGATCGGCAGATGATATTGCTTGCAGGTGGACAACTCCTGAATACACATCTGGATGCTGGCTTCGCCCGTAATACAGGCCACCGGCGACTTCGGATGCGCCATCTGCACACCCATCGCCGACGGCAGACCGAAGCCCATGGTGCCGAGACCGCCCGAATTGATCCAGCGCCGCGGCTTGGTGAACTTGTAGAACTGCGCCGCCCACATCTGGTGCTGGCCGACGTCGGACGTGACAAAGGCGTCGCCCTTGGTCAGTTCCCACAGCTTCTCGATGACAAACTGCGGCTTGATGATTTTGGAGGAGTGGTCGTACTTAAGGCAGTCGCGTTCGCGCCACAAGTCGATCTGCGACCACCAGCTCTTCAGCGCCTCGGCGTCGCGTTTTTCCTTGGCGCCCTGCACCTGCTTGATCATCTCCTGCAGCACTTCACGCACGTTGCCGACGATCGGCACGTCCACCTTGACGCGCTTCGAGATCGACGAAGGATCGATGTCGATGTGAATGATAGTGCGCGATTTTTCGAAGAAATGTTTAGGGTTGCCGATCACGCGGTCGTCAAAACGCGCGCCGACGGCAAGCAGGACGTCGCAATGCTGCATCGCCATGTTGGCTTCGTAGGTGCCGTGCATGCCGAGCATGCCGACGAACTGCTTGTCGGTGGCCGGATAGGCGCCGAGCGCCATCAGCGTGTTGGTGCAGGGGAAGCCGAGCATCTTCGTCAACTGCGTCAGTTCAGCGGATGCATTGCCCAGTATCGTGCCGCCGCCGACGTAAATCATCGGGCGCTTAGCGCGCGCGAGCAGTTGAACCGCCTTCTTGATCTGACCGGCATGCCCCTTAACAACCGGGTTATACGAACGCATGCTGATCGATTTCGGATAAACGAACTCGGTAGTCTGCGATGTGACGTCCTTCGGAATGTCGACCACCACCGGGCCCGGTCGACCGGTACGCGCAATGTAGAACGCTTTTTTCATGGTCAGGGCGAGATCTTTCACGTCCTTGACCAGAAAATTGTGTTTCACGCAGGGCCGGGTAATGCCGACCGTATCGCATTCCTGAAAAGCATCCTGGCCGATCGCGTGCGTGGGCACCTGACCGGTAATGATGACCAGCGGGATCGAATCCATGTAGGCCGTTGCAATGCCGGTGACCGCATTGGTGACGCCGGGACCCGACGTCACCAGAGCAACGCCAACCTTGTCGGTCGAGCGTGCGTAGCCGTCGGCCGCATGCACGGCGCCCTGCTCGTGACGCACAAGCACATGCTTGACCTTGTCCTGCTTGGATAATTCGTCGTAGATATAGAGTACAGAGCCGCCGGGATAGCCGAACACATGCTCGACCCCCTCTTCCTGAAGGCACCGTATCGTAATCTCCGCGCCGCTGAGTTCCATAGTAAACCTTACCGATTTTCGAGAAATGCACAGAACCGGTGAAGATACCTGCGGCGGGCGCTTTGGTCAAGCTAAGAGCCTGATTAAACAGCATGATAACGGCATGCCGGCAGGCCATCCGCCACAATGGCTTGCGCCACCAACCCGATTTGTTAAGATGCCCCAACCAGAACCGGCGCCGCGACCGGGGTGGTCAACGGTAAATCCCGTCCGGCGTTAATCGCTGAACAAGCAACGCACTGCGGGCACAAAACAAGGATTGGGCACGCACCTGCGATGCCCCATTGACGAGGCGGATTTCACTGGCTACCCGTAAGGAACTCTCGGACTTTCTCGCTTCCGTCGAACGCCGTGCGTTCAAGCAGATGTATTTTGCCGTGCGCGACGAGCAGTTTGCCCTCGACATCGTGCAGGACTCGATGATGAAACTTGCGGAAAAATATTCGACGCGTCCGGACACCGAACTGCCGATGCTGTTTCAGCGCATCCTGCAAAACACCATGCGCGACCACTTCAGGCGCCAGAAGGTGCGCAACCTGTGGACGACCCAGGTGTCCTCGCTTTCAGGCCCGGACGACGGCGACGACCACGATCCGTTAGAATCTTTGGCCGCCGCTGCGGATGCGAATCCGCAAGAGGCGCCGTCAGACCAGCTTCAACAAGCACAAACCCTTGAAGTTATTGAAAAAGCGATCAGGCAACTGCCTGAACGTCAACGCCAAGCCTTCCTCCTGCGTTATTGGGAGGAACTGGATGTATCGGAAGCGGCCGCTGCGATGGGTTGCTCGGAGGGAAGCGTTAAAACGCACTGCTCCAGGGCGGTGCACGCCCTTTCCGGCATGTTGAAAGATAAAGGAATTTCGCTATGAACGAACAGGAACTGGCAAAACAAGTCATCCAGCACCTGGATCGGGGTTTGGGGCAAATCAAGCAAGGTTCGCTCTACCAACTTCAATCCGCGCGCTTGGCCGCGCTCGAACACTATCGTGAGGTTCCGCAGTCGGCGTTCGCGCTGTCCTGGGCCGGAGATGTCGCGTTCCGCATCAGCCACAGCCGCCATTTCAACCTGCGCAATCTGATCGCCGCCGGCATGCTGGCACTTGGCATGATGGGCGTCACCTACTGGCAGGTCGTGGTGCAGGCCAACGACATCGCGGAAATTGACGCCAACCTGCTGTCGGGAGAACTTCCGATCAGCGCTTATCTCGATAGCGGCTTTGAAGCATGGCTAAAGCGTTCCTCGCAGTAATCATCCTTTTTGGTCTGATCGGTCACGCGTCGGCGGCTGCAATTCCAGCACCGCAGAAACCGGCGAGACCGGAGTGGTCCGAACTGAAACCGGCACAGCAGCAGGTTTTGGCACCGCTCAAGGAACACTGGGCAGAATTGGACACTACGCGCCGGCAAAAATGGGCCAAGGTCGCCAACAGCTATCCGAAAATGAAACCGGATGAACAGACGCGCCTGCAGGAACGCATGCGCGACTGGGCCAAATTGTCATCCGAGGAGCGCCGCGCCGCGCGCGAAAAATATCTGGCCATCAAAAAGCTGCCCCCCGCAAAACGCGAAGATGTGAAACAGCAGTGGCAGCAATACCAGCAGTCTCTCGCCAAATCCGACGCGGCCGGCGACGCGCCGGCCGATGGCAACGCCGCACCGGCGCAATAAGCCTGCCGCAATCTTGAACGACGCGCCTGTCACCGCGCCAGCCGCCGGCCTGGCCCGGCGTGCCGGCAGCATTCTTTACGAAGCATTGCTGCTGACCGCATTGCTGTTCATATTCACGTGGATTTTTCTTTTTTTCGGCCGGATGCTCGAGCCCGCACTGGCGCGCCATTTGCTGCAGGCGTGGCTGCTCGTTCTGACCGGCAGCTATTTTATTTTTTGCTGGACACACAGCGGGCAAACGCTGCCGATGAAAACATGGCGCATCCGCGTCGTAACACGCGACGGCGGCGCTTTGTCGGTATCGGTGGCGCTGCGGCGCTATTTGCTGGCGCTGATTTCGCTGGGCGTCTGCGGCTTGGGTTTCGCCTGGGCGCTGGTCGATAAAGACCGCCAATTTCTGCATGATCGCCTGGCCGGAACGCGTCTGGTACCACGCACCGTTTGATCACACAAACGCAACTTTACCGCCGCTCGCCCCACCACATCATCGCCGTCGCCAGCGCCAGGAATAAAAGGGTCGGCAGGGCTGCGCTCCAAAACGGCGGCCAGTCGCGCAACAACCCCAGATACGTGAACAACCGCCCCAGCGTGACGTAACCGATGCCCAGCATGATGCCGGCGAACACCTTGGCGCCGACACCGCCGGCGCGCTGCTGGGTATACGCAAACGGCAGTGCCAGCACCATCATCACCAGCACGGCGAACGGATAAAGCAGCTTGTTCCAGAACGCAATCTCGTGGCGGGACGCCTGCTGGTTGTTTTCGCGCAGATGCTGCACGTAGGAATACAGGTTCCACGCCGACATATGTTCCGGCACGACCAGCAGCACGTTGAGCAGATTCGGATCGATGACCGACTGCCATTCGGCTTCGACAAGGCGGCTGACCTCCATCTTGCCGTCGTCGAAATTGGTTTGCACGACATCGCGCAAACGCCAGCGATTGTTCAACAGATATTCGCCACGCTGCGCCAGGCTGATTTTCCTCAGGCGCAGATCCTTGTCGAATTCAAAAATGCTGACACCGACGAGCACCGCGTCCGGCAACACCTGCGAGACATTGACGAAATTCCGGTCGTCCTTGACCCACAGCCCCGAACGGAATTCCTGGGCGATGACACCGGTGATCGCCTTCGCGCGCAACTGCTGCGCAAACCGCTCGGCCGGCGGGGCGACGAATTCGCCGATCACAAAGGTCAGTGCGGAAAACAGCAGACCGACCTGAACCAGGGTAAACGCCATGCGCGGCACGGACACGCCGGACACGCGCATCACCGTGTATTCGGAACTCGCCACCAATTGCGCCAGCGCGAACAGCGTGCCGATCAGCGCCGCAATGGGAAACAGTTCGTAGACATGGCCGGGCAAGCTCAACAGGACGAAGGCGATGATATGCAGCAGGCGGTAGTTGCCCTTGCCGAGTTCGCCCAGCTCGTGAATGAGGTCGAGAAACGCAAACAGCATCAGCAGCGCGGCGAACACCAGCAATATCGACGCGGTGATTTCAGCCGAAAGATAGCGCCGGATGACCTTCATTTGAATTTGAACACGCGCGAGAAGGAAAAAAGAGTCATACGCCGCGCAAACAACGCCGCCAGAATCACCAGCATGATCAGATGCACGCCCCACAAGCCGGCGGCAAGGCCGATTTTCTGCTGCGCAACCCACGCCTGCGCAATGCTCAACACGTTGTTGTAAATCATGTAAACAAGGATCGCCAGCACCAGGTTCAGCGAGCGCCCGGCGCGCGGATTCACATACGACAGCGGGATCGCCAGCAGTGCCAGCAGCAGAGCCGACAACGGCAGGCCGATCCGCCACACCAGCTCGCCGCGATAGATCGGCCCCGGGTTGGCCAGCAGTTCCGGCGTCGAGATCGACTTCGCCGAGGGCAACGCGGCCTTGATGCCGCGCGCCTCGATACGCATGGCATAACGCTCGAATTCGCTGATTTTGTATTCGAGCGTGCCCGGCGTGCCCTCATACCGGTGGCCATTCAACAGAACGAGAAAACGATCGCCGTTTTCGACGGTCTGCAAAAAACCGCGCCGCGCCACGATCACACCGGTCTTCTGGTGCTGGGTCGAACTGACAAAAATATTGGCGACCGTATTCTCGCCTTCATTGACGTTCTCGACGAAATACACGCGTTCGCTCTGCTTCGACTCGCGAAAGACACCCGGCGTCACCTGCGAAACATCGTCGCGGCTGTCCATATAACTGCGGAATTCTTCACTCTTGGTAATCGCCCACGGCGACAGCACCAGGCTCAACAGCGCAATCAACACGACCACCGGCACCGCAAACATCAGGACCGGCTGTATCCAGCGCGTAAGGCTGAGGCCGGCGCTGAACCAGACGATCATTTCGGAATCGCGGTAGCCGCGCGTCAGCGTCATCAACACGGCGATGAACAGCGTCAACGACAGCAATACCGGCAGATAATTGAATGCGGTGAGCGCCAGCAGCGCAAACACACCGGAGAAGGTGATCGACCCGCCGGCCGCCAACCCGAGAAAACGCACCAGTTGAGTGGCGACCGTGATACCCAGCAGCACGATGAATGTCGCCACCGCCGTGCCGGTGCACTCGCGCACTATGGATTGGGAGAATATTTTCACTCGGTCGCGCTTTGATTTTCCGCGGAATAACGAAGATAATCGGCGAATATAATCAGTAGTTTCCGATTACACGCGACCACAGGAGAACGCCTTGGAATTTAGCATAAAAGCCGGTAGCCCGGAGAACACCGCATCGGCTTGTAGCGTCGTCGGCGTATTCGAATCGCGCAAACTCTCTCAAGCCGCAGCGGCGCTCGACCGCGCCTCGAAAGGCTACCTTGCGCGCATCCTCAAACGCGGCGACATGGAAGGCAAAGCGGACGCAACGTTGTTGCTGCACGGCGTGCCCGGCGTTAAAGCCGAACGCGTATTGCTGGTCGGGCTCGGGCCTGCCGAAAAATTCGGCGATCGCCAGTACCAGAACGCCATCACGGCCGCGATCCGCGCGCTGCACACCACCGGTGCGACCGACGCCCTGATCCATCTGCCGGAAGGCGGCACGCCGAAACGCGACATTGGCTGGTGCGTCGCGCAGGCGACGATCGCCGCGCGTGCGGCCACCTACCGCTTCGACCGCATGAAGAGCGGGGCGAAAAAAACGCCCGCAGGATTGCGCCGGCTGGCCTTCGGCATCGACGACAAGAACGCGCAGCGCCTCGCCGCAGCCGGTCTGGAACAGGGGCTGGCGATTGCGCACGGCGTCAGCCTTGCGCGTGATCTGGGCAATCTGCCGGGCAATGTCTGCACACCGACTTATCTCGCCTCGGCGGCGCG
>CALQCM020000069.1 GCA_943329075.2 Chitinophaga pinensis | reverse complement strand
GAATGCGCCAGCTTCACGAGTCTCTCCCGTTGCGTGTCGTCCAGTTCAATCGCACTTGCCACGCGCATCGCCGTCCCCAAAGTAAATCTCATAATTCATGGATTCGACGAATCGTTTTTAGTTCCATTAATTACAAAGCACTACACTAGTATGGAAATGAAGATGAAACGCACAATAATTTCACTGTCGCTGGCCGCACTGCTGGGCGCCTGCGCCATGGGCACCGACTACAAGCGGCCCGCGGTGCCGACGCCGGAAGCCTTTCGCGGCGCGCCGGCATTGAGCGGCAAACCGCTGGCCGACATGGCGTGGTGGGAGATTTATCAGGACCCCGCACTTGACCAGTTGCTGCGCGCGGCGCTCACCAACAATTACGATGTGCGCATTGCGCTGTCACGGGTCGACGAGTTTCGCGCGGCTGCGGGCATTGCCGGTTACGGCTCGATTCCCACGGTTACGGCGAGTGGCGGCGCGACGCGTTCGCGCATTTCCACCGTCGGTCCGACGCCGTTGCCGTCGAGCGCAGCACCGGTGCGCACCACCATGAATGCGCAGATCGATGCCTCGTATGAAATCGATTTGTGGAAACGTATCGCCAGCATTAACGCGGCGGCGCGTGCCGACCTGATCAGTTCCGAATTCGCGCGCGACACGATCCGCATTGCCGTGTTGTCGAATGTTGCCTCGGCTTATTTCGCGCTGCGCGCGCTCGACCAGCAGTTGGCGATCGCGCAGAAGACGGTTGCGCTGCGCGAGGATTTTCTCAAACTCACGCGCGCGCAATTCAGTGCCGGCGTGGTCTCCGAACTCGAGGTCAACCGTGCCGCGGCGAGTGTCGCCACTGCACGCGCGTTGGTGCCCGATCTGAAATCGCAGGTCGCGCAGGCGGAAAACCTGCTGCAAATCCTCACCGGCGCAACCCCGGGCCCGATCGTGCGCGCCGCAGACGGGGCCATTGAGAAGCTTGCGGTACCGCCCGAAGTGCCCGTCGGCGTGCCGTCCACGCTGCTCGAGCGTCGTCCCGATTTGCGTCAGGCCGAAAGCACATTGATCGGCGCCAACGCCCGCCTGAAGGCGGTCAAGGCGTCGCTGTTTCCGACTATTTCGCTGACCGGTGCGCTGGGTTCGCAGAGCGCGGCTTTCGGCAATCTTTTTTCGGGGCCGGCGCAAACCTGGGCGTTCGGGCTTGCACTGCTGCAACCGATCATCGACGTCAACCGCAACAAATACCAGGTGCAGATTTATACGGCGCGCGAACAGCAGGCGATCCTGACCTATCAGCAGACGGTGGTGCAGGCGTTCCGCGAAGTCGGCGATGCGCTGGCGGCGCGTGCCGGCTACAGTGATTCGCTGCGCGCGCAGAACGAACAGGTCTTGGCGCTGCGCGCAGCGCGCGAGCAGGTTGGCAAACGGTATGCTGCCGGCTATTCTTCGTACTTCGAGGTGATCGATGCCGACCGTGCGCTGTTCGAAGCCGAACTGGCGCGTGTGCAGGTGCAGCGCAATACCATGACGTCGCTGGTGCAGCTCTACAAGGCGCTCGGCGGCGGCTGGCAGGTGGCGGCGGCGGCGGAGCCGGCGGCCGGCCGCTAAACGCTAGGCCACGGCCGGCGGCGCTGCCGCGAGTCGTGCACAATGCGCAGCTAAAACGCGAAAATCGCGTTGTTCGATCTGGTTTGGTTTTGTTCATCAACAACACGGGGGGACATCACATGAAATCATTCCGCACACTGGCCGCGTTCGCTTGGCTTGCCGGCACATCCGCCGCATTCGCTGCCGATCACTACACCATCGATCCGGCGCACACCTTTCCGCGCTTCGAGGTCAGCCACTTCGGCTTTTCGACGCACCGCGGGCAGTTCAATACGACGGCCGGTAAACTCGTGCTCGACCGTGCGGCCAAAACGGGCAACGTTGAAATCACGGTACAGACCGCCTCGATCGGCACCGGCGACCCGCGACTCGAATCAGAGTTGCGCAGCGATAAGTTTTTCAACGTCGAAAAATTTCCCGTTATGACCTTCAAATCGAAAACGCTCAAATTCAACGGTGACGTGCCGGCCAGCGCCGAGGGCGAACTCACACTGCTGGGTGTGACCAAACCGCTGACGCTGGCGATTTCGCAGGTTAAATGCGGCACGCACCCGCTGAACAAAAAGGATGACTGCGGCGCCGAGCTGACGGGTTCGCTGAAGCGTTCCGAATTCGGCATGAAGACGGGTGTTCCGGCGGTGGGCGACGAGATCACCCTGCGCATCCAGGTCGAGGCATGGAAAGAATAGTGCGGCAGTCGGCGGCTCAGCGGGGCCGGCTCTCATGATGCAGGAAATCACCGCGCTGCTCGCGCAATACGGACTGGCCTTCGTATTCCTCAACATGTTTCTTGAACAGGCGGGCGTGCCGGTGCCGGCGGTGCCGACGCTGATGGTGGCGGGCGCACTGGCGGCGGGCGGCGGCACCACGGTGTCGGCGATCGTGCTGGTGGCGGTGCTCGGTTCGTTGCTCGGCGATCTGATCTGGTATGTGGCGGGGCGCATTTACGGCTTTCGCGTGCTGCAACTGCTGTGCCGCATCTCGATCTCACCGGATTCCTGCGTGCGGCAGACTGAAACGCGTTTTACGCGCTGGGGTGCACCGTCACTGATCCTGGCCAAATTTATTCCCGGCTTCTCTACCGTGGCGCCGCCGGTGGCTGGCGCGCTGCAACTGCCGCTGGGGCCGTTTCTCGCCTACAGCACCATCGGCGCCGCGCTGTATGCGGCGGCGGCTGCTGCTGCCGGCATGTTTTTCTACCGCGAAATCGACTGGTTGATCGGCCGCCTGGAGGCGATGGGCATCTATGCGCTCTTCGTTCTGGTGTTGGCGCTGGCCGCCTTCATCGGCTTCAAGTGGTGGGATCGCAAACGCTTTTTCAAGGCGCTGCGCATGGCGCGCCTGCCGGTGCCGGAACTGCGCGCGCTGATGGACGAGGGGCACGCGCCGGTGGTCGTGGATGTGCGCTCGGCGAGCGCGCGTTCGCTCGACCCGCGCCGCATTCCGGGGGCGCTGGCGGTGGACATTGAAAGCATCGATGAACATCTTGCCGGCCTGCCGCCGGACCGCGATATCATTCTCTACTGTGCCTGACCCAACGAAGCCAGCGCGGCGCGTGTCGCCCGCATGTTGATGGACAGGGGGCATTTGCGGGTACGGCCGCTGGCGGGGGGGCTCGACGCGTGGGTCGACGCCGGCTACGCAACCGATCGGGAATAACGGGGGGAGATCATGGAAAAATATCGTCAATGGCTTGAACACTACGGGCCGCTCGCTGCGCGCGTGTTGCTGGCGCAGGTCTTTATCGTCTCCGGTGCCGGCAAACTGAAAGCGTTTGCGGCAACCGCGGCCTTTATGGGCAATCTGGGTATACCGGCGCCGCAACTGATGCTGGTGCTGACCATCGCGCTCGAACTCGGCGGCGGCGTACTGCTGGTGCTGGGCTGGCAGGCGCGCTGGCTGGCGGTGGCATTTTTCGGCTTCACCTTTCTGACGGCGCTGGTGGTGCATCCGTTCTGGGCTGCAGAGGGGCCGAACATGGGTGGCCAGCTCAACAATTTCATGAAGAACCTCGCCATCATGGGCGGCATGCTGTACGTCGTGATCCACGGGCCGGGCCCGCTGAGTCTCGGCAAAGACAGCTGGGACGAGAGCGCCGCCCCGGAAAAAAAGAAACGCTAGCAGCGGTCCTGTACGGCCGTCGATTGAAAACACTGGAGAGAACATGCTCGAAAAGAATGCCATTACCGCCGCACCCATACACGAACTGCTCGAACGCCGCTGGAGCCCGCGCGCCTATGACAAGTCGAAACCGGTCAGCCGCGCGCAAATTTTGTCGCTGATCGAAGCGGCGCGCTGGGCGCCGTCGTGCAACGGCGACGAGCCGTGGCGCTATCTGCTGTGGAACCGTGCCGACGACGAGGCCGGCTGGCAGAAGGCCTTCGACACGCTGTCGGAAAACAACAAAAAGTGGTGTGCGAATGTGCCGGTGCTGATGTTGTCCTGCGCCGGCAGTGTGTTCGGCCACAGTGGCAAGCCGAACCGCCACACGCAACACGACACCGGCATGGCGAGCCTGAATCTTTCGCTGCAGGCGGTGGCGCTGGGTTTGATCGCCCACCAGATGGGTGGCTTCGACAGCGAAAAAATCCGCGCTGCGTTTTCGATACCGGCCGAATACACGCTGATGGCGATGCTTGCGGTGGGTTACCAGGCCGATCCGTCGGTGCTGCCGGATGACGTCAAGGCGAAGGAACTCACACCGCGTAAACGCAAACCGGTTGGCGAATGTTTCTTCGCCGGGGCCTGGGGCAAGCCCTTTGGCGGTTAGCGACTGAATTGGCACCGCCGCCAACCGGCGGACGAAGACCCACTACAATCAGAAAAAAGGCGGCCGTCGAGCCGCTTCCATTCAATCCGGAGGAGGTTACAACCATGGCACAGTGGCAGACCGTCACGCGCGCAGCCATGCGCGCAAAAATGTTGTTCGCAGCATTGCTCGGTTTATGGATGGCGCTGACGGTGGTGCAGGCGGTGGCGCAGGCGCCGTATCCGCCCGCACCGCAGATCAAAAAAGACGGCACTGCGCTGAAAATCGAGGATTACGCCAGCCTGCCGTTGTCGAGCCTGCGCCTCGAAGGCCCGTACCCGGCGGTGTTCGACCCGCGCGGCCAGCTCGGCAAATCCAACATGCTGATCTCTGAACCGGCTGGCGCACCGCAGGCGGCGGCACGCTTTTTCGTCGTCGAGCAAAACGGCATTCTCTACCTGCTCGACAAGAAGTCGCGCGCGTTCACGCCCTATATTGATTTCGGCAAAATCTACGCGCGTTTCAACACCGATCCCAATCTCGGTATGGGCCTGGTGTCGATGGCCTTCGATCCGGATTACGCGAAGAACGGCAGGTTCTACACCGTGCACACCGAGAACCCGCGGCGCAAGGATGATCCGCAGGCGCCGCGCAATGCAGCGATGTCCTCGCTCGATCTGTCGCTGCACAAGGTAACGCCGCAGTTCACGGTGCCGGCCGGAGTGACACTGTATGAATCCATCGTCACCGAATGGCGCGACAGCAACATCGGCAACGGCAGCTTCGAGGGCACGGCGCGTGAACTGATGCGCATCGGCACCAACTTCGCGCGCCATCCGGTCGGTGACCTCTTGTTCAATCCGCTGGCGAAACCGGGCGACGCCGATTACGGCAATCTCTATATCAGCACCGGCGACGGTGAGGCCGGCGAACGCGCCGGTGTCACGCATCCGGTGCCACAGCGGCTTGACGCGCTGCCCGGCAAGATCCTGCGCATTACGCCGGACATTGCGCTGCGCCCGCAGGACAAACTTGCCGCCAGCGGCCAGTATCGTATTCCGTCCACCGGTGCGAATGCCAATCCCTTTATCAATGTGCCGATCGCACACGGCGAAATCTACGCCTATGGCCTGCGCAATCCGCACCGCATCAGCTGGGACGCGCCGACCAACACGCTGTTCGCCAACGATATCGGTGATCAGGCGTGGGAGGAAATCAACGTCATCGTCAAAGGCGGCAATTACGGCTGGGGCGAGCGCGAGGGACAGGAACTGCGTTTCACCGGCGGCCCCAATGGCGCGCGCACCGCAACGCAGATCGATCCGCAGCCGCCGCAGCCGTCGCCCGACACGCTGGTTGTCGACGGCCTCGATCAGCCGGTGAAGCCGCTCTATCCGGTGGCGACCTTCAGCCACCGCGACGGCATCGCCATCGGCAGCGGTTATGTTTATCGCGGCAAGCTGATGCCGCAGATGGTCGGCAAATATTTCTTTACCGATATCTCCAGTGGACGCGTGTTCTACACTGATCTGAAGGAAATGCTCGACGCGCGCGCCACTACGCCGGCGAAGATCGCGCAGATCAACGAAATCCAGATTGTCTATCAGGGCCCGGGGGAGGACGCGAAGGGCGCGGTGAAACGCCGCATGTTCGATATCGTCGCCGACGCCTTCGTGCGCAAGGGCGGCGTGCGCAGCAAGAACTGCGTGCTGCCCGACGGCTCGAGCAATGCCGAAGGTGTGATCACCTGCGGCGGCCGCGGTCAGGGCAAGGACCCGGACGGCACTCCCTGGGGCGGCGGGCGCGCCGACGTGCGCTTCGCCGTCGACGGCGACGGTGAGCTTTATCTCATGAGCAAGGGCGACGGCATGATCCGCAAGCTGACGGCGGTGGTGGCCGCGCCGCCGGCGCGATAGGGCGCCGCTTCACAATGGTGGATGCAGTGGTATGCACGGCGGGGTGTGGAAATCGTATGCAATTCTCTTGACCTGCGTCAGGTTTGGGCTGCCGGTTACGGCGTAACCTGAATTCAGGTAATGCGGGGCTTTTCCCGTAGCGAAGAGGTGCATACATGATCCACGAAACCGCAGGCGACATTCTACTGACAGGGGCACAGGCGATCGCGCATGGCGTCGCCCCCAACGATCATTTCGACAGCGGGCTCGCACTCGCGTTGCGTGAACGCTGGCCCGCCATGGCAAAAGATTTCCGCCATTGGGCGCACGGTTCGCATCCGAAGCCGGGCCAGCTCTGGGTCTGGGGCGGCACCGGTGGTCTGCGCATTTTCAATCTGCTGACGCAGGAAGGCGAGCAGAGCCGTGGTGCGACGCCCGGCCGCGCGACGGTTGCCAATGTCAGTCATTGTCTCGACCATCTGCGTGCCGAGCTGGAAAAAGGTGAGGTGAAAAGTCTTGCCCTGCCGCGGCTGTCAACCGGCGTTGGCGGGCTTGAATGGTCGGAGGTGCATCCGCTGATCGTGCGCCACCTGGGCAAGCTGGCGATACCGGTCTACCTGTATACGACCTATCACAAGGGGCAGAAAGGGCTGGAACCGGGTTTGTAAAAAAATCCGGGCGCGCGGGCAATCGTTATGATGACACTCGTCCGCTCGACGAATCTTGCAAAGGAGGACGAATATGCAGCAAGCCGACGGCAAGAGTGCAGGCAAAGGTGTTGATCTCGATGCGGTGTCGAAGCTGGTGCACGAACTGGAGCGCGACCTGGACCGGCTGCAGCACGGCAGTGGTGACGTCGAGGCGCTGCGCAGCGAGGTGCGGGCACTGGGTATTGCGTTGAAAGCGCCGGCACCCGAAGACCAGCGCATACATCACGGACTGATCAATATCCGCAGTGTGGTCACCACCATCGAAGACGATGTCCTGATCGTCGCCGACTATGCGGCGAGGATCGGCCGCATGCTCGGTATGTAGGCCGGGGTATTTCATATCCTCGCGGGCGGACGGGCCAGCCTCACGGCGGACAGACGCGGTTCGAGCGGAGCGCACATGACTACCCTTGCAAATCCGGCTCCGCCGCCGTTGATCGCCGCCTTGATGGAGTCGCGGCACTATCCGTATCCGGCAACCACGATTGAATTGATCGAGACGCATATTTCGTGGGTGCTGCTTGCCGGCGAATTTGCCTACAAGATTAAAAAGCCGGTGGCGCTGGGTTTTCTCGATTTCTCCACGCTTGAGGCGCGCCGCCATTTCTGCAACGAGGAACTGCGCCTCAACCGCGCCATCGCGCCGCAACTGTATCTGGAGGTGCTGCCGATCACCGGCACAGCGGCCGCGCCGCAGTTCGGCGGCGATGGCTTGCCTTTCGAATACGCGCTCAGAATGCGCCGCTTTGCGCAGGACGATCTGCTCGACCACCAGGTGCGCTGCGGTGCGGCGGATGCCGCGCTGTTTGAGCGTTTGGCCGCGACCATCGCCGCATTTCATGCGCGCACGGCAGTAGCCGCGGCCGACAGCGTGCATGGTTCGCCCGCCAACATCACGCAGCCGGCGCGCGAAAATTTCGAGCAGATTGCAGCGCTGATGCCGCCCGACGGTTCACAGGAGGTATTGTCGAAACTGCGCGCATGGACCGCTAGCGAGTCGGCCCGGCTGGAAACCGTTTTTCTGCAGCGCAAGGCAGGCGGCCGTGTGCGCGAATGCCACGGCGACCTGCATCTGGGCAATATTGCCGTGATCGACGGCGTGCCGGTTCTTTTCGATAGTATCGAGTTCAATCCGGAATTCCGCTGGATCGATGTCAGCAGCGAGATTGCCTTTCTGGTGATGGATCTGCTTGATCGCGATCTCGCGGCGCTGGCGTGGCGCTGTCTCAATCGTTATCTCGAAATCAGCGGCGATTACGCGGGACTCGAAGTATTGCGCTACTACCTTGTTTATCGCGCCATGGTGCGGGCGAAAGTGGCGCTGCTGCATGCGCGCCAGCCGGTGGCCGGTGCAGTGCGGCGCGGCGACGAAAAAAGTTTTCTCCATCACGTGCAACTGGCCGCGCGGCTGGCGGCGCCGCCGCGGCCGGCGCTGGTGCTGATGCACGGCGTCACCGGTTCGGGCAAGTCGACGGTGGCGCAGGAACTCCTCGCTGTGCTCGGCGCGGTACGGGTGCGCTCGGATGTTGAACGCAAGCGTCTGTACGGGTTGCCAGCGGAGGCGCGCAGCGGCAGTGCACCGGGTGCCGGTATCTATGACGCGGCGGCGACGCAGCGGACCTACGCGCGGCTGGCCGAAGTGGCGCGCGGCGCGTTACGCGGCGGCTGGCGTGTCATCGTCGATGCGGCATCGCTGCAGCGGCAACAGCGCGACCTGTGCCGGCAGATTGCGCGCGATGCGGGTGTGCCGTTTGTGCTGTTGTCATGTCATGCCGAGCGCGCGGTTCTGCGCGAGCGGCTGGCGCGCCGTGCTGCAGCCGGGGGCGATGCCTCCGAGTCCACTCTGGAGGTGCTTGAACAGCAGATTGCTGCAGGTGGTGAAATTGCCGCGGACGAAGCGGCGGACGTTATCGTGTGTGGCAGTGCGGACCATGGCGCCGACCTCCTGGCGCGATTGTTGTCGCGCATCGATGGCGCCGGTTGACGGGCGGATTGGCATCACGGCATAAGGGCGGCAACGATGGAAGTGTGGACGGCACAAAACAACCCGCGGGCGCAAAAGGCGCTGGCCGTCGGCAGCATGGTGGTCGGCCTGGTGCTGTTGATCGGTTTTCGCGGCTTTCAGGGTTTTGTCATGAGCAACGCGCTGGCCGGGTTTCTGCTCGGCCTGTTATTGCTGGTGATCGGCGTGGCGGCGTTCATGAGTTGCGGCCGGCAGACCGTGGTCATCGATCCGCGTGCGCGTCTGATCAGCATCGAAGACGTCACGCCGCTGGGCGTGAAGAAACGCGAGATCCGCTTCGACGCCATCGAGCGCGTCCGCATCGGCTATCTGGGGCGTGCTTCCAACTACTTGAATTTCTATTACCTGCTGTTAATACTGCGCGACGGCGAGGAATATGCGCTGTTCGCGCTAGGACGGTTTTATCCCGGCTCGTCGGACCGCGCGGTGGTGGAGGGTTGGCGGCAGCGGCTCGACGCCATGCTCGGCGGCCTGCGGTCGAACGGTCAGTCGTCGGCGGCCAAGCGGTAGCCGACGCCGGTTTCGGTGATGAAGTGGCGCGGCTGCACCGGATCGACTTCGAATTTGTCGCGCAGCGTCGTTCGATGTGCTCGGCGCTGGCGAGGGCCAGCGCTGAAGCGCTGTCTGCGGATAGGTGACTCTTCAGCGCGTGCCGGCGGTGTTGACTACTTGCCGAGATAATCCATCTTGCCGACTTCAACGCCGTTGTGGCGCAGGATGTCGTAGGCGGTGGTGACGTGGAAGTAGAAGTTCGGATAGACCCAGTTCAGCAGGTATTGCTGGCCGCGGAATTCCATCGTCGCATGTTTCATTTTCAGCACGATTTCTTTATCTTCGCTGCCGTCGATCTGCGCGGCCTTGTAGCCCTTGATGAACGCGATGGTTTTGTTGACGCGGGCAACCAGTTCGGTCAGCGTGGTTTCGGTGTCTTCATACCGCGGCGGTTCTTCGCCGGCGAGGCGCGCCACACCGCCCTTGGCCATGTCGGCGGCGATCTGCACCTGTTTGGACAGCGTGAACATATCCGGGAAGAGCCGCGCGTTGAAGAACACGGACTGGTCTATTTTTTTCGCCTCGGCGTGGGCGGCGCTTTTTTCCAGAATGACGGCGAGGTTGGCCAGCATGCGTTCGAGCACGGGCACGGAGGCTTGATACATGGAGATGGTCATGGTCGTTCCTTCGGTTGCGGGATTAGGACAAGTTGCGCAGGGGTTGCGAGTCGCGCAGTTTATCACCGCCGTGTGACGGCCGTGTGGCACGGGCCGTGGCAACCGGAAGAGATGCCGCATAATGCGTCTTTAAGGCCCCTGATCGGCATCAACATGCAGACACGCCACATTGCACAGCGCCTCGCCGGCGTTGCCCCGTTTCATGTCATGGAACTGCTGGCGCGCGCGCGCGAACTCGAGGCGCAGGGCCGCAACATCGTGCATATGGAAATCGGCGAACCCGATTTTCCGACGGCCAAACCGATCTGCGACGCGGGCATCCGCGTCATCGAAACCGGCAATCTGTTTTATACGCCCGCACTCGGCCTGCCCGCGCTGCGCGAGGCAATTGCGCGCTTCTATAAAGACCGTTACGACGTCACCGTATCGCCGTCACGCATCATCATCACCTCGGGCGCTTCGGGCGCGCTGCTGCTGGCGATCGCGGTGTTGATCGACGGCGGCGACAAAGTGCTGATGGCCGACCCCGGCTATCCCTGCAACCGCAACTTTGTGCGCATGATGGGCGGTGTGGCCGATGAAATCGCGGTCGGTGCGGATACCGCCTATCAACTGACGCCCGAACTGGTGGAGTCGCGCTGGACGGCGAAGACGCGCGCGGTGATGGTGGCGTCACCCTCGAACCCGACCGGCACGCTGCTACCCGACGCCGCGTTGCAACGGATTGCCGCGATTGCCGCCGAACGCGGCGGTGCGATGATCGTCGATGAGATTTATCACGGCCTCGTTTACGAGCATGCCTATACCACCGCGCTGAAATTCAGCGACCAGGTGTTCGTCATCAACAGCTTTTCGAAATATTTCAACATGACCGGCTGGCGGCTCGGCTGGATGGTGGTGCCGGAAGCGTACGTGCGCGATTTCGAAAAACTCTCGCAGAATATTTATCTGTCTGCACCGACGCCGTCGCAGCACGCGGCGCTGGCCGCCTTCGAACCTGAAACCATCGCCATCCTCGAAGCACGCCGTGCCGAGTTCAAGCTGCGGCGCGACTTTCTGTTGCCGGCATTGCGCAATATCGGCTTCAAAATCCCGGTGGTGCCGCAGGGGGCGTTTTACATCTACGCCGATTGCAGCGCGCTGTGTGCGGACAGCTTCGCTTTCGCGCGCGACTTGCTGGAACAGGCCGGTGTCGCGATTACGCCGGGTGCCGACTTCGGCGCCAATGCGGCCGAACGGCATGTGCGCTTTGCCTATACGAGTGCCATCCCGGTGCTGGCGGAAGGGGTTAAACGTATCGCGGGGTTCGTGGGTCGACGGTGAAGTGGCAAAGTGGGCTCGCCGGCGCTGGCAAAAGCATGGTGCTTCCTGTAGGCGAGTCGCCTGCGCTACAACAACGCAGCGTTAGCGCAAAAAGTTTTCGCAACGATTATTGTTTTCGCCGTCGTCCCCGCGAAAGCGGGGGCCCGGGTTTCTGATTCTGGATTCCCGCTTTCGCGGGAATGACGAATAATTTCTGAGTGCGCGTTACAGCGCAGAAGCACGCACCAGCAGCGAAACGCCGCTGGCAATCAGCAACACCGCCATGCACTGAATCAAACGCTGCTTCGACAGATTGAGATGCAGGTGATGGCCCAGCCAGACGCCGGCCAGCATGGCGGGCGCGGCGGCGATGGCATACCAGAGCACGTTTTCCTGCGCGTAGAGGCCGTAGGCCAGATACAGGCCGATGCGTGTGAAGGCGGTGAGCGTCAGCAGTACGGTGATGGTGGAGCGGATTTCGCGCGGGTCGTGGCCGCGTGCAGCGAGATAAGTCACATACACCGGCCCGCCGGTGCCGAACAACGCTGACAACACGCCGCCGGCGATGCCGCAGGGCAGCGCCGACCACTGCGGCAGGCGAAAGGCGATGCGCCTATCCTTGAACGAATACAGGCCGTAGGCGAGGATCGCGCTGCCGAGCGTGCCCAGCGTGATAGCCGGCGGCAGGTTTACCAGCAGCGTGGTGCCGGCGACGATGCCAAGGCCGAGGCTGGGCAGCAGCCACAGCAGTTCGCGTTTGAGCAGATGGCCGCGCGACTGAAAGCCGATGCGCATGGCCGCGAAAAAATCGAGTGTGGCCAGCATAGGCAGCACATAGGTCAATGGAAACAGGTGCCCCAGCAGCGGCACCGTCACCAGATTCGAGCCGAAGCCCGACAGCGCGAACAGCACGTAGGCGACAAACGCAATCGCAAAGATCAGCAGCAGGGTGTGCAGTTCGAAAGGCATGGTGTCGGCGCAGTATACCGAAGCGGCCTGCTCTATAATCGGCGCACAACAAAAATGCGCAGCGCGCAGGATGGAAGTGCCATGACGCAGGTGATTTTGATACGCCACGGGGAAACTGAGTGGAACAAACAACGCCGCATGCAGGGCCATCTGGACAGTCCGCTGTCGGAAAAGGGCCTGCGGCAGGCACAATTGCTCGGCAAGCGGCTGGCGCAAATGAAGTTCGATGCGCTCTACAGCAGCGACTCGGGGCGCGCACACACTACCGCGCGCTGCGTCGCTGAGGCTAGCGGCCATACGGTGGTGGTCGAGCCGCGCCTGCGCGAACGCAACTTCGGCGTCTTCGAGGGCCTGACACGCGATGAAATGATTGCGAGTTATCCCGAAGACTATGCGCGCTTCAAAAGCCGCGACCAGCATTTCGCCATGCCGCGCGGCGAGAGCGGCGTGCAGTTCCGCGCCCGCGCAATAGCCTGCATGGACGAGATCATCGCGCGCCACCCGCAGCAACAGCTGGTGGTCGTCACCCACGGTCTCGTGCTCGATGTGTTCTATCGCATCGCCATGGGCATCGCGCCCGACGAGCCGCGTATCCACGAACTGGTCAACGCCGGCATCAACCGCCTGCGTCACGACGGCACAAGCTGGCACATCGAGACCTGGGGCGACGGCAGCCATCTCGAAGAGGGGATGCGGACCGTCACGTGAGCGATAAGCCCCCCGCCACCATCCTTGTGCACGGCGTGTGGATGCACGGCGTGACGCTGGAACTGCAACGTTACTTTCTCGAGCAGCAGGGCTTTGATGCGCGCTGCTATTCGTATTCGACGGTGGCGCCGACGCTCACCGAAAACGCCAACGAACTCGCCGCTTATGCGCGCGCGCAGGCCGCGGAGACGATCCACTGGGTTGGCCACAGTCTCGGCGGGCTCGTCATCCTGCGTATGCTCGAAATTGCAACAGACCTGCCGCCGGGCCGCATCGTGCTGCTCGGCACACCGTCGCGCGGCAGTTATGCGGCGCGCGAAATGTCGCGCCACCATCTGGGTGAAATGGCGATCGGCCGCAGCCTCGCCGAGTGGTTCGCCCGCGAGCATCCGGGGGATTTTTCCCATCGCGAAATCGGTGTCGTCGCCGGCAGCAACTCCTTCGGGCTCGGCATGTTCGTTGCGCCCGATCTGCCCGAGCCCAACGACGGCGAGGTGGCGGTGGACGAAACGCGGCTGGCCTGCGCGTGTGACCACATCGTGCTGCCGGTGAGCCATTCGGGCATGTTGATTTCGCACAGTGTCGCCGAGCAGACCGCGGCGTTTTTGCACAACGGGTGTTTTGAGCATCGTGCGGATGCGGCCTGACTGGAGAATCCAGATTGGCCATCGGGAAAATGTTCAGCATGTCCAATCATGTCATTCCCGCGAAGGCGGGAATCCATGCGTTGGTCGAAGCGCCGGGCATTTCTGCGACTGGGCTCCCGCCTTCGCGGGAGCGACGGCTAGGGATTGATCGTGTGCTATTGGCACTGGTCGCGGTTGCTTTATTGCTGTGCTCCGGCTGTGCCGAATTCGGTTACTACCTGCAATCGATCGACGGCCAGCTGCAGCTGAATGCGGCGCGGCGGCCGGTGGCCGAGGTGATTGCCGATCCGGCCACCGCCGAACCGCTGAAGCGCAGGCTTGAGCGTGCCGCCGCCATCCGCGAATTTGCCAGCGCCGAATTGAAACTGCCCGACAACGGCAGCTATCGCCGATACGCCGACCTCAAACGCCCCTTCGTCGTCTGGAACGTGTTTGCGACGGAGGAGTTTTCGCTTGAACCGCGCCGCTGGTGTTTTCCGTTTGCGGGTTGCGTCGGCTATCGCGGCTATTTCACGCGCGACGCGGCCGAGGTGTTTGCCGCGGGATTGCGCGCTGAGGGCCTGGATGTGCACGTCGGCGGCGTGCCGGCGTATTCGACGCTGGGCTGGTTCGACGATCCGCTGCTCAATACGTTCATCCACTATCCCGATTACGAACTGGCGCGGCTGATCTTTCACGAACTCGCGCACCAGGTGGTTTACGTCAAGGGCGACAGTGAGTTCAACGAATCGTTTGCGGTGGCGGTCGAGACCGCCGGCCGCGAGCGCTGGCTCGCGCGTTACGGCGACGAACCGTTGCGCGCCGCCGCTGCGCAGGCGGAGCAACGCCGCGCACAGGTACGCGCGCTGATGCAGAGCGCGCGCGAACGCCTGGGCGCAATCTACAAACAGCGCGTTGCGCCGGCCTTGATGCGCGAACGCAAGGCGGAACTGTTCGCGCAGACCAAGCGCGAGTATGACTCGCTGAAGGAAGCGTGGGGCGGCTTTGCCGGTTACGACCTGCTGTTCGACAATCTCAACAATGCGCAGCTTGCATCATTTTCGATTTATCACACCTGGCTGCCGGCGCTGCAGCGCGTATTTGCGCAAAGCGCGGGCGACTTCACGGCGTTTTATGTCGAAGTGAAGCGGTTGGCCGCGATGCCCAAAGCAGAGCGGGAAGCGGTGCTGGCCGCGCCCTGACGACTGCCGAAACACAAAGTCGCCGGCGAGGCGACGGCTGCTGACACGGTGGGGCGGTAACAACTACGCATTGTCCAGAGCGCGTTGTTACCCGGCCACATTGCCTAATAGCCGGCGCGACGCCGCGCCGCCGAGCGATCTTTTGTGTGCGTTGCTGTGGCTTAGCGCAGGGCCTGTAACGATTGCACGGAGGGCGGAACGTTGCCGGCCGCCGGTTTGGGCGCATCAAATGTCTGTGCCGCCAGTGTGTCGTGTTTGGCCACCAGCGCGACCATGCGGTTCACCGCCGGAAGGAGGCCGGGCAGCGAATCGCGTTTTTCAACCAGGCGCGTGCTGACCAGATCGCCGCGTTCGACGATTGCTGCGTCCGGCATGCGCACCATCTCCGAGGTGCGGCCGTCGGCCAGCGGCGCGGCGAAGCGCACTTCGGTCCATTGCTGCTTGCCGGCTTTGTCGCGAACGAGGCCCGTTTCGATGAAAAAATTGTTGGCGTCACGCACATAGACATTGACGACCTTGCCGGTAATTTCACCGGCGCCGGTGTTTTCTGCAAGGCCCGGCGCGGCGGCCAGTGCTGCCAGCAAAGCAATGATCAATTTAGATGTTTTCATGTGCTCTCCATCCCGTTGTGGCGGGCCGCTGTGCTCGGCACAGTGCCTGGTATCCCGTGTAACGGCGGCAGTGAAACGGAACTTGAGGGGTAGATTGTTATAATTTGCAGTGCACTTAATCAGCGGAGGCCGGCATGCAACTGATCAGCAACAGTTTTCACCACAATGGCGCGATTCCGGGCGAGTTCGCGTTTTGTATTGTCGACAGTGTGAACCACATCACGATGTCGAAAAATCGCAATCCACAGCTGGCGTGGAGCGGCGTGCCCGCCGGCGTCAAATCGTTTGCGCTGATCTGCCACGACTACGATGTGCCGAGTGTGGCCGACGACGTTAATCAGGAAGGCAAGACGATTCTCGCGACGCTGCCGCGTGTCGATTTTTATCACTGGGCGCTGGTTGATCTGGCGGCTGATGCGACCTCGATCGCCGCCGGGGAATTTTCGGATGGCATCACCGCGCGCGGCAAGGCGGGACCCGCGGGGCCGCGCGGCACGCGCCAGGGTATCAACGATTACACTTGGTGGTTTTCCACCGACAAGGAGATGGCGGGCAATTACCACGGCTACGACGGTTGCTGCCCGCCGTGGAACGACAGCATCCTGCACCACTATGTGTTTACGCTCTATGCGCTCGACATCGCGCGCTGCCCGGTCGACGGCATCTTCAAAGGCCCGGATGTGCTGGCCGCGATCAAGGGGCATGTGCTTGCCGAAGCGGCGCTCACCGGTGTTTACAGTTTGAATCCGGCAATCAAGTATTGAGCGGCAGTGCTGGTCCGGATGAATTTTATTTTCGAACTTGCGTAATTGTTACGCTCCTTCCCCCATTGTGGCCGAAGGCAGAGGTTAGGGGCGGGCATGCGCGGTTCCCCCCACCCTAACCCTCACCCACAAGGGGGGAGGGAATTTAATCCGCGCATTGAATTTTCCAAATGGCGTAATTAGTAATCTCCTTCCCTCGTTGTGGGGGTGGGGCCAGCCTCATCGGCGAGGGGGCAACAGGGATGGGGGGCGGCATGCGCGGTTCCCCCACCGTAGCACTTCCCCACGAGGGGGAGGGAATTTGTTCCATGCATTGAATTTACCAAATAGCGTAATTAGTACGTTCCTTCCCCCCTTGTGGGGGAAGGTTGGGATGGGGGGATAGCATGCGCAGTCACACCGCTACCCGAACCCTTCCCCTCTGTGGGCAGGGAAGACAATGGATTCGATCGAATCCCCGGAATACGCTGCGCTCCTTCCGGGCTACGGGTCAGCAACACTCGTCACTACAAAAAATTGTCGCAGGATGGTTAGAGGCCGCAGGCTGGGATCCACCGTGGGGTGCTTCAATACAAATGGGTATCTCTTTGCTCCACCCATTCTACGAACTGCCTGCGCTACGAGAGCAATGCGCATTGCGCTACAATCCGCCGCGCCATGAGCCGACTTCAACCTGCTGATCTGGAACGGCGTCTTGCCAACCTGCCGCGCCCGACTTATCCCGAAGAACTGCCGGTCGTCGGGCGGCGCGCAGAGATCGCGCGCGCCATCGCCGAGAATCAGGTCGTCATTGTCTGCGGCGAAACCGGTTCGGGCAAAACCACGCAACTGCCGAAGATCTGTCTCGATCTCAAACGCGGTGTGGCCGGCCTGATCGGCCACACGCAGCCGCGGCGCATCGCCGCGCGCACCGTCGCCACGCGCGTCGCCGCCGAACTCAATACGCCGCTTGGTCAGGCCGTCGGTTACAAGGTGCGTTTCTCCGACAAGGTGACGCGGGACACCTATATCAAGGTGATGACCGACGGTATCCTGCTCGCCGAGACCCAGGGCGACCGCCTGCTTCACGCTTACGACACGCTGATCATCGACGAGGCGCACGAACGCAGCCTCAACATCGATTTTTTGCTCGGTTATCTCAAGCGCGTGCTGCCGCAGCGTCCCGATCTGAAACTGATCGTGACCTCGGCGACAATCGACGCCAACCGCTTTGCGCAGCACTTTTCCAGCAATGGCAAACCCGCGCCGGTGATCGAAGTCAGCGGGCGGCTTTATCCGGTGGAAGTGCGTTATCACCCGCCGAAACTCGATGAAAATGAAGAAGAAGAGCCGGGCCAGGCCATCATCGATGCGGTCGATGAACTCGCGCGCGAAAAGGCCGGCGGCGACATTCTGATTTTTCTGCCGGGTGAGCGCGAAATCCGCGACACCGCCGAGATCCTGCGCAAACATCATCCGCAGGGCGCCGAGATTCTGCCGCTCTATGCGCGGCTGTCGTTCGAGGAGCAGGAGCGCGTCTTCAAGCCCGCGGGCGGGCGCCGCATCGTGCTCGCCACCAACGTCGCCGAGACCTCGCTGACAGTGCCGGGCATCCGTTATGTGATCGACACGGGCCTGGCGCGCATCAACCGCTACAGCTATCGCAACAAGGTTGAGCAGTTGCAGACCGAAAATATTTCGCGCGCCTCGGCCAACCAGCGCGCCGGGCGCTGCGGCCGTGTCGCCGCCGGGGTTTGCATCAGGCTTTACGCAGAGGACGATTTCAAGCTCAGGCCCGAATTCACCGAACCCGAAATTCTGCGCTCGTCGCTGGCCTCGGTGATTCTGCGTATGAAGGCGCTGAAGATCGGCAACGTCGAGGATTTTCCCTTCCTTGAAGCGCCTGGCTCGCGCATGATCGCCGACGGTTATCAGTTGCTGTCTGAACTCGGCGCCGTCGATGAACGTAACGAACTGACGCAAATCGGCTGGCGGTTGGCCAAATTTCCGATCGATCCGCGCATTTCGCGCATGATCATCGCCGCGCAGGAACATCAATGCGCGACGGAAGTCCTCATCATCGCCTCGGCGCTCGAAATCCAGGACCCGCGCGACCGGCCCTACGAGCGCGCCGGCGCCGCCGATCAGGCGCACGCCAAATTCAATGACGAGCATTCGGATTTTCTCGCCTTCGTGAAGCTGTGGGATTGGTATGCTGAGGCGCTGAAGCACAAAAAAACGAACCGCAAGCTGATCGACCAGTTGCACGAGAACTTTCTGTCGCCGCGCCGCATGCGCGAATGGCGTGACGTGCACGGCCAGTTGCATACGCAGGTCGCCGAGATGGGTGTCAATTTCAACGAGAAGCCCGCGACCTACGAACAGGTGCATCGCGCGCTGCTCGCCGGTTTGCTCGGCAACATCGGCATGAAAACCGAGGAGGGCGACGTCTACCTCGGCGCGCGCACGATCAAGTTTGCGATCTTCCCCGGCTCGGGCCTGAAGAAGAGCAAACCCAAATGGGTGGTGGCGGCCGAACTCGCCGAAACTACGCGCCTTTACGCGCGCTGCGTGGCGAAGATCGAACCCGAGTGGGTCGAGGGTGTGGCCACCCATCTGGTCAAGCGCCATTACTTCGATCCGCATTGGGAACGCAAACGCGCCATGGTCAATGCGTGGGAGCGCGTCACGCTCTACGGCCTCACACTGGTGTCGCGGCGGCGCGTGCATTACGGGCCGATCAATCCGGTGGAAGCGCGCGAGGTCTTCATCCGTGAGGGGCTGGCCACCGGTGAATTCGACACCAAGGCGCCGTTTCTCGCTTACAACCACCGCTTGATCGCCGAAATCCGCGAACTCGAACACAAGGCGCGCCGTCCTGATGTGCTGGTCGACGAAGAGGCGCTGTTCGGCTTTTACGACGCGCTGGTGCCCGCCGGCATTCACAATGGCGCGGCGTTTGAAGTGTGGCGCAAACAAAGTGAAGCCACGCAGCCGAAGCTGCTCTACATGACGCGCGAATACCTGATGCGGCATGCCGCTTCGGATGTGAGCGAAGCGCAGTTTCCGGGCCGCGTCTCGGTGGGGGACGCGTATCTGAATCTGGCGTATCGCTTCGAGCCGACGCATCCGTTGGACGGCGTCACCATCACCGTGCCGCTGGCGTTGCTTAATCAACTCGATGCGGCGCGCTTCGAATGGCTGGTGCCCGGCATGGTCCGCGAAAAGGTCTCTGCTTATCTCAAGGGGCTGCCGAAACAACTGCGGCGCCACTTCGTGCCGGTGCCGGACAGTGTGACGGAATTTCTGTTGGAGGCGGAACAGAACAAAACTGCCGCCAGTCTGATCGCCGCGCTGACACGTTATGCTCACCGCAAAATCGGCGCCCCCATCAGCAGCGACGATTGGGAAAAAACCGACATCCCGCCGCATCTCAAAATGAACTACCGCGTCGTCGATGAAACCGGCCGCGAACTGGCGATGGGGCGTGATCTGGCCAAGCTCAAAGCCGAACTCGGTCAGGCCGCGCAACTCACCTTCAGCAGCGCCGAACCCGGTGTCGAGCGCGCCGGTATCACCGTGTGGGATTTTGGCGACCTGCCAGAGCAGATCACTTTCACGCGCGACGGCCGCAAGCTCACCGGTTATCCGGCGCTGGTGGATGAAACAGAAAACGTCTCGATCCGCCTCTTCGACGTGCGCGCCGCCGCCGAGCTATCGACGCGTGCCGGTGTCACGCGCTTGCTGCGCCTCGAACTCAAAGAGCAGATGCGCAATCTTGCCAAAGTGGCGGGCGATCTCACGCAGCCGCTGATGCAGGTGCGCAACGCCGTCGGCGCCGAGGACATGAAAGAAGACCTCATTGCCGCCATCACCGACCGTGCCTTTATCGGCGACGACCCACTGCCGCGCAACAAAAAGGAATACGAAGCGCAAAAGGGCAGGGCGCGCACACGTTTACCCGCGGTGATGCCGGCGGCCTGCCGCATCTTCACCGCCATCGCGCTGGAATATCACCTCGCGTTGCAAAAAGCCGGCGCTGCGAAAGGCCCGCTCAGCCGGGTCGCGGCCGACGTCAAGGCGCAGCTGCCGCGCCTCATCTACAAAGGATTTTTCAGCGCCACACCGTGGGAACAGTTGCAGCACCTGCCGCGTTACCTCAAAGGCATGCAACTGCGCATCGATAAATACGGCGCCAATGCTGACCGCGACGACCGTCACGCGGTTGATATCGCCGCGTTGTGGAAGCTCTACGCCGATCGCGAAGAAAAACTGCGCAAAGCCGGCCTTGGTGACGCGCGCCTCGAAGATTTCCGCTGGCAGATCGAAGAATTGCGCGTTTCGCTGTTTGCGCAGGAACTGAAGACACCGATGCCGGTGTCGGTGAAGCGGCTGAAGAAGATGTGGGATGCGTTGTCGCGGTAGGTTCAGTCGCGCCCCTCACCCTGACACTCTCCCCGCAAGCGGGGCGAGGGGGCCTCATAACCGGTAGCCTTGTTAGTCCCGTTCTTGATGGCACGGTGTGAGGATGGAGCCGCCGATTTTCCCCCTCTCCCCTGGTGGGAGAGGGGGGGGTGAGGGCTGATGTTTCCCCGGCTTTTCATGCTCGTAATCCGAGTCGTTTCTTGAGCACCTGCATGGCGAAGTCGGTCAATATAAGGGAATGCTGGGTACACAATAGTTTAGCCAAAGTGATGATCGATAGTTCGCGCGCAACGCGGGTGG
>CALQCM020000068.1 GCA_943329075.2 Chitinophaga pinensis | reverse complement strand
GCGCGCGAACTATCGATCATCACTTTGGCTAAACTATTGTGTACCCAGCATTCCCTTATATTGACCGACTTCGCCATGCAGGTGCTCAAGAAACGACTCGGATTACGAGCATGAAAAGCCGGGGAAACATCAGGGGCAGGGGTGAGGGGCGAAGCACCGAAAATGCACGCCCCTTCCACCAAGGCAAAGCCTGCACCTACACCGGCGGCATGCTCCCCTTCGCCAAAACCAAAGCCGAACGCCTCGCCAACAACGACCCGCGCCCCTCGCTTGAAGAACGCTATGGCGATCACGCCGGTTACGTCGCAGCGGTCAAGAAAGCCGCCGCCAATGCGGTGGCGCAGAAGTTTCTGTTGCAGAAGGACGCTGATGCGATGGTGGCGGCGGCGGAGGGGAGTGGGGTTTTAAAGTAGCGATGGTGGTTAGTCTAGGGAAACCGTGGTCTCCTTGGGTACGTTATATAAATAGTTACCCCGTTAATTTATTAGCGTAATGCTTGGCTGCGAGAAACTATAACGATGCTGAGCCCTTTGATTTCTGGTAGCGGCTTTGCCCGCTTGGCGTGCGATTTATGAACATCCTCGCTGGTATCGTCATCGGTTTGGCCGTCATTGGCGTCGTGTTATATGGTGCCGCCTTAGCATTGACGGCACTCGCCGAGGGTGTGGGAGACGGGTGCCGAAGCATCGTTGAATTGCTAGGTCGTAAGGGACGAAATGCCAAAGCGGTGGTTCCCAAGGAACTGACAGACGCAGGCAACCCCATGCCGAAAGTCGACTTGGATAAAGCTGATTTTCTGAAAAATCCCCCAACGCCATTCATCATCGCAGCCCCGGCGCCAACAATATTCAATACACGCATTGACAGACTGACGGCACCACTCGCGGAGCCGACTGATGAAATTGACATTGGAAGCATCGGGTCATTGTTGGATATGACATCGTTTATCACCTACGAGCCACTGCTTTCGTCACTGCTCGAAAAGCACGCGTACCCAGTAGCGGCGCCACAGAAACCGGGTTCAATCCCACCGCCCCCAATCTGGACCCCATGGATGCCAAAGCTGGGCGATCCAAGTTTTGCTCCCCCGCATTATTCGTCTTGGCTGTCTTTTCTCAACGGTTTTGTCGACAATGCGCACAAGTCAGAGGTCGATAAGTTCAACAACGCCATTGCTCGCAAGGACGAGATACTTGCAGACTGTTCAACCAGAAACAAGGAGATTGAAAGCCTGGCAGAGAAAGCCAAAGTCGACCATCAAAAGGCTAACGCAAGACTAGACGCTGCGTTCGCGTCAGCGACAATGCAATATGAAAAGGACAAAAAAACATTCGAGAATGCGAATGCGGTGGAGATATCAAAAGCCCAAGGAGTTCTGGAAACTCTTGCCAGACCTGCTGATGCAGGATTGCTGGCGCGGATTGATTTGGCTTTGCGCATGGCAGAGCTTCCTAGCTTCGTTTCCATGGAGGGAAAGTCTCGCTTTGACGAGACGTCTGGCATTCTAATTCATGAGCACAAATTTCCCGATCTCTCAGAGATAAGATGGGTCAAGCAGATAGAGCTTAAATCGGGTGCCGTGAAGAAGCCTGCCAACCAAAAGGAATGCAAGGAAGCAGCTGCAAAAATCTATCCCTCTCTTACCCTAAGGCTGGCTGCTGAAACAATCAGACTCGACACTGACGGCATCGTTAAGGGTGTTGCCATCAACGGTTGGGCCGATTACACGGAGAAATCGACAGGCCAGCGTAAGAGGGCCTACTGTGCAAGCTTGTTTGCCAATAAGGAACAGATTGCATCACTAAATATCTCGTCCTTGGACCCTGTCGCCGCCTTCTCTTCGCTCAAAGGCATGGCGGCCCACAGTTTGGAGATCACCCCTATTGCGCCGATTTTGCGGTTGGACATGACAGACCCAAGATTTGTCGACGCCAAGGAAATACTCGCCAAAATGGCCGAGGGAGAAAATCTTGCGGCAATGGATTGGGAGGACTTCGAACATTTGTGTCGCGAGCTTTTCGAGAGGGCTTTCACGGGGTCAGGAGCCGAGGTCAAAGTCACGCAAGCCAGTCGTGACCAAGGCGTGGATGCGGTCATCTTTGATCCCGATCCGCTTCGGGGTGGGAAGATCATCGTACAGGCCAAGCGTTACACCAACACCGTTGATGTCTCAGTGGTGCGAGACCTGTACGGCGCCGTTATCAATGAGGGGGCCACCAAAGGCATACTTGTCACAACCAGCCATTACGGACCCGAATCGTATTCGTTTGCCAAGGACAAGCCATTGACGTTGCTTAACGGCAGAGAGTTGTTGGGTTTACTGGAAAAGCACGGGTACAAGTTCCGCATCAACTTGGCTGAGGCCAAGGGCATGCTCTAACCGGTTTAGTGAAATGGATGGGGTCAGTGTAAATTTCCCGTTTGGATTGTTTTCACGTCCGTAGAAGAAGTTCATATCCCCCAACTGTTCTATTTTCGAGTGGAATTAAATGGAACCAAAGGCACCGTAGTCGAATTGTTCTTGGAAAAAATCGACTCCGGCACCATTGAATTGAAGCAAGTGTTATTAGACTCCGACCCCATCTATCCGGATTCTTACGGCGCGACGGATTGGGTATCGTCGCTCGCCCAGATCTTCAGCACGTCGTCTGAAACGGTGGTATCCATTTTGTAGGCGAGCACGCGCAGTGCGGCCGCATGCAGCTCCGCGCTGGGGCTGGCAATGCCGTCCTCCACCAGCACGGGGTAGTAATCGAGCAGCTGGGCGTCCAGCGAGGTTGCCATGACGCAACCCTGCGTGACGAGACCCGTGATCGCGACGGACTTTATGCCATTGCTGCGCAGGAGCAGGTCGAGGTCGGTGCCCGTGTAAGCACTGGAGCGATGTTTCCTGACAACAATTTCGTGCGGTAGCGGGGTCAGTTCCTCAACGATCTGCCAGCCCCGGGTGCCCTCGATACACCGCGTCTGAAACTGTTCATCCGAGAGGGCGTCTTTACGGCCGGCTTTGATCAAATGGCTGCGCAGCCAGGCGGGCGAGTCCGATATGTGGCCGGGATAGTGCGTCATCTGGATATGAACGACCAGGATGCCGCGCCGCCGCGCCGCATCGAGGAGACGCTTCACCGTGGGGACAATCTGCAGGCACGCAGTATTGGTCTTTCTCGCGTTACCGTGACTGTCCTGCGGCGTGATGTAGTCGTGCTGCAGGTCTATCAGCAGCAGGGCGGTGTGTTGCGGCGAGACCAGTTCTTCCAGGGTATTGAATACCGTCTTGCCTCCAACGACCAGCATGTTCTGACTCCTCGTATTCATCCGCCCGGGCGGTCCGCCGGGGATGGCAGTATTTTGATCGCCGTGCCGACAGGCGTCCCTCAATCCAGGGACATGTGCGTATCCCTGACGACTCGCGCCCATTTTGCGATTTCCGCCTTCACGTGCTTCTCGAATTGTTCCGGCGAGTTACCGACGGGTTGCGCGCCAAGCACGGAGAAACGTTCCCGCACATCCGCCGACTTCAGTGCGGATGCAATGTCGCGATTGAGCCTCACGATCAGCGCACCGGGCGTGCCCCGCGGGGCGAACATGCCCTGCCACGAATTGATCTCGTATTCGGGGTATCCCGATTCCGCAATCGTCGGGAGCGACGGCAACTCGGGCACGCGTTCAATCGTTGTCACCGCGAGCCCGCGCAGCCGGCCAGAGTTCAGATGCGGCACCAGAGGGGGCATGCCGGTGATCGTCAGCGACACCTGTCCCCCGACGAGGTCCGCAAGGGCAGGTCCCGTGCCCTTGTAAGGAATGTGCACGATGTCGACTTTCGCCAGCAACTTGAAATACTCCACCGCAAGGTGCGCGGCGCTGCCGTTGCCCCCGGAAGCATAATTCACGAGTCCGGGCTTGGTCTTTGCCAGCGCCACCAGCTGCGCCACGGTCTGGAGCGGCAGAGATCCGTGCACGACCAGCACCAGAGGCAGCGATGCGGTCTGCGTGACCGGCGCAAAATCGCCGATCGGATCGTAAGGCAGCTTGGTGTAAAGGCTCGGGTTCACGCCATGCGTCCCGATATGTCCTATCAGCAGTGTGTAGCCGTCAGGCAGCGCCTTGGCCACCAGCTCGACGCCGATATTGCCGCCGCCGCCGGCGCGGTTCTCCACCACGACCTGCTGTCGCCAGAAATCTGTCAGCTTCTGCGCCAGTATGCGGGAAATGATATCGGTGCTGCTGCCGGGGGGGAACGGCACGGTCAGGCGCACCGGCTTCGTCGGATAAGCCGGGGCGGGACTTTGTGCGGCAACTTCGCCGGATGCAATCGCCGCTGCGAACATCAAGGCGGTGCCGAAAACAGGACTCCGGTTCGGGCGATGCATTGCATCATCCTCTGTGTTGTATAGGCATGAGGGGCAAACGAGAGTCCGGATATTACGGCTTTAAGCGCAACAGGTGCGAATATATGGGGTCAGTGTAAATTTTCCGTTTGGCTAATTTTCCACGGCCCTTGAAGAATTCCGTTTTTCCCTCCTGTTTTTTTTCGCGTGGCCTACCCCCCACGATTTCCCGTCTGTTTCCCTAAGACGCCGTAAGACCGTTGCACGGCTGGTATCATCGCCGTTCAACCAGCAAAAAAAGCGGGAGGAGATATGTCGATGAGAATTGCAAAGGTAACGGCTGCACGCGCCGCAGTATTCCTGTGGTGCTTTACGCTGGGCGGATTGGCGCTGGCACAGGGCGGGCCGGTGTCGATCGGCGGCTTTCCGAGCGGCACGCTGCGCATCATCGTGCCGGCCAGTGCGGGCGGCGGCTTTGACGGCACGGCGCGCGCGATCCAGGAAGTGCTGCGCGAGGACAAGATCACGACCCAGCCGGTCGAGGTGATCAATGCGCCCGGTGGCGGCGGCACGATTGGTTTGTCGCGCCTCGTTAACCAGTACAAGGGCGACGGCAGCTACATTCTGGTGATGGGCCTGTCGCTGGTGGGCGGCATGCATGCGGCGAAGTCAACGATCAGTCTCGACGCGGTCACGGCAATCGCCGCCATGACGACCGACTATCAGGCCATTGCGGTTGCCAACAATTCCAAATTCAAGACGCTGAAGGAATTGATCGACGAGGTAAAGAAATTGCCGAAGTCGGTGGTGTTCGCGGGCGGGCCGTTGGGCAGCCCGGACCATCTCTTTCTCGGCAATATCGCCAAGTCGCTGGGCGTGGCGGTAAAGGAAGTGCCATACGTCGTCTTTTCCGGCGGCGACCTGCTGCCGCAAATCATGGGCGGCCACGTGGCGGCGGGTGCCACCAGCTTCAGCGAACTCAAGAGCAATGCCGAAGGCGGGCAGTTGCGCGTGCTCGGCGTTGCAGCGCCGGCGCGCCTGCCGGGCACCAATGTGCCGACGTTCAAAGAGGCGGGGTTCGATCTGGTGGCGGCGAACTGGCGCGGCGTGATCGCGGCGCCGGGCATTTCGGAGAATGCGCGCCAGGCGTGGATTCAGATGCTGACGCGCGTGCGCAACTCCGAGCGCTGGAAGGGCATCCTCAAAACGCGCGACTGGAACGATGCCTTCGTCGCGGGTGACGAGTTCCGCGAGTACCTGCGCCGCGAGAACGAGCGCGTTGCCGCGCTGGTGCGCGACTTGGGTGTGGTGATCCAGTAAGCCCTGTTGCGTTTTATGGCGGGCGCTGCCCGCGTTGATCCGGAAGCTGAACATGACTGTAGCCAGAGAACTTGCCTCGTTTGTGGCGCGCGTTTCGTATGACGACTTGTCGCAGGATGCGCGCGAGCAACTGAAAATCCGCATTCTTGATTCGGCCGGCTGCGCGACTGGCGCGCTGGGTGAACCGCCGATGAAGCTGCTGCGCGCGCATGTGGATGACTTTTCCAACGGCGGGCAGTGCACGCTGGTCGGTGGCGGCAAGACATCGCCTGACCGCGCCGCCCTGTATAACGGCGCACTCGTGCGTTACCTCGATTTCAGCGACAGCTACATGGCGAAGAGCGACTACGCGCACCCGAGCGACAATCTCGGCGCTGTGCTGGCCGCCGCCGAATACGCGGGGGCAAGCGGCAGCGCCTTCATGGCGGCGCTGGCCGTCGCCTACCAGGTGCAACTGCGGCTTGCCGACGAGGCGCCGGTGCTGGCGAAGGGCTACGATCACACGGTGCAGGGCTCTTACGCGGTGGCCTGCGGCGTGTCGAAGGCGCTCGGGCTTTCGGTTGAGCAGACGATGAACGCGATCGGCATGTGCGGCACCGCGTTCAATGCGCTGCGTGTGACGCGCACCGGCACGCTGTCGAACTGGAAGGGGCTCGCCTACGCCAATACGGCCTTCGGCTGCACGCACGCCACCTTTATGGCGATGCGCGGGCTGACCGGGCCTTCGGAAGTGTTCGAGGGCAACAAGGGCTTCATGCACACGATTGCCGGCCGCTTTGAACTCGACTGGTCGAAGGAAGACCTCGAGCGCGTCTGCAAGACCAGCATCAAGAAATACAACAGCACGATCGATTCGCAATCGACGGTCGAGGCCATGCTGGCGCTGCGCGAACGCGAGCAGCTCAAGGCCGTCGAGATCGAAAAAATCGAGGTCGATGTGTTCGACATCGCCTACAAGGTCATCGGCGGCGGCGAAGAGGGCGACAAATACACAGTGAAGACCAAGGAGCAGGCCGACCACAGTCTGCAGTATGTGACCGCGGTGGCGTGCATCGACGGCCGCGTCATGCCCGAGCAGTATCTGCCGCAGCGCATCCGTGCCGAAGACGTGCAAACGCTGCTGCGCAAAGTCACCGTGCGCTCTGATGCGGAAATCACGCGCCGCTTCCCCGAAGAATGCGGCTCGCGCATCACCGTCACGCTGCGCGGCGGGCGCACCGTCACGCATGAAGTGAAAAACTACGAAGGCTATTACAGCCGGCAGATGTCGTGGCGCACGGTGTATGCGAAATTCGAAGGCCTGAGTGCCCACTGTGCCGCCCCTGCGATGCAGCGCGAAATCGCCGACTGCATCGCTGATCTTGAGAACCGGCCGGCGGCCGACCTTGCACGGGTGCTGGGGAAGGTGAGGGCCGCCTGATGTGTTGTCGGGCGCAGTGCCGATAAGCCGAACGATTTTCTTGGCAACTCCGAAATGAAGATATTCTGCAGCCGCCGTGCGATAGACCACTCGCGGGGCGCGCAATAAAGTTGCGGATGCGGGAAAACGTGGTTCAATGTTTAATTCCCCCTCTTTTTTTTGCGGACATTATGAAATCTATTCCGGCGCTGCATTGGTTGGTTTGCGTGCAAATGCTTGCGCTTGCCGTGCCTGCGCCTGCGGCCGATGGCACGGCGCAGCCAAACGCTCGCACCGAGCTACGAACCGATTACCCACGCAAACCGGTTCGCCTGATGGTGCCTTTCTCTGCGGGTGGCGGCAGTGACATTGTGGCGCGCGTGCTCGCGCAAAAACTCAACGCCGCGTGGGAGCAACCCGTCGTTGTCGATAATCGCGGTGGCGGTGGCAGTGCGATCGGCACGAACATCGTGGCGAAGGCGCCGGCGGATGGATATACGGTTCTGCTCACCAGTATCAGCGTTGCCTATTTGCCCGCGCTGTATCCGAAGCTGCCGTACGACACGGAAAGAGAGCTCGATCCGGTTGTGCTGGTGGTTACGCAGCCCAACCTGCTGGCGGTTTCCACCAGCACGCCCGCGAAGTCCGTTGGCGAGCTCATCGCCATTGCGAAATCACGTCCGGGGACACTGCGCTATGGTTCGGCGGGCAGCGGAAGCGCAGCACATCTTGCCACGGAGCTTTTTCGCAGCAAGGCAAAAATCGATATCGTTCATGTGCCCTACAAGGGCGGTGGCCCCGCGCTGCCGGCCCTGATGTCCGGCGAACTGCAGATTCTGATTCTTGGTATGGCAACCCTGCTGCCTCAGGTGAAGGCCGACAGAGTTCGTGCGCTGGTGGTTACCTCGGCGGAACGCGCCAGGGCCGCGCCCGACATACCCACCATCGGCGAGGCGGGATTGCCGGGAGCGGAATACGAAACGTGGTACGGCATCTTCGTGCCCGCCGGCACTGCGCGCGAGATCTCGGCAAAGATCAACCTGACGTTCAATCAGGCGCTCGCAATGGCCGATGTTCGGGAGCGGCTGGTAAGTTTTGGATTTGAAACGCTGGGTGGAAACCGGGAAAAGTTTGCAGGTTTTCTCAAGTCCGAAATGAAGAAATGGGCGACCGTCGTCGCTGAATCCCGAATCCAGGTCGATTAACACAGCGGCGGCAACAAGCCGCGCGCACAGAGGGCAGATCAGATGAGCAGGAAAATCGCAGTCTTGGGCGCGGGCGCCATCGGCGGCAGTGTGGGCGCGGATCTTGCGAATGCAGGACATGATGTCGTATTGATTGATCAGTGGCCCGCCCACATCGAAGCGATGAAGGCGCATGGTCTGCGTGTGGTGTTGCCGAACAGCGAGCTGTGCGTTCCGGTACGCGCATACCATCTTTGTGACGTGTGTTCGCTCAATACGGCGTTTGATCTCGTGTTCATGACTGTCAAGTCGTACGACAGCCGCTGGATGGCTGAATTCATCAAGCCCTACCTCAAGCCGGACGGAGTTCTTGTCTGCATGCAGAACAGCATGAATGACGAATGGGTCGCGCCCATTGTGGGTGCCACGCGGGACATCGGTTGTGTGCTTGAACTTTCCGGCGAAGTGTTTACCCCGGGTGTCGTGACGCGCAATACGAAGCACGAAGTCACCTGGTTCGGATTCGGCGAGCTCGATGGCACCACCACGCCCAGAGTCGGCGAAATCGCGGAGCTCATGCGTTGCGTCGGCAAGACGACCGTCACGAACAATATCTGGGGTGCCAAGTGGACCAAGCTCACCAACAACACGATGACGCTCGCCCCCACGGGGCTGCTCGGCACCAATGTCTGGGAAGTAACCACGCCCGAAGTGCTTGAGCTGTGCGTGAAGCTCGGCAAGGAAACGATGGCTGTCGGACGGGCCCTCGGTTACAAGGCGGAAATCATTCTCGGCATCCGCGCCGACGAACTGGGCAGTTCCCAGGACGATATTCTGAAAAAATATCTGGAGACCATCGCCAAAGCCGTTGGCAAGACGGCGCGCAGTTGCGTCATTCAGGATCACATGAAGCACCGCCTGAGCGAAGTCGGTTACATCAACGGCCTTGTCGTTGAAAAGGGCAGGCAGGTCAATATCCCGACGCCGTACAACGCGGCGGTCACGGAGGTCACGCGGCGAATCGAGCGCGGGGAACTGAAGCCTGATCGTTCCAACCTGGCACTGGTCGTACAACTGGCAGGCGGATGATCCCGCTGGTTCCGCAATTACGCTGCCCGCCCGGCGCTTGTGACTGCCACGTCCACATTTACGATGCACGGTTCCCCCTGAGCGCGCAGGCGCGTCGGCTTGAGCCGGATGCCTTGCTGTCCGACTATCAGCGATTGCAGCAATCGCTTGGCCTCGAACGGGTTGTGCTGGTGCAGCCCAGCGCCTACGGCGCAGACAATAGCTGCATGCTCGAAGCACTTCGCACGCTCGGTGCGCGCGGGCGTGGTGTGGCAGTGATCAATGACGACGTAACGGATGCAGCATTGCGGCTGCTCACCGATGCAGGCATCAAAGGTGCCCGTTTCCGCATGACGGGCGATCTCGCCACGTCATGGAATTCCCTCGCGGCTGTTGCGCCGAGGATTGCGGCGTTCGGCTGGCACATCCAGTTCCAGATGGATGGCCGTCAACTGCATACCGGTTTCGATGCACTGCAGCGACTGCCGTGCACGCTGGTCGTCGAACACATCGGAAAATTTCTGGAGCCGGTCGAGGTCGGTCATCCCGGCTTCCAGGCATTGTTACGGCTGCTGGATACAGGGCGTGTCTGGGTCAAGCTGTCAGGCTCTTACATGATGTCGAATTCGGGTCCGCCCGAGTACACCGATGTTGGAGTGCTGGCGAAAGCGCTCGTCGCGCACGCGCCTGAACGCATGGTGTGGGGAAGCGACTGGCCGCATCCGCTGGCCCCCGAAGGTGCGATGCCGGACGATGCGCGCCTGCTGGACCTCTTGCTGGACTGGGCCCCCGACGAGGCTACGCGACGGCGTATTCTCGTGCACAATCCGGCAGCGTTGTATGGGTTTTTGTGAATTTATAGATTGAATCTATGAATCGATCGAAATATATGGGGGCAGTGTAAGTTTCCTATCCGGAACCGCCTTCACACGCCCCTGTAGAATTTAATCCATGGCCGTCAAAATAAAAGGGCAGAACATCGCCGCAGACGCGCGTCGCGTCTACGAATGCGTGCGCGACGGCGGCGTGGCCATCATCCACCTCGACATCGCTTATGCGGTGCTGGCGCGCAGCGCCAAGGCCGTGCGCCGCATTTACGCTGCCAAGCGCCGCAGTGACGACAAGCCGACCGGTTTTCTCGGCAACGCGGAGCTGCACGAGGCGCTGCACATTCTGGACGAACGCGCGCGCGCCATGGTGCGCCGGATCACGCAGGACCACGACCTGCCGCTGGCCGTGATCGCGCCGTATCGCAAAGACCATCCGCTGCTGGCTAACCTCGACCCCTTCGTGCATCAGCACGCGGTGAAGGGCGACACGCTGAACATCTTGCTCAATGCCGGCGAGCTGCGCACTGCGCTGGCCGACCTTGCGGTGGCCAATGGCGTGATTTGCGTCGGTTCGTCGGCCAACGTCTCGCTGTCCGGCACCAAGTTCCGGCTGGAGGACATCGAACCCGAGCTGCGCGCGATTGCCGATGTCGAGATCGACTACGGGCTTTGCAAGTATCACAACCCGCAAGGGCACTCGAGCACGATGATCGATTTCAGCACCATGCGCGTGCAGCGCGTGGGGGTTTGTTACGAGCAGATTGCGGGGATACTGAAGGATGAGTTTGGGGTGGAGTTGAAAAGGCCGGGGTAGTTCGTAGGATGGGTAGAGGCCGTAGGCCGAAACCCATCATTGGGCGCCTGCATGCACTGCGATGGGTTTCGCTGCGCTCTACCCATCCTACGTCGCACAATCGCGACGTTTGCTGCGCCCCTATCCTGGCGCGCGGACACGTTACCGGCGAAGCCGGCCGCTTGCGGGGAGCGCGCCAGGCGATCGCTCCCGCCCCGGATCGCTGCGCGAACGCCGTGTCGCGATCGCCTTCCCCCTCGAGGGGGGAAGGGACCTGCTAATCGGAATGTCAAGGACGCGCGCGCCTATCGCGCGGATTTACGACGCTGGTTGTCATCCGCCGGAGGGGATTCCGCGTTACTGGGAGCTTGTTATTTTCGATTTCTTGTAAAGCCGATAAGAGGGAGATTTGCAATGCGATAGCTATTCAACAACCTGGGGATACCCATGTCTCGAACCTATCGCCGCAAGAACGCGCGCCACGAATATCGGTGGGTGCTGCGTGAATACGTACGTCCGGCAGAATCCCAAGCACGTTTCACGCTCATCGAAATTCGATATGCCGAAAACGCCACCGCAGGCCGCAAGCGCATTGCTGAATATCACAGTGATCATGCTTTTGTCTTCGGACAGGCGCCGTGGAATTTTAGAAAGTCATTCAAGCGAAGCCGGCGTATGGAGCACCAGCGCGAAATCAGTCGCCGGATGAAAAATCCGGAACATCCGGTTCAATGTGACCCGCGTACGCGACACAGTGCCACTTGGGCTTGGTGGTAAGCAGCCGTAGGGTGGGCAACTTGTTGCCCACCCTACAGGCTTGCCGGTTTTTGTAGCGCAGGCGACTCGCCTGCTGCTGTTTACGATGCAGGCGAGTCGCCTGCGCTACACTGGCGTAACATTCAATAAAAAAGTAACAACCATTTCGCCTGGAGGAGAATCATGTCGGTTGTTCGCGCCATCGCATTGCTATCCGCATTGTTTGCGGCGAGCGTTTGCGCCCAGAGCTACCCGCAAAAACCCGTCCGCATCATCGTGCCCTATGTGGCCGGGGGCGACACGGACATCGTTGCGCGCATCATTGCGCCCAAACTCGTTGAAGCGCTGGGGCAGCAGTTCATTATCGAGAACCGGCCGGGTGCCGGTAGCCTGATCGGCACCGAGGCGATGCTGCGCGCGCCGGCCGATGGCTATACGCTGGCGATGGGCACGATCAGTTCGCTGGCGGTGTTGCCGGTGACCAAGAGCAATGTTTCTTACGATCCGCGCAAGGATTTTTCACCGATTGCGCTGATTACGCGCGTGCCTTATGTGCTGGTGGTGCATCCGACGCTGCCGGCGCGCAATGTCAAAGAACTGGTGCAGATTGCGAAGCAGCGGCCCGGTGCCTTGGTCTACGGCTCGCCGGGCATTGCCACGGGCATTCATCTGGCCTCGGAGTTTTTTGCGCTGAATGTCGGCGTGCAACTCACGCATATTCCCTACAAGGGCGGGGCGCCGGCGATGGTGGACCTCGCGGCGGGCAATATTGCCTTGATGTTTTCGACGTTCAGCACGGCGGGGCAGCATCTCGCCTCGGGGCGGCTGCGCGCGCTGGCGGTGGCGGATGCGGCGCGCAACAAGGTGTATTCGACGGTGCCGACGATGAGTGAGGCGGGGTTTGTTGGGTTGGAGGCGACGACGTGGCACGGCATGGTCGCGCGCGCCGGTGTACCGCGGGCGATTGTGACGCGCTTGAATGCGGAGATTGCGCGGATTGTTGAAGTGGATGAGGTGAAGAAGGCGTTTGCGGCGACCGGGCTCGATTTGGCGGTGGGTACGGCGGATGAGTTTGATGCGTATATCCGCAGCGAATATGTGAAGTGGGAGAAGGTGGCGAGGGTGGCTAGGATTGTGACGGATTGAGGCTGGTGCTTCTTCCCCCCACCCTGGCCCTCCCCCACAAGGGGGGAGGGAACCTGCTAACAGGGGGAAGGGAATTTCTAAGGAGCGTCGTCGGGAGTGGTGATCGTAGGATGGGTAGAGCGAAGCGAAACCCATCGATGTTGAGGCGCCCAAAGATGGGTTTCGGCCTGCGGCCTCGACCCATCCTACGGGCCGTTGGTTTTCTCCCTCTCCCCTGGTGGGACAGGGCAGGGGTGAGGGGGCGGGGGTGGATTTGTCGAGGCGTTAATAAGTTTCTAGTGCTTCTTCCCCCCATCCTGCCCTTCCCCCACAAGGGGGGAAGGAACCTTCTAACTAAAGTAATTGTTAAACGGGAGCCTGCAACAACATGAACACGCAACGCATCGAACATTTTAAGAAAAAATACGGTGAGGCCATCATCGCCAACGGGCTGCGCCTGCGGCCGGATGATTTTATGGACGAGGTGGAGTGGCGCGATGCGGTGGACCAGCATTACACGAAGATCTGGCTGGAGTTCACTTACGGCGGGCTTTACGCGCGGTGCGCGCTCGATGAGCGCACGCGCCTGCTGGTGGCGATTGCGCAGTTTCTGACGCTGAATGAAATGGAAGAGTTCGAGCAGCTGCTGCCGTGCGCGCTCAACGCGGGTGCTACGCCGCGCGAGGTGCTGGAAGTGATTTTGCAGGCGACGGTGTATGTGGGATACGTCAAAGCCGGGCGCGGGGCGAAGATTTGCATCCGCGTGATGAAGGATCTCGGGCGGCTCGGCGAGATTACTGAAACGCAGTTGCCGCTGGATGGCAGCAACGGCCAGCGCAAGCTCGCCGACGAACGGCCGCAATGGCCAAAGGCGGAATCTGCGGAGGTCGCCGCGCTGCGCGAAAAGTTCATCGAGAAATACGGCTGGGGCAGCATGAGCACGCGCCTGCGGCTGCAGGCGCATCAGGGCTATGAAACGCTGCAGAGCTTTGACCGCATCGACCCGCATTACCTGCAGCTGTGGCTCGATTTTATCTACGGCAATATGTATACGCGCGGCATACTCGATGACCGCACGCGTTTGTTGATGATGGTCGGCATTTGTCTCGCTGCGAACGAGCCGGTGCAGCTTGAGAACCATTTGCGCGGTTCATTGATGCAGGGTGCGACGCCGCGTGAAGTGCTCGAAGTGATTTTGCATTCGACGGCGATTGTCGGTATGCCCACCACCATCATGCAGCGGCGGATGCTGGAGAAGGTGTTGGAGGAGGATGGACGCGGCGGGGAATTGGATTTGGTGAAGTAGAGTCGGTGTTGTAGCCCGGAAGGAGCGCAGCGTATTCCGGGTGATGGTGGTGCCTCGCGCCCCCATCCTATCCTTCCCCCGCTATCGCAGGGGAAGGGACCTTCTAAGGAGCGTAGGCGGAACCAGCAGGCTTGTAGGGCGGAAAAGCGAAGCGCATTCCGCCGTATGGATTTGGGGAATTTGAAACGCATTGCATCCGGCGGATTTCGCTGCGCTCATCCGCCCTACGGGCTACGAAGATGGATTCCCGCGTAGGCGGGAAAGACGGAGTGGTGATCGTAGGATGGGTGGAGCGAAGCGATACCCATCGGTGTTGACGCGTCTGACGATGGGTATCGGCCTGCGGCCTCCACCCATCCTACGGGTTATTTATTTGGCACCCACGTCGATCTTCCGCGCCAACTCATTCATGAACTTCGATTGCGCGGTGACGAATTTGACGAAGTTCTCCGGCGTCGAGCCCACCGCTTCGAGACCTTGCGCGTCGAACTGCTTTAACACCTCAGGCGCAGCCAACGCTTTCACCGTCTCGGCGTGCAGACGCGCGAGCAGCGCAGGCGAGGCGCCGGGCGGCAGCCAGAAGCCGAACCAGTTGATGAGGTCATAACCCTTGAAGCCCAGTTCCTGCATGGTCGGCACGTCGGGCATGCCTTTCCAGCGTTTGGCGCCGGTGAGGGCAAGCACGCGCAGACGGTTGCTTTGCAGCAGCGGCAGCGCGATCTGCGTGCCGACGAACATCAGGTCCATGCGGCCGGCGATGAGATCGGTGATGCCTTCGGGCACGCCTTTGTATTGCACGCCGACGATATCGACGCCGGCCATCGATTTCATGACTTCGGCGGGGATGTGGCTGGCGGTACCGATGCCGGCCGAGGCGTAATTCATTTTGCCGGGTTTGGTTTTCGCCAGCGCGATCAGTTCCTGCACGCTCTTCGCCGGCGAGTGGGTCGACACCACAAACGCCTGGCCGAAGTTCTGCGCGATGAGTGACACGTGCGAAAAATCTTTCACCGGATCGAAGGGCACGTTCTTGCTGAACGGCGGCGTGTTGGTGTGCGAGGCGGTGGTGACGAGCCAGGTGTAGCCGTCGGGCGTGCCCTTCGCTACGGTCGCGCTACCGACCACACCGCCGGCGCCGGCGCGGTTGTCGAGCACCAGCGGCTGGCCCATCGACTGGCTGAAGTGCGGCAGCAGCATGCGCATGACGAGATCCGGCGGCCCGCCGGCGGGGGAGGGCACGACGACGCGGATCGGTTTGTTCGGATAATCCTTCGCAACTTTTTCGGTGGCGAAGGCGGTGGCGGCGATGCCGAGTGCGCAGAGTGTTGCAGTGGCGAGGCGGGTGGAGGTTTTCATTTTGAATTTGCCATTGGCTGAGAGGGTTTCTGTTTAAAGCGAAATGTGTGCCTATCATGCGCCGGTGCGGACGGTGGTGCAAACGATAGCGGATGCTTCTTTACCCCCCCATCCTGCCCTTCCCCCACAAGGGGGGAAGGGACCTTCTACAGTGCGTTGTCGGTTATTGTTCCCGCCATCTATTGGCGAATATATTCAGCAGGCTCATCTGGCAGGCTCCCTCTCCCCTGGTGGGAGAGGGCAGGGGTGAGGGGGCGACAATGAAATGGGCCGAGGCCTGCATTGATGCGGGTGCTTCTTTACCTCCCCATCCTGCCCTTCCCCCACAAGGGGGGAAGGAACCTTCTACGGTGCGTTGTCGGGTATTGTTCCCGCCATCTCATTGGCAAATATATTCAGCAGGCTCATCTAGAAGGCCCCCTCTCCCCTGGTGGGAGAGGGCAGGGGTGAGGGGGGGCTTCATCCCCGCTAACGTCCACAAAATATGCAGTGGTATTCGTTCGTATCACGCACGAGCTTGATGCCCCGCCCCTGTTCAGGCTATCGTCAGCCCCTATGCGCCGCTCTCGGTCACTGTTGATATTTTCCGCGCCTGCCCGCCTGCGCCGCGCGCTGGCGCTGTGCGTGGTGTTCGCGGCGGCGCCATGCTGGGCGGTGCCAAACGAACAGGCGCCGGATTTTCCGATCAAACCGATCCGCATCATCGTCGCGTCGTCCTCGGGCACGGCGAGCGATATTTTTGCGCGCTCGCTGGGCGAGGAGCTCGGCCATTTTTACGGCAAGCGCATCATTGTTGAAAACCGCCCCGGTGCCGGCGGCCTGATCGGCAACGCGCATGTGTCGAAGGCAACGGCCGACGGCTACACGCTGGGCATGGTGGATGTGACGCGCATCATCACCGAACTGATGCGCGATCCGCCGCCGTATCGCGCGCTGGCCGACATCATCGGCGTCACGCACGTGGCCTCGATCACCAACGTGCTGGCGGTGACGCCATCGCTGGTGGCGCGCAATGCCAATGAATTCGTCGCCTACGCGCGCGCCAGCGAATTGAATTACGCCTCGCTCGGCATCGGTTCGGCGTCGCACCTGGCCGGCGAGATTTTTACGCGTGCACTGAAGATCAACGCGGTGCATGTGCCGTACCGGCAGATTTCTGATTCGTTCATCGAGATCGCACTGGGGCGCGTGCACTATGCGATCTACACGCTGCCTTCTGTTTTAGGGCCGGTGCGCGAAGGGCGTTTGCGCGCGCTGGCGGTGATGACGCCGCAGCGCAGTCCGACGCTGCCCAACGTGCCGTCGATTGTCGAGGCCGGCTTGCCCGAGGCGCAGGTTGATACCTGGTCGGGCATTGTCGCACCGCGCGGCACGCCGCGCCGTGTGGTCGAGCAGTTGCACGGCGACATTGTGCGCGGCCTGCGCAAGGCGGGCCTGCGCGAATTGTTTCAGCGCCAGGGGGCGGAATCCACCCCCGAAGGCACGCCCGATGGCTTCACGCGCATGATGCAGAATGAATATGTGCGGTATCAGGCGATGATCCGCGAGGGCGGCATCCGGCCGGAGTAGGCGGCGGTGCCTCTGCCCGTTGCAAGGGGCGCGCGCTTTTGCGCCACCTCAAAGAACCGATGGCCTGCGCGGGTGGCGCCGGCACAAATGTCTAAGCTTTGACATTTGTCAAAGCAAACCGTATTAGGCGGCAGATACTGAACCCATAACGATGCAGGCAGGAGGCGTCATGGGCACAGAAATCGAACGCAAGTTTCTGCTGAAGGGCGATGGCTGGCGCGCGCTCGCCAAGGGCACGCCTTACCGCCAGGGCTATCTGAACAGCGCCAAGGAGCGCACGGTGCGCATCCGCACGGTCGGCAACCAGGCCTTTCTCACCATCAAGGGCATCACGGTCGGCAACACGCGCGCCGAGTACGAATATCCGATCCCGTTCGATGAATGCAACGCGATGCTCGACAGCCTCGCTGAAAAACCCATTATCGAAAAGAGCCGCTACAAGATTGCTGTCGGCGAACTGACGTGGGAAGTCGACGAGTTCTTCGGCGACAACAAGGGTCTGATCGTCGCCGAGGTCGAACTCACCAGCGAAGCGCAGAAGTTCGACAAGCCGGCGTGGGTCGGCGACGAAGTCAGCGGCGATCCGCGCTACTTCAACTCGAACCTCATCAAACATCCCTTTACTAAGTGGTAGGTGAGCGGACGCTTCGCAAACCGCCGCCCAGAACAAGGAGCCGCCGCCATGTCAGCAGTCATCAGCAAAAACGTCGCCACTTCTGCGGCCGATGCCGCGAAGATCGTGCCGCGTGCCGAGTTCCGCGTGTTTGGTCAGGACATCAATGAACAGGTTGAGGCGAAGATGTGGGATGCCGGCGCCACGCTGCAGAAGGCGCGCAAGATGCCGGCGGAGACCTACTTTCTTTCTGCGAATACGGATGACGCGAACGTCAAGGTGCGCGACGGCCTGCTCGACATCAAGTTGAAGGTCGGCCTCACGCCCGAGGGTTACGAAATTTTCCAGCCGAGCGGCAAGTTCCAGTTTCCGGTGAAGCAGGCCGATCTGGCGGAAATCGTGGCGCATCTGAAGGTCGACATGTCGCTCGACCGCGACAGTTACACCATCGACGAATTTATCGGGATGGCGCGCCGCCATCCGGACCTCGTGCCGGTGACGGTCGAGAAGATGCGCTATGGCTTTACGGTCGCCGGCATCATCTGCGAATTCGCACGGGTCTGGTTCAACGGCGCGATGGTCGAAACCGCCTGCTGCGAGAGCGAGAACTACGCCGGCATGCGCAAGGTCATCGAAACATTGGGCATTGCGGCCATGCCCAACACGAATTATCTGCGGGCGGCCAAACGCGTCGTCGGCATGCTCTCAAACACGGAAATTCCAAACGGATTTCCGCTTGACCCGGATCTTCCTTGAAGGAGCCATCATGAACCAGCCCACTTCCACGACTGCAGTGCCGGTGACGCCGCCGTTCGATCCTCTGGATATGAAAAACTACGGCCTCGAAAAGCTGCGCGAGATTGCGGCGGGGCCGATCATGGCCAAGGCCAAGTTTATCGGTGTGCCGCTGGCCATTCTTGCCTTCCTGTTTTTTCACTTCCAGTGGTGCGGTTCGATCGAGCTCTACGACACGGCCAAGCTGCCCAAGGGCGTTGAACTGTCTTACCTCTACAGCGCGACGGGCATCTTCGTGTTTTCGCTGATCCTGTGGCTGACCGAGTCGATCCCCAGTTTCCTCACCTCGTTCATCATCATCGTGGCGGTGGTGCTCGTCGGCATTATCCCAATGCGCCCCGCGTTCGCCTACCTCGGCGAGCCGGTGATGATCCTCAACATCGCCAGCTTCATCATGGCCAGCGCGCTGGTGGTGACCGGGCTGGCGAAGCGCATTTCGCTGCTGCTGGTGATCAAATGGGGCAATAGCCTGAACGGCCTGTTCTGGGCCTTCATCCTCCTCAACGTCATCTTCGGCGCCTTCATCAGCGCGACTTCGGCGAAGACCGCGCTGCTGCTGCCCTTGTTCATGGTGATCTCGGCGATGTACGGCGGCTTCGGCGGCGCGCTGCGCAACAACGTCGGCCGCAACATGGTGCTGCAGAACCTGCTCGCCAACAATGTGTCGGCCAGCGCCTTCATCACCGGTTCGGCGGCGAATCTGCTCGCCGCGCAACTGTTGGAGAAGGCCGGCGCCAAGGTGTTCTACGGCGACTGGCTGATGGCGATGCTGCCGTTCTGCCTGATCCAGTGCGCCATCGCCTGGTATACCGGCACCCGATGGATCCTGCCGATCAGCAAGGAAGAGGCGAAACCGCAACTCGAGGGCGGCATCAGCCGGATGCGCGAAGAGTTGAGCAAGCTCGGGCCGATCAGCGCTGACGAAATTCGCGCGGCCATCGTCTTTCTCGCGGTCCTCGCCCTGTGGGCGACGGACAACTTGCACGGCATCAAGGCCGAGATCATCGCGGTCGGCGGCGCCATTCTGGTTCTGTTGCCGGCCTTCTCCGGGCTGAAACGTTTCGGCGTGATCAACTGGAACCAGGCCGACATACCGTGGCACATGCTGATGTTCAGCTGGGGCGCTTACGTACTGGGCGGGATGATGGAAAAAACCACCATCGTCGAACTCTGGGTGGCCGATTTCTTCAAGGTCTGGGGCATCACCGCGGCAACGCCCAAGGTGACGGTGTTCATCGTCATGGCCGCGCTGTTCGGGTTTACCACGATGATCAGCGAGAGCAAGACCGCGCGCACCATCATCATGTTCCCGATCCTGATCGCGACGGCGAAGCAGTTCGGCTGGGACATCATCGGCTTCTGCCTGCCGATGGCCTACCTGATCAACCAGGTCTACGTCTTCTACTTCAACTCGAAACCGGCCAACATCAGCTATCTGACCAATATGTATTCGACCGGGGACGGCTTCAGATTCGGCATTATCCAGCTCGTTCTCATCATCGCCCTGCTGGTGCCGTGGACCCACTACGTCATGCCGCTGATGGGCTTCAAGAGCCAGCTTTGGTAGACGTGCAGATGGCATAACGGCCGCGCGTGCTCCGGTGCGCGCGGCGGCAGCGACGCGCCGGGCCGGTGAAATTCGCGCGTCTAAACGCAGGCGAGGCCCCATAATGTCGCATCCGGGGCAGAATTTTCTGTTTCGCACATACGGCCTCAATGAAAATTCCCGCCAGATTGCAGCCCCTCGTCGATGACGGCCTGGTCGATGACGTCATCCGCCAGTTGATGAGCGGCAAGGAGGCGATGGTCTTCATCGTGCGCTGCGGCGACGAGATCCGCTGCGCCAAGGTCTACAAAGAGGCGAACAAACGCGCTTTCCGTCAGGCCGTCGATTACACCGAAAACCGCAAAACCAAAAACAGCCGCCAGGCGCGCGCGATGGGCAAGCGCACCAAGTTCGGCCGCAAGGCGCAGGAAGAGGCGTGGCAAAACGCCGAGGTCGATGCCTTGTATCGCCTCGCCGGCGCCGGCGTGCGCGTGCCCAAGCCCTACAATTTTCACGAAGGCGTGTTGCTGATGGAACTGGTGACCGACGCCGAGGGTGAGCCGGCGGCGCGCCTGGACGATGTGAAATTCACTGAAGAAGAAGCGCGCTTCTATCATGATGCATTGATGAAACAGGTGGTGCTGATGTTGTGCGCCGGCGTGATTCACGGCGACCTCTCGGAATTCAACGTGCTGGTCGGCCCTGATGGCCCGGTCATTATTGACTTGCCGCAGGCGGTGGACGCGGCCGGCAACAATCACGCCAAAAGCATGCTCGAACGCGATGTCGGCAATCTGACGAATTATTTCGGCCAGTACGCGCCGGAGCTGTTGGCGACGCAGTATGCAAAAGAAATATGGTCGCTGTATGAAGGCGGCAAGTTGACGACGGACACAGTACTGACTGGAAAATTCGAGCAGGTGTTGAAGGCGGTTGATCTCAACAGTGTGGTGCGCGAGATCGACGACGCGATTGCGGAAGAGGCGGCACGGAAGTTGCGGATGATGGAGCCGCGCTAAGGCGGTGCATATCCGTTGTGCTGTGCCTTGGGTTTCGCTTCTCCCCCACCCTAACCCTCCCCCACGAGGGGGGAGGGAATAAAAATGAAATTCGCAGAACAATTGGTTTTCTCCCTCTCCCCATGTGGGAGAGGGCAGGGGCGCCGCTGAAAATTGTCGAGGCGTTTGCAATAAGGCTGGTGCTTCTTCCCCCCACCCTAACCCTCCCCCACGAGGGGGGTGGGAATAAAAACGAAATTTGCAGAACGATTGATTTTCTCCCTCTCCCCTTGTGGGAGAGGGCAGGGGTGAGGGGGCGACGCTGAAAATTGTCGAGGCGTTTGCAATAAGGCTGGTGCTTCTTCCCCCCACCCTAACCCCTGATGTTTCCCCGGCTTTTCATGCTCGTAATCCGAGTCGTTTCTTGAGCACCTGCATGGCGAAGTCGGTCAATATAAGGGAATGCTGGGTACACAAT
>CALQCM020000067.1 GCA_943329075.2 Chitinophaga pinensis | reverse complement strand
ACTGACCGCTGCAATTAACGAGTATGTCGGTTTGCACAACAAAAATCCCAAGCCTTTTGTCTGGACTGCCAAGGCCAATGACATCCTTGCCAAAGTCATTCGCGCCAACAGCCGTTTAAGTTCCAAACAGAATGAAGCACTACACTAGTGCGTGTGCTGTCTGGGTGTATTACCTAGAATAATTCAATCAGCCTGGCCTATGCTTGAAATCGCAGCAATAAAAAAGTTGTTGTTTTCCCGGAAATTAGCGCCGATGGATATTAATACCAAACGGAGTAAATCTTTTTCTTGCCATCTCGACCCCTTTCGTCCAATTGTGAATTCTTTAATAACTTGGATCGATTAAAGCCGGCAAGGTCAACTCAATTCGGATTTTTTCCGCCGATCAATGCTTGAGGTTTCGCTGGTATTATGAACATTCAGCATCAATCAAAATGCAGCGAGTAATCGAAAATGATTGCAGTTAAATATCCAAGTTTGCTGGTAGTTGTGTTGTCCTTTTTCTGTCCACCTGGAGCCAGCGCGCAGGGATACCCCGATCGGCCGTTGCGTCTTGTTGTTCCTTATCCTCCTGGAGGTGCCGCCGATATCATCGGACGGACGCTTGCCCAGAACCTTGGCGAGGATCTGAGGCAGCAAGTCATCGTTGACAACCGTGGGGGGGGCGGCCAGATCATTGGCACGGAGATTGCGGCCAAGGCGGCGCCGGATGGCTACACTCTATTGCAAGCGTCCGTAACCCATGCAATCAATCCCGGATTGATTGCGAAACTGCCTTACGACTCGATCAACGATTTTGCGCCGGTTTCATTGCTCGCGGAATCACCACTGGTTCTCGTTGTGCATCCATCGGTAGCGGCTAAATCAATGAAAGAACTCCTTGCGCTCGCCAAAGCGCAGCCGGGTCGGCTCAACTACTCGTCATCGGGCAATGGTTCTGGAGGGCATCTGGCTATGGAACTGCTTCGCAGCATGACGAAGATCGACATGGTTCACGTCCCGTACAAGGGGGCCGGCCCCGCTTTGACCGATCTGGTCGCGGGTCAGGTTCAATTGATGATCACGAGTCCCCTGGCGGCGGTTCCATTTGTGAAAAGCGGTAGGCTTCGCCTGCTTGGTGTTTCTAGTAAGGCGAGATCAACAGCAATGCCCGATGTCCTAACGATTGGAGAAAGTGTGCCGGGATATGAAGCATCGCTGTGGTATGCGGTATTGGCTCCCCGGGGTACTCCAAAAGCTATACTCGAGAAGCTTAATGCGGTAATCCAGGCGATACTCACAAAGCCGACCGTGCAGGAAATATTTGCAAAAAACGGCGTTGAAATTTTGGGTGGTTCGCCCGTAACGCTCGCGAAATTTCTGGCGCGGGAGACTGAGAAATGGCGAGGCGTCATCAAATCCGCGGGCGTTCGGCAGGAGTAGGCAAAGAAAAGAGGCTAACAAGATGCGCATTATTGATTTCAGGCTGCGGCCGCCGTTTGCATCATATCTTCAGACGATCATGTACTCGAACATCGAGCGCACTGCATCGAGTGCTAAAAAGAAAGGCATGGAGGTGGCGCGCTCGGCGCGGGAGCGGTCCTGCGAACTGCTCATTCAGGAGATGGACGAGGCGGGCGTCAGCGTGGGCGTCGCTCCGGGGCGCGACGGCGGCGTATTGGGTTCGATGAGCAACGATGACCTCGTCGAATTGATAAAAAAATACCCGGGGCGTTTTGTCGGGTTTGCCGGAATCGATCCGGTGGACCGCAAAAAGGCGATGCACACAATTGAGCGTGCCATAAAAATGGGACTGAAGGGCGTGGTGCTGGAGCCCGGACTCAGCCATGCGCCGATGCATATCGATGACGCTCGTGTCTATCCATTATATGCACACTGTGAAGACATGCAGATCCCTGTGCTCCTCATGGCGGGCGGGAACGCCGGTCCCGATTGCTCATACAGTTCCCCCGAGCACATCGACAGGGTTGCGCGCGATTTTCCGAAGCTCGTGCTGATCTCGGGGCATGGCAACTGGCCGTGGGTGAGCCAGATCATCCATGTCTGCTACCGCAGGCCCAATGTTTTGCTGTCTCCCGACACCTACATGTTTGGCATGCCCGGTGCCCAAGACTTCGTCGACGCCATCAACGGCTTCATGTCGGAACGTTTTCTGTTTGCCACCGCGTTCCCGTTCGTATCGCTTAAATCTGCAGTCGATCGATTTTTAAAATTAGGCGTCAAGGAGGAGTATCTGGACGCAGTGCTTTACGCAAATGCCGCGCGTGTCCTGAAGCTCGAAGAATAATTTGCCGCCGGAATTTATGCGGATAAGCGATGTTTCTTACATCGGCTTGATGCCGGCGTTCTTCAGCAGTTTTGAAAATTTTGCGATTTCTGCAGTTACGCTAGCGGTAAATTCCTCCGGTGTGCCGCTGACCGGCTCAAAACCGAGGTCTTCCATGCGTCGCCTGATATCCGGCGATTGCAGAATGCGCACGATCTCGGCATTCAGTTTGTCTATGATAGGTTTCGGTGTGCGCGAAGGTGCCAGGATGCCGTGAAAGTTCACCACTTCATAACCCGGCAGTGTTTCTGCGATGGCCGGCACCTCGGGCATGCTCGGGATCCGCGTCGCACTACTGATGCCAAGCACGCGCAGGCGACCCGACTTGACGTGCTGAACGACCGAGCCCGGTGCGGTGAATAGTTGTTGCACCTGACCGCTAATCAACGCGGTAATTGCGTCGCCGCCACCTTTGTACGGAACATGCACCATTTCCGCGCCGGCCAGATGCTTGAACAATTCCATCGACAGGTGGCCGTTGCTACCCACGCTGGGCGACGCGTAAGTGAGTCCGCCGGGGGTGGCTTTGGCAAACGCAATCAGTTCCTTGATGGTCTTTGCCGGCACCGATGGATGTACGACAAGAATGCTTGGCGCAATCGCGATCTTGGCGACGCGCGCGAAATCGTTGATCGTATCGTAGGGCAGCTTCTCGTAGAGGCTGGGATTGAGCACGTAGCCCTGGCCGACGATCAGGATGGTGTAGCCGTCCGGCGGGGCCTTGGCAACGATTTCGCTACCGATAATAGAACCCGCGCCTGGCCGGTTGTCGACGACCACCTGCTGTCCCCAGTATTCGCTTAGCTGCTGGGCAAACAGGCGTGCGAGAACGTTGTTGGCGCCGCCCGCAGGGAAGGGCACGACGAAGCGTATTGGTTTGGATGGAAACTGCTGGACCTCGCGGTTTGCGGGTGATTGGGCTGCCGCATTGCCACACCACATGGCGATGCCGGTGCAGAAAGCGACGCGATACGCCAATCGCAGTCTCATCGTTTCTGCCTAGGGACGCTATAAAAAATCGGTTGCATGGCGGGGAGGGTGAATCCTGTGCAAGTGGAGACAGAAGTAATCTCAGATAAACTGTGAACCGTCAATGGGTAGAACTCGTATCCGCGAAAGCGGCCGCCAGCATAGCGTCGAAAATCCGCGCCGGTCAATCCGGAATTCTTGTGGCGTGCCTGCTAATTTGAGGATTGTCGATAAACGCGGTGTATTGATGCTAGTCTTTTTCGATTTGGCGGCGCGACCTGTTGCTGGCAGGCGTGCAGAGTTACATCACACATGGATTAAGGCGGAATATGCGCATTGCGGTTTTCGGCGTAGGTGCGGTTGGGGGGCAATGGGCGGCTCGCTTTTTGCGGGTCGGCATTCCCGTTTCGCTGATTGCCCGCGGCGCCAATCTGGCGGCCATACGCGAGCGGGGCCTCACCCTCATCTCCGGCACGGACGAATGGTGCAGTCGTCCTTATTGCACGGATGATCCCGCACAAATCGGCTCGCAGGACGTGGTTATTGTCGCCGTCAAGACACCGTCGCTACCGTCGGTCGTTACGCAACTTGCTCCGCTTTTACGCGATGACACACAAATTATTTTCGCAATGAACGGAGTGCCGTGGTGGTTCTTGGACGGGTTATCTTGTGATCCGCCGGAACAACTACGCTCCTCGCTCGATCCTGAAGGCACGCTGCGCCGCGTGATCGGTAGCCAGCGAGCGGTTGGCTGTTCGATCATTTCCGGCGGCGAACTGGTGGCGCCGGGCGTGGTGCGCAGTGACACACCGCGGCACAACAAGATCGTGCTGGGGAAACCGGATGGCAACACGCCGAGTATATTATCCGAATTTGTCGGCCTCACCGCGCGTGCCGGTTACCACGTTACGCTGACATCGGATATCCGCGGCGAAATGTGGCCAAAGTTGATGACCCATTCCTGCCGGCCGCTGATATGCGGGCTGACCAACATGACGACGCGGCAATTGGCCAACGATCCGGAACTGCTCGTGATCGTTGCAAAAATCTTCCGGGAATTGATCGCGCTCGGAACCCGGCTCGGCCTGTCCTTCGCATTCGATCTGGATAAGGTGATCGCGCACAAACCGGATGGCGAGCATCTGTCCTCGTTTGTTCAGGACATGGCGGCGGGGCGTCCGCCCGAACTGTCGAGCGGAATCCTTGCCATGCGCAACATCGCCCACGCGATGGGAGTCGATGCACCTATATTGAATATTGTAAGTGCGCTGATTACGGCACGTGTCGCGTCGCGTCGACTGGATGCCATTGCCAAGGGCTGAGAAGCAGCTTTGATCGTCCGTCGTCAAATGGTTTGCTTGAAGTAGTAAACAAAGCCTCAATTTTGAAGTGGAGTCATGATCATTACCGGCTGGTAGATGTGCGACATCCGTATCCGGTGCTGAACGAAATCTACGAGGTCCCCAACTGATCGTTGAAAGAAGTGACCATCCTTTTGACGGCTCATCGTCGCGTACCGCCCAGTTCCCGACATCGCCTGACTTGCCGCCCGGAAAAAAAACCTCGGAGCAGCCGGGGTGCGGGAAAGCGCTTGCATTACTTTGGTGCTTAGAATAGATTGCTTCGCAATCGACCGGTAATCCCGCTCCAAACTAGCTCGGATCGCGGTCATCTTTCGGCGGATGAGAAGACAAGCATGAACATAAATGAACATAAGGCCCATCATACGCAGTCCGGAACAGGTTCAACGCCGGTTCCCGGCGCGTCGGCTCGGCGAACCGGAATTGCGCTTGGATTGATTTTCCTATCTGTTGAAGAAATGGCGGCGCGTCGTCAAGGAAGCAAAGATCGAACTTGTGGACTGACGAGTCTGCGAACGAAACGCCAATTACCAGCCTGCTTGCGTTTGAGTTGCGGTTTCAACCGGACGTAACAAATGGCACGAGAACTTGTCATTGTGGCAGCCGGAGATATTTCAATCGGGCTTGAGGAGTTTCCGCCGCGGGACGGCCTTGTTCCGATGCGCAAAGACAAGGCCGGCGTAAGGGCATGGCTCAACAAGATCGCCCCCGTGCTGCGTGAAGCGGATTTTACATTTGGCAATCTCGAGGGCCTCATCTGTGAACCCATGCCCGACTTGGAGGGGAGAGCGATCTGGGGGAACATCGTGCGAATGCCGCGGGAGGTTGCGGACATCCTGAAGGACGCCGGGTTTGATGCGTTGTCCCTCGCCAATAATCACTCTATGGATTTGGGGTCGGAAGGCCTCCTGCAAACGGTTGCGAACCTCGATCGGGTAGGCATAGCCCATTCCGGCGGTGGCGCGAACATCCATCAGGCGAGAGCGCCAGCGATTCTCGAAAAACATTCAGTCAAGGTCGCACTGCTTTCTTACAGTTCGGTATTTGTGCCAGGGACATTTCCGGCGGGAAAAGACAAGCCCGGGATAGCGACCGTTGCAGTGAGCACCGGTTATGAAATATCAAACCGACTGAGTTACTCGCCTGGGTTGCTGCCTCGCGTGGTCACCACGGCAAACCAAAGCGATGTCAAACGGATGATTGAGGATGTGCATCAAGCCCGAGCCAGATCAGACTTGGTCGTGGTGAGTTGGCATTGGGGAGTGACCAGGCACGCGAATGCGGGTGCGTCCGGCATTGCGATAGAAGACACTCCGCTGCCCGTGTTGGACTATCAACAGGAAGTGGGTCGCGCCGCCATTGATGCGGGCGCTGACATTGTCTTTGGCCACCATCCGTTTCGACTGCAAGGCGTTGAAATCTACAACTCCAAGCCGATTTGTTATTGCCTCGGTCGTCTTTCCACTGGCTATACCTACCTTGAGCCGGTTTTCAGCGAGGACTCCGTGCTGCTGAAGGTCTACGTAGACGTCAACTCGAAACGCATCAACCGTGTGGCGCTTGTACCAATCAGAATACCCGACCAGACGCAAGAACCCTATCCTGTTTCCGGCGACTGCGCTGACGTCGTGCGCGAACTGGAAAAACAGTCGAAGAAATATGGTACGCGATTCCAGTCGCGCGCTGGTGAGATAACCGTCTCTTAATGAGTTGCACCGATTGAACTTTTCCGTGTGGTGCGCGCGATGAGCACTGCTACTTAGGGGCCACGAGTCAATGTCATGAAACGAGATCGAGTGATTCGTACGACAGTCGTAAGGGGCTTCCTTTGGTTTGCGGTGTCGGCTTCTCTTCCGGCTTTTGCGCAGCTCGAACCGTATCCGGCCAGGCCGGTCCGGCTTATCGTGACCATGGCCGCGGGCGGCACCGCGGACGTTATCGCCCGCGTGATTGCGGATCAATTGACCGAACGATTTGGGCAGCAAGTGGTCGTCGACAATCGCGCCGGAGCGGGCGGAGTCGTCGGTTCCGCCATTGCTGCGAAGGCGAGGCCCGACGGCTATACGATGGCGTTCATCGGTTCTTCGTACACAATCAGCCCCGCGCTGTACGATTTGCCATTCGAACCAACGAAGAGCCTCAGTCCCGTGGCGCGGCTCGGCACCGCCTCTTATGTGCTGACGGTTCATGCGGGGCTGCCGGTGGCTTCCGTGAAGGAACTCGTTGCGTTCGCAAAGCAAAAACCGGGGAGCCTCAGCTTTGGAGCGGTTGGGACGGGCAGTTTTACGCATCTTGCGAGCGAACTATTCAGGATAACGGCGGGAATCGATATCTTGACGGTCCAATACAAGAGCGGGGTTGTAGCCGATCTTTTAGGGGGGCACATCCATGCATACATTGGCGGAATGTCGCAGATGATGCCCCATATCCGTGCCGGCAAGGTTAAAGCGCTAGGCACGACGGGAAGCGTGCGCAGCAGCGCCTTGCCCGACGTGCCCACTATTTCAGAAGCGGGTGTTCCGAGGTACGAAGTTAGCAACTGGTGGGGCTTGCTGGTCCCCGCGGGCGCCCCGGCAACCATCGTGGAAAAAGTAAACAAGGAAGTGCGGGTGGCGCTCGACTCGCCGAAAACAAAGAAGCTATTCATAAATGAAGGCGGGGATGTATCCTTCCTGGCGCCCCGTGAATTTGGTCGTTTCATCTCGACCGATATTGAGAAGTGGAGTCGAGTCGTTCGACAGGCGAACATTCAAAATTAGAAGAAACATGAAGACGTAACAATCCAATACACTGTTGCAGTACATCCGGTTGAAGCGTTCGACATAGGCGTTCTGGGTCGGCTTTCCTTTCTGAATGAATTGCAGGGTTATGTTCTGCTCGCTTGCCCACCGGGCGAGTTCATGGCGGATGAATTCAAGGCCGTTATCCAGTCGAATTCTGACCAGATTGCCTCTGACTTCGACCAATTCAGTCAACGCACGCACGACGCGGGCGGCCGGCATGCTGGTATCGATCTCGATTCTCAGCGAGTCACGGTTGGAATCGTCCAGCACGTTGAAGGTGCGGAATCGGCGTCCACTCCACAGCGCATTGGCCAGGAAACCCCCGACCAGGTTTGATTTGTCCCGGCCGGATTGGCCAGCGGCATCCCGGATGCGATCCGGCAAGCGTTTCTTGCACCGACGCTCGAAGTTGAGCTTCATTTCGCGATACTCCCGCCACAGTCGGGTCTTGCCCCCAGCTGGTTAAATAATAAGAAGCTACTGAAAGTGCAGTAGTTTTTGACCGAGAGGGTTCTCATACACTGCGCAAGGAAGCAGTGTATTGCGGGGGACGGGTTCCGTTTTAGCATGCTTGCTGGGTCGGCAAAACCCCGGAAAAAAAGGTGCTCGGTGACTCGAATAATTGGGCGGAACCACTTTTTTAATTATGGTTGCAGGTGGGCCTGTTAGTTGCGGGGGTAGGCCAAAACTGAGAAAAACACAACGCTGGGTGCTAGACGGTAAAAAAACCGCTAATCAGGCAGGCGTTAGCCGTACGTCCTAGAGCACATCAATCACGTCCAATGCTTTGATTTGCCGGGCCACGTACAGCGCCAGACATTCCCTGGTCAACCTGGATCAGTGTTTTCACGCCGGTCAGCTTTGGGCGCTGGCTCGCCGACCAATTTCACATCCCGCTTGGAGTGGACTTGACTCTGCGTAGAGTTGCATTTACATTGAATCCAATATGAATGCAATATTAATCGACGATATCAGTTCTCAGGGCAAGGCCTATCGGTTTCTCAAGGCGGCAATCCTGAGTCTGGAGTTCGCGGCGAACCAGCCGTTGCGGGCTCAGGAACTCGCATCACGGCTAAGCCTGAGCAGGACGCCGGTAAGAGAGGCGTTAAGTCGGTTGGAGCAGGAAGGGTTGGTAATCCGAAGTGGGGGCTGGGGTTATAACGTCAAGCCAATCAGCTTCAAGGAGGCCATGGACGTTTACAAGGTGCGCGAAGCGCTCGAAGTCGAAGCCGCTAAAGAAGCACTAGACAAGATGGATAGCCAGTTAATCACCCAGCTAGAAACTTATTTGAAGCGGGCGGAAGAAGAATTAAAACAGGGCAAAGTAAACGAGTTTCGATTTCACAACAAGGCATTCCACAGTGGAATTGCAAAGGCTACCGGAAATGCTTGTCTTCAATCGATGTTGAACATGATCGACGATCGCGTTTGTCTCCTAGGGGCAATGATCGTCCATCGGCATGTGGATCGCCAAAAAGAAGCGCTCAAAGAAAGCAACGACATCCTTTTCGCATTGCGCCAGAAAGATCACGTTGCTGTTGAGCTCGCAGTTCGTCGTCACGTAGGCCAATCCAAAGAGAGTCTGATCAAGCACGTGATGTAGTGCGTGCAGTGCAGGCCGGTGGATATCCGCGAAACTTTCGCTGGAGGAATTATGTTTACTCGTAGAATCGCTTTAGTCGCGATTGTTCTCGGTATCACAGTAGCGTCCTCGACGAACTGTTCGCTGGCTGCGTCTGCATTCCCCTCAAAACCTGTCACCGTCATTGTGCCGTTCCCTGCAGGGGGGCGTAGCGACATTACGATCCGCTTGCTGGGCGCATATCTAGAAAAGATACTTAAGCAACCATTTGTTGTCCTAAACAAGCCTGGTGCAGGCGGTACGATCGGTTTTAAAGGGTTGGCGCAATCGCAACCGGATGGTTACACAATCGGCTTTACTACGAACGCAGTTGTGATGACGCAGTACACCGTTCCAGAAAACATTGATCTGCGAGATTTTGAACCGATTTGCCTGTTTAATTCAGATCCCGCCGTTCTTGCCGTAGCGTACTCAGCGCCATGGAAGGATTTGCCGAGTTTCGTCAGATTTGGCAAAGATAATCCGCGCAAACTCTTGATCGGAATAAATCCGGGCGCTTCCGCGCACATATTTGCCGCGGCGTTCGGCAAAGTCGCACGGATCGAGACGGTTTTTGTCCCGTACAAAGGCGGGCCAGAAAGGGTATCAGCGCTTGCGGGCGGGCATATCAACGCCGACTTCGGGGTGCTCGCACAGTACCGGTCCATGGTGGACGCAAATAAAGTTCGAATTCTCAGCGTCGCCGCCGCATCAAGGTTGCCCGGAAATAAAGACATTCCAACATTTCTCGAAAATGGCATTGATTTACAGATTAGCGGTTGGCAGGGACTCTTTGCGCCGCGTGGTACGCCGCCTGACGTGCTGAGTTTAATCGACGATAGCGTTAAGAAGACCTTGGGAAATCAGGAGTTTATTGACAGGCTCGAGAAAATAGATGTGCAGGAAACCTACCTGTCGCGTAGGGACTTCGCCGCATTTCTTGCAAAGGAAAACTCGGAGACCAGGCAATTGCTGAGCGAACTCGGTTTGATGGTGACTGCCCCGAAATGAGCGATCATAAAATCGTCGTAACCGTAAATGGCCGTCGGCAGGAGGCATGGGTTGAGGCGCGCACGCTGCTGGTCACATTTGTGCGCGAGACACTCGAACTGACTGGCACGCACATTGGATGCGTGATCGGCGAGTGCGGCGCGTGTTCATTGCTGGTGAACGGCGAACTCGTCAAGTCATGCCTTATGTTGGCCATGCAAGCCGATGGCGCCGAAATTACCACCATCGAGGGTTTGGAACGAGACGCCAAATTGCATCCGGTGCAGGAAGCGTTCGTGCGCGAACTTGGCGGGCAGTGCGGTTTTTGCACCCCGGGCATGGTGATGGCGAGCGTCTACCTTCTGCGACAGGATAATAATCCATCGGAAGAAACCATACGCCGCCGGCTGTCTGGAAACCTTTGCATGTGCACTGGTTACGTGCAGATCGTCAAGTCTGTGCAGGCGGCAGCGGAGATGCTGCGTGAGCAGGACCAATGAAAAAGCAGCCGGGCACTGAGGCTTATCGGTTTCTGGGTCAGGACGTCCGCAGCAAGGAGCTGCCGCGACATGTTTCCGGCCGCGGGCGGTTCGTTGACGACAATCAAACCCGCGGAATGGCATTCGCCGCCATCCTGAGAAGCCCCTATCCACACGCTAGGATACGCAGCGTAGATGCCTCGCGAGCGGCGGCGGCACCAGGCGTTTTGGCAGTCCTGACCCCGGACGAGATTCGACGCAGCACCCAGCCCTTCAAAATGGGCCGCTACGCTGCGGGACTGCCGGTGCAGATCTCAGAATACGCCATGGCCGTCGACAAGGTCCGTTACGTGGGCGAGCCGGTGGCAGCGGTCGTCGCAATCGACGCGATGAAGGCGGAAGATGCGCTCGAATTGATCGATGTGGATTACGAGCCTCTGGATTCCGTGGTTGATCCGCTCGAGGCGATGCGTCCGAATTCCGCGCTGGTATTCGATGAATGCGGTTCGAACGTGGTCGTCAATCGCGCTTTGATGTTCGGCGATGTCGACGCGGCACTTCGCGAAGCCGACGTCATAGTCCGGGGCGACTATCGTGTTCACCGTTACAGTTCAACCGCGCTCGAGCCATTCGCCTGCATGGCGTCATTCGACCCGACCGCGGGTGAACTGACGGTGCTGTGCAATGCCCAGATCCCGGAAGTCATTCACGATGGCTTGAAGGAAACTCTCGGCATTGCGGCGATTCGCGTAATCATTGCAGATATCGGGGGAGCCTTCGGACAAAAGATTCACCTCATTCGAAAGTACGTGGTGATCACGGGCCTCCTGGCGCGCAAGTGCGGGCGGCCGGTGAAATGGGTTGAAGACCGCGCCGAGCATATGATGGCTGGCGGGCATTCCTGCGGCCAGATTTTCAAAGTGGAAGCGGGTGTGCGCAAAGACGGCACCGTGTTGGGAATTCGCATCGCGGAAATTGACGATGTGGGCGGGGCAGTCAGCACCGCTAGCATCCACTTTACGAACAAGCTGAGCGCGCTGGTCAATACTTACCGTGTAAAGAACGTCGCCCTTGAGGGAAAGTCGGTTGTCACGAATAAATGTCCGGTAGTCCCCAACCGGGCGATCGGAAAACCCGCATTAATTTTCGTTTGGGAGCGCATGATCGACCGGATTGCCGAGAAACTCGGGCTCGATCCGCTGGCGGTTCGTTCCATCAATTGTATACGCAAGGAAGAATTTCCTTACCTGACGCCCTCCGGCAATATGTATGACAGCGGCGACTACCAGAGGCTGCTCGACACCGCCGCAAAAGAATTCGGTTTCGCCCAACTGCGAAAAATGCAGACGGAGGCTTTACAGGCCGGTCGCTATCTTGGCATCGGCCTTGCGATGGCCATCGAGCCCGGCGGCAGGAATGCCGCGAGGGATATGTCCATCGCAAAAGAGAGGGCGGTCGGCGCCGCAGGTGGCATTAACGGCGCGACGGTAAGGATCGAGCGGGACGGCACCGTCACCATAGTGCTGTCCACCCCAAATGCGGGCCAGGCGCATGAAACGACCGCCTGCCAGGTAGCCGCGGAGGTGCTGGACATATCGCCGGAGTTCATTCGAATTGCCGGTCCGGTTTTTGACAGTGCCGTATCCGCATGGGGTGTAGCGTCTGCAAACAGCGGGCAAAACTTTCATTTGTACGATCTTGGCGCCGTTCAAGGCGCCTGCCAGAAACTGCGCGAAAAACTGCTGACGCTGTCCAGCGCAATTGTCGGGCGTCCCGCCGAGAGTATTCTGGTGAAAGACGGCACAGTATGGAGTCGCGAGCCGCGTGAGGCGTTAATCAGCGTTGGTGAAGTTGCCAAGCTGTCCTATTCCAATCAAACCGTCGTGCCCGATGGGCTTGAGCCGGGGCTGCAAGCTACATTCTTCTATCGGTTCCCGCACGATGTTCCGTTCATACTTCCCGATGAAAACGGGCGAGTCCAAGGTCAGTTTACCTTTGCTGCCGGAGTCCATAGCGCATTCGTGGAAGTCGACATTGAAACCGGGCACGTCAAGGTTCTGCGCTATCTCATCGTCAGCGACTGCGGAACCATCATCAATCCGAAAGTGGTGGACGGCATGATGTACGGCGCAGCCGCACATGGAATTTCCGCTGCGCTTGGAGAGGGCCACGTTTACGATGCATCCGGTCAGTTGATGACTACGACATTCACGGCTTACGGCAAGCCGACTACACAGGACTCGCCGCATATCGAGATCATTCACGAACCCTGTCCGTCACCTTTCAGTGTATTTGGCCAGAAAGCGGCGGGAGACGGCGCTGCGATTCCGGCACCCGCGGCTATCGCGAGCGCGGTTGAGAATGCGCTCAAGCCGTTCGGTGTGTCGGTCCATGAGTTGCCTTTGGGACCGGAAGCGGTGCTCATGTTGCTGGACAAAGCACGGCAGAAGGGGGCAGCAAGTGTTTCCTAAGTCGTTCGACTATGTCGTGCCGCAGTCCCTGGGCGAAGCTTTGGCTCTCATGGAACGGCATGGCGACGAGGCCAAGGTTCTCGCAGGCGGACAGAGTCTGATTCCACTGATGAAGCTGCGGTTTCTCTTCCCCAGTCATGTCATCGATATCGGCCGTATTCCGGAGTTGCATGGAATAGACGAGCGCAACGGCGAAATTAGATGCGGCGCGATGACCCGGCACGCCGATATTGAACGATCAAGCCTGTTGTGCAAGCACATCCCGCTGCTTTACGCCGCTGCCACCGAGATCGCCGATGTACAGGTGCGAAACCGCGGTACGCTCGGCGGTGCCCTGGCGCAGGCAGATCCGGCCAGCGACTGGGCAACGACTTCTCTCGCGCTTAAAGCCCGCTTCCGCTGCGTCAGTCTGCGCGGAGAACGCATGATTAACGCGGGAGACTTCTTCAAGGATACGTACACCACAGCGCTCGAAGACGGTGAAATTCTTACCGATATATTTTTTCCGCTACCGCATCCGGCGAGCAGGGCTGCGTACATAAAGATCCATCGGCGGACCGGGGACTTCGCCATTGCGAGCGTTGCTCTTCAGTTCACCGTCGATGGTGCGGGCCACTGCCAGACGATTGGTCTTGGCGTCGGCGGCGTCGGCGCAACGCCGGTTGCGCCAGCCGATGTAATAGCGTTTTTGCGAGGGAAAACGCTCTCCGATCCAGTCATTGAAGAAGCGGCGTCGATGTTGAAAGCGCGCCTCCATCCCATTGAGGATATCCGTGGCTCGAGCGATTACAAGCGAAGGATTGCGGGTGTCGCATTCCAACGCGCATTCCGCAAAGCGGCGGGGCGCGACCGGCGAGAGACCTGAACCAGCGACAGATGAAAATGAAACCACTCCCTACCCGCCGATTCTCGCTAAACGGGAAAACAAGGTCATTTATCAGATGAAGTTTGAACGCACATTCGAGTTGCCGCTTGCGATCGCCGCGGTGTGGTCGGCCCTGTGGGATGTCCCGCGCATGGTGGCTTGCGTGCCGGGTTGTGCTGGGGCAACGGTGGTCGAAGACAAACGCCGCTATCAGGCGACGATTGCCGAAAAGGTAGGGCCATTCAAAGTCGAGATTCCACTGGAAATTGAAATCATTTCTGTCGATGCCGGGCGCCGACTTCAGCTCCGCGCAACTGGCAAGGACGGCCGGATTGGTACAGAAGTTTCCTTTGTCCTGACGGTCGAGCTTCAGGCGGTCGGCGAGCAAACACAATTTCACATGTCGGTGGATGCCACGGTGGTCGGGCGTCTCGTCAGTCTGGGACTGGCTGTTATCAAGCTCAAAGGCGATCAGCAGATGGGATTTTTTGCCCAGGCATTGCAGGCGAATCTGGTCGGGATCGGGTAGGGCTGAATGAAGGACGGAAGAGAGTGACAATACTTTTTCTGGTGCATTGTTTTGATCGTATCTGTTCGTACATATTGGAGGCTAAGTGAAGCTGAATCTCAAAGGGCGGACGGTGCTAATTACTGGTGGTTCGCGAGGTATCGGCTTGGGTGTCGCGGAAGTGTTTGCGGCAGAAGGCTGTAACCTGCACCTTGCTTCACGCAGCGCGACGGACCTCGATGCGGCGCGAAAAAAGATTACTGACGCTCACAAAGTCGAAGTCACCATTCATGCCGGTGATCTTTCGCGCAACGACGACGTCGTGGCGCTGGTAAAAAGCTGCGGGCAGATCGATATACTCATTAATAATGCCGGCGCTATTCCCCACGGGTTTATTACCGAGGTCGACGAGGTGAATTGGCACCAAAACTGGGAGCTGAAAGTCTTCGGCTACATCAATCTAACCCGCGAGGTCTATCGGAACATGTGTGCCGCAGGTAAAGGGGTCATTGTCAACGTTGTCGGCACGGCAGGCGAACGTCCGCGTGCAAGTCATATCTCCGGCAGCATGGCCAACGCGGCGCTGATGGCGATGTCCCGCGCGCTCGGAGCGCAGAGCGTAGATTTTGGCGTGCGCGTAGTTGCCATCAATCCCGGCCCCACTGAAACCGACCGCCAGATCGTGCGCTGGGAGGCGCGTGCGAAAAAAGAGCTGGGCGACGAAAGCCGTTGGCGCGAACTGACGACGGGGTTTCCATTTAAGCGGTTGGGCACCGTTGACGAGGTTGCGACCATGGTCGTGTTTGTCTGTTCCGACCGTTCGGGCTACACCAGCGGGGCGGTGATCACCATCGACGGCGGCGGCGCCGCGCGGCCCTGAATATAGTTGCCTGCGGCAGATCGTAATCAACTGTAATGTTTTGTAGACGAGAATTGAAAAAATTTAACTTGGAGAGCAGCAAATGAAGATTACCGAAGTAGTCATTAGGCCGGTTCAGGTGCCGCGTAAGGAAAGCTTTGCAGTGCGCACCGGCGCATACGATTTCATGCCCAATACCTACGTCGCGATACATACCGACGAAGGCATCACCGGTTATGGTGAGGCTGCGCCGATCGTCGAGTATTTCGGCGAATCACAGGAAACAATCGTGGAAGTGCTCAAGAGCTATCTCGCGCCAACGATACTCGGCAAGGATCCCATGAACATCCGGGAACGGAATCGCGAAATGGATATTGCGATTCCGCGCAATCCCTGCGCCAAGGCGGCAATCGATATCGCCTTGCACGACATCAAAGGCAAGGCGCTGGGTGTTTCGATCGGTTCGCTACTGGGAGGCGTTTCGCAGCCGTCGATTCCGATCACGGTCTCGATCGGGCTCGACGAACGCGCGAAGATGAAGGACAAGGCGGTCGCTGCCGCGAAACAGGGATTCACCGTCCTCAAGCTGAAAGGCGGTCAAAGCGTAATTGAAGATATTGGAAATCTTTCGACCGTGCGTGAAGCAGTGGGCGAGGACGGACCGTGGCTGCGCCTCGACGCCAATGCCGGTTACGTCAATCGCGGGGAAATCTACCGCTACATTCCGGAGTTTGAATCCCTGCGCCTGATATTGCTGGAACAGCCGTGCCCGTCCCAGGAGTGGGAAGCATTGCGTGCGCTGCGCGATCGCATCAAGATTCCCATCCTGCTCGACGAATCGATGCAAACGGGCTGGGACTTTACGCAATTGGTCAAATCGCCGGAAGGCTTCGTCGCCAATCTGAAAGTTCAGATCTGCGGTGGCCTCTACAAGGCGTCGCAGCTGGTGGCGGCCTGCGAACGCTTTCAAATTCCGGTGATGATCGGTTCGCAGCGGGAGTCCGTGATCGGCAATACGGCCAGCCTGCATCTTGCATCCATCATTACGCGGCTCGATTACACCTGCGACCAGCGATATGCGAACGCAGTACCCGATGATGCGAATATCGCGGCGGACGGCCCTGCGCTTGGCGCTCCCAACATAACCGTGCCGACAGGAAACGGCCTGGGGCTGACCGTGGAATGGGAAAAAAGCGACAAGATCGCGCTTGCCACGTTCAACATAAAAGCCTGAGAGGGCGTGGTCGAACAATCCGATTTCCACATTGACTGCCGGATTTCATAGGGGCATCACCATGCGCAGCACTGCACCGAACGCGGCCCGCAAGCCGGACCAGATGATGGTCGACATCGCCGACTACGTCGACGGTTTTAGCGTGCAAAGCAGCGAAGCGTTCGATACCGCGCGCATCGCTTTTTTCGATACACTGGGATGCGGATTCGAGTCGTTCGAATATCCTGAATGCGTAAAACTGTTGGGACCGCCGGTACCGGGCGTCACGGCCAGGCACTTTGCGCGGGTGCCCGGCACGCAGTTTGAACTCGATCCGATTACCGCGGCTTTCAACATCGGCTGTTTGGTGCGCTGGGTCGATTTTAGCGACACGTGGCTAGGCGCCGAAGGTGGGCATCCCTCGGACAATCTCGGCGCCGTTCTGGCGGTGGCCGATTATGTCAGCCGTCTGCGCCGTTCGCGCGGAGAGCGCCCTCTAACCATGCATGAAGTGCTGGAATACCTAATCAAAGCCTACGAAATTCAGGGACTGATTGCGCTGGACAACGGGTTTACCAAGCAGGGCTTCGATCATGCCGGCCTCATACGCGTGGCGTCGGCGGCTGTTGCAACGAAAATGCTGGGTGGCACGCATCAACAGATTGTCAATGCCATCTCGAATGCTTGGGTGGACGGGCAACCGTTGCGCGTTTACCGGCAGGCGCCCAATGCGGGGTATCGAAAAGCCTGGGCCGGTGGCGATGCGACGGCCCGCGGCGTGCAGCTCGCGCTGATGGCGATCAAAGGGGAAATGGGCTATCCGACTGTCCTCACCGATCCAAAGTGGGGGCTGTACAAAGTTGCGTTTAGTGGAAAACCGTTCACGCTTCGCATGCAGTACGGGTCGTTTGTCATGGAAAACATTCTGTTCAAAGTAGCCTATCCCGGCTGTGTGCATGGACAAACCGCGCTGGAGTGCGCGATCGCGCTCCATCCTCTGGTCAAAGACCGGCTCGATCAAGTTCGGGCTATCAAGTTATGGACCTACGAGTGGTCGCTCCGTGTCGTCGACAGAAAAGGCCCGTTGACCAACGCGGCGGATAGAGACCATTGCCTGCAGTACATGGTCGCGGTCGGCCTCATTAAAGGCGGCATCGCCGTCGGCGATTTTGAGGATGTGGCTGCACTCGACCCGCGGATCGATGCATTGAGGGACAAAACCACGGTTGAAGAGGATCTGCGCTTTACCAAGGAGTTCTACGAGCTGGAAAAGCGCTCATGCGCAAACGGCGTGCAGGTGGATTTCAACGACGGAACGACGACCGCGCGGGTCGATGTCGAGTATCCGTTGGGGCACAAACGCCGCCGCCGCGAAGGCGTTCCGCTTTTGAAAGAAAAATTCGAAAACAACTTGGCGCGCCGGTTTCCGGTCGGGCGCCGCGATGTCATCATGGGTTTATACGACGACGCTGAAACTTTCGGCAAAACTAGGGTCGATGAGTTTGTCGACTTGTTCGTGATTTAAGGCTGCGAGAGTTGTTACAACGTGCATACTTTATCCTCTGGAAAAAGATGATTCGAATTGACCGATATGCAGTAGCCGCATGTTGCCTGATTGCCTCCCAATGCCAGTTCACGGGAAACGCGGAGGCGCAGAAAGCCTATCCAGCAAAACAGATCCGATTTGTGCTCGGCCAGTCGCCTGGTGGAGGCACCGACATTCTGACGCGGATTTTTGCAACGAAACTTTCGGAAAGTCTGGGCGAGCAGGTCGTTGTCGAAAACCGGCCGGGCGCTGGCGGCAATATTGGCGCTGAGTTCGCGGCGCGTTCCGCGCCGGACGGTTACACCATTTTCATGGCTTCGGCACCTCATGCCATCGCCCCCAGCCTTTACAAGAAACTGAATTACGATCTAGGCAAGGACTTCATCCCTTTGAGTCTGGTGGCCCTTCAGCAGCTTTGCTTGGTGGTGCACCCGTCGCTGCCGCCAAAAACAATCAAGGAATTCGTTTCTTTTCTGAAGGCGCACCCCGGCAAGATTTCCTATGCCTCGTCGGGTAACGGCGGTTCCAACCATCTGGCCGGAGAGTTGTTCAAGAACATGGCGGGTGTCGACATGATCCATGTGCCCTACAAGGGTAGCGGCACCTCAACCTCGGACGTACTTGGCGGTCAGGTTCCGGTGACTTTCGGCAATCTGCTGCCGATTTTGCCGATGATTCAGGCCGGCAAACTCCGGCCGCTGGGCGTGACGGCGTTAACGCGATCACCGACCCTGCCGCAAGTCCCGACCATAGCCGAGTCCGGATATCCGGGCTTCGAAGTGGTGAACTGGTACGGAATCCTCGCGCCCGCGGGGACGCCGCCGGACATCGTGAAGAAGCTCAATGCTGAAATTATAAGAATAGTAAATCTGCCGGACGTCAAGGAACGTTACGCTTCCCTCGGCGCGGAGCCGCTGTACGGTTCGCCCGAGCAGGCGGCTGATTTCATAAAACGGGAGCTGGAAAAATGGGCGAAAGTCGTGAAACTCTCGGGTGCCCGTGTCGATTGATGTGTGCTGATTTTTACCACTTTGGAACTGGATAGAACCATGTCGATTATCAAAATCGGTTGGAAAACCGTGTTTAGCGTTTTGGCAGGCGTGAGCAGCGCAATCACATCAATGACGGGTGCGCAACCGGTTCACGCGGCTGACTGGAAGCCTACTAAGAACATCGAGATCGTGGTGCCATTTTCGGCCGGCGGTGGCAACGATATTCCAGCACGAATCGTGCAGAAGATACTGACTGACCGGAAAATGCTGGACGTTACTATCACGACCGTCAACAAACCCGGTGGCGGCGGCGCAGTCGGCATGAATTATCTGAACCAACATGCCGGTGACGGGCACTATCTGTCCATTATTTCAAATAGCATTCTGACGAGTTACATCATCGGATCGAGTCCCGTCAACTATACGGACATCAAACCGATCGCGCCGCTGATTACCGAGTACGTGATATTCGCAGTGAGCCCGACTTCGTCGATCCGGAATTTCAGGGATCTCGCGGCAATTATAAAGAAAGATCCCACGTCGCTAAGCTTCGCGGTAGGCGGAGGATTGGGCAACCCCAATCATGCTGCAATAGCAGCTGCATTGAAAACGACGGGCATGGACATAAAGAAAATGAAAGCGGTTGCGTTCGGCGGCGGCAATGAAGCAGTCACGGCGGTCATGGGCGGGCATGTCGAAGTGCTGGCGGCAGGTACGACAGTTCTCGCGCCGCAGATTCAATCGGGGAAAATCCGGTTTATTGCGGTTGCGGCGCCAAAACGACTGAGTGGCGAATTTTCGACCATACCCACGCTCAAAGAGCAGGGTACCGATCTGGTATTTGGGTTCTACAGATATATAGTTGGGCCGAAAGGATTGACCAAGGAACAAACCGCATTCTGGGACCGCGTGTTCGCGGAGCTGATGAGCGCGCCCGAGTGGAAAGCGGAACTCGAGAAGAACAACTGGGAAAGCAATTACATGAATAGCGCAGATACGGAAAAAGATCTGAAATTTCAGTACGCGAATCTGCGCACCATTCTTGGTGACCTCGGGATGGCGAAATAGGTTTTTCGCCAGTTACCGCCGCTTGAACTGCAACCTGCGTTGAAGGCAGATTTGCTTGCGTAACGATTTATTGGAGGCAAAAGTGGGGATGACGGCAACCGAGAAAGTCCTTGCTCGTGCCAGCGGGAAAGCTGTGGTCAAGCTGGGAGATATCGTCTATCCCGATCCGGATTTGTTTTTCGTGCACGATCACATGATTGCGCCGAGCAAGGCGCAGCTCGACGAGCTTGGCATTCCGGCCCGGTTCGATCCGCAGCGTGTGATCTGTCCGACCGATCGCACGGTTATCTGCTCGACCGCCAAGGAAGTAGAGCGCGCCGCGGCAACGGCCAAAGCCATGATAAATTGAGGTGCGAAATGGGACGGATGGAAGGCAAGGTGGCTTTTTTGACTGGTGGCGGCGCAGGCATCGCGAATGCCACTGCAAAAGCATTTGTGCGGGAAGGCGCCAAAGTGGCGTTGTTTGAACTGAATGCCGAAACAGGCGAGAAGGCGGCGGCGGAGATTCGCGCTGCCGGCGGTGAAGCCATCTTCGTCAAGACGGACGTTACGCAGGACGAGAGCGTGCGCGATGCTGTCGCCGCGACCATCACGGAATACGGGCGTCTCGACGTGATCATGAACTGTGCTGGCGGCGCGTTGCAGGAAGACGTCCCCGTCCACCGGATGGATCTGGACGTGTGGCAGCGGACGATCGCGTTGAACCTACTACACCCCTTCCTGTGTTGCCGCCATGCGATCCCTCACATGATCGAGGCCGGCGGCGGGTCAATTATCAACTTCGCGTCCCATCTGGGCCTCAAGGGATCGGAGAAGCCAGCTTACGCGGCATCCAAGGGCGGCATCATGTCGTTCACGCAGACGCTCGCTGCCCAATACGCTGAATACGGCATCCGTGCGAACGCGATCGCCCCGGGCGCGGTGCGAACCGAACGCGCGATTAAGCGTTGGGAAAACAAGGAATGGTTGCTTGCCGAAAATCCCACGCCGGCTGCGAGGGCGCGCATGGCCCTGCAGAAGTTATACCCCTTCTCGATTGGGGAGCCAGAGGACATCGCCGCAATCGCGGTTTTTCTGGGTTCGGACGAATCGCGCATGATTACCGGCAGCACGATTGCTGCGGATGGTGGACGCTCCTCTTATATCAAGGTTCAGCCGCTCGAATAGTGTGATGTGCCTTTTGTGAAATTCTCACATTTATAGAACTAATGCTGCACTAATTTCTTCGGAATACATGACAGGATAAAATATATGAGCACAGGAATTTCCATGAATGATCCTGCGGCGATATTCGCGCGGCAGGTTTCAGATACGTTTGCAGCGGAAGTTTCTGGGGTGGATTTGGCTGCTCCGATGCCCACGACAACCTTTGAGCGTATTCTCGAAATCTTCTATCGCTACCGAGTAATTTTCTTTCCTAGGCAGGCGATTTCCCCAAGACAGCTCGCGGATTTTGCGTCGAAATTTGGGGAACTCGAGAATTACCATTTGGCTGATTT
>CALQCM020000066.1 GCA_943329075.2 Chitinophaga pinensis | reverse complement strand
CAACACAGAGAAAAAACCGTTCATGCACACGCCGTTTCTCATCACCTTACATTCAACCTATTGATTTGTAAAGATCTTTAGTTCTAAAAGCCGGGGAAACATCAGGGGAAGCCCCGCGTCGCAAATATTGCGTAAGATGTGCATCCATCCCGTTCAAACGCCGCCGCCCACATCGCCATGCCCACCCTCGGCCCCTACGACTACATCATCGCCGGCGGCGGCACCGCCGGCTGCGTGCTGGCCAACCGGCTCTCCGCCGATCGCAATCACCGCGTGCTGCTGCTCGAAGCCGGCGGCAAGGATGACTGGATCTGGATCCACATTCCGCTCGGCTACATTTATTGCATCGGCAATCCGCGCACCGACTGGTGCTACAAAACCGAAGCCGAGCCCGGCCTCAATGGCCGGCAGATTCTCTATGCGCGCGGCAAAGTCATCGGCGGCTCGTCGTCGATCAACGCCATGCTCTACCTGCGCGGCCAGGCGCAGGATTACGATGAATGGGCACGCGTGACCGGTGACGATGGCTGGGCGTGGCGCAACGTGCTGCCCATCTTCAAAAAAAGCGAAGACCACTGGCGCGGCGCCGATGCGGCGCACGGCGCCGGCGGCGAGTGGCGCGTCGAGCGCCAGCGCCTGCAGTGGGAAATTCTCGATGCCTTTCGCGACGCGGCACAGGAGGCGGGCGTTGCGTCGATTGAAGATTTCAACACCGGCCAGGGTGACAACGCCGGTGCCGCGCGTTTTGAAGTCAACCAGCGCCGCGGCGTGCGTGTCAGCGCGGCGAAGGCTTTTCTCAAACCTGCACTCGCGCGTCCCAATCTCACCGTGATGACCCACGCGCAGGTCAAACGCCTGCGCCTCGACGGCCGGCGCGTCACCGGCGTTGAATTCGTGCACGGCGGCGAGCAACTCTTTGCCGAAGCGCGGCGCGAAACCATCCTCACCGCCGGCGCCATCAACAGCCCGCAGATTCTGCAGTGTTCGGGCATCGGCCCCGGCGCGCTGTTGCAGCGGCACGGCATTCCGGTCCTGCACGATCTGCCCGGCGTCGGCGCCAACCTGCATGACCATCTGCAACTGCGCATGGCTTTCAAGGTCAGCAACGTGCAAACGCTCAACACCATGGCGCATTCATGGTGGGGCAAGGTGAAGATGGGCCTCGAATACGCGTTCAACCGCAGCGGCCCGCTGTCGATGGCGCCCTCGCAGCTCGGCGCCTTCGTCAAAAGCGATGCGGCGCAAATCACACCGAATCTCGAATACCACGTGCAGCCGCTGAGCCTCGATAAATTCGGCGACCCGCTGCACACCTTCCCGGCCTTCACGGCCAGTGTGTGTAACCTGCGCCCGACCTCGCGCGGCTCTGTGCAGATCAAATCACCCGACACCGCCGCCGCACCGGCCATCGCGCCCAATTACTTATCAACATCCGAAGACCAGGCCATCGCCGTGCAGGCGCTGCGCCTGACGCGCCGCATCGTCACCGAAACGCGCGTCATGCAGAAATACGCGCCCGAAGAATTCCTACCCGGCCCAGCGTATCAATCGGATGAAGAAATGCTCAAAGCCGCCGGCAATGTCGGCACCACTATCTTCCATCCGGTGGGCACCTGCAAGATGGGGCGTGCAGATGACGAGAGCGCAGTGGTTGACGCAACGCTCAAAGTGCGCGGCATTGAAGGGCTGCGCGTGATCGATGCGTCGGTCATGCCAAGTATCACGTCAGGCAATACGAATTCGCCGACGGTGATGATTGCGGAGCGCGGTGCGGCGATGATATCCGGCAGAAATAGCTGACTTGCTGGTTTAGCTAAAACGGCATATTCTTGCAAGCATGGAAACCGTCAACGCCACGCACCTGAAAAACCGCCTCGGCGAAGTGCTTGCACGTGCCGCGCTGGCGCCTGTTGCGATCGAGCGCCACGGCCGCATCGTCGCGCTGCTGGTGCCGCCGCCCGCGGCGAAGGCACGTTTGCCCGCGCATCGGCGGGCGCCGCGCTGGGGCCGGCATGACGAAGCACGCGCAGTCGAACTGTGCGCAAAGGGTGATTTCCGGCCGTCGCGCTGGCTGCGCGCCGGCGATGCGCGCACGCTCGCCGGCGTTGCGGCAATGCTGGCCTCCGAGCGCGGGTTTGATCGCACGCGCATGCTCGCGCTCGCGGAGCGCCTGCATCCGGGCATGAGCACGGCGGCCGTATTCGGCCGCTGGCTGGCGCAGGCGCCCGTCGACGCTGCGCGCTTCCTGCCGCTGCTGCGGCAGCGCAAGACCGAGCTGCGTGCGCATCACGCATGAGCGGCCAGAGGCAACAGCCGCCGCCGCTGTTGCGGCCCGATCCAGCCTACGAAAAAGCATTTGCGCAGATCATGGCGCGCATCGGTCGCACACTCGGCGCCGGGCGTCCGGCCCGGCCGGTTGTTGTCTGCGTTGCCGGCGGGGCCGCATTGCATTTCTATACAGGCGCCCGCTACACGAACGACATCGATGCGAAGATCTTCGCCCGCGTGATGCTCGACCCCAAAGCGTTGCAGGTGGCCTATGCCGATGCGGATGGCCGCACGCGGCTGTTGTATCTCGACACCCAGTACAACGACAGCTTCGCATTGCTGCATCACGCCGCTTATGACGATGCGCGTCCGATTGATCTCGCCGGTGTTGACGGGCGCCGGCTTGACGTCAGGCTGCTCACTCCACTTGATCTCGCCGTCTCAAAACTTTCGCGCTACAGTGCAATTGACCGCGACGACATTCGGGCCCTCGCTGTTGCCGGGTTGATTGATGCGGCGGCCCTGCGCAGGCGCGCCGAGGCTGCCTTGCCTGATTACGTTGGTAATCTAAACCGGATCAAAAACTCGATTGAATTGGCAGCCAAGCTTGTGACTGCTGCAACGCGCCGCAAAAGCAAGTAATCGGTATCGGCCCGCAGCTTGGCTAAGGGGGCTGTGTAGAAACCGTGGTCCGTCCCCGTGGGTTGCTTGGGTTGGCGATTGCTAAGGCTCCCATCAAATGTTGCCTTCTATTCCCAATGCCTCTTGAGCGTAGCGCTAGGGAGCGAACCGTCCGCTAGATTTCATTGCTTCGTATACTGTTTTATTTTGTGGGGCTTGATATTCGCCGACGCTTTTGCGCTAGCTCTTTGTTCCCGTCCCATTTGTCGGACTTAGACATGTTGTCTTTGCCCCACATGGCGCGTAAGTTTTCTAGCGCCCAACACCGCCTTACCTCCTCAATATTCATACTGCCGTCCGGCAATACAAGCTTAAAGGAGGATACGGGGCGTATATGATCGATATGCCAAGTGTCGTAGCTATAATTTTCCCAGTTCATGCCATCTGTAAATGTGGATTCAATATGATTGCGTAGTTTTGCAATTGAGTAACCGAGCGTAAGTTCCATATCTCGATATATCAGCCTGCCAGCTTGGACACATCGCCTAACACGTGCACGAAGATTGGTTGCCAACCTGTTTTCAGGAATTGCTCTCCACTTTTTTGCGATTTCGGAAACTTTCTCCGGATTTTTCTTGCTCCAAGCTTTATTTATTGCGCGGCTCTTTTCTATGTTTTCGCACCGCCATTGTTTCTTTCGATTTAGATACGTATCGTGTGTTTTTGCGTAGTACGCTCTATTCAACTTTCGGACTTTCTCCGGATTATTTGTTTCCCATTCCCTTTTTTTCTTATATCGACATTCCTTACATCTTGCCGTTAGTCCCCCCGGAGCATGGGGGTCTCGTGTGAAATGTTCGGCAGTAAACGGTTTGTTTACTTCGCAACCAATGCAAACCCTGAAGCCGCTAATTACAGGATGTTTAATTGGGGCAGGCATTACGATGATCCCGAAAAAAATGAACTGTATTCTCAGTTTAGACGGTCTGGTTCTTAGTAACCAATAACTAAAGGGGCCTAGCTCGATATTCCGCCTGAGGGCGGCAGTCTGCACCTCCGGTGATCGCCATAAAAAGGTTCGAGTAAAATCAATCGTTGAAAATATCCCGCCGGCCCCGCTATCTGCGCGACAGCCGGCGTTCCCCCTGAAGAACAAGGAGCATGATTAGCATGGCAAAACCGAAACTGATCTATTTCGACGCGCCGGTGAGCCGCGGCGAGGAATGCCGGCTCGCGTTGCATCTCGCGGGCGTTGATTTCGAAGACGTGCGCATCAAGTTTGACACGTGGGCCGCGATGAAAGCCGGCACGCCCTATGGTGCGCTGCCGGTTCTTGAAATGCCGGGCAAACCGCCGCTGGCGCACACCAATCCTATCCTCGTGCTGATCGGTCGCCGCCACGGCCTGCATCCGGCCGACGACTTCGATGCCGCGTGCCACGAGGCGATGATGAACCACGTCGAAGATATGCGGGCGGTGGTCGGGCCGACCATACGCATGGGCGAGGCCGAGAAGAAAACCGCACGCGAGGCTATGGTGGCCGGCTTTCTGCCCGCCTGGGCGCAGTGCGCCGAAAAGAACATCCCCGGCGACGGTCCGTTCTTCGCGGGCAGCAAGCTGAACGTGGTGGACCTGAAGCTGCACATGGCGGTGCGCTGGTTCATCGGCGGCAAGGTCGATCACATCCCGGCGACAATTTTCGACGGCTATCCGAAGTTGATGCGTGTTCACAATGCGGTGCGCGATCACGCGGGCGTCAAGGCCTGGTACGCGAAGGCTTAGCCGCCGGAACAGCGCATGCGAACGCGCGCGCCTACTTCAATATCGATTCAATTTTCCTGAAAGAAACCACCCATGCTTTGGGCCATCTCGCGCACCGCCGCACCGGACTTCGCTGAAAGACGTGACCAGGGCTTGCAGCCTCACATGGATTATCTGCGCAGCCAGAAAAACATCCTGGTGCTGTCCGGCGCGACCACCAGTGACGACGGCAAGCAATATGTCGGCAGTCTGCTGATCGTCAATGTGAAGACGCGTGCCGAAGCGCAAAGCTTCGCCGACGGTGATCCGTTCACCCAGTCAGGCATGTTCACCGGCATGACGATCACGCGCATGAACAAGGGACAGTTCAACCCGCAGGCGGCCGAAGGCGCGTGACCCTCGCGTTGTAGCTCAGCGCGCCTGGTCGATCCGCTGAACGCGCGTAACCGTCGGATTCGACGGCGCGCGCGAATTCTGTTATTGGTCAGCGAGGGAGTTCTCACACAATGAATCGCAATCTCTGGCTGATGGTCGCAGCGCAAGCGCTGTTCATGACCAACAATATCGTATTCGTCGCTGTAAACGGGCTGGTCGGCCTCTCAATCGCACCGTATCCGTGGCTGGCAACACTGCCGATCATGGGCTATGTCCTGGGCGGTGCGCTCGCAACCGGGCCGGTGGCGTGGACGCAGGCACGCTGGGGCCGGCGCGTGTCGTTCCAGATCGGCCTCGTGGTGGCCTGCTTTTCGTCGCTGCTGGCGGCGTGGGCGGTGTACGAGTCAAATTTCTGGCTGCTGGTCGGCGCCACTGTCATTGCCGGCTATTACAGCGCCAACGGCCAGCTCTACCGTTTTGCTGCGGCAGAACTTGCCAAACCCAATTACCGTGAGCGCGCGGTGTCGATGGTGCTCGCCGGCGGCATCGTCGGCGGTGTGCTGGGGCCCAATCTCGCGAAATGGGCACAGCACGCCGGCAGCGTGCCGTTCGCGGGCGCTTACGCCGTCCTTTCGGTGGTGGCGCTCATCGCGATGCTGGTGGTTGCCAAGGTCGAATTTCCGCCGGTGCCGCCGAAGCAGAAGGGCGGCGCGGCCGGCCGGCCGCTCGCCGAGATCATGCGCGAGCCGGTGTTCATCGTCAGCACAGCTGCGGCCGCCTTCGGCTACGGCGTGATGAACCTCTTGATGGCGGCGTCGCCCATCGCGATGAAGATTTGCGGCCATCCGTTTGCGGACGCGGCGCTGGTGCTCGAATGGCACATCATCGGCATGTTCGCGCCGGGCTTTTTCACCGGCCATCTGATCAAGCGCTTTGGCGCGATCAAGGTGATGGGCGCCGGGGTGGTGCTGAACCTTATCTGCATCGCGATCGCGCTGCAGGGCATCGAGGTCGCGAATTTCGTGATCTCGATGTTCCTTGTCGGCGTCGGCTGGAATTTCCTCTTTACCGCCGGCACCGCGCTCTCGCTCAACGCTTACCGGCCCGAAGAAAAGGACAAGGCTCAGGGCGCGATCAACTTCTGCATCTTCCTGATGATGATGGCCTCGTCGCTCTCCTCGGGCGCGCTGGTGACGACGCAGGGCTGGCGCTTGCTCAACCACATCTCGCTGGTGCCGGTGGCGCTCACCGGTGTGATCGTAATTTGGTATGTGCTGCGCGGGCGCGGCGCGCGGGCCTGAGCGCCGCGTCCGCCGGTAATCCCGGATACCAGAGGACAGACCACGGTTTCCTAAGATAGACGAGAACGATTACTCCTCGTCGTCGTCCAGCAGCGCGATGAGTTGAGAATCCACGCGCGTCAGACACCGGCCATGAAGAGAAAGTCCGCGCCAGTGTAACGTCTGCGCTGCGCGCGGTGTGACGCGATGCCTTTCAGCCAAACCGTTACAATTCGGCTACTGAAGTTGTAATCGGCCATCCGTAGCCGAAGCATTACCTAAAAACATCCGCTCACAGCGGCGACCCGCAAGACCCGGAGGACTCCATGAATCCGCACGTCCGCACGATGCTGCATTTTTCTTTTCACGCCTGTGCCGCAGCCACTGCGCTGCTCGCCGCCGCGCCGGCCTTCGCACAGCAGGCCTGGCGCCCCGACCGCAATGTCGAGCTGATCGTCGGCTCGACGCCGGGCAGCGGGCAGGACAAGACCGCGCGCGTGATCCAGCGCATCTGGAAAGATGCCAGGCTCGTCGAGTCGACCAGCGCGGTCGTCAACAAGGTGGGCGGCGGCGGGGTGATTGCCGACACTTATGTAGCACAGCGCGCGGGCGATGCGCACACGCTGATGACGGCCTCGCCGACGCTGCTGACCAACCATATCTCGGGCCGCAGCAAACTCAATTACACCGACTTCACGCCGGTGGCGCTGTTGTTCGACGAATACATCGCCTTCGTCGTGCGCCCCGAATCGCCGTTCAAAACCGGCAATGAGCTGATCGCCGCGCTAAAGAAAAACCCGGCCTCGGTGAGTTTCGGTTTCGGCACCAGCATCGGCAACGCCAACCATATCTCGATCGCGCTGCTGGCCAAGGCGCTGGGCATCGACGCGAAGGAAATGAAAGTCGTGGTGTTCAACTCGGCCTCCGATGCCTCGATTGCCGTGATGGGCGGCCACATCGATGTGGTGGCGGCAACCGCCAACACCGTGGCCACGCAGATTGAGGGCGGCAAGATGCGCGCACTTGCGGTCGCTGCGCCCCAGCGCATGGGCGGCGTGTATGCCAAGGTGCCGGTGTGGCGAGACATGAAAGTCGATGCGGTGGCGTCGAGCTACCGCAGCATCTTCGGGCCGAAGGGTTTCACGCCGGCGCAGGTCGCCTACTGGGAGGCAGTGTTCGCCAAGGTGGTGGAAGACGCGTCGTGGAAGCAGGAGATCGAATCAAATCTGTGGGTGTCGCATTACGTGCCGGGCAATGCGTTCCGCAAATTGCTCGAAGAAGAGTACGCGAGCCTTGCAGTGGTGATGGGGAGTCTGGGGTTGGCGAAGACGGGGAATCAGTAAATTCCCCCTCTTCCCCTTTCGGGGGGCGAGGGGATTTTAATTTGCTGGGCTCGAATCAATTCAAACGATCGTTAAAGGGAGCAACATGAAACGCAGAAGCGGTGGCGCAACAGGGTTCGCAGAAGTGTCGAAGGCGCGTCTGGGCAAGGCGCAGTCGCGTGAAATGCTTGAATACGTGTGGACGCCGTACGCCGACATCGACGACGAAAACGTTGCCATCATGGCCCGCTGCAACATGGCACACACGGTCATGCTGAAGGAGCAGAAGCTCCTGAAGCGTGCCGAGGCCGCCGCCATTCTGCGCGCGATGGAGCGTCTGCTCGCCAACCGCAAGAAGCTGCACTTCGACCCGGTGAAGGGCGACCTTTTTTTCAACGTCGAAGCCTATGTGATCGAACACGCCGGCCCTGATGCCGGCGGCAAGATGCATATCGGCAGGAGCCGCATCGATCTCATCGCCGCGCTGATGCGCCTGAAGGTGCGCAAGAACCTGCTGCGCCTGCTGCCGGTGCTGCTGCGCCTGCGCGAGGCGGTGCTCGAAAAAGCCGCCCTCTCCACGGATGCGGTAATGCCGGCCTACACGCATCTGCAGCCGGCGCAGGTGACGACCTTCGGCCATTACATGATCGGCTTTTACGACGTGCTGACGCGCGACCTGAAGCGCGTGCTCGCCGCCTTCGACACCACCAACGAATCGCCGTTGGGTTCCGCGGCATCGTCGGGCACTTCGTGGGATCTCGACCGCCGCCTGGTCGGCGAGTTGCTCGGCTTCTCGAAGGTGATGGAAAACACCAAGGACGCTGCGCACAACTACGACTGGTTGCCTGAAACGATGGCCGCCTGCGGCATACTCATGAACAACATCGGGCGCGTGGCCACCGAGTTCTACATCTGGTGCAGCTACGAGTTTTCATTGATCGAGCTCGACGGCGCGTTTGCGGCGAGCAGCAGCATCATGCCGCAGAAGAAAAATCCGTACTCGTTGGAAATGATCAAGGCGCGCACCGGTGAGCTCACCGCGTCGTTCGGCGCCGTACTCGAAGTGCTGAAGGGCGAAACCGGCGGCACCGCCTTCGACATCAAACTCAGCGGCCCGCGCATTGCAGACAACGCAGTCAACCGCGTGGCCGACATGGCCGCGCTCATCACGCCGCTGATCGAAACGCTGATTCTCAAGCGCGAGCGCATGTTTGAGTCGGCGGGCGATGGTTTCACTACCGCGGTATCGCTGGTGGACGCGATGGTCGAGCACGGTCTGTCGTTCCGCAGCGCGCACCACGTCGTCGGGCGTTTGGTGCGCATGTGCACGGATGCCAAACTCACCTATCGCGACGTTACGCCCGATCTGCTTAACAAGGCCGCGCGCGAAATCTTGGGCCACGATCTGAAAATGACCAAGGCCGACATTCGCAATGCGCTCGACCCCGCAGCCTTCGTGCGCGCGCGCAGCGGCCTCGGGGGCCCCGCTGAAAAAGAAGTCAAACGCATGATCGCTTCACGCCGGCGTGATAACGCGAAGTGGCAGGCCGCCGTCGATGCCCGCGCCAAAGAAGTAGCCGCGTCGGAGATCGCGCTGGCGAGGGCGTCGAAGCGGATTTAGGCGAAAGGGGTTTTGTTAAAAGGCTCCCTCCGCAACAACCGCGCCTTCCAGGCCCTGCATTACCGCGATTTCCGCACGGTATCGGTGTGCAAGATCTTCGGCAACCTTGGTTTCTGAATGGACAAGCTGAGCTGCGGCTGGCTGATCGGCAGTCAACGCCCGCCGGGCGAACCCGCGGTCTTCCGGCTGTTCACCGCCGCCTGAACGACGTCAGCCGTTAGCGCCGGCGACAGCGCCTTGATGAAATCGAACACATAGCGCGGCAAATAGCCGATCTTGCGCAGCGTGACGTAAATTGTGCTCGGCGGGAACAAGTGGCCAATGTCGCGCGCGCGAAGGTTGACATCGCGCTTGGAGTCGATCGCCATCGACGGCAGGATCGCGATGCCGAGGTCGCGCTCCACATACGCCTTGCTGACGTCGGCATCGACAATGCCGAACATGAAGTCGGGCGCCAGTCCGCGTTTCTTGAACGCGTCCATCACGCGCCAGCGGCCGCTGAATGACGGATCGTGCGTGATGATCGGGTATTTGGCGATCTGTTCGAGCGTGAGCGGCCTTGCCTTGAGTATCGGATGATTTTTTCTGGCGACGATGCTGCGCGCTAACTGCAGGCAGGGCAGCATGGCGAGGTTGTGGAATTGCTGGCTGGTCTCGCTGCCAATCGCAATGTCGGCACTGCCGTCGTCAACCATCGCGCAGACCTGTGTCGGATTGCCCTGGCGCAGGCCGATTTTGACCTGCGGATAACGTCTGGCGAAATGCTGCACGATGTCGGGCAGCACATAACGCGCCGGCGTATGCGTGGTGGCGATGGTCAGATTGCCTTCGGTTTGCGCGGCGAAATCTTCCTGCACCGATTTCAGACTGTCGATGTCGATGATGACGCGCTGTGCGATCTCGACGATCCGGCGGCCCGGTTCAGTAAGACCGAGGATGCGATTGCGGTTGCGCTGGAAAATGGCGAAACCCAGTTCCGCTTCGAGCAGCTGGATCTGCCGACTGAGGCCGGGCTGCGAGGTATGCAGCGTTTCGGCAGCGGCCGAGAAGTGATTGTTTTGCCGGCACACCTCGACGACGTATTTAAGCTGTTGGAGTTTCATGTTTTCAGGATAACAAAATGATATACAGGGATACTACGATATTCTTGAGACGCATGCTCAGCAGTGATACGCTGCTCGCCGGCATCGTTGCGCATGGCGCGGCTGCCGCCTGATGGTTGGCGCAAAAACGGGAGCGAAGCATGGCAAAAATCGAAGTCAAATCGGAAATCACCGGCACCGTCTGGAAGGTGCAATGCGCTCCCGGCGACCACGTCGAAGCGGGCGCAGTGCTGGTCATCGTCGAATCGATGAAAATGGAAATCCCGGTGATGACTGAAGACGCTGGCGTGGTCGAAACGATTCTGGTCAAGGAAAAAGACCCGGTGGTCGAAGGGCAGGTGGTGGCGGTGCTTGAAGGCTGATTTTCTGTCAACCTTCGCGCAACCTCTCCGCCAGCCGGGCACTGCTTGATGATGGATACCGCCTTGGACAGCCGCACGGTCGTCGAGCGTTATAAGCCGCTATTCATGCCGCAGACGGTGGCAGTCGTCGGCGCTTCGACCAGCGGCAGCGGCCGGCAGAACACTTTCATCCGGCGCATTCGCGAGATGGGCTATGCCGGCGCAATTTATCCGATTCATCCGACCGCTGGTGCGATCGACGGTCTGCCAGCCTATCGCTCGCTGGCCGAGACGCCGTTGCCGGTTGATTACGCTTTGATTGCCATCGCGGCGGCGCAGATACCGCCGCTGCTGGCGGGAGCGGCGGGGCGCGTGCGCTTCGCGCAGGTGATCTCGAGCGGCTTTGCCGAACTCGACAGCGGGCGCGAACTGCAGGCGGCGCTACTGAAGGCGGCGCGCGACGGCGGCATGCGTCTGCTCGGGCCGAACTGCCTGGGTATCTATTCGCCGCGCGGGCGCATCACTTTTACAGAAATGAAGTCATGGCGGGCAGGCCATGTCGGCATCGCCTCGCAAAGCGGCGGGCTCGGCACCGATATCCTGCGGCGCGGCCTCAATCGCGGCGTCAGTTATTCCGCAGTGGTAACGGTCGGCAACTGCGCTGACATCGGCGTCAGCGATATCGTTGAATATTTTCTTGCCGACCCGGAGACAAACGTAATCGGTCTTTATCTCGAAAGCGCAGCGGGCGGGCGCCGCCTGTTCGAGCTGTTGCGCGCGGCGGGCGCGCGCAAGCCGGTGGTAATCCTCAAGGGCGGCCGCACGCGGGAAGGCGTGGCGGCAGCCTCTTCGCATACGGGCTCGCTAGCCGGCGATGATCGCGCCTGGAGCGCATTGCCGCGGCAGACGGGTTGCACCGTTGTCAATACGCTGAATGAGCTGATCGACACGCTGCTGATTTTTCAGATGCTGCGGCCGCGCGCGCAGCCGCCGGCGCAACGCATCGTGCTGTTCGGCAATGGCGGTGGAGCCAGCGTGCTGGCGACCGATTATTTCTCGACGCTGGGCCTCAAGGTGCTGCCCTTCGACGCGGCGGCGCAGACTGCGCTGCGCGATCTGAAGCTACCGGCCGGCGCGTCCATCACCAACCCGGTCGACTGCCCGGCCGGCGCGCTTGAACATGAAGACGGCCGCATTGCCGAGCGCATACTCGAGGTGATCTACCGCGCCGGCAGGCCGCAGATCCTCGTCATGCATCTGAACCTGACGCCTTTTGTGGGGCGCGCCAAGCCCGGCGTGATCGAAAACCTGATGCAGGCGGTGCTGCGCGTGCAGGACCGTTATCCGGGGCAGGCACATGTTGCGCTGGTGCTGCGTTCCGACGGCGAGGCGCGCCTTGACGAGTTGAAGCGCCAGTTCCGCCAGCGCGCGACCGAACTGGGCATACCGGTTTTCGACGAATTGAACGACGCCGGGCATGCGCTGGCGGCGCTGGGCGCATACGAACGTTTTATCTGGTCGCGGGCGCAGCCGCAAATTACGCCGCACGACACCGCTGCCACATAGTCTTGTTGATCGAGGAGAAATCATGCCATTCACCGCGCTAATCCAGGAATTCGAAGAGCGCCGCGCCCGCGCGATGGCGATGGGCGGCGCCGAAAAACTCGCCAAACGCAAAGCACAGGGCATACTGAATGCGCGCGAGCGCGTCGATTATCTGCTCGATGCCGGCAGCTTCAATGAATCGGGATTGTTTGCTGCCTCAGCGCGGCCCGAGGTACGCGAGAAGACGCCGGCCGACGGCAAGGTCTGCGGCTTTGGCTATGTCAAGGGCCGCCCGGTTGGCGTCATCTCAAACGATTTTACGGTGATGGGCGCGTCGAGCGCGATGGTCAACCAGAAGAAGGTCAAGCACGTAAAAGGCGTGGCCAACAAGCGCGGCTTCCCGATGATTTTTCTTGGTGAGACCAGCGGCGCGCGCATGCCGGATCGCATGGGCGCTTCAGGCCGCGCCATCATTGGTCAGGACGGCGCTGAGTACCAGCGCCTGCGCAAGTCTCCGTGGGCGTCGGCGCTGCTTGGCAACTGTTTCGGCCATTCGGCTTGGTATGCCTGCCTGTCCGACTTCGTAGTGATGCGTAAGGGGGCGACGCTGGCGGTGGCGAGCCACCGCGTCGCCGAAAAAGCCATCGGCCGCGCGATCACCGCCGAAGAACTCGGCGGCTGGAAGATGCACACGCGCGTGTCCGGGCTGGTCGACATGGCGGTTGATACGGATGAAGAAGCGCTCGAAGCGGTCAAGCGCTTTCTCTCTTACATGCCGGGGCATCACAACGAGGCGCCGCCAAAATGTGCGGTGCCGGAAAACGCCGGCGAGGCTTGCAAGGACATGCTGTCGCTGCTGCCGGAATCGCGCAGCCAGATTTACGACGTGCGCAAGATCATCAATACAATCGTCGATCCGGGTAGCCTGTTCGAACTGAAGGCCGGTTTCGGCAAGGGTATTGTGACCGGACTGACGCGGCTCAACGGCAACACGGTCGGCTTCATTGCCAACAATCCGCTGCAGAAGGGCGGCGCGCTGGACGTCGATGCCTGCAACAAGGTGGTCAGCTTTCTCGTGCTGTGCGACTCGTTCAACATCCCGCTGGTGTTCCTCGTCGACGTGCCGGGTTTCCTGATCGGACTCGAGGGCGAAATGCGCGGCGCGCCGGGCCGCATCATTAACTGGGTTAATGCGCTGTCGCAGGTGACGGTGCCGAAGATCTCGATCATCATGCGCAAAAGCTACGGCAAGGCCTACCTCAACATGGGCGGCGGCAAAAACTCGGACGAGGTGGCGTGCTGGCCGACTGCTGATCTGGGTTTTGTCGATCCCGCGGTCGGCGTCAATATTTTGCACGGCTTGAAGGAAGAAGACGATCCGGTGCGCTTCAGGGAACTGGCGGCGCAGATTTCGCAGGATTCCGCGGTGTGGGGGCTGGCGGCGCTGTACGAGACACAATCGGTGATCGATCCGCGCGAGACGCGCAATTATCTGATCCGCACGCTTGATTTTCATTCGATGCGTTTGACCAACGGGGTGGGTGAACATCTGATCTGTAATTGGCCGACGACTTTCTAGAACAAAGACTTCTTTCCCTGCCGTTACCGCCCGCAAGAGGCGGCCGGCTGGCGAACCGCCGGATCATGAGGAGGAAATGCAGTGAAGCCGTTTTTTTTCGGAAGCATCCTGCTGGCATTCAGCGCCGTTGCGGCCGCGGCGCCGGCGCCGGCGTATCCACAAAAGCCGATCCGCATCATTGCGCCGTTTCCGCCGGGCGGGCCCGGTGACATCGTTGCGCGCGAAATCAGCCTGCGCCTGACCGAGCTCTGGGGTCAGCAGGCGGTGGTCGATAATCGCGCCGGCGCCGGTGGCATGATCGCGCATGAACTGCTGGCGAAGAGCGCTCCCGATGGCTACACACTGCTGATGGGTTCCTCCGGCGGGATGGTGATCCAGCCGATGATGCCGGCGAAACTGCCGTATGACGCAATGAAGGATTTTGCGCCGGTCAGCAAGGTGATCCTCGCCACCCACGCGCTTGTGCTGAACCCGCAAATCGAAGCCGCCTCGGTGAAGGAACTGATTGCACTGGCCAAAGCGCGCCCGGGCAAACTCAATTTCGCGTCGGCGGGTATTGGCAGTGCGACGCAGCTGAGCGGTGAACTTTTCAAGTCGATGGCAGCGATCGACATCGTGCACGTGCCGTACAAGGGCGGCGTTCCCGCGCTGACGGACATAGTGGCCGGACAGGTGCAGTTCATGTTCAACAGCGTGCCGCCGGTGCTGCCGTTTTCGAAAGTCGGCAAACTGAAGATCATTGCCGTCACCAGCGCGAGTCGCATGGCGCTGATGCCGGAGGTGGCGACGGTGGCGGAGACGCTGCCGGGCTTTCAGTCCGGCGTCTGGTATGCGATCTTTGCGCCGGCCGGCACGCCGCCGGCAATCGTGCGCAAGCTCAGTGCCGCGTTGATCACGATACTGTCCGAGCCCGATCTGGCCAGACGCCTGACCGCGCAAGGCGTCGAACCGCAGGGCAGCACGCCGCAGGAACTGGCGCGGTTGATCGACGAAGACCGCGCACGCTGGAAGCCGGTCATCGCCAAAGCGCGCTTGTCGGATTAGCGCGCAGTGTTTTTCGCGCAGTTGACAGAATTGACAGACAAGGCAGAGGGAATGCGATGAAGCGGCTTGGTCAGACAGTCATGCAATTGTCGTTTGTGCTGGCGCTGGTAACTTCCACGCTGCACGCGAATGGCGCCGAACTGTGGTCGCCGGAACGTGCGATTGAAATCGTTGCCGGCTCCGCAGCGGGCGGCGCCCAGGACCGCACCGCGCGCGCAATGCAGCTCATATTCAAGGAGCGCGGCATCGTCAAGGTGCCGGTCAGCGTCATCAACAAACCCGGCGGTGGCGGTACCCTCAGCTATGCCTATCTCGGCCAGCGCAGCGGCGACGCCCACTACATCGTGGTCAGTTCGCCGGCGATGCTGATCAATCACATCATGGGCAGCAGCACGATTAATCACACCGATCTGACACCGCTGGCGCTGCTGTTCAGCGAGTACATCGTGATCGCGGTGCGCGACGATTCGCCGATCAAAAGCGGTGCGGATCTGGCGCAGCGCCTGAAGGCCGGTGCGCCGGTCAGTGCGGCGGTGGCGACGGCACGCGGCGGCATGCAGCATGTTGCGGTTGGCCTTATTGCCAAGGCGGTTGGTGCGGACGTGCGCAAGCTGCGCGTGGCGGTATTCAATTCCGGCGCCGAGTCGATCACTGCGGTGATGGGCGGGCACATCGATATCGTGGCGACGGCGGCAGCCAACGCGGCGGCGCAGGTTGCCAACGGCAGGCTCAGGGTGATCGGCGTGGCGGCGCCGAAGCGGCTGGACGGTATTTACGCCGGCGTGCCGACTTGGCGCGAACAGGGCTATGACGTGGTGGTTTCAAACTGGCGCAGCGTGTTCGGTCCCAAAGGCATGACGACGGCGCAGGTAGCGTGGTGGGATGCGACGCTCGCCAGCCTCGTGCAGACGCCTGAATGGAACGATGACATTAAGCAGAACGACTGGGTCAACAACTACATGGGCAGCGCGGCGAGCCGCAACTATTTCGCCGCGCAACACGACACCCTGCGCGGCGTGCTGGCCGATCTGCTGGCGAAATAGGCGTCCGTCGATACCGGTATTGCGGAGGAACGATGAAGAACACTCAGGAAGAACAGAACGAAAACGCCACGCGCGACCGGCAGGATTACGGCAACGGGCCGCTGGCCGGCGTGCGCGTGCTCGAACTCGGCACCACCATCGCGGGGCCTTTCTGCGCACGCCTGATGGCCGATTTCGGCGCCGAGGTGATCAAGGTCGAAGCGGCCGAGGGCGATCCGATTCGCAGCTCCGGCAAGCATTACAAGGGCAAGGCGCTGTATGCGGCGAGCATCATGCGCAATAAAAAGCTGATCGTGATCGACCTGCGTCTGCCGGCGGGCCAGGCACTGGTACGCAAGCTGGTGGCCACGTGTGCGATTGTGATCGAGAATTTTCGTCCCGGTACGCTCGAAAAATGGGGCCTTGGCTATGACGCATTGTCGAAGATCAATCCGCGGCTGGTGCTGGTGCGCGTGTCGGGCTACGGCCAAACCGGCCCCTACAGCCAGCGGCCGGGTTACGGCGTGGTCTGCGAGGCGGTGGGCGGGTTGCGCCACGTCACCGGTGATGCCGACCGGCCGCCGACGCGCGCCAACGTCGCGCTGACCGATTGCATCACCGGCATTTATGCCGCCTTCGGTGCCATGATGGCGCTGCGCCATGCCGAGCACACAGGGGTCGGCCAGGTCGTCGATACCGCCCTTTACGAATGCGCGTTCAGTTTCATGGAAGCGCACATTGCCGCCTATGACAAGCTCGGTGACGTCGTTTCGCGCGAGGGCTCGGGACATACCGGCAGCATCGTCAACAACCTGTTCCTGACGCGCGACCACCATTATGTCCACGTGCAGGGTTCGCAGACCAACAGCTTCCGCCGTCTTTGCGAGGCGATGGGGCGCAGCGATATTCTCGACGACAAGCGTTTCAACACGCGGCTTGAGCGCGCGCGCCACGGCGAAGAGATGGACGCAATCGTCGCCGCCTGGGTGGGTGCGCGCGATTACGTCGAGGTCGAGCGCACGCTCGCCGCGCACGATGTCGTCTTTACGCGGATATTTACGATGAAAGAAATATTCAAGGACCCGCATTATCAGGCGCGCGGCATGCTTGCGCGCGTGCCTGACGACGAAGCCGGCACGCTGGTGATGGCGGCGCCGGTGCCGCGACTGACCGCCACACCGGGCGCCATTCAGCGCAGCGGAGGACGCGTCGGCCGCGATACGCTCGACGTGCTGCGCGAGGTGCTGCAGCTTTCCGTCGCCGAAATCGACGTGTTGGTTCGCGATAAGGTGATCGGCGATCCGCACGCCGGCGCGGGCAAGGGTGCGGCGTGACGAAGCAGCGCACATTGCGTGCGCTCGCCTGCGTGCTCGCGATGGCCTTGCCGGCAGGCAGTCGCGCGCAGACGCCGTGGAGCCCCGAGCGCGCGGTTGAGGTGATAGTGAGCGTGTCGGCCGGCGGCAATCAGGATCAGACCGCGCGCCTGATTCAAAGCGTCTGGCAGGAGCGGCTTGCAGTGCCGTCGGTGGTTGTCAACAAATCGGGCGGTGGCGGCGTGATCGCCAATAATTATCTGAACCAGCATGCGCGCGACCCGCACTATCTGATGCTGATTGTGCCGACGATGTTGACCAACCGCATTACCGGCGCAGGGGCGAACAACTTCAGCGATTACACGCCGATCGCCATGCTGTTCAACGAATATGTGTTTGTCAGCGTGCGCGCCGATTCGCCGCTGAAGACCGGGCGTGACCTTATCCAGCGCCTGAGAGCGGCGCCGGAGACAGCGAGCGTCGCCATTGCGACTGCCGTCGGCAACCACATCCACATGGGGATTGCGCTGCCGATGAAAGCGGCAGGCGTCGATATCAAGCGTATGACCATCGTGCCCTATCGCTCGTCCGGCGAGTCGGTGGTTGCACTGCTCGGCGGTCACGTTGAAGTGGTGGCCTCGACTTTCTCGACGTTGGCGCCGTTTGTGGCGGCCGGGCGCCTGCGCATTCTTGGTGTCAGCGCGCCGCAGCGCATGAGCGGTCCTCTTGCCGCCGTGCCGACATGGAAGGAGCAGGGGGCCGGCGCGGTGTTCGATAGCTGGCGCGGCGTAGTTGGTGCCAAAGGCCTCGGCGAGGCGCAGGTGAAATACTGGGAGAAAGCGCTTGAGGCCGTAAGTCAGAGCACCGAGTGGGGAAAAAACGCGGAACGCAATTTCCGCGTCAATCATTTTATGAATGGTCAGGATGCCTATCGCTATTGGGAAACGCAATACCGTGAACTCGAAGAGGCTTTGACCGAGCTTGGTTTGGCCAAAGGATTAAAGTGAAAGGCGCGCAACAGCGGTGCCGAAATTTTGCAGAGGGGCAATATGAGCAGCACTGACAAGGAAGGCTGGGAACACGAAGCCACAGAAATCAAGCGGCGCCATCAGTTTGCCGAAGCCATGGGCGGTGCAGAAGCGGTAAGCCTGCGCCATGCCAAAGGATTTCTCACGGTGCGTGAGCGCATCGCTGGCATTGTCGATCGTAGCTCGTTTCAAGAGGTCGGCAAGCTATCGGGCAAAGGGCATTACGACAGTGACGGCAAGCTGGTCGGTGTGACGCCGGCGCCCTATGTCATGGGCCTCGCAGAAATCGACGGCCGTCCGGTTGCCATCGGCGGCGAGGATACCACCGTGCGCGGCGGTACTAGCTGGGGTCACGGCCGGCGCAAGGGCGGGCAGGGCGGCTTCATCGATGATCTGGCGTTTTATTACCGCATACCGCTGGTGCGGCTGATCGATGGTTACGGCGGCGGCGTCGCCTCGGCAAAACGCGGCTTCACGGTGTTCCCCGGGCATACTAATGATCCGGGCGTCAACGTTGCGGAGTTGCTCGGCGTGGTGCCGGTGGTGAGTGCGGTGCTTGGCATTGCCGCCGGCGGGCCGGCCTTGCGCGCGGTCATGTCGCATTGGTCGATCATGGTCAGGAACAGCACCATCTTTGCCTCCGGGCCGACGATTGTCGAGCGCGGCCTAGGCCAGAAGGTGACGAAAGAGGAGCTTGGTGGCCATCGCGTTGCTGTCGACAAGGCTGGTACCATCGATAACGTTGCAGCAAGCGAGGAAGAATGTTTTAAGGCGATCCGGCACTTTCTCTCTTATATGCCGACGAACGTTTGGCAATTGCCGCCGCATGTGCCCACCGATGATCCGGTCGATCGCTGCGAAGACGAGTTGATCCGCATCGTGCCGCGCGATCCGCGCAAACCCTACAGCATGAAAAAAGCGGTCGAGCTAATCGTCGATCGGGACTCGCTGTTTGAAATCCAGGCGACCTATGGCCGCTCGGTCATTACGGGGCTGGCGCGAATGAATGGTTACGTGGTTGGCGTGATCGCGAACAATCCGATGGTCGGTGGCCGCATCGACGTCAAGTCGGCGCGCAAACAGACACACTTCATCGAACTGTGCGATACCTTTCACATCCCGATCATTTTCTTCATGGATGTGCCGGGCTTCATGATCGGCCGGGAATCGGAAGAGGCCGCTATCCTACGCGAGGGCGCGCGTGCGGTGCACGCCAAATGCCAAGCGACAGTGCCGATCATTTCGGTGGTCACGCGAAAATGCTATGGCATGGGCGGCGGGGTCGGCATTGACAAGTACGGGCTCGACTTCAAGGTGGCATGGCCCTCCGGCGAATGGGGCTCCCTCGCCGTCGAGGGCGGCGTCGGTGCGGTGTTCCGGCGCGAGATTGCAAATGCGCCGGATCCGCAGAAACGCGAAAAGGAAATCGAGGCCGAGCTAAAGAAGATTACCTCACCGTTCCTTACCGCGGAGGCCTTTGCGGTCGAGGACCTGATCGATCCGCGCGAAACGCGGCCCTACCTGTGTCGTTTCGTCAAAGCAATGCAACCGCGGCTGGCGACCGAGCTCGGGCAAAAGGCGCGCTACGGCGTGCGGCCGTGATCTGCGCCGGTCGCGCCAACAATATATGGGGTCGGAGTCTGAGGTCTCCGAAGCGGATTTAGGCGGAGGCGTTGGCAGTTAAAAGACTCGCTCGCGCATGCAAGGAGCGAGCGAGTGCGGGCCGAACGTAAGTCTTATTTAGAGTGCGCCTCCCAACCCGCTAAAATCGGGCCATGAGCAATTTCCTCGCGGCCCTCCGCAACAACCGCGCCTTCCAGGCCCTGCATTACCGCGATTTCCGCACGGTGTCGGTGTGCCAGATCTTCGGCAACCTCGGCTTCTGGATGGACGAGCTGAGCCGCGGCTGGCTGATTTACCAGATTACCGATTCGATGGTGCAGCTGGGCCTCGCGCGCGGCATTCAATTTGTGCCGCTGCTGCTGTTTGCACCCTTTGCCGGCACCTTTGCCGACCGTTATTCGCGGCGCACGCTGTTGCTCTTTGCGCAGGGCATGAGCTGCGTGATCTTCGCGGTATTGGCGGCGCTGATCTTCGCGCATGTGGTCGAGCCCTGGCACGTGTATGTGGCGGCGGTGTGCTCGGGGCTGATGCAGGTGATCCAGCAGCCGGCGCGCAGCTCGCTGGTGTCCGACACCGTGCCGCCGGAATTGCTGACCAATGCGATCGGCCTTACCTCGATGATTTTCAACGGTGCGCGCCTGATCGGCCCGGCGCTGGCCGGCGTCATCATTGCGTTTTCCGACACCGGCGGCGCGTATGCGGTGCAGGCATTCTGCCTGTTTATTGCCACCATCTGGGCGGTGAAGCTGCGGCCAATGAAGCGCAGCGCCGAATTCAAAGAGCGCATGCAGAGCGAGTCGTACGTGCAGAGCATCCTCAACGGCTGGCGGTTTGCCTGGAACCACAAAACCGTGCGCGCCGGCATTTTGTGCACGACGGTGGTGTCGTTGTTCGTCTTTCCGTTCACCACATTGCTGCCGGTGTTTGCGCGCGATATTCTGAATGTTGGCGCGGGCGGGCAGGGCATGCTGCTGGCGGCGATGGGCGGCGGCGCGGTGGTGAGCTCGATCATGATCACGCTCAGTGGGCACCGCTGGACGCGCGGCAAGGTCATGCTCGATGCTTCGCTGATCTACGGCCTGATGGCGGTGGGGTTGGCGTGTTCGCCGTGGTACTGGTTGGCGCTGGTGTTCATGGGGCTGGCGGGTTTGTGCCACGTGCATGCCAACGCGCTGGTGCACACGGTGGTGCAAACCTACTCGACGCCGGAATATCGCGGCCGCTCGATGGCGCTGTTCAATATGAGCCAGATGCTCTCGACCGCCGGCAGTATGGTGGCCGGCTTGCTGGCTTCCGGCATTGGCCCGCGCTGGGCGGTGGCGGCGATGGGGCTGACGGGCGCGGCGGGGATTTTGTTGCTGGTGGTGTTGATGCCGGCGGCGCGGAAGATTAAATAGCGCAGGCGGGCCTTTGCCAACCGCTCCCTCCCCCTTGATGGGGGAGGGCAGGGGTGGGGGTGAAAGGATTGCTGTCCCCCCATCCCGGCGCGCGGACACGTTACTGGCGAAGCCAGCCGTTTGCGGGTAGCGCGCCTTGCAATCGCTCCCGCCCCGGGTCGCTACGCGAACGCCGTGTCGCGATTGCTTCCCCCACAAGGGGGGAAGGAGAGAACCGAGGGGGAGAAGGAAAGCCGTAGCCCGGAAAGCGCGCAGCGTATTCCGGGAACAGCGCGGCCTTACACGCGCAACTCTTTTTGCGCGCGCACGCCGAGCAGCGTGAGAAAACCTTTATAGGCGCTGCCGCGCTCGAGCAGAATTTCATGCGTGACGTGGAGTTCGACGTGGCCGAGGTTGTTCCACACTTTGACCTTGTGCTCGTCGTTGTTCATGCGCAGCTTGCCGTCGTCCCACATGACGGAGATTTCCATGTCCGGGCAGGCGGCGTGTATGTCTTTGGTGACGCCTTCCATGGTTTCCTGGTAGGCAAACAGATCCTGATTCGTCATGATGTTCTCCCAGCGTTAACGTGGGCCTGAATTCATGAATTGCACGCGATGCCGGTTCAGGGGGCGACCGGCACCCTTCCTTACCTGTGGCGGCGATGCGCCACGCAATCAATATGGCACTGCGGATTGGGCGCGTGTTTGAGGTGGGTCAATACCCGTGAGAGTGAGGCGCATCCGGAAGGTTCCCTCGCCGCTTGAGGGATCGGAACGGGGTGAGGCGGGATTAAGGCCTTCACCCTCACCCCCGCCCCTGATGTTTCCCCGGCTTTTCATGCTCGTAATCCGAGTCGTTTCTTGAGCACCTGCATGGCGAAGTCGGTCAATATAAGGGAATGCTGGGTACACAATAGTTTAGCCAAAGTGATGATCGATAGTTCGCGCGCAACGCGGGTGGT
>CALQCM020000065.1 GCA_943329075.2 Chitinophaga pinensis | reverse complement strand
TTGCGTGCGTGTGCATGATCGATCTCCGTGTTGGTTGGTCCCAACACAGAGAAAAAACCGTTCATGCACACGCCGTTTCTCATCACCTTACATTCAACCTATTGATTTGTAAAGATCTTTAGTTCTAAAAGCCGGGGAAACATCAGGGGATAGGGTGGGGGCGCGCGGCGCCACTATCCCGTAAACCATATCCACTCGCCCCCATCCTGTCCTTCCCCCGTAAACGGGGGCAGGGACCTGCTAACAAGGCGCTCGGCGTGTTCAGTACTGCTTAATTAATCAATCAGCCTTGATGCCGGCGGACTGAATCACCTGTGCCCACGCCGCGGATTCGGCTTTCAGTTCCGCCGTGAAAGCCTCGGGGCTGGCGCTGGTTTCGATCTCTAAGCCCTGCCGCGCCAGGGCCTCCTGCACGTCGGTGAGTTTCAGCGCGCGCAGCGCTTCGTCGTAGACACGCATGACGACGGGGCGCGGCGTTTTCGCCGGCAGCAGAAACGCGTACCAGGACGTCACGTTGAAGCCGGGGAAACCGGATTCGGCGAGCGTTGGTATATCCGGCATCACCGATGAACGCTTGGGGCCGGTGAGTGCAAGCGCGCGCAGCCGCCCTGCTTTGACCTGCGGCAGAGTCGCCACCACGCTGCCGAACACCACCTGCACTTCGCCGGAGAGGCCCGCCGCTGCGGCCGGTCCGCCGCCTTTGTAGGGCACATGCACGAGATTGACGCCGGTGCGGAACTTGAACATTTCGGCAGCCAGATGCAGCGGGCTGCCGATGCCGGCCGAGGAATAATTGAGTTTGCCCGGCTGCGCCTTGGCCAGCGCGATGAAATCCTTCAGCGTCTGCGCCGGCACCGAGGGATGCAATACCAGCACGTATTGTCCGCCGGCGAGTTTGGTCACCGGCTGCAGATCGCGCAGCACGTTGAACGGCAGCTTGTAGAGCGAAGGATTGGCAGCAAGCGCGGTGTTGAAACCGAGCAGCACCGAGTAACCGTCGGGGTGCGCGGTGGCGACCACTTCGGTGGCCATGTTGCCGCCGGCCCCGCCGCGGTTGTCGACGACCCAGGTCTGGCCCATGCGCTCGGTGAGCCGGGGCGTGATAATGCGCGCCATCGCATCGGCGCCGCCGCCCGGCGGGAAGGGCACCAAGAGGCGCACGGGTTTCGTCGGGTAATCGTTGGATGCTGCGTGTGCGACGCCTGCAAGCACGAGAGCCGCGAGAAACGCGTGGACAACCGCGCCAAAAACGCCCGTCGCTCCCGCGAAAGCGGGAGCCCGGTAATACGGCGCCTGATCAATCGAATGATTACTGGATTCCCGCTTTCGCGGGAATGACGGTTCTAACACGCGCACTGCGCGACCCGACAAACCGCTAGTAATCAAGTTTGCCCTCGTACAACGTAAGCGGCGGATAAGCCCGCGGATCAATGATGACGTCGAGCACGGTCGTCACGTTCGACGCCATCGCATTCTGCAGCGCCGGCGCGAAATCGCCCGGCTGCTCGATGCGCACGCCGTTGCAACCGCAGGCGCGCGCGATGGCGGCATGATCGACGGCTGACAACGCGCAGGCATCGGTGTGCGCGCCGTAGAGCACATCCTCGGCGTGCTGCTGATAACCGAGGATCTGGTTGTTGAGCACGATCACGGTGACGACGATGCCGAGGCGCTTCGCGCTTTCAAGTTCAGCCCAGACGTGCGCAAAGCCGCCGTCGCCGGTCACGCAGAAAACATTTTTGTTGGGTGCGGCGAGTTTGGCGCCGAGTGCTGCCGGCAGGCCCCAGCCGAGACCGGCGAGACCGCGACCCGCGAGAAAACGCATGCCGGCACGCCGCGCCAGCAGATAGTTCGCACACCAGATCGGCGCGTAGCTCGCGTCGGCGACCACCAGCGCGTCGTCCGTCAGTACCGCATCAAGTTCGCGCATCAAACGCTCGGGGCGGATCGGCACGGCATCGGGGTTGAGCCGCGGCGCGGCGTCCGCAGCAGCGCGCTGATGCGCGGCGGCGATGATTTGTTCAACACCGGGCCGCGCGGCGCGGCGTTGCGCCGCATCGATGCCGGCAAAGGCGCGCGCCAGCGTGGCGAGCGTGAGTTTGGCGTCGCCAGTGAGGCGCATCGCTTCGTAGTTGCGGCCGATTTCCTGGCTGTCGACGTCGATGTGAATGTAGCGCGCGGTTTTCGGAAACAGCGTCCACGAATCGGTACCGTTCTGGTTGGTGCGGTCACCCACGAACAACACGACGTCGGCGCTGTCGATCAGTGGCCGCAGATGCTGCGTGCGGCTGCCCGCACCCATGAAATAACCGATCACACCCAGTGACAACGGATGGCGCTCATCGACCGCGCCCTTGCCCATCACCGTGGTCGCCACCGGAATGCCGGCGGCCTCCTGCAATTGCGCGAGTTCGGCCTGTGCGCCCGAGATGTGCACGCCGCCGCCGGCAACGATCAGCGGGTTTTTTGCGGTGGCCAGCAGCAAGGCGGCCTGCGCGATTTTTTCCGGATCGGCCAGTGTGCGGTCGAGCGGATAACGGCCGAGGTTGTCGCTGCGTGTGGACGCTTCAAGGCCGGCGGCGGATTCGACCAGCAGGTCCTGCGGCAGCAACAGCACCGCGGGGCCGGGGCGGCCGCTGGCGGCCGCCGTAAACGCCATGTCGATGTAATCGTCGATGCGCGACAACTGCGGCACGCGCCGCACCCATTTGCTGCAGGCGCGGAACAACTCGGGATGATCGAGGTCCTGAAATGCGTTTTTGTCGGTCTGCGTGCGGCGCACGTCCTGCACCAGCGCCACAATCGGAATCGAGGCCTTCAATGCTTCGGCCAGGCCGGCGACCAGCAACGCGGCGGCCGGGCCGTTTTGCGACGTGACAACGGCGACCCTGCCGGAGGCGCGCGCATAACCGTCGGCCATCGCCGCACCGGCGTTCTCTTCGCGATAGGCGATCTGGCGGATGCCGAATTCCGGCGTGACGAGGTAGAGCGCCGAAGGCAGGCTCTGGCCGAACATCAGTTCGACGCCGTGACGCTGCAAGGCGCGCGCAACCAGATGCGCGCCGCAGGGCACCGGCATTTTGTGGCCTGACGTGGTAGTAGGCTCAGGGTTCTGGTTCATGCGCGAATTCCGTCCGGAGTGAGCCGTAATGTTCTCACATCACGACGACGCGTGAGATTGCGCGCTATTCCGGCACCAGCCAGCGCACCTGCCAGGGCGGCACCGCGCCGTTGGCGAGTATCGGCTGCAGCCAGCCGGTGATGGCCTGCGCCGCCGCGTCGAAGCCGAACGGCGGATTGACGATGATCATGCCGCAGCCGCGCATGCCGAGCGTCCAGTCTTCGCCAAAGACATTGATTTCGACCTGCAGCACTTTGCGGATGCCGGTGGCAACGATGCCGCGCTCGAAGGAGCGCATCGAGGCCGGGTCCATCAGCGGATACCACAGCGCGTAGACGCCGGTGGCGAATTTGCGGTTGCCGAGGATCAGCGCGTCGGTGAGGCGCTTGAATTCGCGCGCGCGGTCGAACGATGAATCGATGAAGATGAGGCCGCGCCGCTCTTTCGGCGGCAAATGCGCGTTCAATCCGCCATAGCCGTCGGCAAGTTCGACCGTGACCTGACGGTCGCGCAGATACAACGCGGCGAGTGCTTCGCAATCCTTGGGATTGAGTTCGGTCAGCACCATGCGGTCGATCGGACGGATCAGACGGCGCACGATCGCCGGCGAACCGGGATAAAAGCGCAGCGTGCCGCCGGGATTTTCCGTGCGCAGGGCATCGAAATAGGGCTGCATTTCCTCGGGCACATCGCTGCGTGCCCACACCCGCACCACGCCGTCCTTGTGTTCAGCGTTTTTCTGCGCCCATTCGTGCAGCAGGTCGTACTGACCGATGCCGGCGTGGGTGTCGAGATATAAGAAGGGCTTGTCCTTGCGCGCCATTGCGAGCACGAGTTGTGCAAGCAGCGCATGTTTGAAAACGTCGGCAAAGTTGCCGGCGTGGAATTGATGTCGGTAAGCGAGCATGCAGGAATCAGGATTGAGGATTGAGGATTGAGGATTGAGGATTGAGTTAAAGGCGGGAAATCGCATTGACCATGAAAATGAAATTGGTTTTGCTCAATCCTCAATCCCGAATCCTCAATCCGGCTCATTTGACACCATATTTGGCGCGGTAATGCTGGGCGAGCACTTTGCGCGTTTGTTGATTGAGGTTCGGATTGAAATTGTGCAGCGGCACCGGCCCGCGTTGTGCCCGCGGCACCTTCGCCTGCGGCGCGGGCGGTGTGGTGCTGGAATTTTTGCGCATGATGCCGCGATAGTAACGGATGGACGCGGATTTTGCGCGTGCTATCATTATTTACACTCTTGGAGCCCATAACACGCTGCATTTCAAATGCGTGCGCCGCACGGTCGGCCGCCGCAAGCCATGAACGCCGACCGTCCATGAACCCTTCCCGCATTCTGTTGCATCTCGCCCTGCCGTGTGCTGTGCTCGCCGGCACATGGCTAATGATTCCGTCGATTGCGGCGTGGCCGCTTGCGCTGGCCGGGCTGCGCCTCTACGGCGCGTGGGGCCTGCTCGCGCTGGCCGCGGTCATCGCACTGTCGTTTCGCCGCGGACGTATCGTGTTTGCACTGCTCACGCTGGCCGCCGCGCTGGCGGCGCATGGCTGGCTGCTCGCCAACGGCCTCGGCAACGCGCCGGCGCGCGCCGTCCACCTTATGCTGGGCCTGTGTGTGCCGCTGAATCTGGCGTTGTTGTGCGCCATGCGCGAGCGTGGCACCTTCAACCTGCACGGCCTGCGCCGGATCGGCGTGCTCGCGATTGAAGCCGCACTCACCGCCTGGCTTGCGTATGGCGCCGGCCACACGCTGCTGGCGCAGCTCTACGCGCCGCTGTTCGATCCCGCGCTGTTCGCCACACCGCTGCCGCACACTGTGCTGGTCGCATGCATGCTTGCCATTGCGATCTGCCTCGGCTGCTGGATAGTGCGCAGGAGTCCTCTCGATCTTGCCTTTGCCGGCGCGACAGCGGCCGTCGCACTCGCTTTGCATCGAACCTCCGTCGCGAACGCGTTTGCCGCTTTCGTCGCCGCCGGCGGACTGCTTTTCATCGTCGCCTTGCTGCAGGACAGCTTCCGCATGGCGTTTCGCGACGAGTTGACCGGGCTGCCGAGCCGGCGCGATCTGAACGAGCGGATGATGGCGCTGGGCAGGCACTATGTGATTGCCATGCTCGACGTCGATCACTTCAAGAAATTCAACGACAGCTACGGCCACGACGTCGGCGACCAGGTGTTGAAAATGGTCGCGGCAAAAATGGCCGGCGTCGGCGGCGGCGGTCATGCCTTCCGTTATGGCGGCGAAGAATTTACCGTGCTGTTTGCGGGCCGCGACATCGAACACGCGCTGCCCCATCTCGAAGCCGTGCGCGGCGCCATCGAGCGCCACCAGCTGGCCCTGCGCTCGCTCGACCGCCCGGCCAAAGCCAAAACAGGCCGCCGGCAACGCGGCGCGTCACGCGCGGCGCAATCGGTTTCGGTGACCATCAGCATCGGCGTTGCCGCCAGCAACGACAAGCTCGCCACACCCGAAGACGTTCTCAAGGCCGCCGACAAGGCGCTCTATCGCGCCAAGCGCGGGGGACGCAACCAGGTCAGCCGATAATCTTTTCGCGCTTTTAACCCCGCCCCGGGGTTGCTCCCGTTTATACGCGCATCAACTTTAAACGGGAGAGCGCCATGATTGAGTTCCGCCGGTCTTTACGTCAAAACACGCGCCGCATGGCGGCGATCCTGATGGCAGCCTGCAGTTGCCTTGCCGCGCCGGTCGATGCGCAGAAAATTGCCGCACCACCCCCTGAGCGCTGGGTGCGACCGCAACTGGTGGTCGCCAGTGGCGCCGATACACCGGTACGCCTGCAACAGGTCGCCATCAAAAGCGCGGTCAGCGGCCGCCTCGCCGTTACCGAAATTGCGATGCAGTTCTTCAATCCGAACAGTCGCATCCTCGAAGGCGAGTTACAGTTTCCGCTGCTCGATGGCCAGCAGATTTTGAGTTTTGCGATGGACGTCAACGGCAAATTGCGCGAAGCCGTGCCGGTGGAAAAAGCACGCGGCCAGGCGGTGTTCGAGGACATCACGCGGGTGCGCATCGATCCGGGTCTGCTCGAACAGACGCAGGGCAACAACTTCAAGCTGCGCGTCTACCCGATCCCGGCGCTGGGCGTGAGGCAGGTCGTGCTGCGCGTGTCGGAAACGCTGCGCGAACGAAACGGCCGTCTCGTTTACCGTCTGCCGCTCGAATACGCCGCTACACTCGACAGCTTCCGTCTCGATCTGCATGTCGCCGGCACACAATCAATGCCTGCGACGGCGCGCGGCCAGTTAGACGGCCTTGCCTTCGATCGCAGCGCCGGCGGTTATCACGCAGAGGTCAGCCGCGAGCGCTACGCCGGTCGCGGCGTGCTCGAACTCGAAATGCAGCCCGTGCCGGGTGCGCATGCTTACACGCAGAACTTCGACGGCAAAAATTATTTTTACGCCGAAGTCGCCGTGTCCGTGAAGAACGCCGCGCGCGCACTGCCGAAAACCATCGGTCTGATCTGGGACAGCTCGGGGTCCGGCGCGACACGCGATCACGGGCGCGAATTCGCCCTGCTGGACGCCTATTTCCGCAAACTGAAGAACGGCGAGGTGCGGTTGACGCGACTGCGCGACAGCATCGAACGCAGCGAAAACTTCCGCATCATCAACGGCGACTGGCAGGCCCTGCGCAACGCGCTTGAAACCACACCCTATGACGGCGCCACCAACCTCGGCGCGTTTGCCGCCGAACCCGGCGTCGGCGAATATCTGTTGTTCAGCGACGGGCTGGCCAATTTCGGCGAACGGCCCTTCCCTGTATTGAATGTGCCGGTCTACACCGTATCGGCCGCCACGCGCAGCGACCCGGCGTTGTTGCGCCAGATCGCCGAGGCCGGCGGCGCGCGTCATATCGACCTCATCAATGACGCAGCGGCGACAGCGGCGGCCAAACTGCTGTCGGCGACGACGCGTGTGCAAGTGCTGGCCGCCGATGGCGCCACCCAACTGCAACTCGATTCGCCGTTTGCAGAACACGGCCGCGTCGCCGTCAGCGGGATACTCACGGAAGCGGCGACGCGCGTGCGCCTTGGCATCACCCACCCGAACGCGCAACGGTCCATCATTGAAGTCCCGGTGCGCAGCGGTGAGGCACCGTTCGCCATCGTTGCCGCGTTATGGGCGCGCATGAAAATCGAGGCGCTCGAAGCGCAGTTCGCTCTGAACCGCGCGGAAATCCGCCGCCTCGGCCAGGCCTTCCGCCTGGTCACCCGCGAAACGTCGCTGATCGTGCTCGACCGCATCGAGGACTACGTGCGTTTTGAAATTGCGCCGCCGGCCGAGCTGCTGGCCGACTACGAGCGCCAGCGCCAGTTTGTCGCACGCCAGCGCGGCGTCGAGAAAAATGCGCATCTGGATAACGTGGTGCGCCGCTTTCAGGAAAAGATCACATGGTGGAACCGCGACTTTCCGAAGGGCGACAGAGCGGTGCCGCAACCGGCGGTGACACCGCTGCAGGGCGCCGGCGGACGCCTGCAGGAAACGGACCGTCGCGATGCACCGGCGCGCAATCAGGCGCCCGCCGCCGCCGCGCCAGAATCGCGCGTGATGCAACGCATGGAAGCGGCCAAGGTTGCAGGCCGCGCGAGCGCCGATACGCTTGCCTCCGCCGCGGAACCCGCCGCGGCCACGGCGACCATCACGCTGAAGAAATGGGAGTCCGACGCGCCGTACGCGACACGCATGCGCAATGCCGCGCCTGAAAGCGTCTACCGCGTGTATCTCGACGAACGCCCGGGTTATCTCAACAGCACGGCGTTTTTCCTTGATGCCGCGGACATCCTTTTCGACAAACAGCAGCCCGAACTGGCGGTGCGCGTGTTGTCCAACCTCGCCGAAATGGATCTGGAGAACCGCCACGTCCTGCGCGTGCTGGGTTACCGCCTGCTGCAAATGCGGCTGGCGACATCCGCCCTGCCGGTGTTCAAAAAAGTGCTTGAACTCTCACCGGAGGAACCGCAGTCGTACCGCGATCTTGGCCTTGCCTACGCCGCCGACCGCCAGTTGCAGAAAGCCGTCGATACGCTCTACGAAGTCGTGATTAAACCCTGGCACGGCCGCTTTCCCGATGTTGAAATCATCACGCTCGCCGAACTCAATGCGATCGTCGCCACCAGTGGCGATAAACTCGACACCGGTCGCATCGATCCGCGCCTGCTGAAAAACCTGCCGCTCGATCTGCGCGTGGTGCTGAGCTGGGATGCCGACAACACCGACATCGATCTGTGGGTGACCGATCCGAACGGCGAGCGCGCCTACTACGGCAACCGGCTGACCTATCAGGGCGGACGCATGTCGCTCGACTTCACCGGCGGCTACGGACCCGAGGAGTTTTCGCTCAAACGCGCCAAACCCGGCAAGTACAAAGTCGAGGCGCAGTACTTCGGCGACCGTCAGCAGAAAGTCACCGGCCCCACCACGCTGCAGGTTACGCTCGCGACGAAATTCGGCAGCAGCAGCCAGAAGGACCAGTCAGTCACGCTCCGCTTGAAAGGCCGGTCGGAAACGGTTTACGTCGGCGAGTTCGAGGTGAAATAAACACGGCGGCACGCGGTGCGGCCGGTCAACTCCAGCCGCGCCGCAGCGGCCGGTCTGCTGCCGGCTCGACGATATCAAGAAAGGCGCGGAATTTCTGCGGAAACTGCGCGGCCAGCGCGGCGAGAAAAAAATACTTGATCAGCTTGCCGAACAACACAGCAACGAAAACATCGGCCACCGGCAAAAGCGTGATGGCACAGAACAACAGTGCCGGCGTTTGCGGCATCGGCAGCGCTGCGATCAGGAACAAGGCGATGACGCCGTATTCGCCGGTCCAGGCGATCGCCCTCTGCCAGCCCGGAGAATCGAAGGTGGCTGGAAACAGCGCGTGCAGTTGCACCCAGCCCAGATGGTGAAACAACAGCACGAGCAGCGTTGCGCCCAGCGCGCTGCCGAAGGCGGCCTGCAATGCAATGCTGCGCCAGCGCAGCGGCGACAAGAGCACGGCGGCGACCAACGCGGTGCTCACCGGCACTGTCATCGACGCCGTCAAGAAAAACGCCAGTCCCCCTACCAACGCCGGCATGTGGCGGTGCAGGGCGGCGCGCTGCAAGCCACGCAGCACGCGGTTCTCGAGTAAGGTTCTCAGCATAGCGGACGCATCGGGTGACTGCCTGCATCCAGTGTAGCGCGGGCATCCCCGCGTGCGCTGCATGTTAGACTGCAAACGCTGATCTACATCAGGTCTTTCGCTTTTTGAAACGTCATCCGATGAAACCATTGCGCCGTTTGCTGTGCCCGTTATTGGCCGCCGCTCTGTTCGCGCTGGCCGCCTGCGCACCGGTTGCTGAAGAACCGGTGCTGCGCGTGATCGCCACCGATCCCGGCAGCGACGCGGTGCTTGGCGCGCAGCAGCGCTTTCACATACAGTTTGCGGTGACGGGCAAAATGCCGTTAACGGTGACGGTCGACCCCTACTTTCAGCACGAGGCCCTCTCGGCAAACCTCGGCACCAGCGCGCCGATCACGCTGCCGGCCGGCGGCGGCACCGCGGTGGCACATGTTTTTTTCTGGGGCGATTACGCCACGCGCGTGGATGAAATCCGCCTCGTCGCGCGCGTGCCAAAACAAAACGAGGTACGCACCGAGCTGTCGCTGCCGGTGAAACTGTCGTGGGTCGCGCGCGACGTGGCGCCGCGCGAAGCGGCGGCGTGGGTTGCCAATGCGCAAAAAAACGCCGCCGTGCAACCGCTCGATGCCATCGACGAACGCAGCCGCTGGCTCGCCTTCGGCGCCGTTATCGTGGCGATTACCGTCGCCGGCTTCGGCTCGCGCTGGCTGCGCAAACGCTGGCGCGCCCGCAAGCAACCGGATTGAAACGCTGCAACGCCCGCGCAGGGTTTAAAATGCGTGCTTTGCGCAACACACGACTGCATTCATGAATATTGCCGATCTGCGTCAGGAATACATGCGCGCGAGTCTCGACGAAGCCGGCGTCGCGCGCGATCCCCTCGAACAATTCACCCGCTGGTTCGACGAGGCGGTCAGGGCCGAACACCCGATGCTCAATGCGATGACGCTCGCCACCGTATCAGCCGAGGGCCGGCCCTCGGCGCGCATCGTGTTGTTGAAAGGCGTCGACAACGGCGGCTTCGTCTTCTTCACGAACTATAAATCGCGCAAGGGCCGCGAACTGACGGCCAATCCGTCCGCCGCACTGGTGCTCTACTGGAGCGAGCTTGAGCGCGAGGTGCGCATCGACGGTCGCGTCAAGAAAATCACTGCGGTGGAATCCGACGCCTACTTCGCCAGCCGCCCGCTCGGCAGCCGGCACGCCGCCATCGCCAGCGCGCAAAGCGAGGTGGTGGCCGACCGCGCGGTGCTGGAGGCGCATTTTGCCGAAGCGGCGAAAACCGGCAACGATCCGGCGCGCCCCGCCCATTGGGGCGGCTATCGTCTGGTGCCGGATGAGATCGAGTTCTGGCAGGGCCGGCCCAACCGTCTGCACGACCGCGTGCTGTATACGCGCAAGGCGCGCAACTGGACGATCGAGCGACTCGCGCCTTAAGCCGGCTCAAGCGGCCGCGCAGGCTAGAAGAAGTGCTGCGCCAGCCACCAGGCAACGGCGGCAACAAATGCCGAGCAGGGGATCGTAAAAATCCATGCCCAGACGATATTGCCGGCAATACCCCAGCGCACCGCCGAGAGTTTCTGCACCGAGCCGACACCGACGATGGCGCCGGTGATGGTATGCGTGGTCGAGACCGGCACACCGAGTCCGGTGGCGAGAAAGAGCGTGATCGCACCGCCGGTTTCAGCGCAAAAGCCGCTGACCGGCTTCAGTTTTGTGATTTTCTGACCCATGGTCTTGACGATGCGCCAGCCGCCGAACAGCGTGCCGATCGCGATCGTGCCGTAACAGGCGAACACCACCCACAACGGCAGCGGATCATTGGCGCCGACGCTGCCGGCCGAAATCAGAACCATCCAGATGATGCCCATGGTCTTCTGCGCATCATTGCCGCCATGACCGACGCTGTATAGCGCGGCCGAGACCAGTTGCAGCCGGCGGAACCAGCGGTCGACCCGGCGCGGCGTTGAACGCGCCCAGATCCAGGACACCGAAATCATCAACGCAATGCCCAGAACAAAACCCAGCGCCGGCGACAGCACGATCGCGGCTGCAGTCTTCAGAAAACCGCTCGCGATCAGGGTGTGCACCCCGCCCTTGGCGACCGCGGCGCCGGCAAGGCCGCCGATCAGCGCATGCGAGGAACTCGACGGGATGCCGTAATACCAGGTGACGACGTTCCATGTGATCGCGCCGACCAGCGCGCCGAAGATCACGTAATTGTCGACAATGCCCGGGTCGATGATGCCCTTGCCGATCGTTGCGGCCACCGCAACGCCGAAAATCAAAAACGCGACAAAATTGAAAAACGCCGCCCAGGCCACCGCCCATTGCGGTCGCAGCACCCGTGTCGACACAACGGTCGCGATCGCGTTGGCGGCGTCGTGAAAGCCGTTCATGAAGTCAAACGCCAGCGCGACCGCAATCAACAGCACAATGACCTCGAAACTCATGCACGCCCCTCCGGCAGGCGCAACGCCATATAGACGTACGTCATGAATTCTCGATCACGATGCCCTGAATGATATTGGCGACATCCTCGCAGCGGTCAGTCACCGTTTCAAGGTGCTCGTAAACAGAGCGCAGCTTGATCAGTTCGCGCACGTCGGGTTCGTCGCGGAACAGCCGCGCGATGGCGCCCCGCATGACGTGATCGGCCTCCGACTCGAGGCGGTCGATCTCGGAACAGATCGTCATGATTTCAGCGGCATTGTCCATGCTGACGAGCAAGCCGACCGCAGATTTCACCTTTTCGCAGCAGAGCACGCAGATGTCGGCCAGTTTCTTCGCTTCCGGCGTCAGATCGCGCACGTCGTAGAGAAACATGAGTTGCGCCGAATCCTCGATGAGATCGAGAATGTCGTCCATCTTGCTGATCAGATGATGGATGTCTTCGCGGTCGATCGGCGTAATGAAGGTCTTGTGCACCAGTTCGATGGTGGTGCGCGTGATCTTGTCGGCGCGCTTTTCGATGGTCTCGATGTTGTAGGTGCGGCGTTCAAGATCGTCGTGGCTCGCCATCAGTGCGGCCAGTTCGCGGCTGCCGAGCACGATCTGCTCCGCATGTTCGTTAAACAGGTCGAAGAACCTGCCCTGGCGGGGCAGCAGGCGGCTGAACATAGTCTCTCCCTTTCGTTGACTGTTGCACAGCCCCGGCACACATGATCGCTGCCGATGAGGCGCATATCTGATTTCGCGGAGTTTATCCGGTTTGCCGGACGCCGGCATCTGTTTACAGGCGGTTATACTGAAATGATGCCGCCTCAAATACCGGCCGCCCGCCAGGCGTGAAGAGCGCTCCATTCACCTCCCGCGGATATGACGCGTTCCTTGCCTGGTACTTCGTCAGCATCTGGGGTTCGGGCTTTCTCGCCACCAAGATCGGCCTTCTGTACGCGGCGCCATTCACTTTTCTCACGCTGCGCTTTATTTTCGGCATTGCCTGCCTTGTGCCGATTGTCTGGTGGACGCGCGCGCCGTGGCCGGCGACGCGGCGCGATTTCTTTCACGTCATCGTGGCCGGCCTGCTCATGCACGCCATGCATCTGGGCGGCAGCCACTATTCACAATACCTCGGCATCTCCGCCGGCATTGTCGCCGTGCTGCTGTCAGTACAGCCGGTCATCACTGCGCTGATCGCGGCGCGCTGGATGGGCGAGCGTCTCGCGCCGCGGCAATGGCTGGGCGTCGCACTCGGATTCGCCGGCGTGCTGCTGATCGTCTGGCACAAGATCGATGTGCGCGAAATCACGCCGGGCGGCCTCATCGCCGTGATCATTTCGCTGGCCGGGGTGACGGCGGGCACGCTCTACACGCGCGCGTTCTGTCCGCGCGTCGATCTGCGTTCGGCCGCACTTGTGCAATTCATCGTTACCGGCGTCACGCTGGCGCCGCTGGCGTGGATCTGCGAGGGCTTTGCGGTGCAATGGGCGTGGCAACTATTTGCAGCGATTGTTTTTCTGGTGATTGGCGCCTCCATCCTTGCCGTCAACGCGCTGCACACACTGATGCGGCGCGGCGCTGCCACGCGCGTCACCAGCCTGCTCTATCTGACGCCGATCTTTGCAGTGGTGCTCGAATTCATCCTGTTCGACATCGTGCCTAGTGCGCTAGCGGTGGCCGGCATCGCCGTGACCTGCGCCGGCGTCGCGCTGGTGACGTGGTCGGGCCGGCGCTGAACGCAGGTACAATGCGTGCTGCGCAACGAACATCCTCCGGTGTTCGCGTGGCGCGCGCACGCCGCACCTGGCCCACCGAATCTTGAAACTGATCCTCGCCCGTGTCATCCTGCCCACCGTGCTGCTGCACTTCGCGTTCTCGGGCTGCCGCGTCAACCTGTCGCTGACGGCGCTGAGCCTGCACGCTTCGCCGTTCACCGTCGGTGCGATCGCCTCGATGCTGGCCATCCTGCCGATGACCTTCGCCGTCGGCGCCGGTCGCTTCATCGACCGTATCGGCCCGCGCAAGCCGATGCTGCTCGGCGCGATGATGGAACTCGCCGGCCTCATCCTCGGTTACCTTGCGCCGCAAATTGAAGTGCTGTTCGTGGTCAGCGCGCTGGCCGGTTCCGGCTTCATGCTGTTTCATATCGCGATCAATCACGCCACCGGCGAACTCGGCGCCCCCGAAGACCGCATGAAAAATTTCAGCATCCTCGCGCTCGGTTTTTCAACCGCCAATTTTCTCGGCCCGACCGTCTCGGGTTTTGCCATCGATCTCATCGGCAACCGCAACACCTTTCTGATGCTCGCCTGCAGCGCCGCCGCCGCGCTGATCGTGATCTTCACCATCGGCGTGCGCATCCCGCCGGCGGTGCACGCCGAAGCGGCGCCGGGCAAACGGCGCATTGCCGACCTCTTCCGCATTCCGGGCCTGCGGCACGTGCTGATGGTCAGCGCAGTATTGTCGATGGCGTGGGACATGTTCACCTTTCTGGTGCCGATCTATGGCACACAGATCGGACTGTCGGCGTCGCAGATCGGCGTCATCCTCGGCGCCTTCGGCGCGGCGATCTTCACCGTGCGCATGATCCTGCCGCTGGTGGTCAAACGCATCGGCCAGTGGCGCATGCTGAGCATTGCGATGCTGGCCACCGGCGCCATGCTGTTCGTGTTTCCATTCTTCACGGCGCTGCCGCTGCTGATGCTGATCGCCTTCCTGCTCGGCATCGGTCTGGGCGGCGCACAGCCGATGATCATGTCGCTGGTGATGATCCATGCACCGGCGGGCCGCGGCGGCGAAGCGGTCGGTGTGCGCACCCTACTGTTGAACTGCAGCCAGGCCGGCATTCCGCTGTTGTTTGGCGCCCTCGGCGCGGCTTTCGGCATGGCACCGGTGTTCTGGGCGATGGCGCTGATGCTGACCGGTGGTGGTTACTTCCTGCGCAAGCCGCCCGACAGCACGGCCTGAGCGGCAGCCGGCGCGGAACTTGCGCGTCCTTGCGCGGTCATACGCGGCGGGTAGAATCGCGCTGCCGCGGCATCTTGAAATGCCGGCAGCTCGCCCTTACATAACAAAGCCGAGGAGGCGCAAAGCAATGAAACGCATCGTTCTGTTCCTGATCACCAATGTGGCCATCATGCTGGTGCTGTCGGTGGCGCTCAGCGTGCTGGGAGTCGACCGTTTTCTCAGCGCGAACGGCCTGAATATTCCCATGCTGCTGGTGTTTTCGCTGATCATCGGTTTCGGCGGTTCGTTCATTTCACTGCTGATGTCCAAGCCGATCGCCAAATGGTCGACCGGTGCCCAGGTCATCGACGGCTCCGAAGGCAGCGAGCAGCGCTGGCTGGTCGATACCGTGCACCGCCTGGCCGAACGTGCCGGCATCGGCATGCCGGAGGTCGCGTTCTACGAGGGCGAAGCGAACGCCTTCGCCACCGGCGCCTTCCGCAACTCGGCGCTGGTCGCGGTTTCGACGGGTCTGCTGCAAGCGATGACGCGCGAGGAAGTCGAGGCCGTGCTCGGCCACGAAATCGCGCACATTGCCAACGGCGACATGGTGACGCTGACGCTGATCCAGGGCGTGGTGAATACCTTTGTCGTGTTCCTGGCGCGCGCGGTCGGCTACCTCATCGACCGCGTGGTGTTGAAGAATGAGCGCGGCGTCGGCATCGGTTACTACGTCACGGTGTTCGTCTGCGAGATGATGTTTTCGGTACTCGCCTCGATCATCGTCGCCTGGTTTTCGCGCCAGCGTGAATTCCGCGCCGACGCCGGATCGGCGCAGCTGCTCGGCAACGGCCAGCCCATGGTGAACGCGCTGGCGCGTCTGGGCGGCCTGCAGCCGGGTGCGCTGCCGCAATCGGTGGCCTCAGCCGGTATCAACAACGTGCCCGGTTTCATGGCCCTGTTCTCGACGCACCCGCCGATCGAACAACGCATCGCCGCGCTGCAGGCGCGCCGCTAACGCCGTTTCCAGATTGGCAAATAACAACGGCCGGTACTGCTGAGCAGTACCGGCCGTTGCGTTTTTACCTCTGCGTTTGCCGTCGGCGCCAGGCGGCACCGGCGAGAAAACGATTACTTGAGGTGCTTGCTGACCAGTTTGGTCATGTCGAACATCGACACTTGCTTCTTGCCACCAAACACTACTTTGAGATGGTCGTCGGCATTGATGTTGCGACGGTTCTTGCTGTCCTGCAGACCATGCTTCTTGATGTAGGCCCACAGTTTCTTCGTCACTTCAGTGCGCGGGAACGGGCCGGCACCGATCACCGGGGCCAAAGCAGCCGAAATTTGCATCGGCTTCATGAACGCTGCGCTGGGCTTACGGGCAGATTTTTTCTTCGCGGGTTTCTTTACAGCTTTCTTTTTTACGGCCATAGTCTTCTCTCCTTTAAAGACACAGAAAACACCCAACCATTGGGTTGACGCGATTGTAAACCAGATTTCCGCGCATAGTGCAATCTCTAGAGGGAAAAATGCAAGATTTCCCTCGTATTTGAACTGCAAAATTCTGCTGCCGGCACGGCAACGACGGCGGATCTTCGGCCTATCTTAAAGGCGAGTTGGCACCTCGGTAGCACGACGGCGGCGCAAACATTCTGATGCGGTTTCACCAGTGAGCGCGGTAAATCACGACGGGAAAAGGCAAAAGTACCCTCTGTGATCGCTGCAGCAGGGGCGAATCAGACGAGGTCTCGCGCCAGCCGGATACCGCTGAATTGCCAGCGCACCGCCGCCGGAAAGAAGTTCCGGTAGCTCGCGCGGATGTGCGAACGCGGTGTGGCGCACGAGCCGCCGCGCAGTACGGTTTGGTTGGACATAAATTTTCCGTTGTATTCGCCGACCGCGCCGGGCGCGGTGCGATAGCCGGGATAGGGTTCGTACGCACTACGCGTCCATTCCCAGACATCGCCGAACACCTGCGTGGCGGCGGCATGCGCGGCGGCGTGCGGTTCGCAGCCGCCGTCCCCGGCGAAATGCCCGTCCACCTGCTGCGTCGCCGCATAGGATTCCCATTCCGCCTCGGTCGGCAGCCGCGCGCCGGCCCAGCGCGCATACGCATCCGCCTCAAAGAAACTGACGTGTGAGACCGGTGCAGCGGCAGCGGGTGCGCGCGGGCCGTGCAATGAAAAGGCCAGCCATGCGTCACCTTCGCGCTGCCAATAGAGCGGCGCCTGCCAGCCCTGCGCGTTTTTGATGTCCCAGCCCTCGGCCAGCCACAGTTCGTGTCGCTCGTAACCACCATCGGCCATGAAGGTCGCGTATTCCGCGTTGGTGACCGGGCGTGTTGCGATCTCGTAGGCCTCAAGGAATACACGGTGCCGCGGCAGTTCGTTGTCAAAACAGAATGCATCGCCTTCGTAGCCGATGCGGCGCAGTCCGTCAGGCTGCGCCATCCACTTGTAGAGTGCCGGCACCGCCGTCGCAGCCGGCGGCGCCGGCGCATAGACCGGTAGCAGCGGATTGTGCGAAAACAGATGTTTCAGATCGGTCAGGATCAATTCCTGATGCTGCTGTTCGTGCTGCACGCCCAGTTCGATCAGGTTGTCCCACGCCGGGGCGCCGGCATCGAGCAAGGCAGCAAGGCGGCCGTTGACGTGGCGGCGATAGGCCAGCACCTCATCGAGGGAAGGCCGCGACAGCAGGCCGCGCTGCGGGCGCGGATGGCGCGGGCCGACACCCACATAGTAGGAATTAAAAAGGCTGCGAAACAGCGGATGAAACGACTGGTAACCGGCAATGGCGCCGGCGAGCACAAAGGTTTCAAAAAACCATGTCGTATGCGCGAGGTGCCATTTGACCGGACTCGCATCGGCCATCGATTGCAGCGCGCAATCCTCCGCCGACAGGTTCTGCGCGAGACGTTCGGTTTGCGCGCGCACCTCGACAAATCGCTGCTGCAGCGGGGCGGTGGCAGCGGGCCCCTCACTGCCGGCGGTTGCCGGCATGCTCCGTGGCGGGTTCATCTCGACTCCTCGCATGGTTGATCGTGCAGAGCGGTCGCCGTGCGCGGATATTCCTGACGTCACTGCCGGCGCCGCCGTGTGGTGACGGAATATATCAGCCTTGCGCAGACGCTGCCGTCTGCGTATCGGCCCAGATGCCGAGGCCCTGGGCGTTGAGTTCGATGTCGCCGGCGAAGACCTCCAATATCGCCTCCGTTCCCAGTTTCCAGCCCTGCCGGCGCGCCTCACTGCGGACGATATCCGTCATGCCGGCCTTGAGGCGCGCGTGACGCGTGGCCTCCGGCGCGCCGGCACCGCGCGCGAGCGCGGTATAGGCGTCGAGCAGGCGGTGCATATCGGCGGCAAGACGGTCGATCTCGCGTACCTGGCTGTAATGCGTAACGTAAACAGCGGCCGGGCGCAGGCCGGCGATCAGATCGACTGAGGCGTGCGCAGCGGCCGGATCGAACTGCACCGGGCTTGAAGTCGGCAGCACGAAGTGGCGGCCGTCGCAATCGAGTTCACGATAGGACAGACCGAAGGTATCGCCGGCGAACACATGGCCGGATTTTTCGTCGCGCACGCTGACGTGATGGCGGGCATGCCCGGGCGTGTCGAAAAAAACCAGTTGGCGACCGTTGAGCGTGATCGTCGCCGCGTGCGGGGTCTCGATGATGCGCGCCGCATCGACCGGCAGGATGTCGCCGTAGATTTCGCGCATATGGCGTTCACCGTAGACGGCAATGGTGCTTTCGATAAGCCTCGAGGGGTCGACGATGTGGCGCGTGCCGCGCGGATGCACCGTCAGGCGCGCATTGGGCAGTTTCGACATCAGGAGACCGGCGCCGCCGGCGTGATCGAGATGGACGTGTGTCAGCACGACGTAGTCGACAGCGGCCTCGTCGAGGCCCTTCGCGCGCAGCGCCCGCAGGATGTGCGGCACCGAGCTGTTGACCGCGCAGTCGATAACGGCGACACGGCCGTTTTCGATGATCAAATGAATGGCGTCGAGCCGCGGCCGCAGATAGGCCGAATCAACCGCGCTGACGCCGTGTTCGTAATCGATGATGCCGGAGGCCACCGTTATGCCGCCAGACTGCGGTTCAGGGCATTTCCTGCGCGACCACGTCCGCCGTCGCGGCCGGCACGATGCGCCGCGGCGGAAAGCGCACCGCGAAGCGGCTGCCCTTGCCGGGTTCGCTGCGGATATCAAGCGCAGCTTGATGGCGGTTGAGTATGTGCTTGACGATGGCCAGGCCAAGGCCGGTGCCACCGGTGGCACGCGAACGGCCGCGGTCGACACGGTAGAAGCGTTCGGTGAGTCGCGGAATGTGTTCGGGCGCAAAACCGATGCCGGTATCTTCAATCGCGTATTCGGCCTCGTCTGCGGTGGCGCGCCACAGGACGCGTATTTCGCCGCCGTCCGGCGTATAGCGGATTGCGTTGCTGACCAGATTGCCCAATGCACTGACGATCTCGTTTTCCGAACCGAGCAGATCGAAATCGCCGCTGACATCGAAAAAAATACGGTGTTTGCCGCCGCTGAGCGCCTCGGCATCGGCGCGCAGGCGGGCCAGCAACGGGGACATCCGTATGCGCTCGTCGAGCGAGGGGCTGGGGGCGGACTCCAGCGTCGACAGGGTAAGCAGATCATCGACAATGCACTGCATGCGCCGGCACTGCTCGACCATCAGGTTGCTGTAATCCTGGACACGCTGCGGATCAAGATCGAGTTCGCGTATGGTTTCGAGAAAACCCGACAGCACGGTCAGCGGCGTGCGCAACTCGTGCGAAACATTGGCGACGAAATCGCGACGCATGCTTTCGAGTTTTTCCAGTCGCGTGACGTCACGCGACAGCAGCAGCTTCTGGGCATCGCCGTAGGGGATGATCTGCAGCGACAGAATGATTGCACTGGTGCGTGCCGCCCGCAGTTCGAGCGGGTTTGAATAATCGCATGCCTCGAGGTAAGCGATAAACTCGGGCTGGCGCAGCAGATTGGCAATGGGTTGCCCGTGATCGGAATCCAGGCTTAAATCAAAATGGTGCTCCGCAGTATCGTTGCACCATTCGATGCGGTTTTCGGCGTCGAGTATCATCACACCGTCGGGGTGCACGCGCCCCGCCTGCCGGAACCGCACCAGGGTCTTGGCCAGCAGCTGGTGTTCCTGGGTTTTGACGCGCTCGTAGCGGTATAGCAGCGCGAAGACGTTGTCCCATATGCCGCTGCCACGCGGCACCTGCCCGGGCTGGGTCTGGGGCTGGTTAAGCCATTGCGCGAGCAGAGCAACGTGACGGATGTGGTGGAGAAGCAGGGCGACAAGCGCGCCCGCAAAGAAAATAACGCCCGCGGTTGCGCCAAAAAGGAGGCCCGGCAGGAACGCACCCGCCGCAATCCCTGCAATCAAAAATACTGTGCGAAGAACGAGATGATCCACCGCGCTCGCCTTAATGTGGCGAGCGCATTATCGCACGAACCCCGCGGCAATGCGGTGCCGCGCCTCTACCTTCAGGCATGCAACCGGTAACCGGTTCCGCGTACCGTTTCGATCAGGCGGTCGTGCCCGCTCGGCTCCAGCGCCTGACGCAGGCGCCTGATATGCACGTCGACCGTGCGCTCTTCGACAAACACGTGGTCGCCCCACACCTGGTCGAGCAATTGCACGCGACTGTAGACACGCTCGGGATGCGTCATGAAGAAATGCATCAGCTTGAATTCCGTCGGGCCGAGGCTGACGCTCTGCTCGTTGGCACTGACGCGGTGCGCGGCGGGATCCAGACGCAGGCCGTCGATTTCGATCATGTCGTCAGTCAGTTGCGGCGCACGCCGGCGCAGTACCGCCTTGATGCGCGCCAGCAGTTCCTTCGGTGAAAACGGTTTGGTGATGTAATCGTCGGCGCCGGCTTCGAGGCCCTCGACCTTGTCGGTCTCCTGCGCGCGCGCCGTCAACATGATGATCGGGATGTCCTTCATGCGCGGGTCGGCGCGCAGCTTGCGCGCCAGTGCCGTCCCCGTCAGGTCGGGCAGCATCCAGTCGAGCAGGATCAGGTCGGGACGCACGTCACGGATGATGTTTTCCGCCTCCGCCGCGCTGTAGGCCCGCTGCACGCGGTGTCCCGCGTGCTCAAGGTTCACCGCGATCAGTTCCTGGATCGCCGGTTCGTCCTCCACAACCAGAATTTCAGTGCCGTTCATGCGTTCTCGCGCCCCCGGGTTACCCCAAGGCCTCACGCTCGACTTGTTCAACGGAGATGTGACGGACATCGGTACCTTTGACCACATAAATCACCTGTTCAGCCATGTTCTTGGAATGATCGCCGATACGCTCGATTGCTTTTGCAATCCAGAGAATATCGATCGCCTGGGAAATCGTGCGCGGGTCTTCCATCATGAAAGTAATCAGCTGCCGCACGATCGCACGAAACTCCTCGTCGATTTCGACGTCCTCGCGGATGATGGCCGCTGCGGCAACCGTGTCGAGCCGGGCCAGCGCGTCGAGCGCCTTGCGCAACATGCCGATGCCGATGCCGCCCATGTGTTTGACCGCCGCGAGCGGCGTGCGCGCCAGCGCGTGGCCCTGCTTGCCCAAGCGCGCAATCTTCGCCGCCTCGTCGCCGACGCGCTCGAGGTCGGTGACGATTTTGATCACCGCCAGCACCATGCGCAGATCACCGGCGGTGGGCTGGCGGCGCGCGATCAGGTGGCTGCAGTCGGTGTCAATGCTGACTTCCATGGCATTGACGCGATGGTCGTCTGTGATCACCTGCTCGAGCACGCGGTTGTCGCCGGCGGCGAGACCGTTGACCGCAGCCAGTATCTGCGACTCGACAAGCCCGCCCATTTCGAGCACGCGCGAACGCAGCGCTTCGAGATCGAGATCGTACTGTTTGGATGAATGTTCTTGTGCCATGGTTTTCTCCAGTACCCGTTAACCGAACCGGCCCGTGATGTAGTCCTCGGTTTCCTTGCGTTTGGGCTTGATAAAGATATTGTCGGTCGCGCCGAATTCGATCAATTCGCCCAGATACATGTAGGCGGTGAAATCGGAGACGCGCGCTGCCTGCTGCATATTATGCGTCACGATCAACACCGTGTAGTCGGTCTTCAGCTCGTTCACCAGTTCCTCGATACGCGAAGTCGAGATCGGATCGAGTGCCGAGCACGGCTCGTCAAGCAGCAGGACCTCGGGTTTGATCGCAATGCCGCGCGCGATGCAAAGGCGCTGTTGCTGACCGCCGGAGAGACTGGCGCCGCTCTGGTTGAGCTTGTCCTTCACTTCCTTCCACAGCGCCGCCTTCGACAATGCCCACTCGACCCGCTCGTCCATCTCGCCACGGCTCAGGTTTTCATACAACTTTATGCCGAAGGCGATGTTGTCGTAAATCGACATCGGGAAGGGCGTTGGTTTCTGAAATACCATGCCGACCTTGGCGCGCAGCAGCGTAATATCCTGCTCCTTGGCAAGAATGTTCACGCCGTCGAGGCGGATTTCGCCCTCCGCGTGCTGACCCGGATACAGTTCGTAGAGGCGATTGAAGGTGCGCAGCAGCGTCGACTTACCGCAGCCTGAAGGGCCGATGAACGCCGTGACCTTGTTGGCCTGTATCTCCATCGAGACTTTTTTGATGGCGTGGTACTTGCCGTAATAAAAATCCAGGTCGTGGACTGTCAGTTTCGGATTCGTTACTTGAGTCAGTTCAGTCATGTCGCAGTCCGATGGTGGATTACTGTTGGGTCTCGCGGCGGAACAGGATGCGGGCGATGATGTTCAGCGCGAGTACTGCAAGGGTGATCAAGATGGCACCACCCCAGGCCAGCCGCTGCCAGTCGGAGTAGGGGCTCATCGCGAACTGGAAG
>CALQCM020000064.1 GCA_943329075.2 Chitinophaga pinensis | reverse complement strand
GTCAACCAGTTCAAAGACGGTGTGGGAAAATACCGCGCCGGCGAATGGGATGCGGCGATCAATGCGTTTCGCGAGGCACTGCGGCAGCATCCCGGCGACAAACTGTCGGAGATTTATATCGAACGGTGTGAAACACTAAAGCTCGACCCACCGGTAGGCGTGTGGGACGGGGTGTGGGTGATGGAAGACAAGTAAGGCGCGGCACGATCGCGGCGCGCAGTCCGGCATTGGGTGCCAGCGCGCCGTGAAAGCGGATCAAATGCAGGCGCGAGCGCGGTACCAGCGGCGACATCTTGATGTGCGTGGTGCAGTCGCGCCACTCGCTTTTCAATTGCGGCACGGCGCCATCGCGCTTGAGCCGCTCAAAACCACGTGGCGTGGAATTGGCAGCAATTTCTCCGTGCGGCGCGAAACGAATGGAAGCGATGCGAACCGGTGGATGCCCTGGATTTGCCGGAGGCCTTATGATTGCCACAATCCCAGTCGTTTTGCATTGCTGATTTCGAGAGTTCAAAAGTAACATTACTCCCGCGAAAGCCGGAGTCCAGGAGAAGCGCAGAATTCGCCCGAAGCCTGGATTCCCGCTTTCGCGGGAATGACGAAAGCGTTAAAGCAGCCGTCAGCGTTCACCGAAAATGAAGGAAACCATCATGGCAAGCCTGCAACAAGACAAGCACTTGAACGCCAGCGGCCGTCTGCCGAACGTGCGGCTGCCGACCGGCAAGATAGCCAAGATCCCCGGCATCCCGCTCGACATGGACGGACGCAAGCCGCTGATCCGCATGCAGCCGCCGGAGATGGGCGCACAGGGCCGCGCGGTGCTCGCGGAGGCGGGCTTTGGCGCTGCGGAAATCGAAGCGCTTGTCGCGCAGGGCGTGATCGTCGAATCCGGCCCGGCCGTGCAGAAGCGCAGCGCCTGCGCGCAGCTCTCGTAACTGAGTAGGCTCCCCATGCCCATCGTCCAACGCAGCAACAAACCCGACCTCTACTACGAAGTCGACGATTACACCGATCCGTGGAAGGACGCGCCTTGTATCTTTCTGCAGCACGGCTACGGCCGATCGACGCAGTTCTGGTACCGCTGGATTCCCTACCTGTCGCGCTTCTACAAGGTCATCCGTGCCGACCTGCGCGGCTTCGGGCGATCGGGCAAGAACTTCGACCTGACGAACGAGCTCCGCGCGGAGGACTACCTGGCGGACTTCGAGGCGGTGCTCGACGCGATGGGCGCGGAATCGGTCCACTTCTGCGGCGAGTCGCTCGGCGGCATTCTCGGCATGGTGTTCGCCGGCGAACGGCCCAAGCGGATGCGCACACTGACCTTGGTGTCCGCGCCGGTCTTCCTCAACCAGGATTTCATGGAGCGCTCCAAGTTCGGCCACGACTCGTGGGAAGAGGCCATGCGCAAGCTGGGTGCCGCCGGTTACGCGGCAGCCAAGAACAAGGGCGACCGTTTCGCGGAGGGCACCGACCCGGGGCTCATGGCGTGGTTTGCGGAGCAGCAGGGTGCGTCCGACGTGGAGGTGATGATCGCTGTCCAGAAGACCATTGCGCGCACCAACGCCACGCCGTGGCTGCCGCGCATCGAGGCGCCAGTACTGGCGCTATTCCCGACCGCGGGCCCGATCACCAGCCCCGAACAGGAAGAACTGCTGCGCAAGCACGTGCGGGATCTGACGATGGTCCGGTTGCCCTCTACGCATCACAACCTGCACCTGATCAAGCCGGCGGAATGCGCGCGCCACGTGCTGTACTTCGCGGCCCAACACGACGGGGTGAGTTGCTATGAATAGGCTGCGCTGGCTGGCGCTGGGCTGCTGCGCGCTGCCGTTCGCGGCGGTTGCCGCCGACACCTTCCCGTCGCGTCCAATCCGGCTGATCTCACCCTTCGCCGCCGGCGGCGGCAACGACCTGTTGTCGCGCACGGTGGGGCTGGAGATGTCGAAGGGCCTCGGCCAGGCGATCGTGGTCGACAACAGGCCGGGCGCGAACACGATCGTCGGCATGGAGATCGTCGCCGGCGCACCGCCGGACGGCTACACGATGATCATGACCAGCAGCACGCAGGCGATCAACGCGACCCTGTATCCCAAGCTGCCGTACGACTCCCTAAAGGACTTCGCGCCGATCTCGCTCATCGCATCCACGCCACTGATCATTGCCGTCCCGCCGGCCCTGCCGGTGAAGACCATCCAGGAACTCATCACTTTGGCGAAGGCGAAGCCGGGCGGCGTGCTGTATCCGTCCGCGGGCAGCGGCAATGCGACGCACCTTGGCGGCGAGCTGTTCGCCGTGATGGCGGGCGTGGAACTCACGCACGTTCCGTACAAGGGCGCGGGGCTGGGCCTCAACGACCTGATCGCCGGGCGCCTGCAGACGGTGTTCGCCACCGCGCCGTCGGTGATGGGCTTCGTGAAGAGCGGACGGCTGCGCGCCATCGCCGTCACCAGCAGCAAGCGCTCCGCGCTGATGCCGGAACTGCCGACGGTTGCCGAATCCGGCGTACCCGGCTATGAAGCCAGCAGCTGGTATGGCTTGCTAGCGCCGGCGAAGACGCCGCGGCCGGTGGTCCTGCGGCTCAACGCGGAAGCCAAGCGCGCGCTCGCGGTGCCGGAGATCAACGAACGTCTTATCGCGCAGGGCGTGGATCCGGTGGGCAACTCGCCCGAGGAGTTTGCCGCGTACGTGCGCACCGAAATCATCAAATGGGCGAAGGTCATCAAGGCGTCCGGCGCCAAGCCCGAATAAAGTCGTACGGAGGAGTTGTATTGTAAAAAGCGTTACTAGGAAATCCGCCGCCACACTGGCAACCATGATGCTGGTCATGAGCGGCGGCGCCGCGCACGCGCAGGCCCCTTCGACGGGTTCGGGACAGGCATATCCCACCAAGCCCATCCGCATCGTCGTGCCGTATTCGCCCGGCGGGGGCACGGACATCGTGATGGAGAATAGGAAATTCAAAACACCTCCCCCCTCTGACGCCTATATCGCCGGCCCGACAAGGGGTCAATCGGACAGTGTTTGATGAAAATTTCCCTCTCGCGTGGACGCTTCGGTCTCTGCGTCGACCCGAGGGGGCTGATTTCGACGCGGTTTGACCGCATCACGCGAGCGCGGGCGGAGCGGGATAGTCAGCCCGTTCTTGTCTTGAAGATTAGGCCGCCCGGAAGAGATCCAGTGGCCGAGCCGGAATGCGCGGCGGCGCGCGTGCAGGTAAACCCAGGTGCGTGAGTATCCTCACAATCACCGCCGGCTCTTCGATGGCGGCGGAATCCACAAACCAATAATTGTGAATACCCCCTCCGCCGTTCGGTGATTTCGCGGCAGACACTGCCCCTCTATTTCGACGCAACCAAGATCGCCGCAAGTAACCTTGGGAATGCGGATGGAAGACAGAATCCTGGCATTAACGGAGAGTGTCCTTGTCGATCGGGCGGGTTGGGAGGTTATGGGCGCTGCGGTTCCTATTCGCTGCTTTAATCACGAGCCGAGTATCGCCTCGAGTCTCAAGTTCTTGCGGCGAACGCCGTGGGCGAGAGCAAAGGTGGAAGAGCTGTACCTGCAGTTCATCGCAACCGACTGATGGCTGCTTGATTGTGCTGATCAGGAGCAAGTGCGGAGGCGGGTCTTGCCCAATCTACGGCGAATCCGCCTTGATGCCGGCTTCAGTGATCAACTTCCGCCACTTGGCAATCTCGCTCGCGACCCGCACCGCATACTGCTCGGGTGTCAGAAGCGTCGATTCGTAGCCCATGGCGGCATAGCGCTGCCGGACTTCAGGCGAGTTGACTGCCGCGGCCACGGCCGCATTCATAAAGCGCACGTACTCGCGCGACAAGCCGGACGGTCCGATCATGCCGGTGATCGTCGTCGTATCGACGCCCGTGATTCCCGATTCGTTGAACGTCGGCACATCGGGCATCACAATTGAACGGGTCGCACTGGTAATACCGAGCGCCCGCAACCGGCCGCCCGCAACGTGGGGACGCGCGGTTCCCGGCGTCGTGAATGCGAAACTCAGGTGTCCGCCCATCAATTCCGTCATCGACTGGCCCGAACCTCGATAAGGTACATGTATGACGTCTATCCCGGCTGCGATGCGCAACTGTTCCGCCGCAAGATGGGTTGCAGACCCCGCACCGGCCGTGCCAAAGGTCAGCTTGCCGGCCTGCCCCTTCGCTGCGCTCACCAGATCCCTGACCGTCCGGTAAGGTCCCGCGCTGGAAACGACGAGCACCATTGGCGCCGTTGCAACGAGTGCGATCAGTGAAAAATCCTTCGGCGTCGCGTAAGGCAGCTTCGGCACAAGACTCGGATTCGTGACGAAGGCCGCATCCACAACACCGATCGTGTAGCCGTCGGGATTGGCCTGCGCGATCATGTGGGTGCCGATCGTGCTCCCGCCGCCCGCACGATTGTCGATCACGACTTGCTGCCCCAGGCTTTCGCTCAATTGAGCCGCCATCAGGCGGCCAAGTGTGTCCGTGCCGCCGCCCGGCACATAGGGCACGATCATGCGCACCGGCCGGACGAGTCTGACCTCGGCCTGTGCCGTTCCATGCAAAACAAGCAATCCAAGCAATGCAAACAAAACAACCCGGAACACGTAGCCCCCTGACGCTCGAATATTCATAAGGGTGCCACACTTCGGCCGAGAATAGGAAATTCAAAACACCTTCCCTCCCTATGACGACTGCGCGACTTTCTTTTGGTTGAGCGGAGTTTCTAAGCCTGGGCTAATATTTAGATTCATTTCTAAAAAATATAATTACTAGAGCGGCTGCATGATTAATAGCAAATATATAAAGGCAATACTCTTGGCTGGGATCTTCATAATCTCGGTTGGGGCCGCAAGAGCAGAGAAGTGGACATTCGCGCTATACAAAACTGGAGAGTCGGCACCTTTTAAGATTGGCTATGTTGAGCTTGTAAAAGTTGATGGTGGATATGGGTTAGTTTATGGCCCACCCGGGGCCAATAATAACCCTTGTGTATTTACACCCGTAAGAGCAGATGTTGAAAGAGTAGGCGGAAAAATAATTGTTACGTCTTATCAATCTGGTGCGGGATGTAATACGGTTCGATATACATTAACAACCGATGGATCTTCTGGTGAAATAAAGGTCAAATCTGGCGACGAATGGATTTTGCCCCACAAGCTTGTTGATAGAGGTCTGAAATATATTGAGTGAGGATCAGACATCCTCACCCTGGTCGATTCCGCCCCGGGCCACCAAATTCAAATAATGCCCTGCTTATGCGTGGAATTTTCTTTAGTGTTCCTGGCGCTGATGCGCGCCACAGCGCACCGCTGCGTGCGGGCTGAAGCCGTGCGCATCGGCGCACAGGGCTGTTGTGTTTTTTTCGTCCCGACCGGCCACCGTTCGCAAGTTCAGCACCTTCTGTCCGGCGCGAGGCGATAGGTGCATGAGGCCGCCTGCAATGGCGCCCGGTATGCATTGTTCGTCGCGCGCGGCACGCCGCCGGCGATCGTCAACCGGCTTAACAGCGTGGTTGTGCAGTCGCTGCAGAACCCCGAGCGCTGCTGGCCCAGGGCGTGGCAGTCGTCGGCAGCACGCAGGAGGCGCTCAGCGTGTTCCTCAAAGCCGAAATCGAAAGATGGCGACGCGTCAGCCTGGAAGCGGGCATCAAACCGGAATGATGCGCGTTACTCCAGTCGCAGGCCCATGGTTTTGATCAAAGACGCATAGCGCCCGAGATCGCCCCTGATTTGCGCAGCAAAGGGGCCCAGCGGCGTGCCGACGATTTCGTTCCCGCCCTGCGTGACGAGCCGGTCGATGACATCCGGCGATTTAAGCGCGCCCTGAATTGCCGTGTTCAGCTTGTCGACGATCGCGCGCGGCGTGCCGGCCGGCGCCCCGCCTTGAAGCCGGCGCTGCGGTATGATGCCGGCGAAACCGGTGCCAAAGTCCGGTCACGGGGGAGAGCGATGCGCTTCATGGTTTTTTGGATACTCGCTGTGGCGACGGCCGCGCACGCGCACTCATATCCGAGCCGGCCGCTGCGTATCGTCGTGCCCTTCGCTGCCGGCGGCAGCCCCGACGTGATAGCGCGCGGGCTGGCGGTGCAGCTCGACCCGCAACTCGGCGTGAGCGTGATCATCGACAACCGCGGTGGTGCGAACGGCATCATCGGCGCGGAAATCGTCGCCAGGGCCGCCCCCGACGGACATACGCTGATCCACTCGCCGCCGGCGTTCGTGGTCAACGCGCTGGTCTACAAGACCCTGCCCTACGACGTGCTGCGCGATTTCACCCCCGTCACCAACATCGGCAATTCGGGCGGCTACCTGATGCTGGTGTCGCCGGCGCTGGGTGTGAACAGCATCCGGGAATTCGTCGCGCTGGCCAAGGCCAAACCGTTTTCGTACGGCTCGCCGCCGGCTGGCAACACGCTGCATCTGGCCACCGAAATGTTCAGGCTGCGCACCGGCATATCGCTGCAGCACGTGCCGTACAAAGGCGGCAGCGAGACTTTCACCGCGCTGATCGGCGGCGAGGTGCAAGTGATACTGGTGCCGCCGCCGGCGGCGATCGCTTATGTGAAATCGGGCCGCCTGCGCGCCATCGGCTTCACCGGCGTGGCGCGCCACCCGGCGGTGCCCGAGGCGCCGACCTTCGCCGAGGCCGGGGTCGCCGACATGGTGGTCGATTTCACCTGGCACGGCTGGTTCGTGCCGGCGAAGACGCCGATGGAAATCGTGCGCCGTCTGCACGCCGAGGCGCGCAAGGCCCTGCAGTCGGCGCCGATGCGCGCCTTGATGGAGTCGAACGGCTTTCAGCCGGTGGCGAATTCACCGGAGGAGTTCCGCGTCTTCGTGCAATCCGAAATGAAGCGCTACGCCGAGATCGTGCGCGCGGCGAACATACGCGTCGAATAACGGCAGTCACAGCGCCGGACCAGGAGCAGACATGGCTTTCGATATCGACAAAGTGCGCGCCGCCATCAGCAACGGCACGCCGCCGTTCGAGCTGCGCAAGATCGGACACGTGGTGTTCAAGGTCACCGACCTCGAGCGCTCGGTGGCGTTCTATACCGGCGTGCTCGGCTTCAAGGTGTCGGACATTTTCGAGAAGGACATCATGCCCGAGGGCATGGTGTTCCTGCGCTGCAACCCGGACCATCACGGCATCGCGCTGGTCGGCGGCGCGGCGGGGCCCACGCAGCGGCGCGAATTCCATCACATGGCGTTCGAACTCGGCTCGCTCGACGAAGTGTTCCGCGCGCGCAAACATTTGCGCGAAGCCGGCGCCACCATCACCTTCGAAGGCCGCCGCCGCGCCGGCGTGCAGGTCGCCGTCGAGTTTCTCGATCCCGACGGCTATACGCTCGAACTCTACTGGGGCATCGACCAGATCGGCACCGACGGTTACGTCCGCCCGCCTGAGGAGTGGCGCGATGCGCGCACGCTCGAAGCCGCCGTCGCCAATCCGCCGCCGGGGCAGACGCCGGTGCTGCACGACGTCAGCCTGCTGGAGCGGGCGAAATGAAGATATGCGGGCCGGCTATTATTTATTTTGTGGCGCAGGCGAGTCGCCTGCGCCACTCTGTTAGTCAGGTTCGTCGGGGGCAATAAGCGCAGCGCATTGCACCGAACGCGATCTATCCGGCGCAATGCCCGTTGGTTATTGCGCCCAACGGGCCGGGTCAAGCTGGTGCGCGAGGCAAAACTCAAGGGCGAATGATTCCGTGATAACGCGGTAGCCCGGATGGAACGCAGTGTAATCCGGGGTAGAAGCACCGCAGTTCCCGGAATGCGCTACGCTCCTTCCGGGCTACGCTTTTCAGATAAATGACCGAAGGAGAATGCTGTGGCACAGCAACCATCAATCGACAGCGGCGAACCACATATGAAACGCTGGGAGGAACAGCGCTGGCTGGTCGACAACATCATCCGCGCCAACGGTGCCGACTGGGACCAACCGCGCACCATCAGTTACAACGTGCCCTGCGGCGTCGAGGCCAACGCCGATTTCGCGGCGATCCGCCAGCGCGTGCAGAAGTTCGCCGATCTCTCGCCGGCCTTCGAAGCCAGCGCGCGCCGCCGCGAAGCGAAAGCGAAGGAAGCCGAACAGAACGGCCAGCGCGTCACCGCGCGCAGCAACTACTTCATCGCCGCCGTGCAATACGCGGCCGCGCAATGGCCGTTCGACGACTGCGGCGAGAAGAACCGCGCCTTGAATCAAAGCAAACGCGACTGCTACCTCGCCTATGCAAAACACGCCGATCACAAGGTCGAGCCGGTACTGATCCCGTTCAAGGGCGGCACGCTCGCCGGCTGGTGGCATCTGCCGCCGGGTTACAGCGGCGGCAAACTACCGACCATCTGGTGGATCCCCGGCATGGACGGCTTCAAGGAAGCCAACGTCGCAGTACACGGCGACCGCTGGCTCGCGCGCGGCATCGCCGTACTCTCACTCGAAGGCCCCGGACAATACGAATCGCGCATCATGGGCACCACCGTCAGTGTGCCAAACTGGGTCGAGGCCGCGCACGTCGTCGCCGACTGGCTCACGGCACGCCCCGAGGTCGACGCCAACCGCCTCGGCATCGGTGGCAGCAGCTTCGGCTCCTTCTTCGGCACGATTGCCGCCTGCAACGAACCGCGTTTCAAAGCCTGTGCCGTCACTTCGACCTGTCTCGAGCCGACCTGCCACACGATTTTTCAGGAGGCCTCGCCGACGTTCAAGAAACGGTTTATGTGGATGTCGGGCTACAGCGACGAAGCGTCTTTCGACGCATTCTGCAAAACGCTGACGTGGGAAGGTCATGCCGAAAAACTGCGCGCGCCTTACCTCTGCGTGGCCGGCGAAGCCGATGAACTCTCGCCGCTCGTGCACACCGAACGCCTGCTGCAGACCCTGCAATGCCCGAAGCAGCTCGTCGTCTATCAGGATTCGCGCCACTCGGTGGGCAACGTGCCCTCTGCCAACATGGGCCCGGCGCCGACCGGGCTGCTCGCCGACTGGATGGAAGCGCGTCTGGCCGGCAAGCCGTTCACCAGCGAACGCTGGTTTGTCGAAGCCAGCGGACGCATCGTTAAAACGCCGTATTGATCGCAGGCGCAATGCCAGATTCGTATTGAGATAGCCCTCATCCCCTCCGCACACTCACGCACCACCGACGCCGCCGCGATCTTCATGATGATTGCGGCGAATGTCATGTTCGCATTCAACGACGTGTGGCTGCGCCGCATCGCCGACGATATCGGCATTATTCAGACAATCTGGGGCCGCTCGGTGCTGTTTCTCGCCATCATGCTGCTGACGATGCGGCGCGCCGATTGGACCGCGGCACTGACCACGCACAAGCCTCATCTGCAGATCATCCGCGGCAGCTTTCCGGTCATCGGCGCGGTATTGATGATTGCGGCGATGGGATTGATACCCGTGGCCGACGCGACGGCAATGTTTTTTCTCTCGCCGCTGCTGGCCTCGCTGCTGGCGATGCCGCTGCTGCGGGAGAGAATGAGTGTAGACCGCTGGCTGGCACTCGCCCTCGGCCTCGCCGGCATGCTGGTGATCGTGCAACCGGGTTCGAGCGCATTTCAGCTGGGCCACGTCTGGGCATTGTTATGCGCCGGCGTGATTGCCTTCTACCAGATCTTCACCGCTTTCGTGACGCGCCACGCCAACGCCAAAACCACGCTGTTTTTCATGGCGGCCACTGCCAGCATCGTCACCAGTTGCATGGTGCCGTTCGTCTGGCACACGCCCGGCGTCGAATCCTGGCTGCAGTTGCTCGGCACCAGCCTTGTTTATGCCGTCGGCCACGGCATGTATATCGTCGCACACGGCCGCGCCGAAACCACGCGACTCGCCCCCTTCGTTTACACGCAGTTGTTCGGCACCGTCGCCGCCGGCTGGCTGTTCTACAGCCAGGTGCCACAACCCTACACCGCCCTGGGCGCCGCGTTCATCGTGTTGGGCGGTTGCATCGTTTTGCTGCGCCGCAGGCGTTAACCGCGCAAGTAATTTCCCCCGGGAAATTGCCGGACCTCCGGCAGTGCGGCACGATGGTTCGACATCACGGCCAATTTCATTTTTGCGCCGACGCCAAATTGTTCCTGCGTTTCAGCTTCGCGAGAACAATTGCAGGCACTACGTCTCGTCCTGCATGATTAAATGCGTGTGAATTTGCAGGCACGCAAATTGCAACTTTGCATTGCAAACACTAGCAAGGCTAAAGCGTGGAACAGAAACGATGTCGCATCTGCCTGGAAGAAAGCCCCTCGACCGACGGCATGATCACCATCCTGAAGGTTGAGGCTGAAATCTGCGAGGGCTGCCCGGAGCAGCCCGTCCTGCAGACGGTCAGCGAGCAGTATCAGGCGCAACGCCCGCGCTGGTGGCAAATCAACGGCCAGCTGATCATCCCGGTCTGGCTGGTCGAGCGCATCAAGCGCTTCAAATAAGCGGCGCTATTTCCCTGCAGCCGCCGCCGGTTTCGCCGCCGGCAAACGAATCTGCGTCTGCGTCACGATCGCCACGCGGCTGCCGTCGCCCGAGTTGCGGATCGTTGTTTGCCACACCATGGTCGTACGGCCGGAATGCAGCAAATCCACCGTGGCTTTCATTACCGGTCCGATGCCGGCGGCAAAGAAATTGGTTTTCGACTCGAGCGTCGAGGTACGCTCGCCGGGGTTCAGATTGGCAACGGTGGCCGCCGCACCGACCACATCGCCATAAGCCATCAGCACGCCGCCGTTGACGCGCGCGGCATTGTTCAAATGCAGCGGCGTGACGCGCATCTCGGCGCGCAACTGCTTGCGGCCTACGGAAATGATTTTGACGCCGAGCGCGCGCGAAATTGCGTTACCCGTCACGCGCGATGCGCCCTTGCGGCGCTCCGCCGGGGTTTTGGCGGACTTCTTGACTTCCAACATTCGACGGCTTCCTGTGTGTTATTCGGGTTTGATGCCGGCGGCCTTGATGACCTTCGCCCATTTCGCGGTTTCGCTCGCGATATAGACACCGAACTCCTCCGGCGTGCTGCCGGTGATGTCGGCGCCATCGGCCTGAAAACGGTCGCGCACCGCGGGGTCGCGCAGCGTGCGCATGACGGCGTCGTGCAGTTTCATCACGACCTCGCGCGGCGTCGCCGCCGGCGCGAGTATGCCGTACCACTGCACGGCGTCGTAGCCGGGCAGTGCCGCCTCGGCGATCGTCGGCAGATCGGGCAGCACACGCGAACGCTGCGCCCCCGACACCGCCAGCGCGCGCAAGCGCCCGTCACGCGCGTACGGAATGCCGGTCAGCATGGTCGACATCATCACCGTGAGTTGCCCGGACAGCGTATCGATCATGGCCGGTGCGAGCCCCTTGTAGGGCACATGCACCATTTTGATGTTCGCCATGTATAAAAACAGTTCCATCGTCAGATGCGGGTTGGAGCCGACGCCGGCCGAACCGTAATTGAGCTGGTTGGCGTGCGTGCGCGTGAAATTGATGAGTTCACGCGTCGTCTTCACCGGCACCGACGGATGCACGACCAGAAGGTTCGGCTGCGACACCACCTGCGACACCGGCGCGAAATCGCGCTGCACGTCGAACGGCATGCTCTTGTGGATCGACGGGTTGATGGTCAGCGTGCTGATGCCCATCAGCAGCGTATAACCGTCGGGGGCAGCGCGCGCCACCGCCTCGCCGCCGATCATCATGGCAGCACCCCCGCGGTTTTCAACCACCATCTGCTGGCCAAGAATTTCACTCATTTTCGGCGCGATCAGTCGCGCCGAGATATCGGTGCCGCCGCCGGCCACCGACGGCACGATCAGGCGGATCGACTTCGTCGGCCAGGTCTGCGCCTGCGCCCCGGTGACCGCACATGTCGCGATCAGCACGCCCCACCACAATGCGCTTTGCATCATCGCCTCCAATTCCCGCTCAATCCTGAATCCTCAATCCTGCTTTCAGTCCGCCTTGATGTGCGCCGCCCGCGCGAGTTTGATCGAGGTCGCAATGTCGTCGCGTATCCATTGATCGAAGGCCTGCGGTGTCATCGGCGCCGGCTCGACGCCCAGCGCGACCCAGCGCGCGCGCACTTCTTCGGACTTCATGATGTCGGTAATTTCGCGATTGAGTTTCTCGACGATGGCACGCGGTGTTTTCGCCGGGGCCAGCATGCCGTACCAGTAATCGAAGCGATAACCGGGCAGGCCCGACTCGGCGATGGTCGGAATATCCGGCAATTGCGGCGCGCGCTTCGCCCCCGACACGCCGACTGCCTGCGCGCGGCCATCCTTCACCAGATTGAGCGCACTGGCCAGCGGCGAAAGAAAGAACTGCACGCGGCCCGTCATCGTCTCGGTGATCGCCTCGGGAATGCCCTTGAACGGCACGTGCACGACGTCGATGCCCGCCATGTTCTTGAAAAGCTCCGCGGCAAAATGCGCGCCGCTGCCAATGCCGGCCGAGGAGAAATTGAACTGGCCCGGTTTCGCCTTCGCCAGCGCGATCAGATCTTTCGCCGATTTCGCGCCGAGTGCCGGCGACACCAGCAAGAGCGCCGGCCCGCTGGCAGTCAGCGTGATGCCGGCAAAATCCTTCACTGTGTCATACGGCAGCTTCGCGTAGATCGCCGCCGCCACCGAATGCGCGTTCGATACCGACAGCAGCGTGTGGCCGTCCGGGTTGGCGTTGGCGACGATGTTCGCGGCGATGGTGCCGCCGGCACCGGGCCGGTTGTCCGTGACGATCTGCTGGTGCCAGCGCTCGCTGAGCTTCTGCGCCAGAAAACGCGCCGTGATATCGGGGCCGCCACCCGGCGTGAAGCCGATGACGATGCGCACCGGGCGCTGCGGAAATTTTTCCGCGTCGGCAGCCACCACTGTGGATACGCAGGCGGCAAGCACCGCGGCCGCGGTGAGCTGATGCAATTTGTTCATACAGGAATCCTCCGTGCCGCTACATTACCATCGAACGCCGTCGCGGTGAACGCAACCGCACGCGGCTGCAGGCCGTTGCTGCGTGCTACAGTAGCGCCCTTGAATTTCAGCGGACCGGCCATGCATCAAGCAGAAATTTCCTGCGTTGCGATCAGCCGCATTGCGATTGCCGCCGCCATCATCTGCGCCGCCGCTGTTGCACCGGCGCAGGACTATCCATCTAAACCCGTACGCATCGTCGTGCCCTTCGCCCCCGGCGGCGGCACCGATCTGTCGGCGCGCATCGTCGCGCAAAAACTCACGGAAAGCCTGGGCGCGAATTTTGTCGTCGATAACCGTCCGGGCGCGGCCGGCATCGTCGGCACCGAGGCCGTAGCAAAATCGAAACCCGACGGTTATGCGTTGCTGGTCGTCAGCAGCAGCCACGCCATGAACCCGGCGATGTACGCGAAGCTGCCCTACGACACGGCGCGCGATTTCGTGCCGGTGTCGCTGTTGCTGTCGGGTCCGACGCTGGTCGTGGCGCATCCGTCGCTGCCGGCGAAAAACGCGCGCGAACTCATCGCGCTGGCAAAATCGAAACCGGGTGTTCTCACCTTTGCTTCGGCCGGCCACGGCACGCCGCCGCACATGGCCGGCGAATTATTCAAGGCGCTGGCTAAGATCGACATTCTGCACATTCCCTACAAAGGCAACGGCCCCGCCTATACGGACCTGATGGCCGGACAGGTGTCGCTGATGTTTCCGAACATCGCCACCTCGCTGCCCTATGTGAAGGGCGGACGCATGCGCGCCATCGGCGTCGGCAGCAAACAGCGCTCGCAAATCGCGCCGGAGATCCCGACCGTCAACGAGTCCGGCCTGCCCGGTTACGAGATGGGATCGTGGTTCGGATTGCTGGCGCCGGCCGGCACGCCGGCGGCAGTGATCACCCGCCTGCAGCAGGAAATCACGAAGATTTTCAAAATGACTGACGTGCGCGAGAAACTCTTCGCGCAGGGCGTCGAGCCGGTCGGCAGCACACCGCAGGAATTCGCCGCCTTTCTCAACAACGAAACAACGGTGTGGGCCAAGGTGATCAAGTCTTCGGGATTGAAACCCGAATAGGCAATTTCAAAACTTAAATCGCAATTCGGCCGAGAAACAATATTCGGGCAATGCGAGCCTCTGAAACCGCCGACACGCAACCCGAAGTAAATCGAGCGTCCGTTTGCGCCGGCCGCAGACATTCGCGTGCCACGCCATCGGAGATGAATCGAATCGGGGCTACGCGGGAATTGTGTATCCCATCTCCCGGAACAACTTGAGACAGGCGTCGGCCACAGCCGGGTCATAGGCACTGCCGCGCCCGCGTTCGATTTCCGCGAGCGCGCTGTCGATGCCGAGGCCCGGCCGGTAGGGCCGGTCGGAGGACATGGCTTCCATGACGTCCGCCACCGCCAAGATGCGCGCTTCCAGCAGGATCTCCCCGCCCTTCAGGCCTTGCGGATAGCCGCTGCCGTCGATGCGCTCGTGGTGCTGGCGCGCGACCTCGGCCACCGGCCAGGGAAACTCGACGTTTTTCAGAATGTCGTAGCCCCCCTGGGCGTGCTCCTTGATCAGGTTGAACTCCATCGGTTCGAGCCTGCCCGGTTTGGCGAGGATCTCGCTTGGCACGCTGATTTTGCCGATGTCGTGCAGGTAGCCGGCGACGCGCATTCCCTCCTGCCGCTGCGCGTCGAACCCCAGTTCGGCGCTAAGCGCCGTCGCGATCTCGGCCACCCGCCGCGAGTGGCCCGTGGTGTAGGGATCGCGCATCTCGGAGAGGTTCGTCGCCACCTGCACCGTGCTCTTGAACGCCGCCTCGAGTTGCGCCACATGGCGCCGGAGGTTCTCCTCGGCGCGAACTTTATCGGAAATGTCCTGCATGAGGCCGATGACCGCCGGCCGGCCCTGGTAGGTTGCATAGGCGGCGTGGGTGCCGACTTCGGTGGTCGAACCGTCCTTGCACAGCGCGGTGAAGGCGTAGCCCATGTTCCGCACTTCGCCAGAGAGCAGCAGGCGATTATTCTCGACGATCATGGCGCGGTCTTTTTCGGCAGCCAGCGCAAGGGGGTCGCGGCCGATCAGCTCCTCCGCGGATTGGTAGCCGCGTATCTCGGCGAAGCGCGGATTGGCGTAGGCGAACTTGCCGTCCTGAACGATGTAGATGCCGGCGATCGACTGCTCGACCAGCCCGCGAAACTGCTCCGCTGCCGCTTGCAGGGCCGCTGCCGCCTGCTTGCGCGCGCTGATGTCGCTGATGATGCCCGTGACGAACCAGCCCTCGGCACTCGCCCACCTGGCGAGCGAGAGTTCCAGCGGAAACTCATTGCCGTCCTTGCGCATCCCATGCAATTCAAGCGTCTTGCCGAGGATGCGGGCCGCCGCACCCGAGCGCATGCGCTGCATACCGGCGAGATGTCCTTCGCGGTAGCGCTCCGGTATCAGCAGGGTCATCGGCTGCCCCATGGCCTCAATTTCCGCGTAGCCGAAAATGATCTCGGCGCCGTGGTTCCAGCTGACAATATTTCCCGCGCTGTCGGTGGTGATGATGGCTTCGTGGGCGGTCTGCGTGATCGACCGGCTGCGCAACTCGCTCTCGCGCAGGGTTTTCTCACGTTCGCCCAAGGTGGCCAGCAGCCGATTGAAACTGCTGATCAGCGTACCGATCTCATCGCCCGCGGCAATGGGCAAGGGTTGCAGCAGTCGCTCGTCAGGCGGGGTCGCGGCCAGAATTTCAGCGGTCGAGATCAGCGGGCCAAGCTGGCGCCGCAGCTGCCACAAGATCAGGCCGCTCGCCAGCAGGGTCAGCAAGACCGCGGCAATCAACATGCGCACTTGCACATGGTAAATCGGCGCAAAGGCTTCTTTGGTCGGAAGCGTTACCGCCAGCACCCAGCCCGCCACAGGAATGTGCTTGGCCGAGGCCAGCACTTCCACGCCACGTGAATTGACGTAAACGGCAGGCCCTTCACCGCCCTGCAGGTAGTAGTCGAGCGCCGGGAGGCTGCCGGGGGCCGGCAGGCTTGTCATGATGCGTGTTTTTTCGGAGGCGGTGACGATCAACCGGTGCTTGACCACGGCAAGCAGATAGTCGCCGGTATTACCGTAGCGCGCATTCGAAATCGCGTCCAGGAAATTGGGCTTGTTCAGGTCATTCACCCCCACCAAGGCGCCGGTCACCTTGCCCTTGGGATCGCGAATCGGTGTCGCAATTACAAAATTTGGAAGCCCTGACGCACTGCCTATGACGGGCTTGCTAACCGTCGATCCGCCGCCCTTGAGCACGGCAATCAGGTATTCCCTGTCCATGAAATTCATACCGATACATCCTGATGCGGAGGGCACGGACGCAATCGCGATGCCGTCGTCACGGGCAACCCAGACGCCACCGCTGAAAAGGTGCGTAAAAACAGGGCGCTCTTCAAGGAAGCTCTGCAAGGCTGCCGCATTACCCAGAATAGCCGGGGTAATTTTTGTCGCATTGATTTCCAGCGCTTGTAAACGGCCGGCCACCTCATTCTCGAGTTCTTTGGCCACCAGCGAAACCGCAGAGAACTGCTGTTCGCCTAGATGCCGTCCCAAATCCTGCTGCAATAGCCGGCCGCCAAAAAAAGTCAGGAACCATAAGCTGAAAAATAAAACCGCTAGCGACGCGAAGGTCAGTTTTTCCTTGATTTGCCACACGACACGAAACCGTCCCCACGCCCCGGCCAGCAGGCTCGCGCCAAGCAGCGCGAACAATATTGCCGTGTGAACCGCCATCGCGGTTAAGCCTAGCCAGCCAAGACTGCTGGAGCCCGGCAACAGATAGGACGACAGCGACAGCAATGCGAGCGTCTCGACCAGAGCCGGCAAACCCGCAATCGCCCACATCCGCCAGCCGGACTTGCCCGAGGTGTAGAACAACAGCGCCAGAAACAGCAGCACAAAACACACCGCCGTCTCCGGCGCCATGCGCCCCGGATGAGACGTGCCTGCCGCGCCGACGGCATCAAGAAACAGCCATTGGTCAATGCCGCTATTCCAGGCGAAAATATATTCGCTCAATGTCAGCGCGGCGACGAGACCGGATAGCCCGCCGCATGCGCGGCCCAGCCTTGAAAGCCCGATGCGCTGCCGTGGCGTGGCGCTTGCGGGCGGGGCGAGGGCCAGGAACAGCGCGATCCCGCTCAAGACGAAGCACACAGCCGTGTTCGCCTTCATGCTGACCCAGTTCGGGGAAATGCTCTTGAGCAAAGTGATGTCGAATGCCCAACCGGCCAGCACCGACAGGCCTGCAAGCAGCGTCAGCAGCGCCACCCACGTTGCCAGCCTGGCTACCAGCCTCGGGAGGTCGGGTTCCGCATTCATGCGATTGCGCTAAAAGCGAAACCCTGTTGCCGGAACAGCCGCAGGCAGGCGTCCACCGCGTCCGCGTCGTAGAGAACGCCGCGGCCGCGGCTGATCTCCTCCAGCGCGGCATCGATGCCGAACGCCGCGCGCTGCGGCCGGTGCGAACACATCGCCTGCACCACGTCGGCCACCGCGAGTATCCTCGCTTCGAGCAGGATCGCGCCGTTCTTGAGTCCGGCCGGGTAGCCCGAGCCGTCCAGCCGCTCGTGGTGCTGCGCTATGATTTCGGCCACCGGCCAGGGAAACTGGATCCCGCGCACGATCTCGTGGCCGCTTTGCACATGCGCTTTGACCAGCGCGAATTCGCTCTTGTTCAACAGCCGCGCCCGGTTGAGGATGTCCGCCGGTACCGTCATCATGCCCAGGTCGAAGAGCAGGCTGCCGATGCGCAAGCCTTCGACCTGATCCTCGGTCACCCCCATCGCGCGCGCCATCGCAACGGCAAGTGCGCCCGCCCGGCGTTGGCCGCCGCTGGTATACACGCTGCGCTTTTGCAGCGCTAATGCAATCGCCTCGATCGTGTCGAGATAAGTCTTTTGCAGTTGCTCGGCGCTGGCGCGGCGCTCGCTCTCCAGACGGATCTGGAGCTGCGCGCGCTCCACGATCTCCTGGGCAAGCGCCGCCGTTTTTTCGCGCACCTTCGCTTCCAGCTGCTCGTTCAGATCGCCGAGTGCCCGGTTTGCCGTGTGCAACTGGAGTTCGAGTTGCTTGCGCTCGATCGCGTAGTGCACGCTGCGCACGATGGCCTCTGCGTCCGCTTTTCCCTTGACGAGGTAATCCTGCGCGCCATGCAGGATCGCGTCACGGCCGAAGCTCGCGTCGTGTGATCCGCCGGTCAACACCACCAGCGGCAGCAGCGGAAAGCGCTCGATAATGACCTGTGGCGTGGCCATGCCCTCGCTGTCGGGCACGCTGAGATCGCACAGCATTGCATCGAAGGGTTCGGCGCCGAGGCGCGCCAGCGCATCGGCCAGGCGCTCGACCCGGGTGACGGCGAACTGGCCCGGTGCGTAGTCGGCGAGCGCCGCCTGCACCAGGCGTGCGTCACCCGGATTGTCTTCGAGCAGCAGGACCCGGATCGGCGTTTGCTTCATGGACTCATTTCCCCGGCAGGGTCACCACGTTGATCCAGAATTCGTCGATCAGCGCCACGATTTTCATGAACTGCGCCAGGTCCACCGGCTTGGTCACGTAGGCGTTGGCATGCAGGTCATAGGCCGTCAGCACGTCTTCTTCGGCGCGCGAGGTGGTCAGCACCACCACCGGGATGCGCTTGAGTTCGGGATCCGTTTTGATCTCGGCGAGCACCGCGCACCCGTCCATCTTCGGCTGGTTGAGATCGAGCAGGATCAGATCCGGCCGCGGCGCCTCGCCGTAGCGGCCCTGACGCCGCAGGAACTGCATCGCCTCGACGCCGTCCTCGACGACGTGCATGAGGTTGGCCATCTTGGTATCGCGCATCGCCTCCTGCGTCAGGCGTGCGTCACCGGGATTGTCCTCGACCAGCAGGATGACGGCCGTCCGGAACTCGTTGTTCAGTGTACTCATGGGCTTTTCTCCTCGGGAAGCGTGAACCAAATTACCGTGCCGCCTGCGGGGGCGGAGTCGATCCCGATTTCCCCGCCGTGGCGCTCGACGATGCGCTTGCAGATCGCGAGCCCGATGCCACTGCCGGGATACTCACGGCGCGTATGCAGGCGCTTGAAAATGACGAACAGCTGCCCGCGGTATTCGGGGGCGATGCCGATGCCGTTGTCGGTGACCGAGAAACGCCAGCGTTTGGCCTCGTGCACCGCTTCCACGCGCACGTTCGGCGCGCGATCCTTGCAGAACTTGATCGCGTTGCTGATCAGGTTCTGCAACAGCTGCACCAGTTGCGCGTGATCAGCCATCACCACCGGCAAGGACTGTGCATGGACCTCGGCGCCGGTCTCGACGATCCGGATCGCAAGCCGCTGCAGCGCCTCCTGCAGGGCCTCGCCGCTGTCGACGGACGCGAACGGCTGCGCTTGCGTGGTGACGCGCGAATAGGCGAGGATGTCCTCGATCAGACCTTGCATGCGCATCGCACCATCCACCGCGTAGCCTATGAATTCGCGCGTCTCCGCATCGAGCTTGCCGGCGAGGCGCTTCTCCAGCAGTTGCACGAAGCCGACCACCATGCGCAGCGGCTCCTGCAGGTCGTGCGAGGCGATATAAGCGAACTGCTCGAGGTCGGCGTTGGAGCGGGCCAGGGACCGGGCCGATTGCTCCAGCGCGTCCTGCGCAGCGCGCTGCAGGGTGATGTCTACTACCGTGCCCAGCATGCGCGCCGGGCGGCCTTCTTCATAGGCAAGGACCTGCCCCTGTGCCTGAATCCAATGAATGCTCTGATCCGGATGGATCACCCGGCATTCGAGAAAGAACAGGCCCGTGCCGGATGCTTCCTGAAAGCAGCGAACGAAGTGCTCGCGATCTTCAGGCACGACGTGCCGCAGGGCTATCTCCTGGCCCCATGTGGCGGGGGCTGATTCATACCCGAAAATCCTGTCGTGCTGGAGCGTGCGCCAGGCCGTGTCGTGTATCAGATCCAGGTCCCAGACGCCCATTCCGCTGTGGCGCAGCGCCAGATCGAGCCGCTGCTCGGTCGCAATCAGCAACTCCTCCGCCTTCCTGAGCTCACTCACGTCGCGCGCGGCGGCAAACACGCCTGCCACCTTGCCACTGCTGTCGCGGTAGACGCTGGCGTTGTAGAGTACATCGGTGATTTTGCCCGAGCTGTGCCGGATCGCCAGCGGGTAGCCGGTCACGCTGCCTTCGGCAAGCGCCTGCCGGTAGCTCGCGTTTGCCTTCGCCGGGTCGGCAAAGTAGCTGGCAAAGTCGCTGCCGATCAGTTCGGCACGGCCCACCCCGGTCGCCCTGACGGCGGCCTCGTTGACGTCGGTGATTTTGCCTGCCGGGTTGATGGTGAGCAGCGGGTCGAGGCTGGCTTCCAGCAGGCTGCGCGCATAGAATGCGGCCGCCTTCGCTCTCTGCCCCAGTTCCAACTGGGCGCGCGCCTGGTTGCGCGCGGCCTCGCCCTGGTTCAGCCACAGCAGGGCCGCAATCAAAATGCTCAGACTGGTCATCATGCCGCCCGCAATGATCGCGTAGACGAACTGCGACAAGCGTTGCGCATCCGCTTTCGATTGCAGCAGGCGCTCGCCCCCGGCGCGCTCCGCCGCGTCGACGGCCGCGCGGAACGCCTGCATCAGGTCCTCGCCGTGACGGACTCCACCGGGCTGGATGCCGACCCCGCTACGGCGCGCGTCTATCATCTGGCGAAACCACTGCAGCGATTCTTCGGCGGACGGCCGGATCAGGCTGAACTGCGCGAGCTCGGTCGGGCTGCCGGCGGCGGTGAGGCGTAGCGCATCCAGCGCTTGCTTGCTTGCGGCCTCGGCGACAGCATGGGAGCGCAGCATCGCTGCGTCGCCGGTGAGCAGGTAGCCGCGCGTGTGGTTCTGGGTACTGGCCACTGCCGCCTCGACCCGCGCGATCTGGCGCAATAGCGTTTCGCTGTGCACCTCCTGGTCTTTCGCCATTCGCATCTGCTCCTGGGTGCGGCTCGCGGTGAGACCCGCAACCACCAGCAAAGCGAGCCCAAGCGCAAACCCCGCGGTGACCGTTCTGCTGAGCGCCCACATCGAAACGTTTTTCTGCCACGCCTCCCATAGCACCGACGCGCCGAGGACGGCAAATACGGCGGCCGTCGGGACGGCCATGATGGTCTCGCCCCACCAGCCCCAAGCGCCGAGGACCGGCGTGAAATAAGTCAGGATGTCCGCTGCCGCGATGATCGTCACCAGCAGGCCTAGCACCGCCGCAGCGAGCAAGGTGTTCTTCGTCCTGCCGCCGCTGCGGGCCATTTCCCGCGCCGCCGCCAGCAACACGAAGCACAACGCGGTATCGGGCGCCATCCGGCCCGGGGTCGACGTGCCCACCGTGCCGGCAGGCTCGGCGAACAGCCACGGGTCGATGCCCGCATCCCAGGCGAAAAGGTATTCGCCCAGGGTCAGCGCGCCGATCAGGGCCGCGAGCAGGCCGCACAGCCGGGTGAAGCCGGACATGAAGCTTGCGAGACCCGGGCCCAGTGTTGCAGGCGCGGAAGGAAAGAGCGCGATCCCCGTCAGGATGAAGCCCAGGGCCGTGTTCGGCTTCATCGAAACCCAGCCCGGCAGGACGCTCTTCAGCGCGGCGATATCGAGCGCCCAGCCCGCGAGCACCATGGCGCCGGTCACCACCGCCAGAGCCGCCACGCATGTCTGCGCCTGGTACTTCGACAGCCAACCCCCGTCGCGGCAACGCGGCGCCGCCTGGCTCGCGCGCACGCGGCGCCCCTGCTCGTCGGCGACGGCGGCGGCCTCGGCCGCCGGCACCACGATCGAACCCGCCACCCGCTCCGCCGCCAGGATTTGTCTCAGCTCGTTTTGTTCCCGCAGGTCGGCAATGACCAGACAATGCGCCAGGTTCATCTCCTCGACCCTGAATTCGAACGCCGACACATAGGCGGGCACCAGAGCGCCCGCGCTGCTCATCAGGTTGATCTCGCCGCGGCTGATTGCCGTGCCGCAGTTCGCGAGTATGCCCTCGAGCGCGCGCTGGTCGTCGCCCGGCAGGTAGTCGCGCAGGGCGCTGCCCACGAGTCGCTCCGGCGCAAGCCCGAGCATCTGTGCCAGATAGGCGTTGCAGAAGAGGATCACGCCGTCCGCGGACAGCGTCACCGCGCCTTCCCTCATGGTCTCGACCAGCAGGCGATAGACGCGGTCGGCGCTGCTCAGGGTATAGACCTGCTCGCCGCGCGCGCCGCTGACCATCAGCGCGTCCACCTCGCCGTTGCGAATCGCGTTCAGCAACTCCTCGGCTTCGGCCAGCCGCAGGCGCACCTGCGCCAGTTCCGCGCTTGCGTCGGCGCCTGATGCGGTGCCCGGGGAGTCCTGCGTCATGAGGTGAGCGCTCAGGTCATGGTTTGGGCTTCAGGTTCAATCCGAGCAGCACCTGGTCCCGGTCCGACAGGTCGCCGATGATGCGGCGCAGGGGCAGCGGCAGTTTCTTCACCAGCGTGGGCACGGCGAGGATCTGCGCGTCCTTGGCCAACTGTGGCTGCTGGTAGACATCGATCACGCTCAGGTCGTACTGTCCCTGCAGATGCGTCTCGCAAATCTTTTTGGCGTTGGCGATGGCGCGGGCGGAGCGCGGCGTCATGCC
>CALQCM020000063.1 GCA_943329075.2 Chitinophaga pinensis | reverse complement strand
ACAGGCGGCAGAGAGCCCGGCCCCGTCATTCCGGGGCTGCCCGCAAGGGCAGAACCCGGAATCCAGGGACTTTTAGAACTTTTTTCTGGATTCCGGGTTCCGCTACGCGGCCCCGGAATGACAGGCTGACGTTCATTGCTAATCAAGAAAACAATCGGCCTGGCAAGCCTGTTCGGCCTTACAACTTCAATGGTACCGTGAAGAGGCGGAGCCCCCACGAGGGTGCGAGGGAATTATATTTTTAGCGTTAAGTTTTGTAAGGCATTTTTGCCCGGACGCGCCGTGGTGGTCGCGGCGAATGTCCAGCGGCCGCTCGCCGAATTCGGGCGTGTGCAGAATTTTGCGCAAACGGGGTTGATTTCGTTAAAACGAAACGTAACAACCTGTCTGTCAGAAAAACGCATGGGCCTGTTGCCGATTGCACATGCGCGCATAATGATCTGTTAGGGCAGTCTATTGCAGGGTTTGCCGGTATTGGCCGCTTGATGAACTCTGGGCGCAGCGATGCACTGGCGCGAGTGAGCACGTTGGGAGTGATATGAAACCAATCTTGGCGTTGGCGCTGCTATCGGTTTTCGCATGGGCTCGGGCTGAAGTGATTCCTGTCGATCTCAAAGAAGACGGCAAGATTGACTCCACACCAACAATGACCATGTATTGGGCGGGGCGGCAGGCGCGGGCGGTTTTGGTGCTGATCCCGGGGGGCGATGGCAATATCGGCCTCAAGCTTGAAACGCCCGACCTGAAGCATCCGTTTTATCAGGCGCTGAAAAGGCTGACCGACCCGGCGCTGACAAGCGGGGCTACGGATGTCGTTATTTTCGACAGCCCCTATGCGCTGTCACCCAACCAACGCTACCCGGCCGCCCGCGGATCATCTGACCACGTTAAGCGAATTGAAAGCGTACTCGCTTTTTACAAGGAAAGAACCCGTTTGCCCGTTTGGGTCATGGGGCATAGCAACGGCGGCATCAGTTTGATGGAACTCATCAAAGCTCTGCAAAAAACCAATCGAACCAAATTGATTGATGGCATGGTTGTCAGCAGCGCCAGAAATGAGTCTTCGTTCTCGGCGCCGCTTGACTTCCCGATACTTTTTATCGATCACAAGAATAATGGCTGTGCGGTCGATACCCAAACGGTCTATCGCACTTATGAGTCAGTCAAAACAATCGCCTCAAGCGCCGTCGGGCAGGTGCTGATTACGAGCGGAGAATCGCAAAACGCCAACCCTTGCTATAGCGGTTTTCACATGTATTTCAAAGCCGAAGATGAACTCTCCAAAGCCCTGGATGATTTCATTGTGAAAAATACGCATTGAATATGTGCGTGGCCCGCATTAAATGCTGATCCGGATCGCGTGAGCGCGTTCAGTCCAGCTTGGACCTCATGCAGTCATGTAGGGTGGGCAACTTGTTGCCCACGCGTTGTTGGTCACGCAGCTTGCGGATTGGCCTTATTCATCATTGCGCCGCCATGTTGCCGCCGGCATATACGGGGCAAATTGGGCAATGACGTCAATCCCCGATTCGAATGAATTGGGCGATTTAAATTGAATAATCGCTCGGACGCGTGGGCAGCAAAGCTGCCCACCCTACCGGGCTGATGCAGCGCTTAATCGATTACACACATCCCGGTTGGGATGGGCGGACATGGGCTCTGCATGCCCTGCCATGAATCAGGAGCGGCTGACCGCTTTGGCCGAATTGTGAGCGCTCGCTAAGGGGCTCAAGCCGGCCCCAAGCGGCCCCCGGCAGTTGCGGTCGGTCGGTCGACCTCCCGTCCCGCCACATCCGCGCTTCCCCGAGCGCCTCCCCTTCGTTGATCGCTCAACAGTTCCTGCCCCTTTCCACTCCCCATTCGCTAGTGGCTGGTTCCCTCTCCCCCATTGCATTACTCCCACCCCCACCGCGATCACTTTAGTTCGGGTTGGGGTCGCGTGTAACGATGTCGGCGCACCCGCCGTCTGCGATCGAACAACTGGAGGGGGCGGCCGCGAGTTGACGGCATTCCGGCGGCACGTAGCTCCACTGACTGGGGCTCACGGTGCCGCAAGCCCACGCCACACGGCCGCCACTCATGGAAGGGGTAAGCACGATGTCCACGGCGGTGCCAACTGACGTCGAGTTGCCACTGATCGTGATCACGCCCGTGTCGGTAACCGAACCACCCGCAATACGGCCTGCCGTCGTGACGGTCAAGCCGAGACCGGCGCTGCCGAGGGTCGCATCGGTCGTCGCTTTTTCTGCAATGGTTGTTTTGAATCCGCTCGCTGCCAGCACCAGTTCCGAAACCCGCGCACGGATGGTGTAGTCCTGATATGACGGCAACGCTATTGCGGCCAGAATGCCGATGATCGCCACCACGATCATCAATTCAATCAGGGTAAAACCCCGTTGGATGCTTTGCATAATATTCCCATTTTTCGTAGATTCGTTAAATCTAACATAAAAGGGCGACGCTCTGAGCAAAGCATCTCAATGAGGTGTGGCGCAGCCTTCGCGCTTTTCGGACCAGCCGAAAGTAGCGGTTAAGGGGATTTTGTCGCAGGCTATGACCTCTGCGGAACCCTGCCGGGCGATTCATGGGGCGTGTCCTGAATTTTTGTGTAGCGATCGGCGATCCATCAAATAGTCGCCGAATCCAAAGGTAACCGCCGACTGTTCTAAATGCGGTTCAAAATTTGAATTGCATGAAAAGTTCTGTTCGAAGTGCGGTGCGGCAATTCCTGCCATTGAACAGCAGCCCACTCTTGAGGCGCCGCCCGTCGAGCCGACCACACAGGAATGGCAAAGCAATTTTAAAGCACCGGTTTTACTCTTCTTATTTTTGTCTCTGCAATTGCTGCCGCCCTTTTTCTTGGGTATGGGGGTTGACGCCTTCTCAGACAGTTGATTACCGAATCGCTTGCTCCAACTGCATTCTGTTTTTCTGTCGCCAAATCGATCACAAAAAATGAACGGCGCACTTGGGTTGAGATTACTTTTTTTCAAGTATTCAATGTTGTCGATTGACGATAAATCGGCTCGATCAACCGCAGCCGCGTAGCTCTTCCTTGATGACCTGAAGATAATTGAGCCCGTGCCGCATATCGGGCTCGAGATAGTTTCCTTCAGCCCATTCGTTCCACGCTTTGACGAAAATGATTTTCTGCCCAGAGGGTCTTTTCCGCGCCCATTCAAATGCCGCGCGCACCTGCGCTCTGAAGAGTTCTGGCGTCGACTGGTGATAAACGTACCCTTCGGCTCCGCAGCGGGGGGTATTGTCCCAATTGGGCATCAGGCAAGGGTAAAGGCTGTCGGGGGCAGGCTCTTTTGGAATCCAATTCTGCGCGACATCGCCATATTGCAGAACCGTAGGGTGTGCAGCAGATATTTTTGTGCGGCGATAAAGTTTGGGGTCCCAGGTCCACAGCGCCGCATCAAAACCATCCGCTAAATAGTTCCAGTCACGGCTCGACGCAAAGCCGACAAAATGGAATCCGGGCAGTCCATTTTCAAGGGCGAGCTTTTTCCATAGATTGATAAAGCCTCGTGATTCCGGTAGTTCCCGCGGTCGAAAAATCACAAATACCGGTTTGCCGGCAACGCGCAAATAGCGTTTGTCGTGAAACGCAGGCAGCAATGCCTGGAAATGTTGAGTCGCGTCTACGACCCCGGGATAGGTCTGTTCGATGAGTATTCTGTCCGGTGCACCATGCCAAATCCCCGTCCAACTCTGGTTTGCCCAACAGAGGCAAAAGGGGAAATTCGGGGTGCCTGAAGCCAAGACCTCGTTAAAGGGGCGCTCGAGCAGCCGCTTCCCAGAAAACCAGTAGTGGTAATAGCAAAACGCCCCGATACCGTGTTGTTGCGCCAGGTTGGCTTGCGCCTGGCGCGTTTCGGGCACGCGTAAATCGTAGAATCCTAGATCAGCTGGTATGCGCGGCTGGTAATGTTCATCGAACAACGGGGTTGCCCTAGCCACGTTGGTCCATTCAGTAAACCCTTTGCCCCACCAAGCATCATTTTCGGGAATAGGGTGAAATTGCGGCAAATAGAGCGCAATCAATTTGGGGCGTTCGTCTGCTGATTGATTTTCGGAGTTGCTTGTTTTGTTGGACTGTTTCTGACGTAGCTGAAACAAACTGCGAATTGACGCTTTTAAATTTCGCAGCAATAGCCCCAAGAAACTCATCAGTTATGCCCAAGCCCTGCGACCACGTAAAAAAGAAGTTATCCGAAAAACTCCATGATACGCACATCAAGAGCGCCTCTGTCCATGGCCCGCCAGCGCTCGAAATTGCTGTCGCTATCGGTAATTGCTTCGACCGTATCATAGTCAGCCACACCAACCAGCAAACCGCGCGTGATAAAAGTTATTAACTGCTTCGCAAGCCGGTTAGTCATTTCGCTGGCATCGATACCCGGTACGGCGTGCGAGAGCATTGCCGCGTGCGCGAGCGCGCATACACTGTCGATCCAGCTCTGCCTGTCGCTGACGCGACTCGACAGCGCATTAGCGAGGGCTGCGCATCCACGGCGGGACAATTCCGGGAAATAAGTTTCCGCGACGTGACCGCGGATCACATGCATCTGGGCGACAACGCTATCGTAATCGGTCGCGGTACACGATGCGGCGTGCCGGCGGTATCGTGTAACCACTGTGTCCAGATTTTCAAAACGCAACCCCGCTCGCATCGCATCAACCCACAAAGTATAGTCTTCGCCAACCCTGAGGTCCGGTGAGTAGTCAATGCGTCCAGCGCGAAATGGCGCCAGCTTCATGCACGCCGTGGGATTAATAATGGGAGAGGTGAAAAGCATCATCCCTTTGATTGCGGCATCGCTGGCCGGATACCGGACTATGCCGGGCCTGTCGTTGTTGCCGAAACGCTCTATCGAGCCGCCAACGATATCAGGGCCATCCGGAGTTTCCAGACGTGCGACCTGTCGCTCGAAACGTCCCGCCACCGCAATATCGTCATGATCCAGCAGGGCGGCAAACTGCCCACGCAAGAGTGTGATGCCACGTTGACGCACCCGACCAATGCCGAGATTGGTCGTATTGCGAAAGAGACGCAACGCCGGGTGTCTGATAGATTCGACGACACGCACGGTATTGTCGACGGAAGCATCGTCGACCACGACGATCTCGAGGTCGGAGAACCCATTATCGATTACCGATTCCAGCGCTTCCCTTACGTAATCCGCACCATTGTAAACTGGCATGAAAACTGACAGTAATGGCGTCACGGGCAACATAACTCTCCAGCCTTTCATGAATAAAATATGCGTATGGCCAAGTCGCGCCTGCTTCCGGATGCGGTTGCAGAAGATCTCGGTGTATTCGGTGATCTCGCGCCTGGCCGGCTCCCTAGTAGCTAAGCGGCGGTGATGCACCAGTTCGGTCTTCCGGGAACCCCGGCAACTTTCCATCGGTGCGTTGTCCCAGCAATTTCCCTTGCGTGTTCTCGCCGACTCCAAATTGACCACCAGTGCCGATTGCGCATTGACCAATGTTTGTCGAGCGGGGGTGGTGGTCAATCGCAGAGCGGCACAACCTGCGTTAACTGGTCAATTTCCAATCGGCCTCAACACCGCCTCGTCCTCTGAGCTCACCGAGGGCGCTTCCGCCCGCCCTTCGCCGCCTTGGCTCTCCGCTTATACTGGCTGCAGATCGGGCTGAGATGGCACTGTGGGCACTGTGGGCAGTGCCAGTTGACGGCAGTCCGGCGGCACGTAGCGCCACTGACTGGAACTCCCGCTGCTGCATTCCCAAGCCACACGACCGCCACCCAACGACGGCGTCAGCACGATGTTCACGGTGGTGCCGATTGTCGAATCGTTGCCACTGATCGTGATAATGCCCGTGTCAGTCACTGAACCGCCCGAAATACGACCTGCCGTCGTGACGGTCAAGCCAAGACCGGCGCTGCCGAGGGTCGCATCAGTCGTCGCTTTTTCTGCAATGGTTGTTTTGAATCCGCTCGCCGCCAGCACCAGTTCGGAAACCCGCGCACGGATGGTGTAGTCCTGGTATGCCGGCAACGCGATTGCTGCCAGAATGCCGATGATCGCCACCACGATCATCAATTCAATCAGGGTAAAACCCCGTTGGATACTTTGCATAATATTCCCATTTTTCGTAGATTCGTTAAATCTAACATAAAAGGGCGACGCTCTGAGCAAAGCATCTCAATGAGGTGTGGTGCAGCCTTCGCGCTTTTCGGACCAGTCATGTAGGGTGGGCAACTTGTTGCCCACCCGTTGTTGGTCACGCAGCTTGCGGATTGGCCTTATTCATCATTGCGCCGCCATGTTGCCGCCGGCATATACGGGGCCAATTGGGCAATGACGTCAATCCCCGATTCGAATGAATTGGGCGATTCGATTTGAATAATCGCTCGGACGCGTGGGCAGCAAAGCTGCCCACCCTACCGGGCTGATCCTGATGAAAATCTATGTGTAACACCTGTTACACTACGATTTAGTTTTAGTATGCTCCCTTCTCGACTCACCCCGGCGCGCGCGGGGATCACGTATAGTTCAGGCCATCGCCGAGCGATTGCTGCGTAACTCGGCTCGCTCCCTCCGCAGCCTGTTCAATCTAACCAAACAGATTTCGATAGTATTTCTGCGCCGAATGCATGGGATCGTTTCCGGAATTACGATTAATGCCACCGTAATACAATAGAAGTCATGCCACGTATGGGGTGATCTTTTTATGGTACAAAATGAGGACTTTCAATGAATATCCTGTTGCACGGCATAATGTTGGGGCTGTCATGTATCGTTGTATTTTCTGCTCATGCACAAGGCTACCCAGACAAACCGGTGAAGATCATCGTAGGTTTTGCGCCTGGTGGTAGCTCTGATATAGTTGCCCGACTGGTTGCGCAAAGGCTCTCACCAATACTCGGACAGCCCGTAGTGGTTGATAACAAATCGGGCGCAGCCGGCGTACCCGGTGCTGACTTTGTGGCGAAGGCGCCTGGAGACGGCTACACCCTGCTGCTTGCCACATCGGGACATGCCACGACGGCGGCAATTATGAAAAAGCTGCCATTCGACCCGGTGAAGGACTTCGCTTGGATCACGATGGTTACCACCTACCCTCTGGTGTTTGCCACCGCTTCGCAGTCGTCCTTTAAATCGCTGCCAGAACTCATCGCGCGAGCGAAAGCACAACCCGGAACAGTTAGCTACTCATCGACAGGCATCGGAAGTGCGCTTCATCTTGTCGGCGAATGGTTTAGCGCTGAAACCGGCATCGAGTTATTGCACATACCGTTTCGTGGAGGGCCTTCAACACTGACCGAGGTTCTCTCAGGGCGCATCGATATCATGGTAGAAACCATCACGCTAGCACTCCCGCACATCCAGGGCGGAAAGCTGCGTGCTTTGGCAGTGACCGCGCGCCAACCAATGAACTTTCTTCCTGGTGTTCCACCGGCAATCCAAACGGTGCCAGGATTCGAATTTCAGTCCTGGCTCGGAATCGCAGCCCCCCCTGGAACGCCGGCTGTCATTGTTGAGCGCCTGAACAGAGAAATTCACAGGATTCTCGAGCAGCCGGAGATGCGACAACGCCTTGCCGACCTTGGTGGTGTGGCAGCACCCACCTCGCCTGACGCCATGCGCGCCCAAGTAGAATCCGAAGTGACACGTTGGCGGCGTTTAGTGGAAGTCAGGGGTATCGAGCGCCAATAGCCTTCTTCACGAATCGAGAAGACAAGTTGGCGCTCGCCGCGCGGTAGATAATGCAAAGAAACCGAATTATAAAAAATTCGTCACTGCTGAACTCGACATGCCCATTGTGGCAACGGCTTGACTAACGAGCTTCGTCTGGCACCCAGTTGGTATCTGACACGCTATTTTTCTTTCTCCGCGTTTGCGTACCCGGGCATCGGCGGGTAACGTGTCATTGGCGGGTTTGTAAAGAACTCAAAGAACCTGACATGCCTGTTTACCAACCGATGTTTTTCCCCGGCGGGGATATAAAGTAAATCCCCGGCCTTGATAGGCGTTTCCACCTCTTGCCCAGCATCGGTGAGCGTAATGTGCGTCCCCTCTCCACTTATCACAACCCTGATCGTTTCATTGTCATGCCAATGAAATTGTGTCTCCGCACCTGGTTCGTTTAGGCAAAATCTTCCTGCCATCTCCTTTGCATTATCCTCGCCCGTAAGAATTAGAGGCCGATAAGCATCTCCAGGCGTTGGATTTTCCATTTTCAAGAACTCTTCGGTCTTTATTAGTTTCAATTTATGAACCCCTTTAAAATAGGAACCTGCAACCACGCATACTATCAAAAAGCATTTTTGGCGCAGCGCACTAATTCGCAAGTGAGTGGCTGACCGCCTCGAATGTTGTAGGCGTCTTTGTCGGAACGTGCTTTGATTTTTGCTGCGAAAGAAGAATTGGTGTATGGGAAATTTAAACCTACCTTTCCTCTATGCGCGACTGTATCGCCGCCCCCACAAGCTGTCAATCGAACGCAAACTGGGTAGCTATAAGATCGGGGCGAGATCACTATATATTTTTAAAGCCGTGCGCAATGTAATCGAAAACCTTTTGGCCTTCTAATTTATTAGTGACAGCGTTTGTCCCAACCTAGAAATATCGCGAATCTACGTAGACCTCAGAGAGGGCCTGTTGCCGCCGATTCCATTTTGATCGGTTTCGGCAGGTTGTGCCGATCTGCCGTTGACCACCACCGGGCGTGTCCTGATTTTTGTGTAAAGATCGGCGATGCATCAAATAGTTACCGAATTCAAAGGTAACCGCCGATGGCCGCTTGTGGCCGGCTGCTCCCTCTGAGCCCCACCGGCTGCTGAGATTCCGGCCGCAGTCCGCTTTTCCAAAATGCGAATCGACACTTACGACCCGTTTCGGTCATTGGCATTTCTCCATTGCGGACAATCGCATCCCGGCTTGATAAGCTTTTGTCGACGGATTAGCAGCTCCTATGGAATAGGGTCGAACGCCTCACAAATGTGGCCACGGCAGCGTCACGCCATCCCAAAAGTCGCACTGGTCCTTCCGTAGCGCTGTGCCCGCACGCGGCGGTGTCGCGAGTTCAAGGTGAGCGTCCGTTTTCGCGTCGTAACGCGGCCATACCGGATTGCCTTCGCCATTCGGATTGCCGGTGGCAGCCATCTTTGACCAATAAAGCAGCATGGCGCCCTGCAATTGCCGCTCACCCTCGCTCTGCAGGAATTTTCCCGTCCATGGAAAGAAGAAAGGGTGTTCGGCCGTGTGGCCCGCACCCCTGGCACGTTCCACCGGGTTGTTTTCAAGAACATGGCTGAAGAAGTAGGTATAGACCGGTTCGGTTTGCACGGAAGTCAGCAATCGAGCCACCCGGCGTGTCGTGCAAGTGAAGTAGGCATCGGTCGTGGCAACGTCAAGCGCACCACGCGGACTGGCAAAGCTTGCTGCCGGATAACGAGCAAGAATGGCATCGCGCGACTGAACTCCAAACAATTTCGTCACCGCTTCGGCATAGCTAGTCGGATCCGGAACAGGCCCGATGGCATTGAGGAACGTTTTGGTTTCGTCCGCTGTGCCCCCGATGATCACTGGTAACGATTTGTAGCGGCGGGCCTCAATCAGTTTTCTGGGTTGGTCCGGGAAAATATGGCCATCCATGTTGGGTCCATATACGCGCGCAAAAATATCGGTGAGGCCTGAGACTGCCCCGACGATTTCATTGACGCTCTTGCCGCGCAGACAGGCGGCGATGTCGGAGGCATTTGCGCAGCCCGTCGCGTTTGCAACGCGCGTGCCCGTTCTCTGCTGAGAATCTGCCAACGTCTGCAATTCACACCCGGTCGGCACACTGCTTTGCATGGCAACGCCGTGAAAAAGGCCTTGCGCAGCTGGCGCCGTCATAAGAGCACAGATGTTGCCGCCACCTGCCGAGGTGCCAAACAAAAACACACGACCGGGATCGCCGCCAAAACTTTGAATATTGCGTTGCACCCATTTCAACATCGCGATCTGATCAAGGCTACCGTAATTGCCCGAAATCTTTTCAGGCCGCTCGGCGTCGAGTGCCGGATGCGCGAGAAAACCCAATACGCCCAGACGCAGGTTGTAAGTTACAAAGACCACACCGCCGCGTTCGACCATCAGGCTGCCGTCGTAGACGACCCCACTCGCCGAGCCGGCGCCCGACAAACCGGCGTTTCCACCGCCATGCAACCAGATCATGACCGGGAGCAACTTGGCCGGGCGTTGCGCCGGTGTCCAGATGTTTATAGCAAGACAGTCTTCGCTGCCAACGACCTTGTTGCCGGATCCGAGTTGCGGACACACGGGCCGGAATTGTTCAGTCGGCAGAATCCCCTGCCACGGTTCGGCAGGCTGGGGCGGGCGGAATCGGAGATCGCCTACCGGCGCCTTCGCATAAGGAATTCCTTTGAAAGCGCGAACAACGCCTGCAACTGTGCCTCGGACGGCACCACTTTCAGTGCAGATTGCATCGGCAATACCGGTGCACGAGCCAGTCGCTAAAACTGGAGATGCCGTAGATTGGGCAACAGCTTCGGATGTGGCGCCCGGCCCGGCAGCAAAAATACCGCCCACCAAGACAAGTGATGCAAAAGTGGTTTTGATTCTTGTGAACATGTCCGTAGCCTTTCGAGAAAGGCGCACCGGGTTGCGCCGAAGGGACGGGGGCTCGTGGGAGCGTAAGGTGTCGCGCCGACCGTTTTCCGGTTCTTATACTAGATCAATAATGACAACGGCACAACGAGTGTAGCTCCGACCGTTAATCCTCAAAACGAAATGTAACCGTGACCTTCCGCTTTTGGCCGGTTGCTCCCTCTGAGCCCCACCGTCTGCTGAGATTCCGGCCGCAGTCCGCTTTTCCAAAATGCGAATCGACACTCACGACCCGTTGCAGACGCACGGCGGGCCCAATTTGTCGCCGCAACGCAGGCCAACGACGTTCCAACTTATTCGTGCATTCGTTGCCTCGGGGACCAAGCTGGGTAGAGCAGCAGCTGAAGCTTGACAAGATGAACAGCATCAGTTTCAATTTACCACATGGTTAAATACATATGCATACAGATCCTCTAAGCGCCACATTCGCCGCCCTCGCAGACCCCACGCGCCGCGCCATCCTGGCGCGTTTGTCCACCGGAGAGGCTACGGTGACGGAGTTGTCTGAGCCTTTCAATATCACGCCGCCGGCAGTTACAAAGCATCTGAAGATACTGCAGCGTGCCGGTCTCATCGTCCAAGGCCGTGAAAAGCAGTGGCGTCCCTGCCGGCTCCAGCCGCAGCCGCTGAAGGAAGCGGCCGACTGGGTAGAGCCTTACCGACAGCTCTGGGAGCAAAGGCTGGACCGGCTGGAGGACTACCTGCGCGAATTGCAAATAAAGAGAAGGAGAAAATGACATGACCCGACCACAAGAACGCCTCAGCAAGCCCTTCACAATCACTCGCGTTTTTGACGCCCCGCGCGACCTTGTGTGGCAGGCCCTGACGCAGCTGGAGCATCTGGGCCGCTGGATGAGCCCGGCCGGGATGGAGCCGGTGCCTGGTTCGCTGGATTTGCGCGTGGGTGGCGTCTATCACTACGGCATGAAGGCCCCCAATGGTCAGATCATGTGGGGAAAGTGGACTTTCCGCGAAATTGTTGTGCCCGAGCGCCTAGTAGTGGTCATCAATTTCTCCGACGCTGAGCTAGGCGTCACTCGGCACCCGATGTCGCCAACCTGGCCGCTGTCAACGCTGTCGACGACCACTTTGACGGACGAGGGTCATGGCACACGTATGTCCTTGCAGTGGCAAGCCCTCGACGGCAACGATGAAGAGAATGTCACCTTCGATGGCGCACACGCCGGAATGACACAGGGCTGGGGCTACACAATGGATCAACTGGCCCGCTATCTTGCGCGCCTTCAGTAGAGGGGATGAAGCGGCTGGGCCCCTACCACTCGCGTCTCAAAGCACATACACGTCGAACCAGAAGCGGCCGTCCGGTGGTGACCGCTTCTGGCCGGTTGTTCCCTCTGAGCCCCACCGCCTGCTGAAATTCTGACCGAGGTCCGCTTTTCCAAAAGCGCGAATCGTCACTCACGCCCCATAAGAAACATCCACGTTTCCCCATAGTTGCCATTCGTTGGCGATCGCGGGGCGGGTGATATAGCGGCACGGGCGTTTGAGGGCTTCGAGTGCGGAAATCGTAGGATCTCAATCCTCGTAATTTCAGGCCACAATGTTTTGCGGCAATAAGATGACATGCGGTGCGTGTATTTCGTAGACTAACGCGGAACGATCAAAAAGTTGTGGCCGCTGACGACACGCCTGAAGACGTATCCAATGTCTTTGACGAAATCGACGCAGTCCTGAAAACACATGTTGTATCTGAGTTCAAACTGGTATTCGTATTCGAACAGGATCGGCATGCGATTTTTATGGATGGTTTTCACGGCGCCCTGCATGCCTTGCAAATCGCCCCCCTGTATGTCGATTTTCATAAAGCTGATCAGTTCCTGAATGTTCAGGCTGTCGATGGTGACCGAGCGGACTTTTCTGCCTTCGGAGGCGTTGTAGTCGATGCCGTAGGAACCGTAGGTGCCGAACTCCTTGAAATCCTGAACAGGAAAAATCAGTGTTTCGTTTTCGACATTGTGTACGGCGCCGAAGGTCGGAATGATTTTCCCGTCTTTGTTATTGGCGGTGATATTCTTCTTGAATATTTCATAGACAAAATCGTCCGCGTCGAACGAGTAAACCTTGCCATCGTTTCCCGCCAGATTGGAGAACAGGATGCTCATTTGTCCGAAATTGGCGCCGACGTCCAACACGGCGGTTCCCGGCTTTATATATTCGCTCGCCAAGTCGACGACTTCCTTCTCGAAGATCTGATTGGTCTTGATCGCATAGGCAACGATGTCTTGATGCGCGTCACTCGGCAAAAAATAATTGCCGGTCGCAGTCCTGTAGTAAGTCAGTGCATCGCTTCTGACGCTTCGTAGCGATTGGGGTTTCTGCGAAGGTGCGGCAGTTGTTTGTGCGGGCCGCTGGCGGAACGCGTTGCGCAAACCATTCGCCAACAGTTTCAAGTACATCATGAAAAATATGACGGCAACGCTACTGCTGCCAGAATGCCGATGATCGCCACCACGATCACCAAATCAATCAGGGTAGAAACCCGCTCGATCCTTTGCATATATTTCCCATTTTTCGTAGATTCGTTAAATCTAGCATAAAAGGGCGACGCTCTGAACAAAGAATCTCGATAAGGTGTGGCGCAGCCTTCGCGCTTTTCGGACCAGCCGAAAGTAGCGGTTAAAGGAAATTTGTCGCAGGCTATGATCGCGGTGGAACCCTGCCGGGCGATTCATGGGGCGCGTCCTGAATTTTGTGTAAAGATCGGCGATGCATCAAATAGTTACCGAATTCAAAGGTAACCGCCGATGGCCGCTTGTGGCCGGCAGGATCCTGATGATCGCACCTCGAAATTCATGAAAAAGCTGCCGTTCGGATACGTTAGTCCTGAGGCCGCCCTTCACCTGGCAGGTTCCAGTAACTACGCCCCGCGTTTACACCACGCCAGGCCAATATCCGATGCGTTCCGGCTCTGGGACCGGCATGAATGCGTGTGGGTTTGAGCCAGTCAATGCGAATATCTTTCGCCTGAGCGGTTGAAATCGTCACAGCAGAGCATGACCATGCCTCTGCAGCGCCTGCCCATTTCAAGTCCTATTGTTTTGGAATGTTCGCCTCGCGCGCAATGCGTGCGTATTTGTCCATCTCGCGACGGACGAATTCGGCGAAGACCGCGGGCGTGCTGCCGACCGGCGACAAACCCCAGGCGTCGAGCTGTTCACGCGCCTGCGGTGCGCTGACTACGGCGGCGACGTTGCTCTGCAGAATATTGACGATGCGCGCGGGGGTGCCGGCGCGCGCGAACAAGCCATACCAGCCGGTAACGTCAAATCCCTTGAGTCCGGATTCATCGATGGTCGGCACCTCGGGCAGGACTTTTGAACGCACGAGGCCCGTGAAACCGATGGCGCGCAAACGCCCCGACTTGACGTGCGGTGTGGCGATCACGGTGCTCGGGAACATGAGCGCAATATGGCCGCCAAGTACATCGGTCAACGCCGGCGCCGAGCCCTTGTAGGGCACGTGGCTCAGTTTCGTCTTTGCCATGATGTTGAAGAGTTCGCCGGCCATATGCAGCGTGTTGCCAACGCCGCCGGAACCGAAAGTCAGCTGACCCGGTTTCGCGTGATCGAATTCGATCAGTTCCCTTACATTCCGCGGCACCACCGCAGGATGCGCGACCAGCACCAGTCCGCCCGAGGTGGCGGCAAGGCTCACCGGCGTGAAATCGCGCAGCGTGTCGTAGGGCAGCGTTTTGTAAATGCTCGGATTGATGGCAAACGATCCGGTCGTCATCAACAGGGTATAGCCGTCGGGGTTGGCCTTGGCGACGATGTCGGTGCCGATGATGCCGTTCGCGCCGGACCGGCCGTCGGAGATCACCTGCTGCTTGAAACGTTCGGTCAAACCGTTGGCGAGAAACCGGCCAACGCCATCGACCGGGCCGCCGACGGCGGACGAGACAAAACGCACCGGCTTCAGCGGAAACTCCTGCGCCTGCACCATCGACACCAGCGCACAGCCGCACACTGCTGCAATTTTCAACATGGTTCTCACTCCACTTGCAAGCCTGCCGCCTTCACCACCAGCCGGTTGGGCGCGTCGGCAAAGACGCCGATGAATTCAAAATCGCGCAGCGGATCGTAGGCAGGTTTTTTGTAAATGTGCGGCGCCAGCGACAGCGCGCCCTCTGAGGAGACGATGATAGTGTAACCATCGGCAATCGCACCGGCGTGGACCAACGCCGGCGCGACTCGTCTACTTGAACGTTGCGTTCAGGTAGGCGATGAGATCGGCGCGGTCGCGCGCTTCCGGCATCCCCGAGTAGGGCATGCGGTTGGCCGGAATTTTTTTCTGCGGCGCTTCGATGTAAGCGTCGAGATCGCGCTCGTTCCAGGTCACGCCGCTGCGTTTCATCGCCGGCGAATAACGGAAATCCGCCACTTCACCGGCCTTGCGTCCGATCACGCCAAAGAGGCTCGGCCCGACTCCACCGGTCGCGCCACGCTCAGGCGCGTGGCAGGCCACGCATTCGTCGAACAGTTTCTGTCCGCGCTTGGCGTCACCGTCAGCGTGCACCGCCCCCATTGCAAACAACATCGCCGCGGCGATCGTAATTTTTCTGTACATGAATAGTTCTCCTGTTCTTTGGGAAACGCTGATAACCGGATTTTGTTAAACAGCGTTTCCTCTGAAGTTAGGGATATACAAGGGGGCACGGCCCCCTTGTTCAGTAAAGTTCTAGACCAGCATCCCGGGATTTTTGACGTATCGGTTCTTGATGGCATCCGCAGTCCAGTAGGCGAGCGCACCAACCGGGCCGGTCGGATTGTAGGAAGCGTTGTGCGGAAACACATTGGCGCCGACCACGAACAGATTGTGGCAATCCCAGCTCTGCAGATATTTGTTGAGCGCGCTGTTGCCGGGATTGCTACCCATGATGGTGCCGCCCGTGTTGTGCGTGCTTTGATACGGCACCACGGTCCACGGATCGGTGCGCGCCGACGCCTCATTGAGATGCGTCGGGTTCATCGTTTTGGCGAGCGCATTGATTTGCGCTGCCGCGTGCCGTCCCATCTTGTGCTCGTTGTCCTTGTAGTCGAAGGTCATGCGCATCAGCGGCAGACCGAAAGCATTGCGGTAGGTCGGATCGAGATCATAGTAGTTGTAACGGTTGGCCATCACGCCACCGCTGGCACCGATGTTCATCGCCGTCTGGTACCACTTTGAGGTCGCCGCCTTCCACTCCGTGCCCCATTGCGGCGTGCCGCGCGGCACCGGCCGGTAGCCAATCGGCAGCGCGGTGTTGAAGCCGGCACCGATGCTGTAGCCGCCGACAAATCCAAGCTGGCCGCGGTCGAAATCCGGATTGATGTTGAAATCATCCATCGTCGCATTCGAACCGCCGGCGTTGATGAACGGGTTGAAATTGCGGCCCTCGAAAAACAGCGTCGCGCCCGCCCCCGTCTGATAACAGTAGTTTTTGCCGATAACACCGGTCTGGCTGACCGGATCATAGGGCTTGCCGATCCCCGACAGCAGCATCAAATGCACATTGTTGATGGCGTAGGCGGTCAGCAACACCATCGAGGCCGGCTGGATGAATTCTTCGCCGTTGAGCACATTGGTATAGGCAACCCCGGTGACGCGTTTGCCGCTCGCATCCTTGATGATGCGCGTCACCCACGCGTTGGCGCGCAATTCGAAATTCGGTTTCGACATGGCGATCGGGATCACCGTCATGTGCGGACTGCCCTTGGCGTTGGCTTCGCAGCCGAAGCGCTGGCAATAGCCGCAGTACTGGCAGGCGCCGAATTTCGAACCGTCCGGATTGACGTAGGCGCGCGAGGCATTCGCCGACGGCCGCGGGAACGGGTGGTAGCCCGCATTACGGGCCGCCTCTGAGAATACCTCGCTCGACAGGATCGGCGTCAGCGGCGGCAGCGGATAGTCGCGCGCGCGCGGCGCTTCGAACGGATTACCGCCCGCCTGAATCTTGCCGCGGATATTGCCGGCCTTGCCCGATACCGCTGCGGTGTATTCAAACTTGTCGTAGTACGGCTCCAGTTCGGCGTAGGTGATGCCCCAGTCCTGAATCGTCATGTCGCCGGGGATAAATTTCTTGCCGTAGCGCGCTTCGTAATTCGAGCGGATCTTGAATTCGTTGTCAGTCCAGCGCCAGGTGTGACCGCTCCAGTGCACCGCCGAACCGCCGACCACGTCGCCGGGCAGAAAGGAACCGAGCTTGCGCATCGGCAAGGCTTCCTGCGACGGATTGTTGCGGATGGTCAGCGTGTCGCGCGCCGTATTCATCATGAGGTCGTGGCGCTGCACGTAGCGCAGCTCGTCGCGGATGTTCGGCAAGGCGTAATCCTTGGCCGGATCGCGCATCGTGCCGCGCTCCAGCGCCACCACCGACATGCCCGCCTCGGCGAGTTCCTTGGCGAGAATGCCGCCGGTCCAGCCGAGGCCGATGATCACGGCATCGACTTCCTTCATCACTTTGGCCATGGTGGTTTCCGCCTTAGCTCATGTCGGAAATGCTGGTGTAATCGGCCGGGAATTTTTTATCGCGGTATTTGATGATGTCCTGCGCGTGCGTGGCAATGACGCCGGGGAAGCCGATCATCTTCCAGCCCGCCTTGTCGCGGTTGCCGCCGTAGATCGGATCCGCGAACATGCCTTCGATGACGGTCTGGTAGACGGTGCTCCAGAACACGCGCACCGGCAGGCCATCGCTGAAAGTGATCTTGGCGGACGACAGACCGATGAGCACTTCCTGCTTCTGCTTGGCATCGAGGCGGTCAAAAGTCTTGCCGTAGGTCTTTGCACAATGCGCGTTGGTCGCCGCAATGCCGGCGCGATAAAGTTCAGCCGGCGTCAATGGCAATTGATAACCCTGGCTCGGCACGCCCGGCTTCCACGGCCCCTGCATATACAGTCGCTCGCCCTTGCCCCAGCCACCGGCCAGCGCACGGTCGATGAAAATCGCGAGCCCCATGTCCGTACCTTTGGGCGAATACTGATCCGCCGGCACCATGTGATCAACCATCGCCTCGACGAACGCGGCCTCATCGAGATTGAGGTAGGCGTAACCTGACGCTGCCGTGCCGGCAGGCTGCGCCTGCGCCGGCTGCGTTGTCACCACCGCGGCCGTTGCTGCGGCAGCGACTGCGCCGCCTGCAACCGCGCTCTTCAGAAAATCGCGGCGTCCGAAACCTTCTTTTTCGATGTCTTTCATGAATTCCTCCATACGTCCGATGGTTGCATGTTTGATGGATTGAAATCGTTGCGGTTGGCGCGTTATACGAGCGAGCCGGGATTTTTCAGATAGCGGTTCTTGATCGCATCGGCCGCCCAGTAAGCCAGCGCACCGACGGGACCCGTCGGGTTGTAGGCCGAATTGTGCGGGAACACGCCCGCACCCATGACAAACAGGTTGTGACAATCCCAGCTTTGCAGATATTTGTTGACCACACTGTTGCCCGGGTTGGTGCCCATGATGGTGCCGCCGGTGTTGTGCGTGCTTTGATACGGCACTACCGACCACGGCTCGGTGCGCGCCACCGCCGGGTTCATCATGGTCGGGTTCATCGACTTGGCGATCTTGTTGATGACGCCCGCCGCATGCTGGCCCATCTTGTGTTCGTTCGGCTTGTAGTCAAAGGTCATGCGCATCAGCGGCAAACCAAACGCGTTGCGGTAATTCGGATCGAGTTCGAAATAGTTGTAGCGGTTGGCCATGACGCTGCCGCTTGAACTGATGATCATCGCGCTGTTGTACCACTTCGCACTCGCCGCCTTCCACTCGCTGCCCCACTGCGGCGTGCCCGCCGGCAGCGGCCGGTAACTGATCGGCCGGCCGTGCGTCATGCCGCCCGCCAGGTTGTAGCCGCCGACAAAACCGTGCGGCGCGCGATCGAAATTCCAGTCATAGTGGAAATCGTCGATGCCGACGTTAAGCCCGCCGGTCGACATGAACGGGTTGAAATGCTTGCCGTCAAAGAAGAGCTGCGCCGCCGCCCCCGTCTGGTAGCAATAATTCCTGCCGACGACACCCGTCTGGCTGACCGGATCATAGGGCTTGCCGATGCCCGACAGCAGCATCAGATGCGTGTTGTTGATGGCGTAGGCCGTCAACACCACCATGCCGGCCGGCTGTTCGAATTCCTCGCCGTTTAGCGTGTTGGTGTAAGTCACCCCGGTGACTTTTTTGCCGCTCGAATCCTTGAGCACCTTGGTGACCCACGCATTCGTGCGCAACTCAAAGTTCGGATTGCGCATGGCGATTGGAATCACCGTGATCAGCGGGCTGCCCTTGGCGTTGGCCTCGCAGCCGAAGCGTTCGCAGAAACCGCAGTATTCGCAGGCGCCGAATTTCGAGCCGTCCGGATTGGTGTAGGCGCGCGAGGCGTTGGCCACCGGCCGCGGAAACGGATGGTAGCCGTGGTTCTTGGCGGCCTCCGCAAACATGTCGCAGGCGAGGCTCGGATTCAGCGGCGGCAGCGGGTAGTCGCTGGCGCGCGAACCTTCGAACGGATTACCGCCGGGCTGGATCTGCCCGCGCAGATTGCCGGCCCTGCCGGAAACGCCCGCCGTGCGTTCGAATTTTTGTAGTACGGCTCAAGCTCGGCATAGGTAATGCCCCAATCCTGGATCGTCATGTCCTCGGGGATGTACTTTTTGCCGTAGCGCTCTTCATACCTGGAGCGGATCTTGAATTCGGTGTCGTTCCAGCGCCAGGTGACGCCGTTCCAGTGCGCGCCGGCGCCACCGAGGCCTTCGCCCGGCAAAAAGGAACCCAGGCGCCGCATCGGCAGTGCCTCTTGCGAGACATTGTTGCGGATGGTCAGCGTGTCGCGCTGCGTGTTTTGTGTGAGGTCATTGCGCGATGAAAAGCGCAGTTCATCACGAATGCGCGGCACCGTGAAATCCTGTTGCGGTGAGCGCATCGCGCCGCGCTCAAGGGCAACAACTTTGACGCCCGCCTCGGTGAGTTCTTTTGCGAGTATGCCGCCGGTCCAGCCCAAGCCGACGAGCACTACATCCACTTCTGGTAGTTTTTTGGCCATACGCCTCCCCTGCCTGTGTCTGATTGCCGAATGTTTCAGAACCAGCCGGATCCGCTTGCGGGATCTTTTTTCTTATGTGCGTATCCTAACGAGGCCTGCGGCTTACGGCAATCTAATTTGTTTGGGCGGCTTGCCAGACCATGAAATGCGCCAGCGTCGCCTCAATGAAAATCGCGGCTAGGGGTGGCCAGTTGTCCCAATAAACCAGAGTGATCGGTGAGCCGCCCGGCAATCAAATGCACGACCTCGCCGTCGCGCTCGAGGATGCCGTACACACCGAGCAGGCGCGCGCCCAAGAGTTCGCGACGCTGGCGCTCGCCGACGTTCCGCCACACCACGACGTTCACATTGCCCGTTTCGTCTTCGAGCGTGACAAACACCACGCCCGACGCAGTGTCGGGGCGCTGGCGTCCGGTAACAATGCCGGCCGCATGCACCGGCCGGCCGTGCGGCACATCGCGCATTTCGGCGGCAGTGATGAAACGCAGGCGCTTCAGATGCGCGCGCAGCAAGGCCAGTGGATGGCGGCCAAGTGTCAAGCCGGTGCTCGCATAATCGGCGATCAGTTCTTCACCTTCGGCAGGTGGCACGAACGCGGGCGCGTTTTCATCGTGCAATGCCTCCATCAACAACGGCGAGGTGCGTTCGACGCCGGCCACCTGCCAGTGCGCCTGACGCCGGTTGCCGGTGAGCGCGTGCAATGCGCCGGCGGCGGCGAGCAGTTTGAGTTCATGGCGGCTCAATGCCGCGCGGCGCGCCAGATCGACCGTCGATGCGAAGACACGCACGCGACGCGCGGCGACGAGGCGCTCCGCCGCGGCCGCGGAAAGACCGTTGATCATGCGCAGCCCCAGACGCACCGCCGGCGGTTCGCCTTCAAGCGTGCAATCCCAATGGCTGATTATGACATCGGCCGCGCGCACTTCCACACCGTGACGGCGTGCGTCCTGCACCAGTTGCGACGGCCCGTAAAAACCCATCGGCATACTGTTGAGCAGCGCGGCAAGGAAGGCCGCCGGTTCGTGGCATTTGAGCCACGCCGAGACATACACGAGCAAGGCGAAACTCGCCGCATGTGATTCGGGAAAGCCGTATTCGCCGAAGCCGAGAATCTGTTTGTAAATCTGTTCGGCAAATTCGCGCTGGTAACCGCGCGCCAGCATGCCGGAAACGAGGCGCTGCTCGAGATGTTCGAGCCCGCCCTTCCTTTTCCACGCTGCCATCGAACGGCGCAGATGGTCCGATTCGCCGGCGGAAAAACCCGCCGCCACCACGGCGAGTTGCATGACCTGTTCCTGAAAAATCGGCACGCCCAGCGTGCGTTCGAGCACGCCGCGCACCGCCTCGCTCGGATACGACACCGGCTCGATTTGCTGGCGCCGTCTGAGATAGGGATGCACCATGCCGCCTTGGATCGGCCCCGGTCGCACGATCGCCACCTCGATAACGAGATCGTAGAATTTTTCCGGCCGCAAACGCGGCAGCATGCTCATCTGCGCGCGCGATTCGATCTGGAACACGCCGACAGTATCCGCTCGCTGAATCATTTTGTAGACGGCCGGGTCTTCGGCCGGCACATCCGCCATGGTGAACGGCCGGCCGCGCCGCAGCGAAATCAGATCGAGCGCACGTTTGATCGCCGAGAGCATGCCGAGGGCCAGTACATCGACCTTGAGCAGACCCAGCGCGTCGAGATCATCCTTGTCCCATTGAATCACCGAGCGGTCGGCCATCGCCGCGTTTTCAATCGGCACCAGCCGAGAGAGCAGCCCCCGCGCGAAAACGAAACCGCCGGTGTGCTGCGACAGATGGCGCGGGAACCCGGCCAGCGTGCGCGCCAGCAACACGAGTTGCTGCACCTTCATGCTGTCCGGATCGAAACCGGCTTCGATCAAACGTTGTTCGACCGTGTTCTTGTCGTCCCACCACGCAAACGATTTGGCAATGCGATCGACCTGCACGAGATCAAAACCCAGCGCCTTGCCGGCGTCGCGGATCGCGCTCTTGCTGCGGTAAGTGATGACGGTCGCCGTCAACGCCGCGCGATCGCGCCCGTATTTATTGTAGAGATACTGGATCACCTCTTCGCGCCGCTGGTGCTCGAAATCGACGTCGATGTCAGGCGGCTCGTTGCGTTCGCGCGAGATAAAGCGTTCGAACAACACGCTCATGCGCGACGGGTCAACCTCGGTGATACCCAGCGCGTAACACACCGCCGAGTTGGCCGCCGAACCGCGTCCCTGACAGAGAATGCCGCGGCCGCGCGCGAAGGCGACGATGTCCTGCACGGTGATGAAATACGGCTCGTAGCCGAGCTCTTCAATCAAGGCGAGTTCACGCTCGACCAGCGCCCGCACCGCGGGCGGCGCGCCGGGTGGATAACGCCGTTGCAAACCTTCTTCAGTGAGTGCGCGCAGATACGAAGCGGCGGTGTGTCCGGTGGGCACCAGTTCCTCCGGATATTCGTAACGCAGACAGTCGAGCGAAAAATCGCAGCGCCCGGCCACGTGCAGCGTTTCGGCCAGCAGGTCCGGCGGATAGAGTTGTGCCAGCCGCATGCGCATGCGGAGATGGCGCTCAGCGTTGGCAAACAGCGCGTGTTGCGCCTCGGCCACCGGAATACCAAGGCGAATTGCGGTCAACGTATCCTGCAGCGGACGGCGTGAACGCAGGTGCATGTGCACGTCGCCTGCCGCCACCAGCGGCAGTTGTGCCGCGGCGGCCAGTTGCTTCAACTGCATCAGGCGCCCGCGATCGTCGGGGCCGCACAGCAGTTCGGCAGCGAGCCATAAACGATCGGGAAACAGGTCGCGCAGGCGCTGCGCGTGCGCAAGCCCGTTCGCAATATCCGAAGCTGCAGGCCCCGGCAGCAGAATGCTCAAGCATCCGATTGCAGCGGCAAGATCATCCCACTCCAGACGGTACTGCCCCTTGGCGCTGCGCCGTCGCGCAGTGGTGATCAGTTGCGAGAGATTGCCGTAGGCGTTGCGGTCGGTGGCGAGCAAAACCATTTGCGGCCCGCCCTCGATGCGAAATTCGGCGCCGATGAGGAGTTT
>CALQCM020000062.1 GCA_943329075.2 Chitinophaga pinensis | reverse complement strand
TGCCTACCATCATGCATGGCGATGGGCCGCGTTGGCATGGCAGGGATCCGGCACTGCACCGAGAACTCGATTCGGACGCACGATCGGGAGAGTTTTTTGCCATGGGAGAATTCGAGGCACGCCATTACGTCTCCAGCACCAACTCGCGCGACATCCATACCCCCGTCAATTCACCCGGTTTCGAAGTGATCTTTCGCGCCTCGGGGGAAACAGGGCTCCCCTTTCTCCTGCACCATGAGGCCGAAGACGATCTCCTGCCCGAACTTGAGGAAATGCTGCGCCGTTTTCCGCAAGCTAATATTGTCTGGTGCCACGTCGGACGTAATCGCGACCCGTCGCGCTGGAAGAAATTCCCGACACCGGAAGGCGTGCGCGCACTAATCGCCCGCTATCCGAATCTTAATTTCGACATTCTGCAAAGCGGCAACATGTCGAGGTTTCCGCCAAACAGTGTTTCCGGCGGCGTTCTCGATGCTGTTATGTATTATCAGGATGCTGGCCCCGTCAGGTTGCGCCCGGAGTGGTTACAGTTATTTGAAGAGCGTCCGGAGCGTTTCGTATTGGGTTCTGACGTGAACACCGGGCGCTGGTCCAACTACGACCAAGTGTTCGACCGTTTTCGCAATGCCTTACTGGCCCGACTCAGCCCCGCGGCAGCAGAACTGATTGCCTACCGAAACGCCTGGCGGTTGATGAGCGGTGAAGCTTGGACTTAGTAACCGGCTAATTAAAACTTAACAACCAGCGACGGGCATGTCCTGATTTTTTGTACAGATCGGCGATCCATAAAATAGTCGCCGAATTCAAGGGTAACAGCCGACGTCCGGTTTTGGCCGGTTGCTCCCTCTGAGCCCCGCCGTCTGCTGAAATTCCGACCGAGGTCCGCTTTTAACAGTTCGAATCGGTACGGCTTGGTTGCGCTGGCCAAAACACCGCCCGATATTATCGTCCGACTAAATCGCGAAGTTGTTGCTGTGCTGAACACAACCGACGTCCGGGATGCCCTCTGCAAACAGGGTATTGAAATCATGCCCGCTACGCCCGCAGAATTTTGCGCCCACATGAAAACCGCAATCGCCAAGTGGCGAAAGGTGGTACAGATGTCCGCAGCGACGCCACATTAACCGTCTGCGTGTCCTTCCAGCCTTGGGTTTCTTTCCGCTACTCTGCTACTAACCTATGGCTATAATCTGCCGCTCAATGTTTACAACTTTTATCGAAGGAGTATTGCCATGATCCACGTTGTCGCCATTATCACCATCAAACCCGGTCTACGCGAAACCGCATTGACCGCCTTTCGCGCCAACATACCCACCGTTCTCGCCGAAGACGGTTGCATTGAATACGGGCCTGCAGTCGATACAGACGACGTCGGAAGTTTTCAGGCGAAAATCGGCGCCGATTCTTTCGTGGTGATCGAGAAATGGCGTGACGTAGCCGCACTCAAGGCTCACGCCGCATCCCCGCACATGCTGGCTTACGGAGCAAAGGTGAAGGACATGCTCGCAGGCCGTGTCGTGCATGTGCTGTCGCCTGCAGGCTGAAACGCGCCATCTGCTCAACCACCACGGTCACCGCCTTGCCATTGCGTGCAGCCTGGATCAGCCGTTCCATCAGCATCGACTGAGAGCCGGTGCGATGGACCGTCTGCTTGATGGCGACGACCTGTGGATCATTGGCCGCCTGCGCGATAAAGTTGAGGACCGGTTGGAACGATCGGCAGGGATGATGCAGCAGAATGTCGCCGCGACGGATGCGATCAAAGAGCCCTGAACGACGGTCGCCAACTGGCTACCGCAGCCAATCACTCCGGCTCTAAATCTTTTTCCGGTATCGCCAGCAAAAGCTTTGAAAGCATCGATGGAAACCTGTTTGGTTCGTTCTCCAGCGTCTTAAGAGTGGACTCAAGTGTCGTGGTGTTGCTCAGACCAGCCCAAGTCGCAAGTTCTTTAGCGCTTGGGCTGACGTAAGCCATTTGCCAAGCATTGAAGGTGCGCCTCTCGATGCCGGTTTTGTAGACCACTTTTACGTCATTGTGACGACGGTCTTTTGAGATTTTCTCTAAAAGGGCGGCAACCACCTCTTGTTCACCCTCCAGTACCTGCAAGAACTGCCCGTCGACATACACCAATAATCCGGTGACATCTGCAAGCTTATTACTCACTCTTGAATCTACAAGAATCTTGTAAAGCTTCGACTTTGGCATCGGTTGTATTGCAGCCGATGTGTAAACTGATTGGATTAGCATGGCGCTCCCCGCTTCCCTCAAAGGATTTCTTCAACTTTATCACAAGGTAATGCAGAGCATCCTGGCTGCGCGCCCTTGTTCAGCGTTTACTTAACTGAGAATTATACGCGGGGGATGCAGGTCCGGTTCTGGCCGGCGACTCCCTCTCAGGTCCCCCGCCTGCTGAAATTCCAACCGAAGTCCGCTTTTCAAAAACGCGAATCGTCACTCACGACCCACAAGAGACATCCGAGTTTCTACCTAGCTGACGCTCGTTGGCCATTGCGGCACATTGTCAGGTGCCAGCCAGATCGTCGATGCGCCACCATTTGACATCATCAATTGCACCGACGACTTGATACTCGCTGACCGTAACGCGAACGAGCGCGCAATCCGCTGACCGCAGTCACGTAGGGTGGGCAACTTGTTGCCCACGTGGATTGTGCTGCTCTGGTTGAACGCGTGGGCAGCAAGCTGCCCACCCTACGAAACTCAAACGGGTGCGCCACTGCGCGTGGATTGTTCGCCGCCGTTTTGATTGCCGCCGTAGGGCGCAATAAGCGCAGCGCATTGCGCCGCATGTCAGTCATCATATCCCAACGCATCGGCCACACCGCCGGCCCAATCCAGCGGATAAATCCCCGCTTTCACCAGCTTGTGAAACGTTGAATGCGGCCAATCGGCCACGCATTCGACCAGGCCATGCTTTACCGGATTGAAATGCACGTAGCCAGGTAGGGTGGGCAACTTGTTGCCCACGCGTTGTTGGTCACGCAGCTTGCGGATTGGCCTTATTCATCATTGCGCCGCCATGTCGCCGCCGGCATATACGGGGCAAATTGGGCAATGACGTCAATCCCCCATTCGAATGAATTGGGCGATTTAATTTGAATAATCGCTCGGACGCGTGGGCAGCAAAGCTGCCCACCCTACCGGGCTTGTCAGGTGCCAGCCAGATCGTCGATGCGCCACCATTTGACATCATCAATTGCACCGACAACTTGATACTCGCTGACCGTAACGCGAACGAGCGCGCAATCCGCCGACCGCAGGAACGACTCCAGATCAGGATGCCACGCCAGGTGTGCACGGCGAGCCACTTCATACTCTTCAACGCTGATCTCTTCCGCTTGGCCAAGCGCAGTTAGCACGAAGCCCTCCTTCAGGCCTGAACTGTTTACCGCCTGACCGTCGATGAGAACAGCCACCTTGCTGTTATGCGCCAGGTTGCGGTACTTGCGCGTGCTGCGATACGTCGCAAAGATCAAATGCCGGAAACCGCCAATTGGTGTGATGGCGACAAGACTCGCATGGGGTTGACCAGAGTGCTCCGTCGCCAAGACAGCGAACCGTTTGGCCTGGAGGGTTTCCTCGACGTAGGCCTTGGCAGCGATCTGGTTGTTCATGTCGGGGTTGATCCAAGCTTTAACAGAGATTGGGGAGACCCGTGTGGCTCTCCATCATAGATTTAAAATGGTGCGTTGATACCAATGAGTGCTTGATCGAGATTAAGCATGTTTCAAACTGACTTCCAATTACTTAAAGCAGATCCGGACCGGATAAACCCTGAATTTTGATTCTCCCCCTGCTTTTCGTCGATTCCAGGTGCAGCAGAAATGAGCGTCTGCTGGCGAGTCTCGAAGTCGACCGATGAGTGACGGCAAACTGGCCGCTCTCCGACCTACCCGCGCGCGTCGACAATCATAAAAAGCAGACATTACTTGTCAGATCGGGTTGCGACTATTTCAGATGAGCGTTACTGAAAGAATAACTTCAGGAACGCTCATTCCCCCGACTCGGCCAGCGCCGGCTGTCGATGAACACCGGCTTACCGCCTGCCCGCTCAGAGCTTCGGGTTGTTTTCGCTGGAAACCATGACTTCGACCAGCGCCGGCTGTTTCTTGGTCGCCGCCATTCCGGCGCGCATGGCGTCTGGAAGGTCCTTCGCGTCGGTGACGCGAATACCCTTGCAGCCGCTCGCCTCCGCGTATTGCGCGAAATTCGGACTCGTGAAGGTGGTGCCGAAATTGTGGCCGTAGATGTTGGCCTGCTGCATATAGGTCTGGCCAAAGGTGCTGTTGTTATGCACCACCATCAGAATATTGGCGCCGTACTCGGCGGCCGTCGGCAGATCGCCGATGGTCATCAGGAAAGCGCCATCGCCGGCCAGCGCCACGACATCGCGCTGCGGATACTCCAGTTTGGCAACAATCGCCGTCGGCAGCGCAAAGCTCATTGCGTTCCAAACGCCCGACTGCATGAAGGACTCCGGCGTGGCGATGTTGCGGTAGAGGCGCGCCCACATCTGGCACAACCCGACATCGCTCGCCACCACCGCACGTTCGTCGAGCACCGCGTTCATCGCCTCCATGACGAGACCCGGGTAAATCGGCTTGTTGCCGCGGTTGGCATCGTTCAACGCCGCGAGCTTGGCGCGCGTTTCTGCCTTGACCGCGGCCAGCCGGTTGACCAGCGCGGGGTCGGCCGGCTTGCGGAAATCGCCGAGTTCGGCCAGCAGCGCGCTGAGGAACAGCTTGGGATCGGCGACGCGCTGATCGTCGCCGCGATAACGTGACTCCTGGACATCATCGAAGCCGATCAGAATCTGCGGTGCCTTGGTCACCGAGTTCAGTTCCGTCATCTCGGCGGTGCCCGCGCGCAGGCCGATGCCGATGACCAGATCGGCGGTCTTCATCACCTCGGCGCACAGCGGATGGCTGCGTCCGGTCTTGAAAAATCCCGCATACAGCGGGTGCGCTTCTGCCATGACGCCAATCGCATCCTGCGCGAACACCACCGGCGCCTGCAGCTTCTCCGCCAGCGCTTTGAGTTCCTGCAGCGCGCCCTGCCGGATCACGCCCTTGCCGGCGGCGATCACCGGAAAACTGGCGTTTTTCAGGCGTTGCGCGAAACGCGCGACGTCCGCCGCCTGCGGCTGGTGCACGACGGTCGGCAGGCGCTGGTACGCCGGCAGCACGACTTTTTCTTTTTGCAAAATGTATTCGCTCTCGTCATTCTCGCGCGGCAGTTCAACGTGCACAGGGCCCGGACGGCCGCTGCGCGCGATGTGAAACGCCTTCGCCATCACCTCGGGAATGTCCTCGATGCGCTCGACACGCGCGCTCCACTTGGTGATGTGCTTGAACATCTCGTTGACGAAGGCCGGATTGTCGACGCCGTGAAACGCCTCCATGTCGGCCTTCAGCGGCACCGCACCACCGATATGCACCAGCGGCGAGGCCGCACCGTAGGCCTGCGCCACGCCGGCCATCGAATTCAAACCGCCGGGGCCGGCGGTCACCAGACAAACGCCGGGCTTGCCGGTAAGCCGCCCGTAAGCGTCGGCCATCAACGAACAATTCGGCTCCATCTTGCAAGTGACGAAGCGCATCGGCTTGATGCGGCTGATGCCGTCGTAAATCGGATGAATATGCGAACCCGGCACGCTATAGACGCACTCCACGCCTTCGGCCTGCAGCGCCTCAGCCACCGCTTCGCCCGCGTGCATTGCTTTTTGTTCCGACATGCTTGCTCCTCCGGTTTTCCGCTTATCCGTTTGTTGAAAACCGCATTGAGCGTGTTAACAACGTCATTCCCGCGCAAGCGGGAATCCAGTCAGTCATTGATACGAGACACGGTCAAAATCCCGGGCTCCCGCCTTCGCGGGAGCGACGGGAGTTTTTCAACAAACTGTTATGCGGCTTTGGCAAACTCCGCCATCACCTTTTTTTGATGTTCGATCAGTTTCTGCACACTGGGTCGAACCAGCATGCGCTGGTAATGCGCGTGGCAGTGCTTGAATGCCGCGAGGTCGAGCTTGAACGAGATCGCGCGCATGAAACACCAGTAAAAGTACGCATCGGCCGCGGTGAAAGCATCGAAGAACCACTCGCGCCCCGCCAGCAATTCGTCGGCAATTTTAAAATCTTCGAACAGCATGACGTTGGCGACGCGTTTCACCGATTCTTCCGAGCCGGGCAGATCACAGTAGTTTGCAGGACGCGCATTCGGCGTCAGATGCGGATGGATGCCCGAGGCGCACCACGCCATCAGCGAGATCACCTTGATTTCCGTTTTTGGATCGGCGCTCAGCAGTTTCGCCTGCGGAAACTGCCGCGCGATCCAGATCTGGATCGCCACGTTTTCCGTCAGCGGCTCGCCGTCGATCACCAGCACCGGCACCTTGTGCTTGGGATTCAACTTTAAAAATTCCGGCTTCTTGAGATCGCCGGTGCGCGAATTGACGTCGATGGTGCTGAAATCAGCACCGGCTTCCGTCAATGTGATGTACGGAACGGTCGCGCAGGTTTGCGGCGCGTAAAAAAGCTGCAGCTTCATTCGGCGGTCTCCTCCGGGGAATACTCTGCATGTTAGCGGAACCGTCCGTGGCAGACCAGTGCAACAGGGCGGCGGCGCGTGTGGCAGAGACAAAAGTCTGCATCGCTGCAGGCTTATGTTAATGACAGGCGCGCCCGGATTTTGTCGCGAAAGCGTGCGTATACACGCGCAGCGCCGAGCAGGTTCCATTCCAGCCACAGACAGGAAACGGAAAAAGCCAGTCCGGCCGCCTGCGCCAGCGGCGGCCACAGCACCGCCGCGAGCAGCAGCCCCAGTGCGGTGAAATGCAACTGCATCTGGCCGCGCATCGCGGCTTCCGGAATCATCTGTTTCATGTTGGGCGGCGGCATCGCGCTACCACCCTGCCGCTGCAGGTGCAGCCAGTTCAGGAAAGGCATGATCTTGTAGAGCATGCCCATGATGACGGAAAGAAACAGGCCGGGCAGGATCAGGACCCCAAGCCAGAGCGGCGCGCGCGGGTGCTCACCCAGCGCCGGTAGGACTTCGAACGCAATCCACGACAACGTGAACAGCAGCAGCGCAAGCATCGCGCCGCGCCAGAACGTGAAGGTGGCGTCGACCAGGCGACGGCGCCGGCGCGACTGCAGCCATAGCGTTGTCGCGGCATACGCGCCTGCCAGTAACACGCCGGCGAGCGCAACGCGCGGCTGCCATACCTGCGCCACGGCGCCTGGAACAAAAAGCTGCAGCGACCACAGGACCAGCACCAGCAATAGTGCGGCCGGCAGCAGGCGCGTCAACCAGACCGGGTAGGCCGGCGTCAGCTGAAACATCGGCACCACCAGTATCGAAACGCCGATCACCAGCATCAAGGCCCAGCCGCCCAGGCCCCAGGCCACATGGACGTTGATCAGCGCCGGCAGCGACGAAACCGGCAGAACTTCCCCCTGCAGGCCCAGCGTCACCGCCAGCATCGCGCCAAGCACCAGCGTTACCAACAGCCCGCACACGGCGACGCGCAGAATGTGGATGCTCATGCCGTGCGCCGGCGTGCGCAGCAATGCCATTGCCATGACGCACAAGAACAGGCCCAGCGCCGTGGCAAATACCAGCGCTGCCAGCAGAAACAGGAGTGGCCGCTCCATGAGGAAGGCGGCCGCGAGCAACACCGCACCCGCCGTAATTAACGGGTGCACCACGGCCGCCACCAACCGCGGCCGCCAGATGTTTGCGCCGGCGACCACTGCCACGAATTGCAGCAGCGAACCGCACATCGCCTGCAGCATGAAGTCGACGACGATCAGATGGGTCATTGCGAGCGCGCCTTGAGACCAGCGCGATTGCAGCGTTTCCGCTCCGAGAAAAACCAGAATCATGCCGGCAATGGCGCCAAACAACGGCGCCGTCAGAAAAAACCGGTAAGGCACCGAGATCGGCGGCGCCTGCTCGAACGACAGAAGCGGTTGCATTCAGTCCGGCGCTTTTTGTATGCGTATTTCGTTTGTGCCATCGGGCCCGCGTTTCGACCGCCAGACAAAACCTTCACGCTCGAGCAGCGAATACAGCGGCAAGGGCTCGCATCGCAACAGCAGCACCAGCACCTCACCTTGCGCGAGGGTCGCCAGTTCGGCCAGCGCCAGTTCCAGCGGCTCCGGCGGCTGCAGGTCGCGGCCGTCGATCAGGCGCTCACGCATGCCTTTTTTCGAGCATGTCGTTCAGTTTTGCGCCTAGCCTTTCTGCATCCGCACCAAGCGCACGGTCGCACATCGGATACAGAATGTTCTCTTCCTTCATGTTGTGCTGCTGCATCAGTATGAGCAAAGTCTCGGCATCGCCGGCGTAGCCATTGCCATCGTGCGCAGCACAGGCGACCGCGAGCTGCTCGAGCAAGTTGCGCATCTGCTCATGCTCGTAGCGCATCATCCGGGTCGGCCCGCCACTCATGCCGGTTGCAGACTCGAACGCAGGAAACAGCAGGCCCTCCTCAGCTTCAAAATGTGCTTTTAGCTGGTCGTGGAAACGCGTCAAGGCGGCCGCTGCCGCCTTCCAGTCGCTGCGCCGGACCGATTCTTCGGCGGCGACAAACAGTTCGTCGCAATGCCGGTGATGTTCTGGCAGTATTTGCGCGGGTAAAGTCATGCTGGGCTCCAGAGAAAATTTGTCTTACGTCGCAACGGCACTTGATGCAGCACCGACCCTATTCACGACACGGGTGCCGTGGACAACCGTTTAATGCCGGTTCCATCAATTACTGAATTTTTTCCGGCGGCGCTCCCGCGCCTGCAGCACCCCAATCACGCCACGCCTCGCCGAACAATTCACAAGGATGCTGGGCACGATCGGAGCCGTTCCCGCACATCATGGCCGCCACCGCGCAATATTTGTCACAGCCCCAGCAGATGCGTTCCGGGTGCGCCGGGTTGGCGGGAAATTTTCTGCTCACGGGGGGCATGCGGCTACTGTGCCAGTCACTGCGGGGCCGATTGGGAGGCCGGGTCCGCGCGGTCCACGGCGCCGCCAGGCCGCGAAAGGCGCCGGCGCAGAACGGTCAGAAATGTTTTCCGGCTTAGCGCCATTGCAACTGCAGCGACGACCGCGAGGATACGCGCCCGCTCAAGAAAAGCGTAAACGCCGGCGTGCTCGCCATTGCCGCCGGCCGTTTCTTGTACGCCTGCGTCACCATCATTACCCCGGGTGCGAGTGATTAAGCAGAGAGCAGTTTAGGCAGGGCAAGTCAGAGCGGTTTGATCCAAATCAATTGAAGATGTATTCATTATCCATCTTTTTAAATTCGCTCCGGGCGCAGCGCAGAGCAACCCCAATCCGCGGTCTGCAATTTGAATGACATCACCCTGGAGGACATAACCCGTGCATTGGAACACTGCCTGGCGCAGCGTCAGGCGCAATGCCAAGCTTGTTGAGGCCTGTCAGCACAGTCCCGGGGCAACGACTGTATCTACCGCGGGGCGTTTTTTTTAGCGCGCTCCACTCACGACCGCCAGTTCGTCTTTGCGGGAAATGATCCCCGTAACATAATCGACTCCGGCCAGCAAACCCCGCATCGGCATGGCTGCCGCGGCATTTTTGACGGCCACGTAATCGCCAACCGCAAGATTGCCGAGGGCCGCATCGCCACGAAACATTTTTCGCCGGATTACGCCACGCTCATCCGGCAATGCCACCTCCACCCAAAGGGTCGCAGGGCGCGTGGATCTCCACAGGGCCTTCTCGACAAACAGGTGATCTGACTCGCGCATGAACAAGCCCGTGACCATGCCGGATTCCGCGGATTCGCCGGCGGCTGTCGCGGGGGCCGCCGTGGCGATGGCAACCAGCACAAACGCAAGGCAAGCAGTTCGAAATGTTTTCATATTCCACCTCCGGCGAAGGTTCAACGCGCCTGATTTAGACGAATCATTTATATCATTTGTCTTACTTTATGTATTTTAAGATTTGTTAATTTTTCTGATGTCCGCCGCAGTGCCGGGGACGATCGGGGGGCCTTGGGATGGAATCAACGGCGCAGCCACGCGGCGCGCAAGGCGCGCGCACGATACCGGCGCTGTCGGCGCGCCGGTCCGGCGTCGGTTTAAGCGGCGCCGTCCTCGCGGAATCGCAGCGGAATCTCGAGGAAAAATGTCGAACCCGCACCAACCATGGTTTCGAACCAAATGCGTCCGCCCATCAATTCAACGATGGATTTGCACTCGTTCAGTCCGATATCGGTTCCGCCATAAACGCCGCTGAGCAAGGGGTTGCCATGCCGGAATCGCTCGAAGACGCGGCTCTGATAGCGCGGCTCAATGCCGGCGCCTGTATCCTTGACACTCACGGCAAGCACATCGTTTTCAAACCGCGCCACCACTTCGACGCAGCCTTCGGCGGTAAATTTGATGGCATTGGTGAGCAGGTTATTCAGAACCTGCGAAAACCGCATTCTGTCGAGCATGACCATTTCCGGCATCGCGGTTTCCAGCCGCAGCTTGAGCACGTTGTTTTTCCGCTGCGCCGCCGGCGTGTGAATTTTCACGGCGAGCGCGAACATCTCACGCAGTTCCAGCGGCTCCGCATGCAGGACTACGTCTCCCGAGTCCATCTTCTCAACGTCGAGCAGCTGCGTAACGACACGTTCCAGCTGCACCCCGGCCCTTTGTATGGTACCGGCAAAATCTTTGACCGTGCCGGCATCCAGTTCCTGCGTTGCAATCAGCTCGGCAAAGCCGTTGATGTTGGTCAACTGTCCGCGCAGCTCGTGTGAAACGACGGTGATGAAATCTTTTTTAAAAACATCCGCCTCCTCGGTCGCGGCGCGAGCCGTCCGCAGTCGTTCAAACGATGCGTGATAAATGTTAATGACGCGGTTACCGACGCCCGCACCGGCTAACAGAAAAATGATCAAGGCGGCGACACCCCATCGCAGCTCCCTTATTTCATGCATTGCAGTTGCATTACTCTGATTCGTGGCGACGGTGGTCAACAGCGGGTATCGGTCCGACTGATGCCAGCCGTATACCGTGGCAATTCGCGTGGTGCTGTTCCGTCCCGCGCGATGCCCCGCCTTCGCTTTAATGGCATCCTGGAACACCGGCGTTCCTGCAAATGAGGTCCCCACCGCGAACTCGTTGTGAATCGGACCAGAGACTCGCGATTCAACCATGGCGCGCGCCAAAATGATGCCCGTCTGTTTGCTCACAACGGTAATTCGCGCACCGCCGTCCAGCGGCAGACTCCCGTATTTTTTCGCGAAAAAATCGGGATCGATCGAGACCACCACGACCCCCGCAAAGCGACCGTCCGGCCCCTCCAGCCTGCGCGACAACTGAATGGACATCGTTTTTGAAACCTTGCCAAGCACCGGTTCGCTCAAAAACGCAACGTTAGCCTTGCCGTTGATATGCACCTTGAAATGTTCGCGCTCCGCAATCGAAATGCCCGATGAATTGTGCAGACTGGACCAGCGCATCGCGCCGCTGGAATCGGTGAAAGACACCTGCAGGATGCCGGCCTCCGCAAACTGCGTCGCCTCGACAAAGCTGCCGAGGCGCCTGCGATCCAGCGTGAGCACCTCCCGCTGAAGATAGGCGGCGATTGCATCGGCGTGCGATACGACCCCTTCGGTGTGCTCCATGATGGCCTGCGCAAGCACTTCATTGTGCCGCCCCTCGGCTTCAATCGCCTCATTGACCAGGGATTCGCTGGCAAACGAATAAAGAACCAGCAGGCCGATGACGAGCGACACGGTGGCGGCCCATAACAGCGCCGCCACTGGCAGGCGCTTTTCAGCGAGAAGCACCCAAGGTCCTTCTCGATACAGCCGCCTGCACAAAGCCGCGCAGTTGCGGCCACTGCACCGGCTTTGGAAATTGCGTGACACCCGGCGCCAGACCACCGCGCTTGGCGATCTCCGCGCTGTCCATGCCGCTGGCGACGACAATATCCATCGCATCATGTTCCGGGAAGCTGCGGATCAGTTTCAACAACTCGAAACCGCCCATCCGCGGCATCTTGAGGTCAAGAATCAGCAGATCCGGCCGCAGGCGCTCTAACTGAATGATCGCCTCGACGCCGTTGCTGACAACTTTTACAACCAGGGGCAGCTTCCACTTGATCATGGTTTTCTCGTAAAGCGTGCTGAGCGCCGGGTCGTCCTCGGCAATCAATATCGAAAATCCGGCGCTGCGCGCGCCGTGCTGGCCGCGGTTTTGCAATGCTTTTTCTACCGACTCGACGCTGATGCGGCGATGCCCGCCGACGGTTTTCCAGGCCGACAGCTCGCCTTTTTCGACCATGGTCTGCGCAGTGGTTAGCGAAATGCCAAGCTGCGTTGCGGCTTCGCGTGTACTGTAATATTTTGGCGTGACTTTCCGAGTAGGCATTGAATCCTATATTTTGGTGGGAATATTTTTCAGTCTATTCGATTGCAAAAAGGCTTAGCCCCCCCTGACGCCGGGCTCACGCCTGTAACGCCGGCTGCGGCAAACCCGATGCATGCCAGGCCACCGCCGGTGGGACGAAATCCAGCCAGCGTGACTGATGGATGGCGTGCCTTCCGGTGGTGGGTCCATAGCCTGACAACGCTCATGGCCGCGCCTTTACTTTGCGTGAGGCGCTCGCCGGAAAACCAAGTGTGACCGTGGTGCCCCGGTTTTGCACACTGTCAATGTCCAGCGTGCCGCCGTGGATGCCGATAATTGCCTTGACCAGCGCCAGGCCAAGGCCGTTTCCGTTTCCGCTGCCCTTGCCGGTCACGCTGACTGCGCCACGAAAAAACTTTTCGCCGAGATGCGCCTGATCCTGCAATGCGATCCCCGCCCCCGCGTCCTCGATCCGAATGCCCGGACGGGGCCGACCATCTTCGCCGATCAGCAGCGTGGATATCCTGATCCGGCTGTCGGCCGCCGAGAATTTGACCGCGTTATCCAGCAGGTGGGTAACCATCCGTCCAACCAGCGAAACGTCGCACTGGACTCGCGGCAACCCCGTACTCAGATATTCGTCGAGATGCGCCGCGGCATTGGCCTGGCCAAACGCCTCGACTGCGGTGTGCACAACCGCGCTGAGGTCGGCCTCCTTCCCCCTCAGCATGGCGACACCCTGCATTTCGATTTTCGCGAGATCGACGAGATCGTCGACCAGGCGGTTCAGGCGCTCGGACTGACTCTGGATGGACAGCAGAAAATCGCGGCGCGTAACTTCATCGAATTCGAAATTCAGCAGCAATCCCGAAAATCCGATCAGGCTCGACAATGGTGAACGGAATTCATGCGCGGCAAGTGCAAGGTAATCAAGCAACGCCTGCTTGTCACTCGGCGCCCCCTTGCGAACCGCCGCGGTTGGCGTTGTTGCCTTTGCCGCAAGCCGCCCCTTGAGGCGCCGGCGCAGCAAATTGGATTGGGTGGTTTTGGCGGCCTTGGCTGCCTTCGCTGTCTTGGCTGCCTTCGCTGTCTTGGCTGCCTTCGCTGGCTTGGCTGTCTTCGCTGTCTTGGCGGCCGCCGGCGCGCGACGCTTGATGGAATCCACTCTAGTGCGTCCTAGTGGCCGGCTGCATCAGCCGGCCGGATGATGACACCGAGTTTCGCGACAATTTCCCATAACAGCGTCATGCTGACGGGTTTGACCAGATACTGGTCCGCGCCGTGTTCGCGGCCGATTTCAACATCACCTTGATCGCCCAGCCCCGTCAGCATAATCACATAACACTCACTGGTGGCGGGGTTCGTTTTGATTTTCCAGCACAGGTCGAAGCCCTCGGGTTTGCCCCGCATCATGATGTCGACGAAAACCAGATTCGGCAGCGATGCCTGAACGATGCCCAAAGCCTCGTCTGCATTGCATGATTCGATCACTCTCATGCCGTGCAGTTTCAACAACTCGACAATCGGCCCGCGGACGTTGACATCGTCATCGACCACAAGAGCCAGCGGCGCGAGGGTAGCCGCCGTTGCCGGAAGGGCAGCTGAATTCTGCGGGCTCATCAAACGAGCAACCAATCCACGGTTTCGAGAAATTTGATCGGGCCGAAAGGCTTGACGATATAGGCGTCCGCCTGCGCATTGCGCCCGGTCGCAAGGTCATCACGCTGGCCCTTGGCGGTGACGAAGGCGATCTTCACCGAGTTGCCGACCGCCGCCCGGATCTCCCGGCACAGTCCAACGCCATCCCAGCGTCCCGGCATCATCACATCAAGAAGAACCAGATCGGGTGCGAAAATTTTGAATTGCTCCCACCCGGCGTCGGTGTCGCCCACGGCAACCGCATCGACAGGCCTGAGTTTGAGTGTCGCCAGGATCAGTTTTCGCGTGTCTTCGTGATCCTCGACGACCAGTACCCGCCGGCGCCGAATGACGGTGCTTGTAAGTTTGGCACTGCTGTCCTGCTTCTCGCCCTCAGTGCCCATGACCACGATTTCCTGATTATTTACATAAAACACAATTGCAATATATTACGTCATGAAACGGGGGGGATAACGTGGATCAAGTTTTCTGCGCGTCCGCACTGGCAAACGGACTCAGCACAGACAAAAACTGCACACTCCCGCGTGGGCGTGCTTTGAGCATACTCCGCCATGACGTTGAAGGAAAGAAAATGGCGGACAAGACGATTGGGGGGGGCTTGTCCGCCGCCACGATTTACAACGATCGGGAGGATCGTGGTGGAGCAGACATTAGCACCAGCGAACGCGGAGCATTATTAAGAAAATTTAAGCCCCGCCCTGCGGCGTGCACAAATGCACAAACGACCCCGTGCCGGCCGCGCGCCGGGCAACTCAAGCCAACGCTGGAATTGCCGTTAATGCCAACACCCAACCTGATTGGCAATGATCGTCAGCTAACAGGCGGCAGAGAGCCCGGCCCCGTCATTCCGGGGTTGCCCGCAAGGGCAGAACCCGGAATCCAGGGACTTTTAGAATATTTTCTGGATTCCAGATTCCGCTACGCGGCCCCGGAATGACAGGCTGACGTTCATGGCTAATCAAGAAACCCAATGACCCTTTTCAAGGTGTCGCACCACGCCGGAAGAGATTAACAATTTTTAACAATTATTAATCTTTCCAACTGCCGGCGGAGCGACAATACTGCCCATGCTCATCGGCACAAAATCCGAACTTCTTCCCACCGCGACCTCTTCGCACATACGTCATCATCTGGCGACGCGCAATCAGGTGCTCTCGCAGGATATGTGCGTCCATCTGCTGGTCTCGGCGGCCGGCGCGTTGCCATGGGAATGGGACATCGGCAGCGATCAGTTTCGTTGGGCCGCACCGGCGGAATGGCTGTTCGGAAACAGCGAAAATCCCGACCCGACGTTGCGCGAACTCGTCTGCATTGAGGATCGCGAGCGCTTTATCGCTGCAGTCCGCCTTGCCTACGAAAAGTCGACCACGTTTCAAATTGAAGTCGCGCTTGATCGCGGCGATGGCCTTGGCCTTAACTGTCTGGTCCGCGGATTCTGCACACAGAACAGCGACGGACTATCCAGCATGAATGGCGTGCTCATCGATCTGGGCAAACGCACTAACGCCGCGAAACTGCCGCCGGCCCCCGCTGTCGATCATCGCCAGACGCTGCTCGACACCCTGCCCGAAGTGGCCTGGCTCAAGGATGCGCGCGGACGGGTGCTGGCGGTCAACAAAGCGTTTCGAAAACGTTACCTTGTCGAAGACGCCGCCATTGTCGGGCGCACGGAATTTGACCTCTTCTCCCGCGAGCGCGCGATGCGTCTGCGCAGCGAGGACACGGAAGTGATGTCCACCCGCATGCCGCTGACCTACGAAACAGCGCAGGATCTCGACGGCCGCGACGGCTGGATTGAGATCGTCAAATATCCGGTGTTTTACAAAACCGGCGCCGTGTTCGGCACGCAGTGTACGGTGCGCGATATTTCCTTGCGCAAGATATCCGAGCGCCAATTGCAGGAGTCAGAGCGGCGCTTCCGCATGCTGGCCGAAATGTCGTCGGATTGGTACTGGGAACAAAATGCGGATTTGTTTTTTACCAGCGTCAGTACGCGGATCAATTCAAATATCGATGTGCGCGCCGCCATCGGCAAGCGGCGCTGGGAACTCAGCACCGCCGGCTTGAGCGCGGAACAATGGGCCGCCCATCGCGCCACCCTCGAGAACCGCCTGCCGTTTCAGAGTTTCGAATATGTCAGCATTCAGGCCGACGGCAGAAAACGCACCATCTCAACCAGCGGCAAACCTTTTTACAATGAAAGCGGTGCATTTGCCGGCTACCGCGGTGTCGGCAGTGACATTACCGAACGCCAGATCATGGAGCTTTCGTTGCGCCGCGCACTGCGCCGCAGCGAGGTGCTGCTTGCAACGACACCCACCGCCACCGCGCTGGTCCGCGACTTCTGCTTTATTCAGACCAATCCGGCCATGGACCGGCTGTTTGGCGATGCGCCCGGCGCCCTCATCGGGCGCAAAACAGACGTTCTCTACCCGTCGGTAGAAGACTGGCTGCAGGCGGAGGATCGCGTTCGCAGCGCCATTTCGAACGGCCAGACTTTCAGCGACCAGCTTGAATTTTTGCGCTCCAACGGCGAGCACTTCTGGGCGGTCGTCGCCGCGCAGCCGCTCGAGCCGGGGTCGAGCGATGTGCTCTACACGTTTACCGACGTCACCGCGCAACAGAACATCATGCGCGCCCTGATCCGCGCCAAGGAAATGGCGGACGCCGCATCGCAATCGAAGAGCGGCTTCCTTGCCACCATGAGCCACGAAATCCGCACGCCGATGAACGGCGTGCTGGGCATGCTTGAACTGCTTGAATTCACGAACCTGGAAAATGAACAACGAGAGACAGTCGGCATTGCCCGCGATTCTGCGTCCACCCTGCTGCGCCTGATCGATGACATCCTCGATTTCTCGAAGATCGAGTCCGGCCAGGTTGAAATCAAACCAGAACCCACGGCGATCGCAGCGCTCATCACCGGCGCGATAACCGTCTTCACCGAAGTCGCCACGCGCAAGGGGCTGCTGCTCGAACAGCGTATCGACCCCATCATCGCGCAGTGCCATCTTGCAGACGGTTTCCGCCTGACGCAAATTCTCAACAACCTGCTGTCGAACGCAATCAAGTTCACATCACGCGGAAAAATCGCCGTCAGCGCCGAGTGCATCGAGCGCGACGGCAAAACCGAATTGATCAGGCTGTGCGTGCGCGATACCGGCATCGGCGTCACGCTCGAACAACAGGCGCGGCTGTTCAAACCCTTCGTGCAGGCCGATTCAAACACCACGCGGAAATATGGCGGGACCGGGCTGGGGTTATCGATTTGCAAACACCTCGCCACCCTGATGGGAGGCTCGATTGCACTGGAGAGCGAGCCCGGCCATGGCACCACCATCACGTTGCTGGTTCGCCTGCCGATTGCCGAATTGCCGGCCGCCGCGACCAAACCGGCGTCCCCGCTTGGGGAAAACAGCAGCGCTTTACCGGATGATGTTGCGATCTCGCTCCCGACCATCCTGATCGTCGACGACCATCCGGTCAACCTGCGCCTGATCGAACGTCAGGCCGCGCTGCTCGGTTATGAAACGGAAATGGCCAATGACGGCGTTGAAGCACTCGAAAAGTGGAAGACCGGAAAATTCCCGATCGTGATCACCGATTGCCACATGCCGCGCATGGATGGCTACGAGCTGGCGCGCGAGATCCGCAAGATTGAGGCGGCAAGCGGGTCGAACGGACAAACGGCAATCATCGCCTGCACGGCCGATGCTTTTTCCAGCAACTTTGATTTATGCAAAGAATGCGGCATGAATGATTGCGTTGCAAAACCGACCACGCTCGCCGCACTCAAGGAAAAAATAAACCACTGGGTATTTTTAAACCGGCGCAGCGCGCCCGTGGCCACTGCCAGCGTAGCTTCAAGCCCGGCCAAAAGCGGCAGCGAAAATGGCGGCACCGACTGCGATGCGCTGACGGCTACAGCGCCCCGGGCCGCGCCGATCGATCCCTCGGTGCTGGAGGAGTTCACCGGCGGCGATGAATCTTTAAAACGGGAAATCCTGCTGCAATTTATGGCGGCGGATGATGCGGACTCCAGCAGTCTGCGCGAAACGCTGGAGACCACTGATTTCGGCGCGATCGGCCAGGTGGCGCACCGCATCAAGGGGGCCAGCGGCATGATAGGCGCCAAAGCCTATGCCAGCGCTGCCGATTACATCAACCGCGCAGCACGCGCCGGCGACCGCATGGATCTCGATGCCGCACTGTTCGTTTTCGACAAGGAACGGGCGCGCTTGGTCGCAGAACTCGCGACCATCGTGTAAAGGGCACTGCGATACATTCCCCTGAATGCACCGCCTCATTCAGCCGCCCTCAAACGGCAGAGAAGCCGCCCGAAAAAACAGACCGCTGCGGCAGGCAAGCCAGTCGCCGCATGGGCATTGCGCGCGCCCGGGGTGGTGTGGCCGTGATGAGTCTGACCTACCCCCTGATTTGCATCAAGTTGCTGATTCGCAACAAGACCTTTGGCTTTGAGGGCGTCAGCGCGTCCAAAATGCGCGGGCTGAGAATGGGCGGAAGCGACCCTGAAAGGGATCAATTTAGCGCGGGAAACGACGCTCAAGAGAGTCGTAAAAATTTCGTTAAAGGTGGATAATTCAGAAGATCAACGGTCGCATGGCGAAAGCATCGCTTTAATCGTGCCTTTGTAGACGTGCCCTGACGATTGAAATCGGCTGGCTCAACATTCAATGCAAAACCCGCTTCACAATTCGGTGGCAATCAACACTCTGGAAAAGCCATGAACCTGCCCGACGACAAGACAGCGGATGAGCAAGGCCTGAGGGTGGCCGCCGAGAGGCAGATCGATAATTCGCCGCAGGACGCCCCCCTCGCGCGCACGGCTGAAGAACTGCTGCATGAACTGCAAGTGCACCAGGTTGAGCTGGAGATGCAAAACGAAGCCTTGCGCCAGACACAACTCGCGCTCGCCGAATCACGTGACCGCTATGTCGATCTTTATGAGTTCGCGCCGGTCGGCTATATCACCCTCAGCGCCGAGGGCATGATCGAGCAGATCAACCTCACCGGCGCCACGCTGCTGGGGCGGGAGCGCAAGAAGTTGCTGCACAGAAGCTTCGCCTCCCTGGTGATTGCTGCAGATCAGGATCGCTTTGTGCAGCACTTCCTCGATGTGAAGCGAGGCGACGGACGCGACAGAGCGGAATTCGAACTGCAACGTGGTGACGGCACGGCGTTTCAGGCACAACTGGACTGCGTGCTGCAGAAAGCCGGTGCGGGTAGAACCAGCATAGGCATTGCGCTGACAGACATCACCGAGCGCAAGCAGGCAGAAAAGGCCAGAGCGACGCTTGAGGCGCAATTGCGCGAATCGCAGAAGCTGCAGGCGCTGGGGACACTTGCGGGAGGCATCGCGCACGACTTTAACAATGTTTTGGCGACCATTTTAGGTAACGTGGAACTCGCCCGGCAAGACGTGGGCCCCGCTCACAGTGCTTTGGAAAGTCTGACGGAGATCAGCAAAGTGAGCCAGCGGGCGAAGCACCTGGTGGATCAGATTCTCGCCTTTGGCCGGCGCAAGCTCATGGCGCGCACGCTGATCGATCTCGCGCCCGTGATCGAGGAATCCGCACGGCTCTTGCGCGCGACCCAACCCGCCGGGGTGAGTCTGAATGTGGCGTGCGCACCGGACCTGCCGCAGGTTCTGGCCGATGCGATGCAGATTGAACAGATGCTGCTTAACCTGTGCAACAACGCCTGGCAGGCCATCGAGGGTCAGTCCCGGCCCGGGGTTGTTGAGATCAGGCTCGACGCCTATGAACAGGCGCGGGATGCGGCAGGCGATGCGCCGACAGCGCTCACCCCCCGACAGCCTGCAGCCCGGGCGCTATGCCTGCCTGGCGGTGCGCGACAATGGCGGCGGCATGGATGAGGCGACGCGCGGCCACTTGTTCGAGCCATTTTTCACGACCAAAGCGGCGGGCAAAGGCACCGGACTGGGCTTGTCCGTGGTTCACGGGATTGCCGCAGGACATCAGGCAGTCATCCAGGTGCAAAGCAAACCCGGCGAAGGCAGCACGTTCCGCCTCTATTTTCCTGAAGCTACTGCGGCCGATGCATCGATTCCAGTGGCGGCTCAGCACGCGGTCAGCCAGCAGGCCACCGATGCGCCGGGATCGCCGGCCAATGGCGAACATATCTTGTACGTCGACGACGACGAATCGATTGTGTTCTTGATGAAACGGCTGCTTGAGCGCAAAGGCTTTCGCGTCAGCGGTTTTACCAGGCAAGAAGACGCGCTGGCGGCAATGCGGGCCGCCCCGGGCCAATTCAGTCTTGCGGTGACTGATTACAATATGCCGGGCATGTCAGGACTGGAGGTGGCGCGCGCGTTGCGACAGATCCGTGCAGATTTGCCTATCGTCATGGCGTCGGGCTACATCACCGAGGAAATGCGCGCTCAGGCCCCTGCAGCCGGCGTGTGCGAACTTGTATTCAAACCCGGCACGGTGGGTGAACTTTGCGATGCGGTGGTGCGCCAAGTAGAGGCACAGCAGAGAAACAACAAGGTTGGCTGAACCGATTTTCCGGCGACCGCTGCCGGCGGGATTCTGCTGCTGGCGGCAGCAGTCATTCGCGCCGCGCAAATCGCAGCGTCGGCAGTCGTCGCGCGCCAAAGCGGCCGGTCGCGGGAATCTGCCGCTCGCGGTCAGATCACATTGCGACTGCTAAGGAACCTCTGATTACGCTGATTCCGTTCATGGTTCGACAAGCTCACCACGAACGGAATCAGCAATTTACCGTTCGTCCTGAGCCTGTCGAAGGACTTGATCAGAGGTTCCTCAATTCAGAGCCTCATTAAGCCGCCCTGAAACGATCTAGAAGCGGCCCCAAAAAACAGACCGGTGCGGCAGGCAAAACAGCCTCTTTGACCCTGCCAACCGCGACGGGTCAACGGCCCCTGAGAAAAGCTGCCGCGAAGCCACTGATCGGTCTAATATTCCAGACAGATACCCAACCAACGCAAAGTGATTTTCATGCCTGCCAAAAAAGTCGCGACCATCGCCCGCCGCAAGGCGCCGGCAAGCCCCCGCCCCGCAGCCATGGCGGACGGGCCGGCAGCGGTGGCCATGGCCACGCCTGCGGCCACCCTCCCCATCGTTGGCATCGGCGCTTCCGCCGGCGGACTGGAAGCCTTCGAAGCCTTCTTTCGCGCCTGCCCCAAGGACACTGGCCTCGCCTTCGTGCTGATACCACATCTTGATCCCGGCCATGTCAGCCTGCTCACCGAAATCCTGCAACGCTGCACCACCATGCCGGTCGTCGAAGCGCTCGACCAGACCACGGTCGAAGCCAACCATGTCTACGTCATTCCGCCCAACCGCGAGATGGCGATCCTCAATGGCGTGCTGCAACTCTCGATGCCGGAAATGGTGCGTGGCCAGCGCATGCCGATCGATGCCTTTCTGCGTTCATTGGCCGAAGATCAGGCCGAGCACGCCATCGGCATCGTCCTCTCCGGCACGGCCACCGACGGCACCCTGGGGCTGCACGCCATTCTCGGCAGCGGCGGCATCTGCATGGTGCAGGAACCGTCCACCGCCAAGTATGACGGCATGCCGAGCAGCGCCATCAACGCCGGCTACGCCACCCACATCCTGGCGGTGGAAGCCATGCCGGCCATGCTGCTCGAAATCGTTCGACAGAGCGCTTTAAGGGCGCACGCGGAACCCATCAGGTCGGAGAAGCAGCAAAGCGGCATCAGCAAAATTCTGTTGCAGCTGCGTGCCCGCACCGGGCATGACTTCTCGCTCTACAAGAAGAGCACGATTGGTCGTCGCATCGAACGCCGCATGGCGTTGCACAACATCGAGGACGAGGCGACCTATGCGCGCTTTCTGAAGGAAAACCCCGCCGAGGGGCCACTGTTGTTTCGGGAACTGCTGATCAATGTCACCAGCTTTTTCCGCGACCCCGAGGCCTTTGTCGCGCTCAAGCAGACCATCCTGCCATCGCTGCTGGCAGACAAGCCGGAGGACTACGTGTTCCGCGTCTGGGTGGCCGGTTGCGCCAGCGGCGAGGAAGCCTACTCGATCGCCATCCTCCTGCTCGAGTTGCAAGATGAGATCCGCGCCAGGCAGGAGCGGGAATTGAACATTCAGATCTACGCCACCGACCTCGACAACGACGCCGTCGCCGTGGCGCGGGCCGGTCACTATCCGCCCAACATCGCCCAGGACATCACGCCGGAACGCCTGCGCCGCTTCTTTACCAAGGACGACACCGGCTACAAGGTGAAGAAAGACGTCCGCGACGCGGTGGTGTTCGCCGTGCAGAACATCATCCAGGACCCGCCTTTCACCAAGCTCGATCTGCTCAGTTGCCGCAACCTGCTGATCTATCTCGAAACAGAATCGCAAAACCGCATTATTCCCAACTTCCACTATGCCTTGCGGCCCAACGGCGTGTTGTTCCTGTCCACCTCGGAGAGCATCACCAACCGCCCCGACCTGTTTACGACCATCGACCGCAAGTGGAAGTTTTACCGGGTCAACCACGCCCTGGCCGCGCCCGACATCAGAGCCAACACCGACTTGACCTGGAACGACGACCGGGCTGAGCGCACGAGTCACAACGCGGAGGCCGTGGCGACCGGCAAAGCCAATGTCAGCCGCGCTGGCAACGTCGCCGCGCTCAGTACGAACGTCTTGCTGAAGTACTACGCGCCGGCGGCGGTGACCACCGACAGACAGGGCAACATTCTGCATGTGCATGGCGACACTGGACGCTACCTGCGTCCGGCCCCCGGCCCGATGAGCGCCAACGTCGTCGCCATGGCGCGCGAGGGCCTGCAACTGGATCTGCGTGTTGCCATCAACGCGGCCGCCGCACAAGCGGAGCCGACGCTGAGCCGTGAAGTCTCGGTGAAGACCAATGGGGGCTTCACCATGGTGCGGTTCACCGTCCGCGCCTTGCCGCGGGAAAAAAGCGGCGAGAACCTGCTCCTCATCACCTTTGAGGACGTGGCCAGGCCCGCCGCACCCGCCGGCAAAGCGGCTCCGGCCAAAGCGGGACGCGGCAAACGCAGTGCCGCCGCCTCGATCGAAAGCATACGCATTGAAGCGCTGGAGCGCGAACTGGCCTATTCAAAGGAGAACCTGCAAGCCACCAGCGAAGAGCAGCAGGCCTCCAACGAGGAACTCAAATCCACCAACGAGGAATTGCAATCCACCAACGAAGAACTGCAGTCGGCCAACGAAGAGCTGGAAACCTCC
>CALQCM020000061.1 GCA_943329075.2 Chitinophaga pinensis | reverse complement strand
AAGACGGTGCGTGTGATCATAGTTGCGTGACCTCGTTGAGCAGCGGTTCCTTGCGCTGCCAGCGTGCAAGGTTGTCGAGGAACAGCGCATTGATGCGCGGATCGTAGGCGTCGGAGGTCGAGGCGTCGTGCGCCGTGACCAGCACATTCGGCATCTCCCACAGCGGCGATGCGGCCGGTAGCGGCTCCTGCGCAAACACATCGAGATAGGCGCCGCCTAGATGTTTTTTTTCCAGCGCCGCGATCAATGCCGGCTCGTCGATCACCTCGCCGCGGCTGATGTTGACCACGCGCGCGCCCTGCGGCATTGCCGCCAGGGCTGCGGCGGTGATGACGCCGCGCGTTTCATGGGTGAGCGGGCAGGCCAGTGCCAGCCAGTCGCTGCGTGCCAGTATGGCGTGCAGTTGATCCGGCGTGTGCATTTCGTCGGCGTGTTCATGCGGCTGCGCGTTGCGTCGCATGCCGATTACGCGCATGCCGAGCAGGCGCGCCAGCCGCGCGATTTCAGAACCGATCTTGCCGAAGCCGTAAACGAGGACGGTCTGGCCGGCGACATCGCGCGTCAAGTGCAGCATGCCGGCAATCGCGGTCTGCGCGATCGGCGTCGAGGCGGTGCCCGACGACGTGGTCAGGCGTACGCCGCGTTCGAGGATGCTGGCGAACACCGGATGATCGACGCCGGCATTGAAGACGTGCAGCCACCGGAGGCCGGCGGCTTTGCGCGTTGCCGAAAAAAACGGTTTGCCGAATTGCGGGAAGACGTCACTGCTGAAGTAGGCGACCTCGGCGCGCGCGGCGACGTCATCGGCAAGACGCGCCTCCGGGTCGTCGGGCAGCACCAGCAATTCGAGGGCGATGCCGCGCGCCTTCGCCGCGGCGACGAAGGCGTCGCCATAGACGCTGCGAAAGCGGTGCGAAACCAGCAGAGCGGTCAACTGAAAATCTCCTCGTGAGCTGCGGTCGCCAGACGGCGATGCGACGCGGTTTTTGCCTATTCTATATTTGTTTATGGCGGGCATGCGCGGTGCGGAGAGGCGGATTTGTTAAGATCCGAGGTTCACCCGTTGAAGAAAGCTCCCATCGTGGCCATTGATACCCTGGAACTCGCCAAACAACTGATCGCGCGGCCTTCGGTTACGCCCGCAGACGCCGGCTGTCTCGACCTGTTGATCGAGCTGCTCGAACCGGCCGGCTTCGTCTGCGAGAAAATCAGCATGGGCGGCGTCGACAACCTGTGGGCGCGCCGCGGCACCGCGCAACCGCTGGTCTGTTTCGCCGGCCACACCGATGTCGTGCCAACCGGGCCGGTCGAGCAATGGGACAGCAATCCGTTCGAGCCGACCATCCGCGACGGCGTGCTCTACGGTCGCGGGGCCTCCGACATGAAAAGTTCGCTGGCAGCGTTTGTCACGGCACTCGTCGAATTTGTCGAACAGCATCCGGACCACCCCGGTTCGCTGGCCGTGTTGTTTACCTCAGACGAAGAAGGCCCGGCCATCGACGGCACGGTGCGCGTGGTCGAGGCGCTGCGCGAGCGCAAGATCAAGATGGATTACTGCATTGTTGGCGAACCGACCGCGGTGAAAAAAACCGGCGACATGATCAAGAACGGTCGCCGCGGTTCGCTGTCGGGCCGATTGACGGTGAAAGGCACGCAGGGCCACGTCGCTTACCCGCATCTGGCGACCAATCCGATCCACGTCGTCGCCGCGGCGATCGCCGAGCTGGCGAAAACCGAGTGGGACAAAGGCAACGAATATTTTCCGCCAACAACCTGGCAAATCTCGAACTTCAACGCCGGCACCGGCGCCAACAACGTGATCCCGGGCGACGCGCACATCAAATTCAATTTCCGTTTTTCAACCGCGAGTTCGCTCGAAACCCTGCAGACGCGCGTGCACGGCATCCTCGACAAACACGGCGTGCCCTACGAGCTCGCGTGGAGTTATGACGGGAGGCCCTTCATCACGCCGCGCGGCGACCTCGTTGATGCGGTGGCGAAAGCGATCAAAACCGTCACCGGCATCGACACCGAGCTGTCGACCACCGGCGGTACTTCCGACGGCCGTTTCATCGCCGACATCTGCCCGCAGGTCATCGAATGCGGGCCGACCAATGCCAGCATCCACAAGATCAACGAATGCATCCGCGTCGATGAACTGGCGCAGCTGCCGCAGATTTATCTGCACACGTTGAAGAACCTGCTGATTCGCTAAGCGGGCAGCGGACCACGGAAAAAACTGATGCGCGCCCTTTACGTCAGCACGGAGGTTTTCCCCGCGCTCAAGACCGGCGGCCTCGCCGACGTCAACGCGGCGCTGCCGGCTGCGCTGCGCGCGCTGGGCGCCGATGTGCGACTCTTGTTGCCGGCCTTTCCGGCAATCACGCGTGCCGCCACCGATTTGCAGGCGGTCGCGCAATTCACGGCGCCGCTTGCGGCGACAAAGTTGCGGGTGTTGCGCGGCACACTTGACGGCGTGCCCGCCTATCTGATCGAAGCAGAGAAATTGTTTGCACGCGACGGCAACCCCTATGTCGATGCCGCCGGCCAGGACTGGCCCGACAATCATCTGCGTTTTGCCCTGCTCGGCTGGGTGGCGGCGCGATTTGCCGACGGCTCGATTGACGGCTGGCGGCCCGATATCGTGCACGCGCATGACTGGCATGCCGGCCTCGCGCCCGCGTATCTGGCGGCGCGCGGGGGCGACCGCCCGGGCAGCATCTTCACCGTGCACAACCTCGGTTTTCACGGCGAATTTCCGGGCGAGACCTTTGGCGCACTGGCGCTGCCGGAAAATTTCTTTTCGATTTACGGGCTGGAGTTTTACGGCAAAGTGAATTTCATGAAGGCCGGTTTGCATTACGCCGACCGCATCACCACGGTCAGCCCGTCGTATGCACGCGAAATCCAGCAAGCGGAATTTGGTTTTGGCATGGACGGCCTGCTGCGTTCGCGCAGCGGCGTGCTGACCGGCATATTGAACGGGGTTGACCCCGCGCACTGGAACCCGCAAACCGATCCGCATATCACCGCGCACTATGGCACGGCTGATGCCGCCGGCAAACGCGCCTGCAAGACCGCGCTGCGCAGCGAACTGGGGCTTACCCAAGGCGACGGACCTGTGTTCGGCATCGTCAGCCGTTTGACCGCGCAAAAAGGCATTGATCTGGTACTCGAGGCGCTGCCCGCGATGCTGGCGGGTGGCGGACAACTGGTGGTGCTGGGCAGCGGCGAGGCGGCACTGGAAAAACAACTGCGCGCTATGGCGACAGCGCACCGCGGCGCCGTCAGCGTGTGCATCGGTTACGACGAAGCACTCGCGCACCGTATCATCGCCGGCAGCGACGTGGTGCTGGTGCCGTCGCGTTTCGAACCCTGCGGATTGACCCAGCTCTACGCGCTGGCCTACGGCAGTCTGCCGCTGGTGCGCCGGGTGGGCGGGCTGGCCGATACGGTGTGTGATGTCAGTCCCGCCCATGTCGCCGCCGGCAGTGCCACCGGCTTCGTGTTTGCCGAGGCCACCGCGGCGGGGCTGCGCGATGCACTGCAGCGGGTATTGGTCGCCTGGCGCGAGCCCAAAAGCTGGGCACGCTTGCGCGCCAACGCCATGCGCCAGGATTTCGGTTGGGCAGCGTCGGCCCGCCGTTACCTGGAACTTTACCGGGAGTTGCGGCCGCAGGCCTGAGGCCGTGCGGCGGCCGGCCGGCGCACAAGCCTGGTTCCCGCAGTGCGCGATGTGCTCAAGCGGGTGGCACGATCATTGCATCATTTACCGGTTGCGTTGGCCGCTGTCGCGGCAATGCAATCGATCTGCACCGCAGAACGTTACAATGACTGCTCGTTTAATCAGGCCCGTCGATGAACACTCAAGCAAACACGGCGCGCGCCGCCGGCAATGGCGCGCTCGAAAGCGGGATCGCCTCGTTGCGCGATTCGATCTCGCACCACCTCGTTTATACCGTCGGCAAGGATGCGGTTGCCGCATCGCAGCGGGACTGGTTGTACGCGCTGTCGATGGCGGTGCGCGACCTCCTGATCGAGCGCTGGATGGACACCACGCGCCGCGCCTACCAGCAGGATGCGAAACGGATTTATTACCTGTCGATGGAGTTTCTGCCGGGGCGCACGCTCTCCAACGCGCTGATCGCGCTCGGCTTGCACGAGCAATGCGTTGAATCGCTGCGCGGCCTGGGGCTTGATCTCGACGAACTCGACGCGCTCGAACCCGACCCCGCGCTGGGCAACGGCGGCCTCGGCCGCCTCGCCGCCTGTTTTCTCGACTCGATGGCCACGCTGGGTCTGCCCAGCCTCGGTTACGGCATCCGCTACGAATACGGCATGTTTGCGCAGCGCCTCAAGGACGGTAACCAGATCGAATATCCGGACCACTGGCTGGTGGCTGGTAATCCGTGGGAATTCGTGCGGCCGGAGGTCAAGTACACCGTGCAGTTCGGCGGCCGCGTTGAATCCCGCGGCAGGCAGGCGGTGTGGGTCGACACCGACAACGTGCTGGCGATGGCCTACGACACCATCGTGCCGGGCTGCGGCACGCCGATGGTCAACACGCTGCGCCTGTGGTCGGCGACCGCCACCGAGGAGATCGACCTCACGCAATTCAACCAGGGCAACTACACCGCGGCGATCGAACGCAAGAACCAGTCGGAGAACGTCTCGCGCGTGCTCTATCCCGACGACAGCACAGAGCGCGGCCGCGAGCTGCGCCTGCGCCAGGAATATTTTTTCGTCAGTGCCTCGCTGCAGGATCTGCTGCGCCGCTATTTCAAGAGCTACTCCGGCGTGCAGCAGCTGGCCGACAAGGTGGCGATCCACCTCAACGATACGCACCCGGCGATCGCCGTCCCGGAATTCATGCGCCTCTTGGTTGACCAGCACCAGATTCCGTGGACACTGGCGTGGCGGTTGTGCACGCGCATTTTTTCGTACACCAACCATACGCTGATGCCGGAGGCGCTTGAAACCTGGCCGGTCGGCATGCTCGAGCGCGTGTTGCCGCGCCACATGAAGATCATCTACGACATCAACGAAAAATTTCTCGACGAGGTGCGGCAAAACCATCCCGGCGACGACGAACTGCTGCGGCGGGTCTCCATCATCGACGAGTCCGGCGGCCGCCGCGTGCGCATGGCGCATCTGTCGGTGGTGGCCAGCCACAAGGTCAACGGCGTTTCCAGGCTGCATTCGCAACTGCTCAAGGACATGGTGTTCGCCGATTTCAGCCGCCTGTTTCCAGACCGCTTCGTCAACTGCACCAACGGCATCACGCCGCGGCGCTGGCTGGCGCTCGCCAATCCGCCGCTGTCCGGCCTCATTGACCGCGTGATCGGTCCGCAGTGGCGCACGCAGCTCGAACTGCTCGAACAGCTGCGCGAGCGTGCCGCCGAACCGGCCTTCATTGCCGACGTGCAGGCGGCGAAAATCGCCAACAAGCAGCGCCTGGCGGCTTTTGTCGAACGCGCGACCGGTGTTGTCATCAGGCCCGATTCGATGTTCGACGTGCAGATCAAGCGCATTCACGAATACAAGCGCCAGCTGCTCAACGTGCTGCATGTCATCACGCGCTACAACCGCATCATTGCCGAGCCCGACCGCGACTGGCAGCCGCGTACCGTGATTTTCGCCGGCAAGTCGGCCTCGGCGTATTTCATGGCAAAACTGATCATCAAGCTGATCAACGACGTGGCGACGACGATCAACGCCGACCCGCGCATCGGCGACCGTCTGAAGGTGGTGTTCGTGCCGAATTACGGCGTGTCGGTCGCCGGCCTCATCATTCCGGCGGCCGATCTGTCCGAGCAGATCTCGACCGCGGGCACCGAGGCTTCGGGCACCGGCAACATGAAACTCGCGCTGAACGGCGCACTGACCATCGGCACCGAGGACGGCGCCAACATCGAAATCCGCGATGCGGTCGGCGCCGATAATATTTTTATCTTCGGACTGCTGACCGCAGAAGTGCAGGCGTTGCGCGCGCGCGGCTATCACCCGCGCGACATCTACGCCGCCAATGCCGAATTGAAACAGGTGCTCGACCAGATCGCCGCCGGCGTGTTTTCGCCCGATCAGCCCGGTCGCTTCCACCCGATCGTGCAGTCGCTGCTCGATCACGGCGACCATTATCTGCTGCTCGCCGACTACGCGCCGTATGTGGCGACGCAGGACCGCGTCGACGCCCTGTATGCCGACCCCGATGCCTGGACGGCGATGACGATACGCAATATCGCCGCCATGGGGCCGTTTTCCAGCGACCGCACCATACGCGAGTACGCGGACAATATCTGGGGCGTGCGACCGCTCGATTTGTGATGTGCCAGACTGAGTGCCGGCCATGTTGACCCACGCCGACGCCGCGGCACTGGCGGCGGCGCGCCACGACGATCCGTTCGCCGTGCTCGGCATGCATGTGAGCGACGGCGCGCTGGTGGTGCGTGCGGTGCTGCCGGGCGCGTCACGCGTCGAGGTCATCGACACGGCGACGGCGCACAGCGTGGCGAAGCTCGCGCAGGTCCATGCCGACGGCGTGTTTGAAGGCCGCATCGCGCGCCGTCACAGCCGCTTTGACTACCGCCTGCGCGTGACCTGGGGCACGCAGATCGTCGAGATTGAAGACCCCTACCGTTTTCCACCGGTGCTGGGCGACATCGACGTCTGGTTGTTGTCCGAAGGCAAACACCTGCGCGTCTACGAAAAACTCGGTGCACACGCGCAGGAACTGCTCGGCGTTGCCGGTTACGCCTTCGCGGTGTGGGCGCCGAATGCCAGCCGTGTTGCGGTGGTCGGTGACTTCAATTACTGGGACGGGCGTTGCCATCCGATGCGGCGGCGGCGCGAGTGCGGCATCTGGGAAATCTTTTTGCCCGGGGTGCGGCCGGGCGCGCGCTACAAGTACGAAATCCGTGATGCGCAGGGCGTATTGTTGCCGCTGAAGGCCGACCCGTTTGCATTTGCCGCCGAATTGCGTCCGGCAACGGCGTCCTTGGTGGGGGCGGCGCCCGAGGTGGAGACCGGTGCGGGCGCCGCACGGCCGTCGGCCGCGCGCGATCGTCCTGTTTCGATTTACGAAGTGCACGCCGGCTCCTGGCGCCGCCACGCCGACGGCCAGATGCTGACGTGGCTGGAAATGGCCGACAGCCTGCTCGCCTATGTGCAGGAAACCGGTTTCACGCATGTTGAATTCATGCCGGTGATGGAGCACCCGTTCGACGGCTCGTGGGGTTATCAGACCACCGGGCTCTACGCGCCGACGGCACGCCACGGTTCGCCCGCCGACTTTGCCGAAATGGTGCGGCGTTTTCATGCCGCCGGCATCGGCGTCATACTCGACTGGGTGCCCGGGCATTTTCCCGCCGATGCCCATGCGCTGGCGCGCTTCGACGGCACCAGCCTCTACGAACACGCCGATCCGCGCCAGGGCCTGCATCCCGACTGGGACACGCTGATCTACAACTACAGCCGCAACGAGGTGCGCAATTTTCTCGCCGCCAACGCGTTGTTCTGGCTCGAGCGTTACGGCGTCGACGGACTGCGCGTCGATGCGGTGGCCTCCATGCTCTATCTCGATTACAGCCGGCGCGAGGGCGAGTGGATACCCAATGCCGACGGCGGACGCGAGAACCTCGAGGCCGTCGCCTTCATCCGCGAAACCAATGCGCTGATCGCCGCCAACCGGCCTGATGCCACGGTCATGGCGGAAGAATCGACTGCGTGGCCACAGGTCTCGCGGCCGGTGCGCGAGGGCGGTCTGGGCTTCCACTACAAGTGGAACATGGGCTGGATGCACGACACGCTCGAATACATGCGGCGTGATCCGGTGCACCGCCGCCATCATCAGGACGCACTGACCTTCGGCCTGATCTACGCCTTCAACGAAAATTTCGTGCTGCCGCTGTCGCATGACGAGGTGGTGCACGGCAAAGGCTCGCTGCTGGCGAAGATGCCGGGCGATCGCTGGCAGCAGTTCGCCAATCTGCGCCTCTACTATGGGTTCATGTGGGCGCACCCGGGCAAGAAGCTGCTGTTCATGGGCGGCGAATTCGCGCAGCAGGCCGAATGGAGCCACGACGGCCAGCTCGACTGGGGCGCGCTCGACAATGACCAGCATCGCGGCGTGCAGCGGCTGGTCGGCGATCTCAACCGGGCGTATCGGGCCACGCCGGCGCTGCACGAATGCGATTGCGAGCCGCGCGGGTTCGAGTGGATCGATTTTTCCGACCGCAGCCAGAGTGTCATCGCGTTTGCGCGGCGCGGTCGCAGCGACGATGCGCTGGTCATCGTCGTCTGCAATTTCACACCGCTGCCGCGGCAGGGTTATCGCATCGGCGTGCCGCGCGAAGGTCATTACCGCGAGATCGTCAACACTGACTCTGGCTGGTACGGCGGCGCCAACCTCGGTAATGGCGGCGGGATCAATGCCATCGCCGCCCCCTGCCACGGCCGTGCATAGTCCCTGAGCATTACGCTGCCGCCGCTGGCCTGCGTGATGTTCGCCTGGCAGCCGGCATGAGCGCCGCGCCAGAGCTGGAGGCCGGCCACAACCATCCCCTCGGCGCAACGTGGGATGGCCGCGGCGTGAACTTCGCGTTGTTTTCCGCGCAGGCCGAACGCGTCGAACTCTGTTTGTTCGATGCGGCGACGCTGCAGGAAGTGTCGCGCATGGCGCTGCCCTCGTGCACCGACCAGGTCTGGCATGGTTATCTGGCCGGCGCGCAACCCGGACTCGTCTACGGTTATCGCGTGCACGGCCCCTACGCGCCGGCGCGCGGGCTGCGCTTTAATCCGCACAAGCTGTTGCTCGATCCGTATGCGCGCGCCTTTGCCGGTGCGTTTCGCTGGAGCGATGCGCACTATGGTTATGACACCGCGCATGCCGGCGCCGATCTTTCATTCGACACGCGCGACAACGCGGCATCGATGCTGAAGTGCCGCGTCGTCGGGCCGGACTACGACTGGAGCGGCGACCGCGCGCCGCACACGGCGCTGGCCGACAGCGTGATTTACGAAACCCACGTCAAGGGTTACAGCAAACTCAACACCGCGCTGCCGGCAGAACTGCGCGGCAGCTACGCCGGCCTTGCGCATCCCGCCTCGATACAGCATTTGCAGCGGCTTGGCGTGACCGCGGTCGAACTGCTGCCGGTGCAGGAGTTCATCGACGAACACCGGTTGGCGCGCGCCGGGCTGGTCAACTATTGGGGTTACAACAGCATCGGTTTTTTTGCGCCGGCGGCGCGTTACGCATCCAGTGCCGATCCCGCGCGCGAGTTCCGCGACATGGTCAAAGCGCTGCACGCAGCGGGCATCGAAGTGATACTCGACGTCGTCTATAACCACACCGCCGAAGCCGACGAACTGGGGCCGACGCTGGCTTTTCGCGGCATCGACAACACCAGTTATTACCGGCTGCGCGACGGACGCTGCTACGACGACGTCACCGGCTGCGGCAATACGCTGAACGTCGCGCATCCGCGCGTGCTGCAACTGGTGATGGATTCGCTGCGCTGGTGGGTGGCCGAGATGCATGTCGACGGTTTTCGTTTCGATCTCGCCACCGCGCTGGCGCGCGAGGATGGCGGCTTCGATGCGGGCGCCGCATTTCTCGACACGCTGCGGCAGGACCCGCTGTTGGCCGGCGTCAAACTGATCGCCGAACCGTGGGACATCGCGACCTGCGAAACGGGCCGTTTTCCCGCCGGATTCGCCGAGTGGAACGACCGCTTTCGCGACGCCGCACGCGGCTTCTGGCTGACCGGCGCGGTCGGCTGCGGCGAATTCGCCGCGCGGTTCACGGCTTCCAGCGATCTGTTTCGCCACAGCGGTCGCGCGCCGCAGGCCAGCATCAACTTCGTCACCGCGCACGACGGCTTCACACTGGCTGATCTGGTTTCTTATCAACACAAACATAACGCAGCCAACGGCCAGGCCAATGCCGATGGCAACGACAACAACCGCAGCATCAACTGCGGCGTCGAGGGACCGAGCACGGATCCGGAGGTGAACGATCTGCGGGCGCGCCACCAGCGCGTGCTGCTCGCCACGCTCTGTCTCGCACAGGGCGTGCCGATGCTGGTGGCCGGTGACGAACTCGGGCGCGGCCAGCACGGCAACAACAACGCTTATTGTCAGGACAACGCGCTGTCGTGGCTCGATTGGTCGGCGGGTGATGCGGATTTATGTGCTTTTGCCGCGCGCTTGCTGGCGTTGCGCCGGCGGCATCCGGCGCTGCGGCGCACCGGCTGGTTCGACGGTTCGCCGACCGCGCTGGAAGAGTGCGACATCCTGTGGCTGGCGCGTGATGGCAACGAGATGACGCGTGCGCAGTGGGAGGACGGCAGCAACCGCTGCTTCGGTTTTCGCTTCGGCCGCGATCACCCTCAGGAACACGCCGTGCTGGTGTTGATGAACGCCGGCAACGCAGACCTGGCTTTCGTGTTGCCGCCGGCGCTGGCGGCGGGCTGGCTACTTGAGATCGATAGCACACAGCCGGCGCTGGCGGCAGGGCTCGCCGGCGCGCAAGTAACATTGCCGGCGCATGGCCTGCAGGTGTTCACCTCGGCACCGGGCCGCGCATGAACGAAACCCTCGGCCGGCTTGCCGCTGTCGCCGGCATCGAACACGAATACTGGGACGGTCTCGGCATACACCGTCAACTCCACGAAGCGACCGCGCGCGCCTTGCTTGAAGGGCTGGGTTTTGATCCGGCGTGCGATGCGCAAACCCATCTTGATGCAATCGCGGACGAATCTTTTTTGACACCGTTGCCGCCGTCCCTGGTCTTGCGGCAGGGCGAGGCACTGGTGGTGGCGATCGCCCTCGCGGCACCGGACGGCGCGCAGACCGTGGTGTGGGAAATAGCGCTTGAAAGCGGCGAGCTGCGGCGCGGCGAAACCGGCGTGGCCGGGCTCGCACAGATCGACACGCGTGACGTCGGTGAACGGCACTACACGCGATTCAGTCTGCCGCTACCGGCCGATTTGCCAACCGGATATCACCGGCTGCGCCTGCCACAATTGAATTGTGCCGCGACGCTGATCGTCGCGCCGGCGCGTTGTTACGTGGCGCGCGAGCTTGAGCAGGGCAACCGTTACTGGGGCCTGGCCGTGCAGCTCTATTCGCTGCGCTCAGCGCGCAACTGGGGCATCGGCGATTTCGGTGATCTTGCCTTGCTCGCATCCGCCGCCGGTCGTGCCGGCGCTGCGTTCATCGGGCTCAATCCGCTGCACGCGCGGCATCTGGCGCAGCCCGATGAAGCCAGCCCCTACGCGCCGAGTTCACGCGAATTTCTCGACGCCGTTTACATCGACGTCGAGGCGGTGGCCGATTACGCCGCTTGCGCCGAGGCGCAGGCGATGGTGGCCGCAGCGGAATTGCAGGCGCGCCTGCGGGCGGCGCGCGCCGCACCGCTGGTCGATTACGCGGCGGTGACGGCATTGAAGCTGCCGGTACTGGCGCGCCTGTTCCAGCATTTTCTGCAGCGCGAAGTCGCCATGAGCAGCGCGCGCGGTGCGGAATTTCGCGCCTTTCGCGAAGGCGGCGGCGAAACGCTGGCGCGTTTTGCCGAATTCGAGGCCGGCAAACTGCACGCGCAGATACCCGGTGCCGAAAGCGTCGAATTCCAAAATTATCTGCAATGGCAGGCGGCGCTGCAGTTGCAGCGCGCGGCGGCAGCCGGGCGCGCCACCGGCATGCGCATCGGGCTTTATCGCGATCTCGCCGTCGGCGCCGCGCACGACAGCGCGGAAACAGCGGGCAATCCCGCGCTGTTCGCGCGCGGCATGAGCGTCGGCGCGCCGCCCGACCTGCTCAACCGGCAGGGCCAGAACTGGGGGCTGCCGCCGTGGAATCCGCGCCAGCTGGCACAGCAGGGCTACGCGCCGCTGCGCCGGCTGTTGGCGGCGAACATGCGCGATGCCGGCGCGCTGCGCATCGATCACGTGATGGCACTGACGCGGCTGTTCTGGATACCCGCGGGCATGAGCGGCACCGCTGGCGGTTATGTGCGCAATCACTTCGACGCGCTGGCGGCGATCGTCGCGCTGGAAAGCGAACGCCAGCGCTGCATGGTGATCGGCGAAGACCTCGGTTCGGTGCCCGACGGATTGCGCGAGGCGCTGCGCGAGCGCGGCTTTCTGTCCTACCGCGTGCTCATTTACGAACGACACTGGCACGGCGACGGTCGCTTCTGCGGCCCGGGCGAATATCCGCGTCAGGCGCTGGCCATGGTGGCAACGCACGACATGCCGCCGCTGCACGAGTACTGGCAGGGCGGCGACATCGAACGCCGCGCCGCCCTCGGCATGTACCCGACGCCGCAGCAAGGCGATGAAGAAACGCAACGCCGCCATGCCGAGCGCGACGGATTATTGCGCTTGCTTGCCGACTGCGGCTTGACGCCGGCGGACGCTGCCGATGCGGGGCTGGTCACGGCGGCACTGCATGGCGTGATCGCGCGCAGCAACGCCATGCTGGCCGCGGTGCAGCTCGATGACATTACCGGCGAAACCGCGCCGGTGAATATCCCCGGCACGCATCGCGAATATCCGAACTGGCGGCGCAAACTGTCGCTGAATGTTGAAGCGCTGCTGGTGGATCCGCGCTGGACGCAGCTTGCCGGCATCATGCGTGAAGCCGGCCGCGCCTGAGGCGCGGCGTTTTCAGCGCTGGCGGTCGAGCATTTCCTGGGTAATCAGTGTGACGCCATTCGGCGTGCACTCGAACCGTTTGGCATCCGCCAGCGGATCCTCGCCGACCACGGTGCCCTCCGGAATGACCACGCCGCGATCGACGATCACGCGCGACAAACGCGAGTGGCGGCCGACGACGACGCCCGGCAACAGCACCGACTCCTGCAGCTCGCAATACGAATTGATGCGGCAGCGTGAAAACAGCAGCGAGCGGTCGATGTGCGAACCCGAGACGATGCAGCCGCCGGAGACCAGCGAATCGACGGCCATGCCGCGACGGTCATTGCGGTTGAAAACGAATTTCGCCGGCGGCAGCTGCTCCTGATAAGTCCAGATCGGCCAGCTGGTGTCGTACATGTCGAGCGTCGGCTGCACGGCGGTCAGATCGATGTTCGCCTCCCAGTACGCATCAAGCGTGCCGACATCGCGCCAGTAGGGGGCGGCCTCGCGGTCTTTGGCCACGCAGCTGTCTCTGAAGTGATGCGCGGCGGCGACACCTTCCCTGACCGCGTGCGGGATGAGGTCCTTGCCGAAGTCGTGGCTCGACGCCGGATCGGCGAGATCCCGTTCCAGCGCGTCGTACAGATATTTTGCGTTGAAGACGTAGATGCCCATGCTCGCTAACGCCACGTCGGGATTGCCCGGCATCGCCGGCGGATGCGCCGGCTTCTCGACGAAATCGGTGATGCGGTCGGAGGGGTCGACCGCCATTACGCCGAAGCCCTGCGCATCCTTGAGCGGCACCTCGATGCAGGCCACCGTGCATTGCGCGCCACGCTCGACGTGATACGCCAGCATCTGCGCGTAGTCCATCTTGTAGACGTGGTCGCCGGCGAGGATGAGGATGTATTCCGGATTGTCGTCGCGGATGATGTCGATGTTCTGATACACGGCGTCGGCGGTGCCGCGATACCAGGCTTCCTCGGTGATGCGTTGCTGCGCCGGCAGCAGGTCGATGTGCTCGTTGAGTTCGGTCTTCAGAAACGACCAGCCGCGCTGGATGTGGCGCAGCAGGCTGTGCGATTTATATTGCGTCGCCATGCCGATACGCCGGATGTTCGAGTTCAGGCAGTTCGACAGCGCGAAATCGACAATGCGGAATTTGCCGCCGAAAAACACCGCCGGCTTGGCGCGCCGTTCGGTGAGTTGTTTGAGGCGGCTGCCGCGGCCGCCCGCCAGGATCATGGCAAAACATTTTTTCGGCAGCTGCAGCCGTTCCAGATAGTTCGCGCGTGTGGGCATCTTTCGTTCCGCCTATGCTGCCAGCCGTTGGGTTTTTCTGTTCGATGCGTGCAGTGCGTGCACCGCATGTTCATTGACTATCATGCCATGCTTTTGCGCGCCGACAGTTTGATCTCGCACAAGCTGTGCGCGCATCGCGCGCGCCGGCGGTGACAATCGCTTAGCCGCTGTTGCGCAATCCGGCGGCGACGCCGTTGATGGTCAGGTGGATGGCGCGCCGTGTGCGCTCGTCGGTGTCGCCGCTGCGGTAGCGGCGCAACAATTCGATCTGCAAATGATTGAGCGGATCGAGGTAGGGCAGACGGTGGCGGATGGTACCCGCCAGATCCGGCGCGCTTTCGAGAAACCCGCTGCGTTGCGCGATCGCCAGCGACCAGCGGCGCGTCAGTTCCCATTCGCCGCGCAGACGCGCCCAGATCGCTTCACGCTGCGCGACGTCGGGCACCAGTTCGGCGTAACGCCGCGCGATGCCGAGATCGGTTTTGGCCAGCACCATGTCCATGTTGGCGAGGATGGTGTGAAAAAACGGCCAGCAGCGCGCCATCTCCTGCAGTTCTTCGAGGCTGCCGCTGTGCGCGGCGATAAAACCGTCGACCGCGCTGCCGAAGCCGTACCAGCCCGGCAGGATCAGGCGGCACTGGCTCCAGCTGAAGACCCAGGGAATCGCGCGCAGGTCGTCGATCCGGTTGGTGACTTTGCGCGAGGACGGCCGGCTGCCGATATTGAGGTCGGCGATTTCCGCCAGCGGCGTGGAGGCGCGGAAGTATTCGATGAAGCCGGGCGTTTCCCGGATCAGCGCGCGATAGGCGGTGAACGAACGCTGCGACAATTCTTCCATCATCGCGCGGTAGCGCTTACCTGCCGCCGGCGCCACGCGTTGCGGCAGCAGGCTGGCTTCGAGTGTTGCCGCCGCCAGCGTTTCGAGATTGGCGCGGCCGCGCGCCGGGTCGGCGTATTTGCTGGCGATGACTTCGCCCTGTTCGGTCAGGCGCAGCATGCCGCGCACGCTGTCGGGCGGCTGCGCCAGTATCGCTTCGTAGCTCGGCCCGCCGCCGCGCCCCACCGAGCCGCCGCGGCCGTGAAACAGCCGCAGCCGCACGTTCTGCTGGCGGCAGACGACTTCGACGAGCTGCGTGGCCGCCTTGTAGAGCGACCAGTTGGAGGTCAGATAACCGCCGTCCTTGTTGCTGTCGGAATAGCCGAGCATGATTTCCTGGCAGTCGCCGCGTGCGCTGATCAAGGCGCGGTAGAGCGGCAGCGCGCAGGCCTCGCGCATGATGTCGCCGCAGGCGCCGAGATCGGCGATGGTTTCGAACAGCGGCACGATGTCGAGGTCGAGCCCCGGTTGCGCGCCCGGTCGCAGCAGCCCGACCTCTTTTAACCGGATGCAGACTTCGAGCAGGTCGGACACCGATTCGCAATGCGAGATGATGTAATGCTGCACGGCCTCGCGGCCGAAGCGCCGGTGCGCCTCGGCAACCACGTTGAGTATCGCCAGCTCGGAGGTCGTTTGCGCCGAATAGCTGAGATGCGGCGAACGCAGCGGGCGGTGGCCCGACAGTTCATGCACGAGCAGCGCCACGCGCGCCGGCTCGTCGAGCGCAGAATAATCGTCAACGACGCCGGCTTTCGCCAGCAGTTCAGCGACCGTCGCCGCGTGTTCATCCGAGCTCTGGCGCAGATCGATCGCGGCAAGGTGAAAGCCGAAAATGTCGACGGCACGCCGCAGATGTTTCAGGCGCCCGTCGGCCAGTGCCGCGGCACCCTGCGCGGCCAGTGCATCGACGATCAGATCGAGCTCGGCGGAAAATTCGCCGGCCGTCGCATAGGGCGCTTTGACCGCCGGCGCCAGCACTGCCGCCTGCAGTCCGCATAGCGCGGCGGCGGTGGCGGCGAGCCGCGTATAGATACCGATCAAGGCCTGCCGGTACGGCTGGTCGAGCCGGTGCGGCGAGCTGTCGCCCGAGGCCGCAGCGAAGGCCAGCAGTTCGGCGGGTACCGGCGACAGGCGCGCCGACAGCGAAAGCTCGCTGCTTAGCAGCCGCAGTTCCGCGAGGTAATGCGCGAAGACGACACGGCCCTGCGTCGCCAGCGCGTGTTCGAGTACCGTGGCGTTGACGTTGGGATTGCCGTCGCGGTCACCGCCGATCCAGGTACCGACGCGCAGAAAAGGCGCCAGCGCCGGTGTTTTGTCGAGCTTGAATATTTTTGCCAGCGAGGCCTCAAGTCCGCTGTAAAGGCGTGGTAACTGCGCAAAGAATGTGAGACGAAAACAGGCCAGCCCGTTTTCGATTTCGTCATCGACGGTGAGTCGCGTCAGCCGCAGCATCGCCGTGAGCCACAGGCGCAGCACTTCGCGGCGCAGTCCCGGTTCGCGCGCGCTCGCCGACGCCGGCAGTGCAAGCAGGCGCGCGATTTCGCGTTCGCAGTCGAGAATGCTCTGGCGTTGCACCTCGGTCGGATGCGCGGTCAGCACCGGCGACACCACTGCCTGTGCAAACCACGCCACCAGTTCTTCGCCGGCGATGCCGGCCTCTTTTGCGCGCACCAGCGCGCGTGCCAGCGTGCCCGGCGCCGCTGCGCCGTTGTCATCGCGTGCGTCGCCGCCGGCGTCGTCGACGATGTTGACCAGATGCAGGAAATAACTGAATGCGCGCACCACATGCAGCGTGTCGTCGATCGACAAACTGTCGAGTGTCGCCTTCAGATCCACCGGCGCATCGGCGCTGGTTTGGCCTGGCGGCGCGACGGCGGCAACGCGCCGGAAGTCGACTGCCGCGCGCCGGATGTGTTCGATCAGGTCGAAGGTTGGGGGGCCGGCCTGGTTGCGGATGACCTCACCCAGCAGATTGCCGAGCAGGCGGCGGTCGGCGCGCGACTGTTCGTCAGCGGGCACGTTAATGGTGGCGGCGGTGTTCAAGGTCGGTTCCATTGTCGATAAGGCCTGCAAAAAACGAGCCCGAAAGAGTATCAGCGCCGGATTGCCGTCAGGTGACCCAAATTCGCTGTTTCGACGTTCGGCTGAAGCGATTCGGGGTTCAGGCGCGCACTTTTTTGCGACGACAACGCAATTCGCGCTCCAGATCAGTGCGCTGGCGCCGGTCAGTGAATCAGCACGCCGAGCCAGGCCGCGGCAATGACCAGCACGAGCCCGCCGATCACCGGCAGGCCGTAGGCGCGGCCACCGGCGGTGACGGCGATGACCGCTTTTGAAACGGCGTTGCTGCTCAGCGCCAGCAGTATCGGTATCTGCGCCTGCAGCGGTGACAGGCGGCCCGATTCAACCAGCGAGGCGACGCTGGCGAGGGGCGCGTGCGCGTCGGCGAAGCCGGCGGCGGCGGCAGCAGCAGCCACACCGGCAGTGCCGAAACCGCTTTCACAGGCGGCGGCAATCATCTGCACCACGGCAACGATCGCCGCAAACAGTGAAGCGGAGGCAATATTGACCGCGCGCCCGGCAGGCGCATCATCGTTATCCGCTGCGGTCCGCACGGCCAGCCAGGTGAAAATGCCGCCATACAACGCCGCCGCGGCACCGGCGACGATCAGCGGCACGCGCATCGTCGCGAGCGTCGCCGGGCTGAGGACCGCCAGAATTAAGCCGGCCTGTACGATCGTGGCAACCGTCGACAATACCGCCGCGGACACGGCTGATCGACGCCGCGCCGGTGTGTGCCGCGCCAATCCACCCATCGCGCCGATGGCGGCTGTGCTTGAAACGAAGCCCGCAATCAATCCGGCCAGCGGCAGGCCGAAGCGGCTGCCGATAATTTTTTGCGCGATGTAACCGGTCGCGCCGATCGACATGATGACCACCACGATCAGCCACAGCTGGCGCGGATTGAGGGCGCCGTAAGGGCCGATGGCGCGATCGGGTACCAGCGGCAGAATGACGAGGATGGCCGCGGCCAGCATGAGCAAATCGTGCAGCTCCTGTGCGGAGAGTGCGTGGCGCACGAAATAATGCAGCCAGCCGCGCGCGGCGAGTAATACGGCGACGATGACACCGACGCCGGCCGCGATGGCCGGTGTTTGCATGGCGAGCACGCCCAGCAATGCTGTGAGAATGAGGGCGGCTTCCGACGTGATGCCCGGATCCGCCGATGACTGGCGGTGATAAGCCTGCCAGACAAAACCGGTGACGCCGGCGAGCAGCACCGCGACCAGCATGGTGTCACCAATGTGTGCAGTGACGGCACCCAGCAGCGCAACGATGGCGAAGGTACGAATGCCGGCGGGGCCGCGCGACGGCCCCTCGCCCTTGCGCCGTTCGCGCTCGGCACCAATCAGAAGGCCGATCCCCAGGGCGGTGGCAAAACCAATGACGGCGGGATCGGTCAGAAGCTGGTCGAACATGAGGGCGCCTGAGAGGAGGGCGGGGTTTTCGCCAAAACGTGCCTGCCGTGGCAGACCATCCAGACGACAGCATACGACACCGCGTCAACACGTGCAGACGTTGCCGAAGATCCCGCTCAGATTTGACGCTGGGGCTTCAGCATGTCCGCGATGGTTTTGTCATCGAGCACTTCCAGAAACGCCTGCATGGCGTGACCAAGGGTTTCGCGCAACGCACAATCGGCGGCGATGTGGCAATCCACGTTGCCGTCTCTGAAGCATTCCACCACGGCGAGATCTTCCTCCGTGTTGCGCACAACATCGCCGAGATTGATCTGCTCCGGCGGGCGCGCAAGACGCATGCCGCCGCCTTTGCCGCGGGTGGTCGCGATGAAACCTCCCTTGGCCAGGTGGTGCACCACCTTCATCAGGTGATTTTCAGAAATTGCGTAGGCGGCCGCAATATCACCGATCGTAACGAGGTGTTTTCCTTCGCGGTGCGCGCCCAGGTACAGGAGCACCCGCAGAGTGTAGTCGGTAAAACCTGTCAGACGCATGAAGGTCCCCGGCGGTCTGCGCAAGGCGGCTCGCCGCATTCAATCCGGTTAAGTGTTGTGCATGATTCTAAGGCGACACCTTAAAGATGGAAATTAAATACATCTTATGTTGATTTGGATCAAATCACACCGATTCCCCATGTCTAAACTCGGTTTCGCGCGCTCAAGAGAGAGGGAATGTGATGGCAACTCAGACATATAAGAGCTGGTCCGTGGTAACCGCCAGCACCACCGCATTTACGGTGTGTTTCATGGTGTGGATGATGTTTGCGGTCATCGGCATCCCGATCAAGCAGAACCTCGGCCTCAACGAAACGCAATTTGGCATTCTGGTGGCGCTGCCGGTGCTGACCGGGTCGTTGATCCGGCTGCCGCTCGGCATGTGGACGGACCGCTTCGGCGGCCGCATCGTGTTTTTCATCCTCATGCTGTCGACGGTGTTTCCGATCTGGCTGATTTCGCGCGCGACAGAATACTGGCAGTTCCTGGTGACCGGCTTGTTCGTCGGCGTGGCGGGCGGCTCGTTCACGGTCGGCATCGCCTATTGCGCGCGCTGGTTTCCCAAGCACCGTCAGGGCCTTGCCATGGGCATTTTCGGCGCCGGCAACACCGGCGCGGCGGTCAACAAGTTGATTGCCCCGAGCATCGTCGTGGCCTTCGGCTGGACCATGGTGCCGCAGGTCTACGCCGTGATGATGCTGGTAACCGCAATTCTGTTCTGGTTCTTTTCCTATACCGATGACGCGCACGCCACCGGCGCCGCGACCGTAACGGTGAGAGAACAACTGGCCGTTCTGAAAGACCCGACGGTCTGGCGCTACAGCCAATATTATTCAATCGTGTTCGGCGGCTACGTGGCGCTGTCGCTGTGGATGACCAAGTACTATATTTCCGAGTACGGTTTCGACATCCGGGTGGCGGCGTTGTTCGCGGCTGCCTTCAGTATTCCCGGCGGCGTGCTGCGTGCCATCGGCGGCTGGTTCTCCGACAAATACGGCGCGCATACCATCACGTGGTGGGTGTTGTGGATTGCACTGGTCTGCCTGTTCTTCCTGTCTTACCCGCAGACCGAATTCACCATCCAAACCATTAGCGGCCCCAAGACCTTTCAACTCGGCCTCAACGCGACGGTGTTCACCGTCATCATGTTCACCATGGGCATTGCCTTTGCGATCGGCAAAGCCTCGGTGTTCAAGTACATCTCCGATGACTATCCGCACAACATTGGCGTGGTGTCCGGCGTGGTCGGCCTTGCCGGTGGCATGGGCGGCTTCATTCTGCCGATCATGTTCGGCGCATTGGTGGATTTCACAGGCGTGCGTTCCTCGGCCTTCATGCTGATGTTCGGCATCGTCTGGGTCTCGCTGATGTGGATGTACTTCACCGAAGTGCGGCCGCAGAACGTGGAACAAAACCGCAAGTATCCCGATCCGCTGCATTTCTCCTGAAGGACGAATCATGACGAACAAACCAGCACCGCAGGGTTCGGCGCGAACCGCTGACGCGGACGGCGGCAACCCCGTCGATATTGCCAAGTGGGATGTCGAAGACGATGCCTTCTGGGAGGCACAGGGCCGGCACATTGCCTACCGCAACCTGTGGATCTCGGTGCCTGCGTTGCTGTGCGGTTTCGCCGTCTGGGGCATGTGGGGCATCATCACCGTGCAGATGCTCAATCTCGGCTTCCCGTTCACCCAGGCCGAACTGTTCACGCTGACTGCGATTGCCGGCATCTCCGGCGCAACGATGCGCATCCCGGCCTCGTTCCTGATCCGCCTCGCCGGCGGGCGCAACACCATTTTCCTGACCACCGCGATGTTGCTGGCCCCGGCGCTGGGCACCGGCATCGTGTTGCAGCACAAGGACTGGCCGCTGTGGGCGTTTCAGTTGATGGCGCTGTGGTGCGGCGTGGGCGGCGGCAACTTCGCGAGCTCCATGTCCAACATCAGCACCTTCTTTCCAAAGCGGCTGCAGGGCACGGCGCTGGGCCTGAACGCCGGGCTCGGCAACTTCGGCGTCACCACCATGCAGGTGGTGATCCCGCTGGTGATGACCGTGGGAATCTTCGGCACTCTCGGCGGCGAGCCGATGACGCTGATCAAGGACAGCGGCTGGATCTTCGGCAAAATCGCCGCCGGCACGCCAACCTATATTCAAAACGCCGGCTTTGCGTGGGTGCTGTCGCTGGTGCCGCTGGCGATCCTGTGCTGGTTCGGCATGAACAATCTGAAAACGGTCTCGCCGGCCACCGGCCATCCGATCGTCGCCTTCGCCAAGATCACTTATCTTTATACGCTGGCCTTCATACCTTCCATGCTCGGCCTCTATTTGTACCTGCCGAAGCCGACCGGTGTCGGCCTCATCAGCATGTGGGTGGCAATTCCGCTCGACATCGTCGCCGCCCTGCTGGTGATGAAACTGGCGGCCTTCGGTCCGATGAAGGCGGGTGTCAGCAAGCAGTTCGAAATCTTCAGTAACAAGCACACCTGGTCGATGACAGCACTCTACATCGTGACCTTCGGCTCGTTCATCGGTTTCTCGATGGCGCTGCCACTGTCGATGAAGGTGATTTTCGGCATCAGTCACCTGCCCGATGCCAACGGCGTCATGCAGCACACGCTGAACAACCCGAATGCACCAAGCGTGCTTGCCTACGCGTGGATCGGCCCTTTCGTCGGTGCGGCGGTGCGGCCGATCGGCGGTTGGATCTCCGACAAAGTCGGTGGTTCGATCGTCACCCAGATTATTTCAGCGGTGATGGTGTTCGCCTCGGTCGCGGTGGGCTACGTGATGATGCAGGCCTACGGCTCGGCCACGCCGGAGGCGCACTTCCCGCTGTTCCTCGGCCTGTTCATGCTGCTGTTCTTTGCCAGTGGCATCGGCAACGGTTCGACCTTCCGCACCATCGGCGTGATTTTCGACCGCACCCAGGCCGGCCCGGTGCTGGGCTGGACCTCGGCGATCGCCGCCTATGGCGCCTTTGTCGCGCCGATCGTGATCGGCGACCAGATCAAGGCCGGCACGCCGCAGTTTGCGATGTACGGCTTTGCGGTGTTCTACGCGGTGTGCCTGGTCCTCAACTGGTGGTTCTACCTGCGCGCCCATGCGTATGTGAAGAACCCCTGATTCTTATCTCGTGTCAGTTCCAACTCAAACCTTCTGGGAATCCGTATGAGCCACTTTCTCGACCGACTGACTTATTTCTCCCAACCGCGGGAATCGTTTGCCGGCGGCCATGGTGTGACCAGCGGTGAAGACCGCACCTGGGAAGATGCCTACCGCAACCGCTGGGCGCACGACAAGATCGTGCGCTCCACCCACGGTGTCAATTGTACGGGATCATGCTCGTGGAAGATTTACGTCAAAGGCGGCATCGTCACCTGGGAAACCCAGCAGACCGATTACCCGCGCACACGCTGGGACATGCCCAACCACGAGCCGCGCGGTTGCGCGCGCGGCGCCAGCTATAGCTGGTATTTGTACAGCGCCAATCGCGTGAAGTATCCGCTGGTGCGCGGCCGCCTGCTCAAAAGCTGGCGCGCGGCGCGGCTCACGCTGGATCCGGTCGCGGCCTGGACTTCGATTGTCGAATCCGATGCCAAGCGCCGTGACTATCAAAAAGTGCGCGGCCTCGGCGGCTTTGTGCGCTCGAACTGGGACGAAGTTAACGAAATCGTCGCTGCCGCCAATGTCTACACCATCAAAAAACACGGCCCCGACCGCGTCATCGGCTTCTCGCCGATTCCGGCGATGTCGATGGTGAGTTACGCCGCGGGCTCGCGTTACCTGAGTCTGATCGGCGGCGTGTGTATGAGTTTTTACGACTGGTACTGCGACTTGCCGCCGTCGAGCCCGCAGATCTGGGGCGAGCAGACCGACGTGCCCGAATCGGCCGATTGGTACAACTCGCATTTCATCATTGCCTGGGGCTCCAACGTGCCGCAGACGCGCACGCCGGATGCGCACTTCTTTACCGAGGTGCGCTACAAGGGCGCGCGCACGGTGGCGGTGACGCCGGACTATTCCGAGGTTGCCAAGCTTGCCGACACCTGGATGCACCCGAAGCAGGGCACTGACGCCGCGGTGGCGATGGCGATGGGCCATGTCATTCTGAAAGAATTTTATTTTCCCGCGCATGGTGAGCGCAGCGCTTACTTCGATGACTACGTGCGCCGTTACACTGACATGCCGATGCTGGTGATGTTGAAAGAGCACACCCTGCCCGGCGGCGAAGTCGTCATGGTGCCCGATCGTTATGTGCGCGCCTCGGATTTCAACGACCAATTCGGCCAGGCCAATAATCCCGAGTGGAAGACTGTTGCCTTCGACGAAGCCGGCAAGGTCGTGCTGCCCAACGGCGCAATTGGTTTTCGCTGGGGGCCGGATGGTCGTGCCGATCAGGGCCAGTGGAACCTCGAAGCGAAGGAGGCGCAGCACGGCACCGCGGTGAAGCTCAAGCTCTCACTGCTTGAGGGCGCCGCGCCGAGCCGCGACACCGCGAAGGTCGGTTT